>NZ_JAACFX010000004.1:0-672672 GCF_029237275.1 Pseudomonas sp. 3MA1 | reverse complement strand
CGGTACCGGAAGTGGCGCCTGCGGCAATGGTAATTACCGCACCGTTGCTCAGGGTCACGGTGACCGGAGTACCGGCGGCATTGCTCAGGGTCGCTGTGTAGACGATGGAACCGCCCTCGGCCACCGACGGTGTAGCGCTGAGGCTGAGGTTGGTGGTGTCCACGGTATCGGTCACGGTAGTGCTGACCGGCGATTTGTCGGCAATCAGGTTCTCGTAGTTCCCGCCGCTGACCGTGCTGATGGCATTGGTCAGCGGAGTGTGGCCAACCAGCACATCGTTCGGCGCGCTGATGCTCACCGAACCGCTGCTCTCGCCGACCGGGATGGTGATTTTTTCACCATTGGCCAGAGTCACCACCACCGGCGAGCCGGTAACTGGCGCGCTGACAGTGGCGGTATAAGTGACGGTGCCGCCTTCGGCTGCCGTCGGCGTGGCCTTGAGCGTAATGGTGGAGTTGTCGATGGTGTCGGTGACGTCGGTGACCACGGGCTTGGTATCAGGCACCAGCTTCTCGAAGTTGCCACCGTCGGCCTTGGTGATGGAAACCTCGACCTTGCCAGCGTCCTTGTACACGTCATCGGCAGGTGCAGCCACAGTCACGGTGCCACTGGTTGCCCCGGCGGCGATGGTGATCACTGCGCCGTTGCTCAGGGTCACGTTGACCGGCGTGCCGGCCGCATTGGTCAGGGTCGCGGTGTAGACGATCGAACCACCCTCGGCCACCGACGGCGTGGCACTGAGGCTGAGATTGGTGGTGTCCACGGTGTCGGTCACGGTGGTGCTGACCGGGGTCTTGTCGGCCACCAGATTCTCGTAGTTCCCGCCACTGACATCGCTAATGGCATTGGTCAGCGGAGTGTGGCCGACCAGCGCATCGTTCGGCGCGCTGATGCTCACCGAGCCGGTGGTTTCACCCACTGGGATGGTGATCTTCTCGCCATTGGCGAGGGTCACCACAACAGGCGAACCGGTGACCGGAGCGGTGACAGTCGCGGTGTAGGTGACGTTGCCGCCTTCGGCCGTCGAAGGCGTGGCCTTCAGCGACACGGTGGAATTGTCGATGGTATCGGTCACGTCGGTGACGGCCGGTGTGGTGCTTGGCACCAGTTTTTCGAAGTTGCCGCCTTCAGCCTTGGTGATGGTGGCTTCGACTTTGCCGGCGTCCTTGTAGACGTCATCGGCTGGTGCCGCGACCGTCACGGTGCCAGTGGTTTTGCCTGCTTCGATGGTGATTACGGCACCATTGGACAGCGTTACAGTCACCGGCGTACCGGCGGCGTTGGTCAGGGTCGCGGTGTAAACAATCGAACCGCCTTCCGCTACCGAAGGTGTAGCCGACAGGGACAGATTGGTGGTGTCGACAGTGTCGGTCACGGTAGTGCTGACTGGAGTCTTGTCGGCGACCAGGTTTTCGTAGTTGCCGCCGCTCACATTAGTGATGGAGTTGGTCAGCGGGGTGTGGCCAACCAGTACATCGTTAGGCGCCGTGATGCTCACCGAGCCGGTAGTTTCACCGACCGGAATGGTGATCTTCTCGCCATTGGCGAGGGTCACCACAACAGGCGAACCGGTGACTGGCGCGGTGACGGTTGCGGTGTAAGTGACGTTGCCACCTTCGGCAGCCGAAGGCGTGGCCTTCAGCGACACGGTGGAGTTGTCGATGGTGTCGGTGACGTCAGTCACGGCCGGAGTCGGATTGGTCTCCAGGTGTTCGAAGTTGCCACCCTCGGCCTTGGTGATGGTGGCTTCGACTTTGCCGGCGTCTTTATAGACGTCATCAGCCGGAGCCGCGACGGTAGCAGTGCCCGAAGTGGCACCAGCAGCGATGGTGATCACGGCGCCATTGCTCAATGTCACGGTGACCGGAGTACCAGCAGCATTGCTCAGGGTCGCGGTGTAAGTGATCTGGCCACCTTCGGCCACCGAGTCAGTAGCGCTCAGGCTCAGCGTGGTGGTGTCCGGGGTGTCGGTAACCGAGGTTTCAGCCGGCTTGTCGTTGATCTCCAGCTTCTCGTAGTTGCCACCGTCAGCTTTGGTGATGGTGGTGCTCAAGGAGCTGCCGCCAGCCAGAGCATCATTGGGTGCAGTGAAGTTCACCGAACCATGGCTTTCGCCAACCGGGATAGTGATGGTCTGTCCATTGGACAAGGTCACTACCACTGGCGAACCGGTTACTGGCGCGGACACCGAAGCGGTGTACACCACGATTCCGCCTTCCGCCACGCTCGGCGTGGCTGTCAACGAAACGGTGCTGGTATCGATAGTGTCGGTGACGTCAGTCACAGCTGGAGCTGGATTGGTGACCAGGTTTTCGAAGTTGCCGCCTTCAGCTTTGGTGATGGTGGTTTCGACTTTACCTGCGTCCTTGTAAACGTCGTCGGCTGGTGCCGCGACGGTGGCGGTGCCCGAGGTTGCGCCTGCGGCGATAGTGATTACGGCACCGTTACTCAAGGTCACGGTGACCGGAGTACCGGCCGCGTTGGTCAGTGTCGCGGTGTAAACGATGGACCCGCCTTCTGCCACGGAATCTGTCGCCGAAAGGCTCAGAGTGGTGGTGTCTGGGGTGTCGGTAACCGAGGTTTCGGCTGGCTTGTCGTTAATCTCCAGCTTCTCGTAGTTACCGCCGTCAGCCTTGGTGATGGTGGTGCTCAGAGAGCTGCCTCCAGCCAGTGCGTCGTTTGGCGCGGTGAAGTTCACCGAACCGTGGCTTTCGCCAACCGGGATAGTGATGGTCTGGCCATTGGACAAGGTCACCACAACCGGCGAACCGGTCACTGGCGCGGACACCGAAGCGGTGTAAACGACGATGCCGCCCTCGGCCACGCTCGGTGTGGCAGTCAGGCTGACAGTCGAAGTATCAATAGTGTCGGTGACATCAGTCACGGCAGGCGCTGGGTTGGTAACCAGGTTTTCGAAGTTGCCGCCTTCAGCTTTGGTGATGGTGGTTTCGACTTTGCCAGCGTCCTTGTATACGTCGTCGGCAGGCGCAGCAACGGTAACGGAACCTGTGGTTTTACCGGCCTCAATGGTGATGACTGCACCGTTGGACAGGGTCACGGTCACTGGAGTACCGGCAGCATTGGTCAGTGTCGCGGTATAGACAATGGAGCCGCCTTCAGCCACGGAGTCGGTGGCCGAGAGGCTCAGAGTGGTTGTATCCGGAGTATCGGTAACGCTGGTTTCAGCGGGCTTATCGCTGATCTCCAGCTTCTCGTAGTTGCCGCCGTCGGCTTTGGTGATGGTGGTGCTCAGGGAGCTACCGCCAGCCAGTGCGTCGTTGGGTGCGGTGAAGTTCACGCTGCCGGACGACTCACCAACTGGAATGGTGATGGTCTGGCCGTTGGACAGAGTCACTACAACCGGCGAACCGGTCACTGGTGCCGAAACCGAAGCGGTGTACACCACGATGCCGCCTTCGGCGACGCTCGGAGTCGCCGTCAGGGAGACAGTGCTGGTGTCGATGGTGTCAGTGACGTCCGTCACTGCTGGAGCAGGGTTGGTGACCAGGTTCTCGAAGTTGCCACCGTCCGCTTTGGTGATGGTGACTTCAACCTTGCCAGCGTCCTTGTAAACGTCGTCGGCTGGTGCCGCGACGGTGGCGGTGCCGGAAGTGGCGCCCGCTGCGATGGTGATTACCGCACCGTTCGAAAGGGTGACGGTCACAGGTGTGCCGGCAGCGTTGGTCAGTGTCGCGGTGTAAACGATGGACCCACCCTCTGCTACCGAGTCAGTAGCACTCAGGCTCAGCGTGGTGGTGTCTGGTGTATCAGTCACCGAGGTTTCGGCTGGCTTGTCGTTGATCTCCAGCTTCTCGTAGTTACCGCCGTCAGCCTTAGTGATGGTGGTGCTCAAGGAACTGCCGCCAGCCAGAGCATCATTTGGAGCGGTGAAGTTCACGGTGCCAGAGGACTCACCGACTGGAATGGTGATGGTTTGACCGTTGGACAAGGTCACCACAACCGGCGAACCGGTCACTGGTGCCGAAACCGAAGCGGTGTACACCACGATGCCGCCCTCGGCCACGCTCGGTGTGGCGGTCAGGCTGACAGTCGACGTATCGATAGTGTCAGTGACATCCGTCACGGCTGGAGTTGGGTTGGTCTCCAGGTGTTCGAAGTTGCCGCCTTCAGCCTTGGTGATGGTCGCTTCAACTTTGCCAGCGTCTTTATAGACGTCATCAGCAGGCGCAGCAACGGTAACGGAACCTGTGGTTTTACCGGCCTCAATGGTGATGACTGCACCGTTGGACAGGGTCACGGTCACTGGAGTACCGGCAGCATTGGTCAGTGTCGCGGTATAGACAATGGAGCCGCCTTCAGCCACGGAGTCGGTGGCCGAGAGGCTCAGATTGGTTGTATCCGGAGTATCGGTAACGCTGGTTTCAGCGGGCTTATCGCTGATCTCCAGCTTCTCGTAGTTGCCGCCGTCGGCTTTGGTGATGGTGGTGCTCAGGGAGCTACCGCCAGCCAGTGCGTCGTTGGGCGCGGTGAAGTTCACAGTGCCGGAGGATTCACCGACTGGAATGGTGATGGTTTGACCGTTGGACAAGGTCACCACAACCGGCGAACCGGTCACTGGTGCCGACACAGACGCGGTGTAAACGACGATGCCGCCTTCGGCGATGCTTGGCGTAGCGGTCAGGCTGACAGTCGACGTATCGATAGTGTCAGTGACGTCAGTCACAGCAGGAGCTGGATTGGTAACCAGGTTCTCGAAGTTACCGCCGTCCGCTTTGGTGATAGTGACTTCAACCTTGCCGGCGTCCTTATAAACGTCATCGGCAGGCGCGGCCACGGTGGCGGTACCGGTGGTGGCACCAGCAGCGATAGTGATTACGGCACCGTTGCTCAGAGTCACAGTAACCGGGGTACCGGCAGCATTGGTCAGCGTCGCGGTGTAAACAATCGAGCCGCCCTCAGCCACGGTATCGGTAGCGGTTACGCTCAGAGTCGTGGTGTCCGGCGTATCGGTAACACTGGTTTCAGCCGGCTTGTCGTTGATCTCCAGCTTCTCGTAGTTACCGCCGTCCGCTTTGGTGATGGTGGTGCTCAAGGAACTGCCGCCAGCCAGAGCATCATTTGGAGCGGTGAAGTTCACGGTGCCAGAGGATTCACCGACTGGAATGGTGATGGTTTGACCATTGGAAAGGGTCACCACCACTGGCGAACCGGTCACTGGTGCTGATACCGAAGCGGTGTAAACGACGATGCCGCCTTCGGCCACGCTCGGCGTGGCCGTCAACGAAACAGTGCTGGTATCGATGGTGTCAGTGACATCAGTCACAGCCGGAGCTGGATTGGTAACCAGGTTCTCAAAGTTGCCACCATCGGCTTTGGTGATGGTGACTTCGACTTTTCCAGCGTCCTTGTAAACGTCATCGGCAGGCGCGGCCACGGTGGCGGTACCGGTGGTGGCGCCCGCTGCGATAGTGATGACGGCACCGTTACTCAAGGTCACGGTGACCGGAGTACCGGCCGCGTTGGTCAGGGTCGCGGTGTAAACGATGGAACCACCTTCGGCTACGGAATCGGTGGCCGACAGGCTCAAAGTCGTGGTGTCCGGAGTATCGATAACCGAGGTTTCAGCTGGCTTGTCGTTGATCTCCAGCTTCTCGTAATTACCACCGTCAGCTTTGGTGATGGTGGTGCTCAGAGAGCTACCGCCAGCCAGTGCGTCGTTAGGCGCGGTGAAATTCACGGTGCCGGAAGACTCACCGACTGGAATGGTGATGGTTTGACCGTTGGAAAGGGTCACCACAACTGGCGAACCGGTTACTGGTGCAGACACCGAAGCGGTGTAAACGACAATGCCGCCTTCGGCCACGCTCGGTGTGGCAGTCAGCGAAACGGTGCTGGTGTCGATGGTGTCGGTGACATCGGTGACGGCTGGTGCTGGGTTGGTAACCAGGTTTTCGAAGTTGCCACCGTCTGCCTTGGTGATAGTGACTTCGACCTTACCGGCATCCTTGTAAACATCATCCGCAGGAGCGGCAATGGTTGCAGTCCCCGAAGTAGCGCCAGCGGCGATGGTGATGACGGCACCGTTGGAGAGTGTGACCGTGACCGGAGTGCCAGCGGCGTTGGTCAGTGTTGCGGTGTAAACGATCGAGCCACCTTCGGCCACAGAGTCGGTGGCCGTCAGGCTCAGGGTAGTGGTGTCCGGAGTATCGGTAACCGAGGTTTCAGCAGGTTTGTCGCTGATCTCCAGCTTCTCGTAGTTGCCGCCGTCAGCCTTGGTGATGGTGGTGCTCAGGGAGCTGCCGCCAGCCAGAGCATCATTTGGGGCGGTGAAGTTCACGGTGCCGGAGGACTCGCCAACCGGAATAGTAATGGTCTGGCCGTTAGACAGAGTTACTACAACTGGCGAACCGGTCACTGGTGCCGAAACCGAAGCGGTGTAAACGACAATGCCGCCTTCGGCCACGCTCGGCGTGGCTGTCAACGAAACGGTGCTGGTATCGATAGTGTCGGTGACGTCAGTCACAGCAGGAGCTGGATTGGTGACCAGGTTTTCGAAGTTGCCACCGTCCGCTTTGGTGATAGTGACTTCAACCTTGCCCGCGTCCTTGTAGACGTCATCAGCAGGCGCAGCAACGGTAACGGAGCCTGTGGTCTTACCGGCCTCAATGGTGATGACTGCACCGTTGCTCAAGGTCACGGTGACGGGAGTACCGGCAGCATTGGTCAGCGTCGCGGTGTAAACAATCGAGCCGCCCTCAGCCACGGTATCGGTAGCGGTCACGCTAAGGGTGGTGGTGTCCGGCGTATCAGTAACCGAGGTTTCGGCTGGCTTGTCATTGATCTCCAGCTTCTCGTAGTTACCACCGTCAGCCTTGGTGATGGTGGTGCTCAAGGAACTGCCGCCAGCCAGAGCATCATTTGGAGCGGTGAAGTTCACGGTGCCGGAGGATTCCCCGACTGGAATGGTGATGGTTTGACCGTTGGACAAGGTCACCACAACTGGCGAGCCGGTTACAGGAGCGGTGACCGAAGCGGTGTAAACGACAATGCCGCCTTCGGCCACGCTCGGCGTGGCGGTCAACGAAACAGTGCTGGTATCGATGGTGTCAGTGACATCAGTCACAGCCGGAGCTGGATTGGTGACCAGGTTTTCGAAGTTGCCACCGTCCGCTTTGGTGATAGTGACTTCTACTTTGCCTGCATCTTTGTAGACGTCATCCGCTGGGGCGGCGACTGTAGTTGTACCTGTGGTAGCGCCTGCGGCAATAGTAATCACTGCACCGTTGGACAAGGTCACGGTGACGGGAGTACCAGCAGCGTTGGTCAAGGTAGCGGTGTAAACAATCGAGCCGCCCTCAGCCACGGTATCGGTAGCGGTCACGCTAAGGGTGGTGGTGTCCGGCGTATCAGTAACCGAGGTTTCGGCTGGCTTGTCATTGATCTCCAGCTTCTCGTAGTTACCACCGTCAGCCTTGGTGATGGTGGTGCTCAAGGAACTGCCGCCAGCCAGAGCATCATTTGGAGCGGTGAAGTTCACGGTGCCAGAGGATTCACCGACTGGAATGGTGATGGTTTGACCGTTGGACAAGGTCACCACAACTGGCGAACCGGTCACTGGCGCGGACACCGAAGCGGTGTAGACCACGATGCCGCCTTCGGCGACGCTTGGCGTAGCGGTCAGGCTGACAGTCGACGTATCGATAGTGTCAGTGACATCAGTCACGGCAGGCGCTGGGTTGGTAACCAGGTTTTCGAAGTTGCCACCGTCCGCTTTGGTGATGGTGACTTCAACCTTGCCGGCGTCTTTGTAGACGTCATCCGCTGGCGCAGCGACGGTAGTTGTGCCTGTGGTAGCGCCTGCGGCAATAGTAATCACTGCACCGTTGGACAAGGTCACGGTGACGGGGGTGCCGGCAGCGTTGGTCAGTGTCGCGGTGTAAACAATGGAACCACCTTCGGCCACCGAGTCAGTAGCGCTCAGGCTCAGAGTGGTGGTATCCGGAGTATCGGTAACCGAGGTTTCGGCTGGCTTGTCGTTGATCTCCAGCTTCTCGTAATTACCGCCGTCGGCTTTGGTGATGGTGGTGCTCAAGGAGCTACCGCCAGCCAGTGCATCGTTTGGCGCGGTGAAATTCACGGTGCCGGAAGACTCACCGACTGGAATGGTGATGGTTTGTCCGTTGGACAAGGTCACCACAACTGGCGAACCGGTCACTGGCGCGGACACCGACGCGGTGTAAACGACGATGCCGCCTTCGGCGACGCTTGGCGTGGCGGTCAGGCTGACAGTCGACGTATCTATAGTGTCGGTGACGTCGGTGACCGCTGGAGCTGGGTTGGTAACCAGGTTCTCGAAGTTGCCACCCTCTGTCTTGGTGATGGTGACTTCAACCTTGCCCGCATCCTTGTAGACGTCATCCGCCGGGGCCGCGACGGTGGCGGTGCCGGAGGTGGCGCCTGCGGCGATGGTGATCACCGCGCCATTGGACAGCGTCACGGTCAGCGGCGTACCGGCCGGATTGGTCAGGGTCGCGGTATAGACGATGGAACCGCCCTCGGCCACGGTGCTGGTGGCCGACAGGCTGAGGCCGGTGTCGTCGATCGTGTCGGTGACGGTGGTGACCGCTTTGTCGGTGCTCGGCTGCAGGTTCTCGAAGTTGCCGCCTTCGGCTTTGGTTATGCCGACTTCGATGGTGCTGCCGTTCTTGTAGACGTCGTTGGCCGGGGCCGCTACGTCGACCGAGCCGCTGGATTTGCCCGCTTCAATGGTGATCACCGCGCCGTTGGACAGGGTGATGGTCACAGGCGTCTGCGCCGGATTGGTCAGGTTGGCGGTGTAGGTGATCTGCCCGCCTTCGGAGACGCTGGCATCGGCGCTCAGGGTGACAGTGGTGGTGTCGATGGTATCGGTGATCTGAGTCACCGCCGGAGTGGGGTCAACCGTGACCAGCAGGCCGCTGCCGCCGGTGGTGCCGGTGACGCTGACACTGATCTGGCCGGGGTCGATATAGACGTTGTCCTGGGGCGCCAGAGGGACTTGCACGCTGCCAGTGGTCTGGCCTGCGCTGATCACGATGACCGCGCCATTGGACAGGGTGACGGTCAGGTCGGTCAGTGGTGCCTGGGTCAGGGTGGCGGTGTACACCAGCACACCGCCGGCTTCGGTGATGGTCGGCGTGGCGCCCAAGGTCAGGGTGGCCGGACGCAGCGAATCACTGCCGCTGCCGTTGGTGGTGGCCAGACCGTTGTTGGTCAGTCCACCAAGGTTGTTGTCCACGGCCGAAGTGGCTTGACCCAGGCCGGCCGTCGGGAAGCCGATGGTCGGGTCTACCCGGCCAGCGGTTTCTTGCAACTGGACGAAGCTGTGGCCACCCCCCGCGGCGCCCCCGGTGCCCGCAGCGGTCGGACCCGCGGCCGTGGCTTCCAGATCGGTGGTCGGGTCGGCACCGGCGGCGATCGCCTGCTGCAGCTCTGCCACCGAGGGGGCGGCTTGCGCGCTGGCCTGGGCCAGGTCGGTGGTGGAATCCGGCGCGGCACCGCTCCACTGGGTGTCACGGCCAAGATCGAGTGTGCGCCCGTCGGTCAATTCCAGGGTGACGGCGCCAGCTGGACCGGTATCGACCTGGTCACCCACGAACAGGCGGTCGCCTTCGATGAGTACGCGCCGGATTCCTTCCGGGGAAACTACGAAAACCTGACCGACAATGCTTTTGACGATGGCAACAACACTGCTCATTGGGGACTCTCCGATGTACCGCTTAGTCGACTTCCATGTACCGGCTTGGGCGCGGGCCGCAACTCAGTCAGGAGGTACATTGCTGTGTAATTGAATACGGGTATTTGACAGTATAGACGTCAATATTTTGGCTAGTTTTTTTCGAGATTAACTTTATGCCAAACTATTGACCTTATGGGTGCCATCCTAAACAATCGCTGAATTAATGTCACATTGATATTCATGCAGTAACCTGACTTGAAGTATGTGAACCAGTTCTTAGTTTGAACTTTCCGACGGACGGTCTTTGATGGTTGAAATCATTCGATGTGGCGCCACGTTTTGACGTGTTTCTGGACATGCTGTCCGAGGGAAATTTCTATCATGCGTTTTCACCTGTTAAAGGCCCTGCCGTTCGCCTTAGCCGCGAGTTTCGTGCAGGCACAAACACTCCCCGAAGCCATGCAGAAAGCACTGGATGTGCACCCGGAAATTCAAGCCGGGGTCAACAGCCGTCTAGCCGCTGACTATCAGCTCAAAGCCGCCAAAGGTGGCTATCTGCCACGTGTCGACATGCTCGCCGGCTATGGTCGCGAGGGTACCGATAACCCCAGTACTCGTGCGGGTACTGGCAGTAATCACTGGGAGACGCTGAATCGCGGAGAGTCAAGTTTACGTCTCCAGCAGATGGTTTTTGACGGTTTTGCCACGTCCAGTGAAGTTGGGCGTCAACAAGCCACCGTCAATTCCCGGGCCTATTCCCTGCTCGGCACCTCCGAGCGCACGGCGTTGACCGTCGCCCAGGTGTACCTGGACGTGCTGACCCGCCGTCAATTCGTACAGTTGGCAGAAGACAATCTGCGCAATCACGAACGCATCTACGACCAGATCAAGCTGCGCACCCAGCGTGGCGTGGGCAGCGGCGCCGACCTCGATCAGGCCGAAGCGCGCATGGCCCAGGCCCGCAACAACCTGATCACCGAGCAGACCAACCTGGCCGACGCCCAGACCAACTACCTGAGTGCGGTAGGGCAGATGCCGGATCAGCTGGAGCGTCCTGCCAGCTTTATGGCGCTGATGCCGGCCAACCTCGATGAGGCCCGCCGCCAGATGTTGGAAAACAGCCCGATCCTGCGCTCCGCCGAATCCGACATCGTGGCTGCCGAGAAGCAGTACGACGCCGCCAAGTCGGCGTTCTACCCACGTTTCGACGCGGAGCTGGGCCGTACCGCAGACAACGACCTGGACGGCCAGAACGGCCACAACAATGAATGGCAGGCCATGCTGCGCATGCGCTTCAACCTGTTCGCCGGTGGCAGCAACAAGGCCGACCTGGAGTCCAAGGCCTACCAGTCGAACCAGGCCCTGGATATCCGCAACAACGCCTTGCGGGTCTTGAACGAGGAGCTGGGCCTGGCCTGGAACGCCTTGAACAACGCCAATGCCCAGGTGCCGATTGCCCAGGAATATGTTGACCGCAGCACGGCAGTGCGCACCGCCTACCAGAAACAGTTCAGCCTGGGCGAACGTACCCTGCTGGACTTGCTCGACAGCGAAAACGAGTTGTTCACCGCATCCCGGCGTCTGGCCGAGATCAAGAACATTCAGTTATTTACTCAGTACCGAATCAAGGCGACCATGGGCGAGTTGCTCAAGAGCCAGGGAGTGGTCGCACCTATGGCTTCCGTCGTGCAGAACGATGCGAAGCCCAAGGTCCAGCTGCCTGGGATGAATTGAGCTACTTTCATCCAACAGCCAGCCAAGAGTGTCCAGCGTGGAATCAGAAGCCAGTCGAGCGCAATTTAGTCATGATCCACGCGGTATGCATGACGACCCCTTGCTGGATGGATTGCTGACCCTCTGCTTCCTGCATCAGAAGCCCGCCAGTGCGGCCATGCTGACCACCGGTCTGCCATTGCCGTCACAGCGCCTGAGCGCCGAGTTGCTGCCCCGCGCAGCGGCTAGGGCCGGGCTGCAGGGGCGCGTGTTGCGCCGCAAGCTCGAGCAGATTCCGACCATCGCCATGCCCGCCCTGCTGTTGCTCAAGAACGGTCGCAGCGCCGTGCTCCTGGGCTGGCAAGGTGAAGATCAGGCGCGCCTGCTGCTCAGCGAAAGCGATGGCGGCGAGGTGTGCGTTGATCGCCAGTTGGTGGCTGACGACTATAGCGGGCAGGTGTTCTTCGCCCAGCCCCAGCACAAGTTCGACGTCAATCACGGTTCGCTGATTCCCCGGGCCCGCTCCTGGTTCCGCGACACCCTCAAGCGCTCGCGCTGGCTGTATGCCGACGCCATCGCCGCCAGCCTGTTGATCAACATCATCGCCATGGCCGCGCCGCTGTTCGTGATGAACGTCTACGACCGGGTGGTGCCCAACCAGGCCACCTCGACCCTGTGGGTGCTGTCCATCGGCATCATGGGCGCCTACATCTTCGACCTGATCCTCAAGAGCCTGCGCAGCCTCTGTTTGGACCTGGCGGGTAAAAAGACCGACCTGATCATTTCCGCCACGCTGTTCGAACGCATCGTCGGCATGGCCATGAAGTACCGCCCGGCCCGGGTCGGCAGCTTCGCCCAGAACATCCATGAGTTTCAGAGCCTGCGCGACTTCCTCGCGTCCCTGACCCTCACCAGCCTCATCGACCTGCCCTTCACCCTGCTGATCTTCCTGGTGATCGCCATCCTTGGCGGCCACCTGGTGTGGATCCCGGTGCTGGCCTTCCCCCTTGCCCTGGGCATCGGCTACGCCTTGCAGAAGCCCCTGGTGGCGACCATGGAGAAAACCATGGCCCTGGGCGCCGAGCGCCAGTCGAGCCTGATCGAAACCCTGGCCGGGCTGGACGCCGTGAAGGTCAACAACGCCGAGAGCGAGCGTCAGTACCAGTGGGAACAGACCATCGGCACCCTCAGCCGTCTGGAGCTGCGGGTGAAGATGCTCTCCAGCCTGGCGATGAACATCACCTTGCTGATCCAGCAACTGGCCGGGGTGACCATGATCGTCTTCGGCGTCTACCAGATCATCGACGGCAACCTCAGCATGGGCGGTCTGATCGCCTGCTACATGCTCAGCGGCCGGGCCCTGAGCCCGCTGGCCTCGCTGTCCGGCTTGCTGACCCGTTACCAGCAGGCACGCGTCACCATGACCTCGGTGGACCAGATGATGGAACTGCCCCAGGAGCGCAATTTCGACGAGCGTCCCCTGAGCCGCAACGTGCTGCAGGGCGCCATCGAATGCCGGCTGCTGAATTTCACTTACCCGGGGCAGCAGAACCCGGCACTGAAGAACATCAACCTGACGATCAAGCCGGGCGAGAAGGTCGGCATCATCGGCCGCAGCGGTTCCGGCAAAAGCTCCCTGGCCAAGCTGCTGGTGGGGCTCTACCAGCCGGACTCCGGGGCCTTGCTGGTGGACGGTGTGGACATCCGCCAGATCGACGTCAGCGAATTGCGCCACAACATCGGCTACGTGCCCCAGGACATCCAGCTGCTGGCCGGCACCCTGCGCGACAACCTGACCTCCGGTGCCCGCTACGTCGACGACGAACTGGTGCTGCAGGCCTCCGAACTGGCAGGGGTGCATGAATTTGCCCGGCTGCATCCGCAAGGCTATGAGTTGCAGGTAGGCGAACGTGGGCAAAACCTCTCCGGCGGTCAGCGACAGAACGTCGCCCTGGCCCGTGCCCTGTTGCTCAATCCACAGATCCTGCTGCTCGACGAGCCCACCAGCGCCATGGACAACACCGGTGAAGAGCGCCTGAAGCAGCGCCTGGAATCGGTGGTGCAGAACAAGACCGTGGTCCTGGTGACGCACCGGGCGTCGCTGCTGTCCCTGGTGGACCGGCTGTTGGTGGTGGACCGAGGGCAGATCCTGGCCGACGGCCCGAAAGCGGTAGTGATGGAAGCGTTGAAGAAGGGGCAGATCAGTGTTGCTTAAGTCGGGATTCAAGGACTCGATCCGCCGCTATTTCAAAGGCAGCGATTCCCTCAAGGGGCAGCCACTGCCCGAAGTCAACAAGGCCCTGATCGAGGATGCGCCGCGGGTCATCCGCCTGACCATCTGGGGCATCATCGCCTTCTTCCTGTTCCTGGTGCTGTGGGCCAACTTCGCGGTGATCGACGAAGTGACCAAGGGCGAGGGCAAGGCCATTCCGTCGTCCAAGGTGCAGAAGATCCAGAACCTGGAAGGCGGGATCGTCTCCGAGCTGTACGTCAAGGAAGGCCAGGTGGTGGAAGCCGGTGCGCCGCTGATTCGCCTGGACGACACGCGCTTTCAGTCCAACGTCGGCGAGACCGAGACTGTGCGCCTATCGATGCTGCTGCGGGTCGAGCGCCTGAGCGCCGAAGTGGATGAGCGCGAACTGAACTTCCCCGCCGACGCGGTCAAGGACGCGCCCGGCCAGGCGGCCAGCGAAAAATCCCTGTACCAGAGCCGTCGCCAGCAACTGCATGACGAGATTGGCGGCCTTCAGGAACAGCTGATCCAGAAGCAGCAGGAACTGCGTGAGTTCACCTCCAAGCAGGCCCAATACCGCCAGCAACTGGGCTTGCAGCGCCAGGAAATCGCCATGTCCGAGCCCCTGGTGGCCCAGGGCGCGGTGTCGCCGGTGGAAGTGCTGCGGCTCAAGCGCGCCGAAGTGGAAACCCGTGGCCAGCTGGACGCCACCACCCTGGCCATTCCCCGTGCCGAGTCGGCGATCAAGGAAGTGCAGCGCAAGATCGATGAAACCCGCGGCAAGTTCCGCAGCGAAGCCCTGACCCAGCTCAACGAGGCGCGCACCGAGCTGAACAAGGCCAGCGCCACCGGCAAGGCCCTGGAAGACCGGGTCAGCCGGACCCTGGTCACCTCGCCGGTGCGCGGTATCGTCAAGCAGCTGATGGTCAACACCATCGGCGGGGTGATCCAGCCGGGCAGCGACATGGTGGAAATCGTGCCGCTGAACGACACCCTGCTGGTGGAAGCCAAGATCCGTCCCCAGGACATCGCCTTCCTGCACCCGGGGCAGGAAGCGGTGGTCAAGTTCAGCGCCTATGACTACACCATCTATGGCGGCCTCAAGGCCCGCCTGGAGCAGATCGGCGCCGACACCATCACCGACGAAGACAAGAAGACCACCTACTACATGATCAAGCTGCGCACCGACCGCAGCCACCTGGGCACCGATGAAAAACCGCTGCTGATCATCCCCGGGATGGTCGCCTCGGTGGACATCATCACCGGCAAGAAGAGCATCCTCAGCTACCTGCTCAAGCCGATCATCCGCGCCCGCGCCGAAGCCCTGCACGAACGCTGATCCGCGTAAAAGGCGACCTTGCCAGCCTTGTAGGCGCTGGCTTGCCAGCGAAGGGGCCCGTGAGAGCGCCTTCGCCGGCAAGCCGGCTCCTGCAGTTCGTCTCATCGAGCCGTCGACAGCGCAGCGTCCCCCGGTATCGCGCCGCTCGAATCAACATATCGTTATTCGCTAACGGTATTTAAATTCGCTTTCTTATATCTATAAAGTCGACTCCCTGCGTACCTGCCGACCAATCGGCGCGCCGCACGAAATGAACCCACACGGGATCTCCGTGAGTTTCTGATCGACGCGCGCGCCTTGGGCGCGCCTGCGCGGGAGTTTCAGTCATGTCTGCATCAGCCAGTGCCGCCGCCGTTGCCGCACAAGCCTTCGAAATCCGTCCTTTCAACGGCGCCGTCGGCGCCGAGATCATCGGCCTGGACCTGTCCCGGCCGGTCAACGACCAGGACTTCGCCCGCATCCACCGCGCCCACCTGGATCATCACGTGGTGGTGTTCCGCGACCAGCGCATCAGCCCCGAACAACAGATCGCCTTCAGCCGCCGTTTCGGCGAGCTGCAGATCCATGTGCTCAAGCAGTTCCTGCTGGCCGGGCACCCGGAAATCCTCATCGTTTCCAACATCATCGAGAACGGCCAGTCCATCGGCCTGGGGGATGCCGGCAAGTTCTGGCACTCGGATCTGTCCTACAAGGAGCTGCCAAGCCTGGGCTCGATGCTGCACGCCCAGGAGCTGCCGGCCGAAGGCGGCGACACCCTGTTCGCCGACATGCACAAAGCCTGGGACAAGCTGCCCGAGGCGCTGCGCAAGGCGGTGCAGGGCCGCAGTGCCGCGCATTCCTACACGGCGCGCTACAGCGAAACCAAGTTCGAGGGCAACTGGCGCCCGACCCTGACCCCGGAGCAACTGGCCCAGGTCGCCGAAGTGGTGCACCCGATTGTCCGCACCCACCCGGAAAACGGCCGCAAGGCACTGTTCGTCAGCGAAGGCTTCACCACCCGCATCATCGGCCTGCCGGAGGACGAAAGCGCCCAGGTGCTGGCCTAGCTGTACGCCCACAGCGTGCTGCCGGACAACGTCTACCGCCACCAATGGCAGCCCCATGACCTGGTGTTCTGGGACAACCGCTCGCTGATCCACCTGGCCGCCGGTTGCCCGAGTCATCTGCGCCGCAAGCTGTATCGCACCACCATCCAGGGCGACGCCCCTTACTGATCGGCCGGCTCGGCAGGAGAATCACCATGTCCTTATCCATTCCCTTCATTCCCCGCCTCGGCAAGCTGGCCACGGCCATCGGCCTGGGTTTCAGCCTGCTGGCCGGCAGCCTGGTGGCGCCCGCCGCCGCCCAGGCCGAAGGCCAGATCCGCATCGCTGAACAGTTCGGCATCGTCTACCTGTTGCTCAACGTGGTGCGCGATCAGCACCTGATCGAAAAACACGGCAAGCAAGAGGGCATCGACATCAAGGTCGACTGGACCCAGCTGTCCGGCGGCGCGGCGGTCAACGACGCCTTGCTGTCGGGCTCCATCGACATTGCCGGGGCCGGCGTCGGCCCGCTGCTGACCATCTGGGATCGCACCCACGGCCGGCAGAACGTCAAGGCCGTGGCCTCCCTCGGTAACTTTCCCTACTACCTGGTGAGCAACAATCCCCAGGTCAAGACCATCGCCGACTTCACCGAGAAGGACCGCATCGCGGTGCCGGCGGTGGGCGTCTCGGTGCAGTCGCGCTTCCTGCAGTACGCTGCGGCCAAGCAATGGGGCGACCAGGAATTCAATCGCCTGGACAAATACACCATCGCCGTGCCGCACCCGGATGCCACCGCCGCGCTGATTGCCGGTGGCACCGAGCTGACCGGGCACTTCTCCAACCCGCCGTTCCAGGACCAGGCCCTGGAGAACCCCAACGTGCATGTAGTGCTCAACACCTACGACCTGCTGGGCCCGAACTCGCCGACGGTGCTGTTTGCCACCGAAAAATTCCGCAACGACAACCCCAAGACCTACAAGGCCTTCGTCGAAGCCCTGGCTGAAGCTGCCGAGTTCGCCCAAAACGACAAAGGCGCGGCCGCCGATACCTACATCCGCGTGACCAAGGCCAAGATCGACCGCGCCGCGCTGCTGAAGATCATCGATAACCCGCAGTTCGAATTCAGCGTGACGCCGAAAAATACCTACCCGCTGGCGGAGTTCCTGTACCGGGTTGGCGCCATCAAGAACAAGCCGGAATCGTGGAAGGACTACTTCTTCCAGGACGCCAAACCGCTGCAAGGGAGCTGATGGCCATGAACGCCCCCTTGCCAGGCCACACGGCCAGCAACCCCACCGCCACCGCCGAAGCGCTGTTGGCGGTGGATCAAGTCAGCCTGGAATACCGCACCCCGCAGCGCGTGGTGCGGGCCACCCACCAGGTGAGTTTCGAGGTTGATCCAGCCGATCGTTTTGTCCTGCTGGGGCCTTCGGGCTGCGGCAAGTCGACCCTGCTCAAGGCGGTGGCCGGGTTTATCCAGCCCTGCGAGGGCGAAATTCGCCTGCAAGGCCAGCGCGTCAGCCAGCCCGGGCCGGACCGCATCGTGGTGTTTCAGGAGTTCGATCAACTGCCGCCCTGGAAAACCGTGAAGCAGAACGTGATGTTTCCCCTGCTGGCGTCGAAAACCCTCGGCCGTCGCGAAGCCGAGGAGCGCGCCCTGCATTACCTGGAAAAAGTCGGACTGGCAGCCTTTGCCGATGCCTACCCGCACACGCTGTCCGGTGGCATGAAGGCCCGGGTGGCAATCGCCCGGGCCCTGGCCATGCAGCCGAAGATCCTGCTGATGGACGAACCCTTCGCCGCCCTCGACGCCCTGACCCGGCGCAAGATGCAGGAGGAGTTGCTGCTGCTCTGGGAGGAGGTGCGCTTCACCTTGCTGTTCGTCACCCACTCCATCGAGGAGGCGCTGGTGGTGGGTAACCGCATCCTTTTGCTGTCGCCGCATCCGGGGCGGGTGCGGGCGGAAGTCCACAGCCACCAGTACGACTTGCAAAGCCTGGGTGGCGTGGCCTTCCAGCAGACCGCGCGCCGCATTCACCGCTTGCTGTTCGATGAAGGCCAGGGGCCGGAAACCGACAGCGCAGTGGATTTCGCCGATATCCGCATCGCCTATTGAGCCGTCAGGCCACCGTTGAACGAGGAACGCCCGATGAGCCAGTCATCCCCCGTGCGCGAAGAATACGAAGTCGTCCTGCAACCCTTGCTGCAAGTCCCGCTGGAACGAGAGCTGCCCCTGGGCCAGCGCCTCTGGCAACAGGGCTGGCTGCGCAAGGGCCTGATCCTGATCCTTTTGGCGCTGCTGTGGGAGGCCGTGGCCCGCTACCAGAACAATGACCTGTTGCTGCCCGGCTTTGTGCAAACCGCCAGCGCCCTGTACCAGGGCCTGATCAGCGGCGAATTGCTGGGCAAGGTGGGCATTTCCCTGGTGGTACTGCTCAAGGGCTACCTGATCGGCATTGTCCTGGCCTTTGCCCTGACCACCCTGGCGGTGTCGACCCAGTTCGGCCGCGACCTGCTGAGCACCCTGACCTCGATGTTCAACCCGCTGCCGGCCATTGCCCTGCTGCCCCTGGCGCTGCTGTGGTTCGGCCTGGGGCAGAACAGCCTGATCTTCGTGCTGGTGCATTCGGTGCTCTGGGCCCTGGCCCTGAACACTTACGCCGGGTTTCTCGGCGTCTCCGAAACCCTGCGCATGGCCGGGCGCAACTACGGCCTCAAGGGCCTGCGCCTGGTGCTGTTCATCCTGATCCCGGCGGCGCTGCCGTCGATCCTGGCCGGGCTGAAGATCGGCTGGGCCTTCGCCTGGCGCACCCTGATCGCCGCCGAACTGGTGTTCGGCGCCACCAGCGGCAAGGGCGGCCTGGGCTGGTACATCTTCCAGAACCGCAACGAGCTGTACACCGACAAGGTGTTTGCCGGGCTGGCGGTGGTGATCCTCATCGGCCTGCTGGTGGAGAACCTGATCTTCGACA
Organism: Pseudomonas sp. 3MA1; assembly: GCF_029237275.1. Lineage (NCBI taxonomy): Bacteria > Pseudomonadati > Pseudomonadota > Gammaproteobacteria > Pseudomonadales > Pseudomonadaceae > Pseudomonas > Pseudomonas sp. 3MA1. Next base: position 653,708 of record NZ_JAACFX010000004.1, on the reverse strand, counting down.
CCCTGGAGCGAATCACGGTGAAACGCTGGGGCATGCAACGCTGAGCTGCCTCGTCCGCCAGCCCCCCCACCCCCGACCGTAGGAGCTGGCTTGCCAGCGAAAGCGTCCTCAAGCGCGATGCAAGGTTCGAGGGCCCATTCGCCGGCAAGCCGGCTCCTGCGCGGGTAGTGGGTTCACGGGTCAGGATTGATCTCCCTCATTTTCCTCGGCGCCAAGCCTGCTAGCATTGCGTCCGGATCATCCCTGATCAGTCATGAGTGCTCAGCATGCAACTCCCTGATATGAACCTTCTGGTGGCCCTCGATGCCCTGCTGGATGAGGGCAGCGTGGTCGGCGCCGCGCGGCGCATGAACCTCAGCCCGGCGGCCATGAGCCGGACCCTGACGCGAATCCGCGACGCCCTCGGCGATCCGGTGCTGGTGCGCGCCGGGCGTGGCCTGGTGCCCACCCCCAAGGCGCTGGAACTGCGCAGCCAGGTGCGTGATCTGGTGGAGCAGGCCGCGCTGTTGTTCCGTTCGGCGGATCAGGTCGACCTGTTGTCGTTGCGCCGGCGCTTCAATGTGCGCGCCAACGATTTTTTTGTCGGGGTCTACGGCGGACGGCTGATCGACACCCTGGAGCGCCAGGCGCCGTTGTGCGAACTGCGTTTCGTGCCCGAAGGCGACGGCGACGATGAGGCCCTGCGGGAAGGGCGGATCGACCTGCGAATCAGCAACACCCGGCCGCTGACCCCGGAGGTGAAGGTGCAGAACCTGTTCACCACCGCCTTTGTCGGCCTGGTACGGGAAGACCATCCGTTGTTCGACGAAGAGATCACCGCCGAGCGCTTTGCCGCGTTCCCCCATATCAGCATGTCGCGCCGCGGCATTGCCCGCGGACCGATCGACGCGGCCCTGGCGGAGCAGGGCCTGGAGCGGCGGGTGTCGCTGATTGCTCCGAGCTTTCATGCGGCAATGTTCATGCTGCCGGATTCGGACCTGATCCTGCCGGTGCCCCAGGAGACCCTGCTCAGCGTCTCGCGCCTGGGCCTGCGTCTGCGCTCGTTCGTGCTGCCGATTGCCCTGCCGACCCTGGTCCTGACCCAGGCCTGGCACCCGCGCTACGACAAGGACCCGGCGCACAAATGGTTCCGCGAAACCCTGCGCAGCTCCTGCCAGACCACCTGGCAAGAAGCCCAGCCGACCTCTTCGTAGGAGCCGGCTTGCCGGCGAAAGCGGTCTTGAGGGCCTCCTCGCTGGCGAGCCAGCTCCTACGGTCAACAGGGTGAGTTGTTGCGTCTGGTGCACTTATAAGCTGTCGATAAGTCAGTTTTCGTCAGCACTGGCTGTTCATAAACTGCTCTGGTTTTCTTGTCTGGAGCAGTATTTCCATGAGTTCCCTCGCTGTCGCTGCGCCTGCTTCGGTTGAAGCCGCCAGCAAGCCGGCAGCCATTGCGCCACCAGTGTTCGGGCCGCGAATCATCATCGGTCTGGTCGGTGTGTTGTTGGCGGTGCTGGTTTCCGGTCTCAACGAGATGGTGACCAAGATCGCCCTGGCGGATATCCGCGGTGCGTTGTCCATCGGTTTCGACGAAGGCACCTGGCTGGTGGCGTGCTACACCGCGACCTCGGTGGCGGCCATGGCCTTTGCGCCCTGGTGCTCGGTGACCTTTTCCCTGCGGCGTTTCACCCTCTGCGCCATTGCGCTGTTCACCCTGCTGGGGGTGTTGTGCCCCTTCGCCCCCAACTACCAGAGCCTGTTGCTGCTGCGCACCCTGCAAGGCCTGGCCGGCGGGGCCCTGCCGCCGATGCTGATGACCGTGGCCCTGCGTTTCCTGCCGGCCAACGTCAAGCTCTACGGCCTGGCCGGCTACGCCCTGACCGCCACCTTCGGCCCCAGCCTGGGCACACCCCTGGCAGCCCTGTGGACCGAATACGTGGGCTGGCAGTGGGCCTTCTGGCAGGTGGTGGCGCCCTGTGTGCTGGCCATGGCTGCGGTGGCTTACGGCCTGCCTCAGGACCCGCTGCGCCTGGAGCGTTGCCAGCAGTTCAACTGGCGCGGCTTGCTGCTGGGTTTTCCGGCGATCTGCATGCTGGTGATCGGCATTCTTCAGGGCAACCGGCTGAACTGGTTCGAGTCGCCGCTCATTGGCCTGCTGCTGGTCGGCGGGTTGGTGTTGCTGGTGCTGTTTCTGATCAACGAATGGTCGCAGCCGATTCCCTTCTTCAAGTTGCAGATGCTCGGCATCCGTAACCTGTCCTTCGCCCTGCTGACCCTGGCCGGGGTGCTGGTGGTGCTGACCGCAGTGATCATCATCCCGTCGGCGTACCTGGCTCAGGTCCAGGGCTATCGCCCCTTGCAAACCGCTCCGGTGATGCTGGTGATGGCCTTGCCGCAACTGATTGCCCTGCCCCTGGTGGCGGCCCTGTGCAACCTGCGCTGGGTCGATTGCCGCTGGGTGCTGGGGATCGGCCTGGGCCTGCTGGTGCTGTCCTGCCTGGGCGGCACGCACCTGACCTCGGCCTGGATCCGTGACGATTTCTATGGGCTGCAATTGCTGCAGATCTTCGGCCAGCCGATGGCGGTGCTGCCGTTGCTGATGCTCTCCACCGGCAGCATCACCCCGCTGGAAGGGCCTTTTGCCTCGGCCTGGTTCAACACCGTGAAGGGCCTGGCGGCGGTGATCGCCACCGGGGTGCTGGATGTGCTGACCACCCACCGCCTGCATTTGCACTCGACGATGCTGGTGGACAGCCTGGGCAACTCGCCCCTGGTGGATGACCGGGTGGCCGGGCTGGCCCAGCGCCTGCACCAGCAGGCCATGGTGCTGACCAGCGCCGATCTGTATTTCTGCATGGCAGGGGTGGCCGCCGCGCTGATCCTGCTGATTTTCTGGCTGCCGACGCGGATCTATCCACCGCGGGCGCCGACCTGAACGAGAAGGTTTTTATGACGATCCAGAGCAAAGATAAAATCGCCGTCGCCGTGGCGACGGTGGCCGCCCTTGGTGTGCTGGTGTACCTGCTGGTGCCCGGGCTGTTTGGCCGCGCTGGCGCGCAGAGCACCAACGATGCCTTCATCGCCGCCGACTACACCCTGGTGGCGCCACGGGTGGCCGGGTTCATCAAGGAAGTGCTGGTGGAGGACAACCAGCAGGTCAAGGCCGGGCAACTGCTGGCGCTGATCGACGACCGCGACCTGCGGGCCGCGGCCCAGGCGGCGGATGCCGAAACCCTGGTGGCCAAGGCCCAGTTGCAGAACGCCCGGGCGACCCTGGACCGGCAGAGCTCGGTGATTGCCCAGGCCCAGGCGGCCTTGAGCGCGGCCCAGGCCGAGCGGGCCTTTGCCGAGCATGAGCTGAACCGCTACAACCACCTGGCCGGGGTCGGCGCCGGTACGGTGCAGAACGCCCAGCAAGCCAGGACCCGCATCGACCAGGCCAGTGCCCGCGTGGCCACCGCCACCGCGGCCCTGGCGGCGGAACGCAAGCAGGTGGAAATCCTCACCGCCCAGCGCGACGCCGCCGAAGGCAGCCTGAAGCGGGCCCAGGCGGCCCTGGAAATGGCCAGCTACGAGCTGTCCTACACCCGCATCGTGGCGCCGGTGGACGGCATGGTCGGCGAGCGCGCGGTACGGGTCGGTGCCTATGTCACCCCGGGCAGCAAGCTCCTCGCCGTGGTGCCCTTGCAGCAGGCCTATGTGCTGGCCAACTTCCAGGAAACCCAGCTCACCGCCATGCACGCCGGGCAAACCGTCGAGGTGCGGGTCGACAGCCTGGGTGGCGAAACCCTGCAGGGCCGCGTCGAGAGTCTGGCCCCGGCCACTGGCGTGACCTTCGCCGCGGTGAAACCGGACAACGCCACCGGCAACTTCACCAAGGTGGTGCAGCGCATTCCGGTGAAGATTGTCCTGGAGCCCGACCAGCCGATGGCCGAGCGCCTGCGGGTCGGCATGTCGGTGGAAGCCAGCGTCGACACCCACAGCTCGGCCACCAGCGCCCGCGAGGTGACCCAGCGATGAGCAGCGTACCCCGCAAGCACACAGGCGCCTGGTGGCGAGGGCGCTTGCTCCCGCTGGGTAGCGCAGCGACCCCGGAACCGCGCGCCGCGGTGGCCCAGGCCGCCCGCCACGGCTGCCTGGCGAGTGCTACGCACTCGAACGCAAGCAAGCTCCCTGGCCACGGGCTCCGCACTCTGCTGGCGCTGAGCCTGCTGTCCCTGGCCGCGTGCAACGTCGGTCCGGATTTTCAGCGGCCCCGGGCGACCCAGGTCCAGGCCTGGTCGCTGCCTGCGCCAGGCGCCGCCAGCCGGGCAGTGGACAGCCCCATGCAGGAGCGCTGGTGGGAGGTGTTCAACGACCCGCAACTGTCGGCCCTGAGTCGTCGGGCGCTGAGCGACAACCTCGACCTGCAACTGGCCACCAGCCGCTTGCAGCAGAGCCGGGCGGCGCGCCAGGTGATCAGCGCCGAGCGCTACCCGAGCACCTCGGCCAATGGCGGCTACGCACGCAAACGCAACAGCGCCGAAGGCCTGAACGACCCTTCGGGGAACAGCGGCAAGTCGGCTTTCAGTCTCTGGGAAGCGGGTTTCTCCGCGGCCTGGGAGCTGGATCTGTGGGGCCGGGTCCGGCGCGAAACCGAGGCCGCCGACGCGACCCTGGAAGTGGCGGAAAACGATCGACGCGGGGTGCTGCTGTCGGTGCTGGCGCAAACCGCCCAGGACTACATCCAGCTGCGCGGCGTACAGAACATCCTGGCAGTCACCGAGCAGAACCTGGAGGTGGCCCGACACAGCCTGAAGCTCTCGCAATTGCGCCTGGCCGACGGTGTGGCCACCGACCTCGACGTGGCCGAAGCCGCTGCCCAGGTCGCCACCATCGAGGCGCAACGGCCTGCGCTGCAACAGCGTCAGGCGCAGTTGATCAATGCCCTGAGCCTGCTGCTGGGGGAGCCGCCCCAGGCCCTGCACCAGCAACTGGCCAGTGCCGCCCCCGTGCCGCAAGCGCCGTCCCGGGTGGCTATCGGCCTGCCTTCGCAACTGGCCGAGCGGCGCCCGGACATCCGTCAGGCCGAGGCCCGGCTGCACGCGGCCACGGCCAGCATCGGCGTGGCCAAGGGCGATTTCTATCCGCGCATTACCCTGTCCGGCAACGTCGGCTCCCAGGCCCTGCAACTGGCGGATTTCGGCAGCTGGGGCTCGCGCCAGTTCGGCATCGGCCCGCAGTTCAGCCTGCCGCTGTTCGACGGCGGACGCCTGCGGGGCATGCTCCAGCTGCGCGAGGCCCAGCAGCAGGAAGCGGCCCTGGCTTACCAGCAGACCGTGCTGCGGGCCTGGCATGAAATCGACGATCAACTGACCCGCTACAACGCCAGTCAGTTGCGGCGCGACAGCCTGGCCGAGGCGGTGCGGCAGAACCAGATCGCCCTGCGTACCGCGCAGCAGCAGTACGTCGAGGGCGTGGTGGATTTCGTCAACGTCCTGACCGTGCAGGGCGCCTTGCTGGCCACCCAGGAGCAGTGGGTGGAAAGCTCCGCCGGGGTGTCGTTGGCCATGGTCGGGCTGTACAAGGCCCTGGGCGGCGGCTGGGAGTCGGTGTACCCGTTGCAGGCCGCCAGCCCGTCGCCTTGAAAAGCGTTTTGCCTGGATTGAGAAAAAAGTGTAATGATAATTGCTCTCAATCATGTGCGCAGTTTCATTCATGCCAGCCACCACTGACGGCAACGCCCAGCTCCATCGTCTGTATCGGGATCACCACGGCTGGTTGCAGGGCTGGTTGCGCAAGCGCCTGGGCGATCGCGAGCATGCGGCGGATGTGGCGCAGGACACTTTTCTGCGCCTGTTGCTGTCGGGGCGCTTTCCCGGGCACCAGGAAAGCCGCAGTTACCTGGCGCAGATCGCCCGCAACTTGGTGATCGACCAGTGGCGCCGGGCGCGCATCGAGCGCGCCTACCTGGACAGCATCGCCCACCTGCCGGAGCCGCAGACCCCTTCCCTGGAAAGCCGCGCGCTGATCCTGGAAACCCTGATGCAGATCGACACCATGCTCGATCGCATGCCGGACAAGGTGCGCCAGGCCTTTGTCATGTCGCAGTTTGAAGGCTTGGGTTATGCGCAGATCGCCGAGCGCCTGGAGGTGTCGGTCAGTTCGGTGCAGAAGTACATGACCCGCGCGATCCAGGCCTGCTACCAGGTGCTCTACGCAGAATGAAAGCCCATCAGGCCCCCATCGCCCCCAGCGTCGTCGAGCAGGCCAGCGAGTGGCTGATGCTGCATTGGGGCGGCCAATTGAGCCCGCAGCAGCGCGCGGCCTTCGAGGCCTGGCAACAGGCCGATCCCGAGCACTTGCGGGCCTGGCAACGCTTGCAGCAACTGCAACAGACCTTGCAAGGCGTACCGGAGCACAGCGCCCATGTGCTGCTGGCCAAGGCCCCGGATCCGCAGCGCCGGGCGGCGCTTAAGCTGCTCGGCTTGCTGCTGGTGGCGGGCGGCAGTGGCTATCTGCTGCAGGGCAGCCAGCCCTGGCGCGCGACCTTTGCCGGGGAGCGCAGCGCCACCGGGCAGGTGCGTCACCTGACCCTGAGCGATGGCAGTCGCCTGGACCTCAACAGCGCCAGCGCCGTCGATGTGCTGTTTACCGCCAGCGAACGGCGGATTCGCCTGATCGAGGGCGAGATCCTGCTTACCAGCGGGCATGACTCATCGCGGCCGCTGATCGTTGAAACCGCCGCCGGCGACATCCAGGCCCTGGGTACGCGCTTTGCCGTGCGCGAGCTGGCGGGCGGCACCCGGGTCGATCTTTACGAGGGGGCGTTGCGGGTCAGCCCGCGGCATGCCCAGGCCCTGCAACTCAATGCCGGCGAGCGCCTGTGGTTCAGCGCTGAGCGGGTGGCCCCGCGGCAAGTGGCCGAGGTCAACGCCAGCAGTTGGAGCGAGGGCCGGCTGATTGCCGAGCGCCAGCCCCTTGGGCAGTTCATCACCGAGCTGGCGCGCTATCGACCGGGGGTGCTGCGCTGCGACGAGCAGGTGGCCGGCCTGTTGCTCACCGGCGTCTTTCCCCTGGCGGACAGTGACGCGGTGCTCGCGGCCCTGGAGCGCTCGTTGCCGGTGCGGGCGCACGCGGTGACGCGCTACTGGGTGACCCTCAAGCCGCGCGCGTGAATAAAAATTCGCCAGGCCGTTGTCGGTTCTGCCGAGTTGTTCGGGATACCCCATGAAAGCCGATCAAGACGCATTCTCATGGGGAGTTCAGGAATGCCTTACCAGACCACAGCATCCATTTTGACCTTGGGCACCGCTGCCCGCCGCCACGCCCTTGTCGCGCTGCTGGCCATGGCCCCGGTGTGCCCGGGCCTTGCCCAGGCCGCCGGTGACAGCCTCAGCCAGGCGCGGGACTACCAGATTGCCGCCGGCAATCTGGATCAGGTCCTGAACCGTTTTGCCGGTGCCGCGGGGATTCTCCTGTCGGTGGATGCGAGCCTGACCGCCGGTAAGCACAGTGCCGGCCTGCAGGGACGCTACGAGGTGGCGCAGGGCCTGCAGACCCTGCTCGCCGGCAGTGGCCTGCAGGCGGTACAAACGGGTGCCAGCTGGGGCCTGCAAGCGGTGCCCCAGGACGGCGCCCTGCAACTGGCACCGACCCGGATCGGCGTTACTCAAATCGATGAGAATGCCTGGGGCGCAGTGCCGGGAATTGTCGCCAAGCGCAGCGCCACCGGGAGCAAGACCGACTCGGCGCTGGTGGAGATTCCGCAGACCATCAACGTGATCGGCGCCAAGGAAATCAAGGCCCGCGGCGCCCAGAGCGTGACCGAGGCGCTGCTCTATACCCCGGGCATGACCGGCGGTGGCTTTTCCGACCGGGTGAAGATTTTCGACGAGCCCACCTCCCGTGGTTTCTCCCCGACGCCGATGTACCTCGATGGCCTGCATTTGCCCTACGGCGGCGGCAGTACCGGCGGCGCCCTGCAGATCGATCCCTATGCCCTGGAGCGCATCGAAGTGCTCAAGGGCCCGGCCTCGGTGCTCTACGGGCAGAACCAGCCGGGCGGGATCGTCAACATGGTCAGCAAGCGGCCCACCGAAACCCCCTTGCATCAACTGGTGCTGGAAGCCGGCAGCTATGACCACAAGAGCATCGGCCTGGACCTGGGCGGGCCGCTGGATGAGCAGGGGCAGTTCCTCTATCGCCTGACCGGGTTGGCCAGCGACAGCCAGGACGCCGTCGACTACGTGCAGCGTCAGCGCCAGTTCATCGCCCCGAGCCTGACCTGGCGGCCCGATGACGACACCCAGCTGACGCTGTTCGCCCAGTTCCAGAAGGACAACGACGTGCCCGAGGCCCAGGGCCTGCCCAGCGTCGGCACGGTGTTCGCCAACCCCAACGGCAAGATCGACCGCGACCTGTTCCTCGGCGAGCCCGGGGTCAATGCCTACGATCGTGACCAGTTTGTCCTCGGCTACGAGTTCTCCCATCGCCTGAACGATGTCTGGACCCTGAAGCAGAACGCCCGTTACGCCGACGTCGATGACCGCTACCGCGCGCCGCTGCACGGCTACAAGTTCGTCAGCAACCCCAAGACCGGGCTCAACGACCAGCGCTACATGACCCGCTACGGCGTCGACTGGAAGCAGCACAACAAGGTCTATGGCGTGGATAACATCGCCCAGGCCCAGTTCGACACCGGGCCGTTCAGCCATACCCTGCTGGTGGGTCTGGACTACTACCACTTCAATTCCAAGTTCGACGGCAAGTACGACTTCAACCCGCCGATCCTCGACATGTTCACCCCCACTTACGGTCAGTCGCTGAATTTCGGCAACCCTCATCAGTGGGACAACACCATCACTCAGACCGGCCTGTATGTGCAGGACCAGATCAAGTACGAAAAATGGGTGTTGGTGTTGGGCGGTCGCAACGATTGGGCGGAAACCGATAACAAGACGCCGCTCAACGGCGAGCACACCAATGCCAAGAGCCAGTCCTTTACCGGGCGTGGCGGGCTGGTGTACCTGTTCGACAATGGCCTGGCGCCCTTTGTCAGCTATTCGGAATCCTTCCTGCCGTTGAGTGGCACCAGCATCGGGGGCAGCGCTTTCGAGCCGTCCACTGGCAAACAGTACGAAGTGGGGGTGAAGTTCCAGCCACCGGGCCAGGAGAGCTTCGTCCAGGTATCGGCCTACCAGCTGGACCAGGAAAACATCCTGACGCCTGACCTGGTCATCCCTGGGCGCAGCGTCCAGAGCGGCGCGGTTCGTTCCCGCGGCATCGAGCTGGAAGCCAAGGCCAGCCTCGGCGAATCGTTGGACCTGATTGCCTCGGCGTCGCGCAACGACATCAAGTACACCAAGGACAACGAAGGTCGCGAGGGGCGTCACCCGGCAGGCATGCCACCGCTGACCGCTTCGCTGTGGCTCAATTACACGCTCCTTGGCGACACGCCGCTGGCGGGCCTGGGCGCGGGCGTCGGCACCCGCTACGTCAAGGGCAGCTATGGCACTGATTACGACGGCGCCTTTCAGATCCCGTCCTACACCGTGTACGACGCCAGCCTGACCTACGACCTGGAAAAATCGCCGCTGCAATGGAAGGGCGTGAAGCTGGCGCTGAACGTGAAGAACCTCACCGACAAGACCTACGTCGCCAACTGCACCACCATCTGGGACTGCTACTACGGTGAGGGGCGGACCATGGTGTCGAGTTTGACCTATGACTGGTAAGGGGCCATCTGACTGATTCGTAGGGCCCTGGTCCGCTTTCGGCTGTTTGTGGAAGCTGGCTTGCCAGCGAAGGTGTCCGCCTGGCCGCCTTCGCTCTCAAGGATTCTGCAAAAACACCACATAGCCCCTGAACCAGGGGCTGTCGCGCAGGGCCTGGGGTTCCTGCCAGTCACCGCCCTGGATCAGGCCGACCTTGTAGGGCAGGCCCATGCGGTCCAGGCGCGGCAGGTAGGCTGCGTAGTTGGGAATGCTATGGCGGCCCTGGTAGGTCTGCACCACCACTTCGTCCACCACGCCCTGGAGCTGGCCGATGGCTTGCGGGTCGGCGTTGCTGCCCCAGTCCATCAGGCCGGTGATGCTCAGGCGGTACTGCGCGGGCAGGCGCTGGCGCAGGTCGCGCAGGAAACGGCCGTAGCGTTCGAGGTCGCGGGTGCTGCTGTCAAAGTCGATCTGGATGCCCACCACCGGGGTGCCCGTGGCCTGCCAGCGCTGCAGCTGGCCGAACAACTGGCGATACACCGGCTCGGTCCAGGCCAGGGTGTGGGCGCGGTACACCACCCATACCTGCTCCTGGGGCAGGCGCGACACCGGCAGGCCCTGGGCGATGAGCTGGACGCCGCTGGCCGGGTGACGTCGCGAGCGGCTGATCTGACCCTGGAGGATGTACAGGGTCTTGGCCTGGGCGAGCACGGGCTGGGTCTTGACCCCGCTCCACAGCCAGAAGGCCTCGTGGTCGGCGGCCTGCACCTGTGTCGCGCCGGCCGCCGGGGTGGCCCACCACAGCCAGAGCGGCAGCAGGCAGTAGCCCAGGGACTGGATTCTCACCAGTAGTAGCGCAATGACTGGGCCCATTGGGTATCCCCCAGCTTGGTCTTCAACTGACGGAACCAGGCCTTGCGCACGGCCGGCTCGACGCCGGCGCCGCCACAACGGTTGTTGCCGGAGGAGGCGTAGCAGTAGATGGCCCGGTACAGGGCATAGGCGCGTTCGTCGCGGCTGGCCTTGGGGTTGTTGATCACCACTTGATAGCCGTCGAGTCGCGAGAACGGCTTGCCGGGGAAGGTGTCCTGGGTGCCACCCAGGGACTGGGCGTTCGGTGGCGTGTCCAGGGGCATCTGGTCGAAGTTGTTCAGGCGCATGAACTCTCCGAGGCAGAGCAGCCCGGCCGGCGCTTTCGGGTCACGCTCAAGGAGCGCGGCAGTCTCCACCAGGCTCGGGCAACGGTAGTCCGGCTGTTCCCCTTCAGGTTGGGCGCCATTCCAGCGGAAGTCGCGCAGTGGCGGCGTAAATAGGTAGATATAGCCCAGGCTGGCGCCAAGGCTATCGTCGGGGAGGCTGGGCGGCAGTTGCTCGTAGTCTTGGCCGAAGGCCGCGTACTGGCCGCGGGTCAGGTCCTTGTACAGCAGGATAAAGCGCGCGGCGTTGCGCTCCGCTGGCGAGTCGGCCTGTTGGGCCTGCTGGCGCAGCAGTTTGGGCGAGGCCACCTGGCGCAGGAGAATGGTGCGCACCTGGGCGGTCTTGATTGGTGAGTCGGCGGCGAACACCTTGGCCAGTTGCCCGCTGCGCTCGTAGGTGTAGGCCAGGGCCAGTTCCAGCTGTTCGCGTTGCAGCGGTTGCTGGGCCAGGGGCAGCAGTTGCAGCCACAGCGCCTCGGCGCCTTTCCAGTCCTGTTGGGCCAGCAGGGCCAGGCCGCGCAGGGTCTGCTGACTGAAGCTCAGGTAGTCCAGTTGCATCGGCAGTTGGCTGGGCAGTTGCTTGAGTGCCGCCGCCGGTTGCTGTTCGACATACAGGCTGAAAGCGGCCTGGAGGTAGTCGAACAGCGCCGGCTGGCTGGCGAACAGGGCCTTCTGCTGTTGCAGGGCGTCCCGGGTCAGAGGCGCCGATGGCGCGCCGCGCATGCGCATCAGGTCCTTGACCGCCAGCAGCAGCGGAGCCTTGAAGTGGTCTTCTGGCAGGCTCAGCAGTTTGTAGTCGACTTCTTCCACCAGGTCGTCCAGAGGCATGTTGCGCGGGGTGCCGGGTGCCTGGGTCAGTTGCTGGGCGTAGTCATCGGCCAGGGCCTGGGTGTCGCCCGCCAGCCAGTGCACACGGCGGATCAGGCCTCTGGCGGATACGGCGTAACGGCCCTGTGGATAAGTCTTCAGGTAGGCCTCGAAACCGGCGCCGGCCTGTTGCAGGACGGCTTTGTCCACATGCTCCAGATTGACCATGCTCCATTCATCGAAGGCGTTCTGCTGGGCCAGGTTGAGCAGGGTGCGCGGGCTCATGTAGGCCGCGGTTTCGGCCAGCCAGGGCTGGGGATTGTCGTTGAGCGCGGCAAAACCGTTGCCGGCTTCGTTGAAGCGGCCGCTATAGAAGTCGGCGGCGGCCTGCAGGTAGCCGGCGAACGCCTTGGCCGCTGGCGAGTTCAGGTTGCCCGGCAGCAGCTTGCTCATTTCGCTGGCGTTCCAGTCGCAGCTGGCCAGCAGTTGCACCCGGGCCTCGGCCAGGGCCTGGCGTTCTTCCGGGCTCAGTGGCGCCTGGTCGAGCTGCTCGACAAACGCCAGGGCACTGGCGTCCGAGTTGCTGCGGCAGCGGCTGCCTTCTCCGGAGAGAAAGCCGTCGCCGGCGGTTTCCTGATTGGCGCGACGCAGGCCCACGGCCTGCAGCAGGCTGTCGAGCTGCGCGGTGGCGGGCGAGGGGCCGGGCTTGGGTGGGTTGCCAGTGTCGGGGTCGAGCTCGGGCGGCGCCGGGTGCAGGCGATAGTGCATGAAGGGCACGGGACCGTAGCCCATGCCCAGTTCATCCTGAATCAGGGGCCGGGGCGTCAGGGGCAGGCTGCCCTGGTCGGCCAGCAGCAGCCGCAGGTTGACCCGGCTGTCGTTGCCCGGGCTGAGAAAGGGCAGGTTGCTGCAATTGTCCAACTGGTTGGCATAGAGCTTCCAGGTCGGTGAGCAGATGTCGTCCGAGCTGGCCTGGGCCTGGCCGGTGCATAGGGCGGTGAGGGTCAAGGCCGAGAGCAGAAGCTTGCGCATGAATTGTCCTTAATTCAGAAAAGCCATGAGGGCCGGTTCCGAGTGTGGCGAAAATCATACAGAAGGCGCCGACCGGCACCTACGACCGGATAGAAAATCTGCCGTGTTGTGACGCGACTTTGCTGTGTTCCGGTCTATGTTCATCCATTGCCGGTGATGGCCGGGCCTGATCCTGGGTCATGCGGGTCAGGGGGTAATTGGCAGGGGCCGCACATGACATTCGATGAGCGGCTTTTTACCCCTGTGTCTGTGCTTTGCGGTTTTTTAGGCAAAGGACGATGCTGTCGGGGTTTGAGCGACCAGATCATGCGAATTTATGGGGAGCAAGGAATGGATTTTCGCAGAGCGCCGGAGTTGATCGGGCGTTTGCAAGAGCAGGCCGTCGTGCCTCCGCAGCAGGGCGTGCAGCGCCTGATGCGCCGGGTGCTTGAGTACTGGTTGCTGCCGGTGTTGCTGCTGGCGGCAGCCGTGCGCTTTTACGACCTGACCGCGGCTGCCATCTGGGGCGACGAAGGCTCCAGCCTGGTGCTCAGTCAGTATTCGCTGGGCGATATCTGGTTTCATGCGGCCCGCGATGTGCACCCCCCGCTGTATTTCATGCTGTTGCGCGGCTGGATCGAACTGTTTGGCGACGGGATCTTTTCCATTCGCACCTTCAGCGCGCTGCCGGGGATCGTCACCGTAGGGCTGGGAGTCTGGCTGGTGGCGCTCCTGGCGACCCGCCGCGCGGCGATTCTCGCCGGTGTGCTGTTGGCCCTGCTGCCCACGGCCGTGCGCTACAGCCAGGAAGTGCGCATGTATGCGTTGCTCGGCCTGTTACTGCTGGGGGCGACCCTGGCCCTGGTGTACTGGCTGCGCCAGCCCTCGCGCCGGGGCTATCTGGTGAGCTACGCGCTGCTGATGACCCTGGCCTTCTACACCCATTACTTCACGGCCTTCTGCGTGCTGGCGCACTGGCTGTACCTGGCCGTGTCGGGTGTGCGCGCCGAGGGTGGCGGACGCCTGATAGGCCGGCCGGCCTGGTGGCTGGCGAATGCGGCGATCGTGCTGCTGTACCTGCCCTGGGTCCCGGAGTTGCTCGACCTGCTCCGGCACATGGACGAGTTGAAGGCCAATGGCGATGTCGGCTGGGAGCCTCCGGTGACCTGGTCGTCGCTGCCGGCGATGGTCTGGCAGTTGCTGATTCAGGACGAGGGCGACAACCTGCCCGGGGGGCTGTTCGTGGGCATGCCACTGCTGTTGCTGGCGGTCTGCGGGGGGCTGGCCTGGCGTGACGGTGCGCCTGCCCGATTTGGCGGGCTGCTGGCGAGTTTCACCCTGGTGCCGTTGTTGCTGGTGTTTGCGGTGTCGTTCGCCTCGCCGGTGTTTATCGAGCGCTACCTGACCGCCTATGCCCTGGGTTTGCCGATGATCATCGCGGTGCTCGTTGATCGCTGGCTCAAATCGGCCCGGCTGGTGGCGCTGGGGTTGCTGCTGGGGTTTGTCGGGCTGGAAGCGGTGGGGCTGAAAAACAACGTCGATGTCGACGCCAACGATCAGATCAGCGTGATGGTCGACTACGTCAACCGGCACTACGTCGCCGGCGACCGCATTGTGATCAGCGACATGCTCTGGTACCTGAGCTACCTCTACTACAACCGCACCGATGCCCAGCCGATGCTCTATACGCCGCCGCTGCCGGGCGGTGCCTCCAGCAGGCCGAACGCCTACGGTTTCGGCACCCTGATCGACCACCCGGAGCAGGTCTACCTAGATCAGTTGAGCGCCTTGCCAGTGGGCAGCGGGCGCTACTGGCTGGTGGGTTCGGACGATCAGTCCGAGGAGTTCGCGCCGTTGCCACAGGGCTGGCACAAGGTCGGTCAGTTCGCCGCGGGCGGTACCCGGGCCCGCCTGTTTGTCCTCTGTGGTTCGGCGACAGGCGTGTCCTGCGCCGGGCAATGAGCGTGCAGAGTGCCGTTCGGAAGTTCGGGGCCTTGAGTCTTGCAGCTCGACCTAGACTTGCTTCAGGAGTCACAGTCCTGTCCCCTTCGCGGGGCGCTGAGGTGCATCATGCGTATGGCAAGAACCGTACAACGCAGCCTGGAACAGGCCGCCTGCGAGTTTGATCTGGTGAGCCATCCCCATTCCGCCAGCAGCCTGGAAACGGCGCGGGTGGCGGGGGTGCCGGCGGAGCGGGTGGCCAAGTCGGTGGTCCTCGACGATCACCACGGCCACTACCTGATGGCGGTGTTGCCGGCCAGCCGTCACCTGGACCTCAGCAAGGTACGCGGCAGCGGTGAATGGCAGATCACCCGGGAAAGCACCCTGGCCCACCTGTTCAACGATTGCGAGCGCGGCGCGGTGCCGGCCCTGGGCGAGTCCTATGGGCTGGACGTGGTGATCGACCCGCTGCTGACCCGGCAGAAAGACATCTACCTGGAAGCCGGCAACCACCACAACCTGGTGCACATGAGCGTGGCCCAGTACCTGAAGCTGGTGCCCCACGCCGAGGTTTGCGAAGTCTCGCACTGATCAGGAGCCCGACCATGGAAGCACCGACCCACAATCTGCCGGCGCTGTTCAAGCAGTTGGGGCTGGCCGATGACCCGGAGAGTATTGATCGTTTCATCGCCACCCATTCGCCGCTGAAACCGGAGTTGCACCTGGCGGATGCGTTCTTCTGGAGCAAGAGCCAGGCGGATTTCCTGCGCACGGAAGTGCTCGATGATGCGGACTGGGCCGAGGTGGTGGATCAGTTGGATGTGTTGTTGAGGAAGGGGCGCGGGGGCTAGGTCGGTGACGGCCATTGGCGAGCGGTGTGGACCAGGGCCAGGATCCAGACGTGGTCCTGGCTTATCTGATAGACCAGGCGATAGCTCGGGTGGGGAATCAGCTCGCGGGTTCCTGCCACCAGTCCCATGGAGCCGATCTGCGGGTTGAGGATCAGATGACCGACGCATTCGCTGAAGCGCCTGTCCATGTCGACCGCAGCCCTCGGGTTGAGTGCATGCAGGTAGTCCCAGATATCCATGCGGTCCTGTACGGCTTCGGGAACCCAGACAACCTTCATTCCAGCCTCGATGCCCGAGCGCGTCGGGCAGCGAACTCTGCCTCTACCTCTTCATGGTTGTGCCCGCGTTGAGCGTCTACGGAGGCTCGAGCCAGCAGGACTTTCTGTTGCAGGAAGGCCTCGTACTCCCGGGATTCGTGCTGTTTTTGCACGAATTCGCGCATCAACTCACGCACGATCTGTGAGGCTGGGCGATGTGCGGCCTGTGCCTCCGCCATAAACTGATCCCGCAGTTCAGTTTCCAGTTTCATCGTAAAGATGGCGTGCTTGGGCATGAGCGTGCTCCTCAAAAAGTACTGAAAAAGTATATACCTTTTCAGTACTTTCTCTGTTTTGGAGGCGCTGGATCCAAGGCTTGGCCGAGGTATTTGTTACAAAACTTGACTGGATTTATTCGTCGATGCCATATTGATAGTTAGCAAACTAACAGTGTGCGAACAGTCTTGTGCCCAACTCCCTTGAATCACTCCACATGAACATCAGCAGCGGCATGGTGGTCGCGTCGCGGCATTGGCGGCGGATCTGCCAGACCACCCTGGTCAATTTCGGCATTTCCGAAGCCTGCGCGGTGCCTCTGCTGATGATCGGGCGCCTGGGCGAGGGCGTGCGCCAGGTCACGGTGGCCCAGGCCGCGGGGATGGAAAGCCCGTCGCTGGTACGCCTGCTGGATCAACTGTGCAGCGCCGGCTACGTGTGCCGCAGTGAAGACCCCCACGATCGTCGGGCCAAGTGCCTGAGCCTGACCGACAGCGGCCGCGAGCTGGTGCAGGCGGTGGAAAGCGAGTTGGTGCGCCTGCGCCATGAAGTCCTGGAAGGCATCAGCAGCAGCGACCTGGAAGCGGCGCTGCGGGTGATTCGCGCCTTCGAGTCCGCCAGCCATGTGCCGGTGCTGCCATCTTGAAGGGCTTCTTTACCGGCATGCCCCCGGCGCGGGACTGGTTCTACGGCGTGCGCACCTTCGCCGCGTCGATGATCGCCCTGTACATCGCCATGCTGATGCAGATGCCCCGGCCGTATTGGGCCATGGCCACGGTGTACATCGTCTCCAGCCCCTTTGTCGGCCCCACCAGTTCCAAGGCGCTGTACCGGGCGATCGGCACCTTCCTCGGCGCGGCGGCGGCGGTGCTGCTGGTGCCGATGTTCGTGCAGAGCCCCTACGTGCTGGTGCTGATCATCGCCCTGTGGACCGGGATCCTGCTGTTCTTGTCCATGCACCTGCGCACCGCCAACAACTACGCGCTGATGCTGGCCGGCTACACCCTGCCGCTGATTGCCCTGCCAGTGGTGGACAACCCCCTGGCGGTGTGGGACGTGGCCGAGGCGCGCACCGAGGAAATCTTCCTCGGCATCATTTGCGCGGCGGTCATCGGCAGCCTGTTCTGGCCCCGGCGGCTGGCCCCGGTGTTCGTCGATTCCGCCGGCAAGTGGTTCGCCGATGCCGCGCTCTACAGCCAGCGCTTCCTGGCCCGCAACGTCCAGCCTGAAGAAGTCAGCGCCTTGCGCACATCGATGGTGGCCACCTTCAACAGCCTGGAGTTGATGATCGGCCAGTTGCCCCACGAAGGCGCCCGGCCACAGACGGTGCGCAACACCAAGGAGTTGCGCGGGCGGATGATCCACCTGCTGCCGGTGGTGGATGCCCTGGATGACGCCCTGTATGCCCTGGAGCGGCGCACCCCCGAATTGGTGGCGCAATTTGCCCCCTTGCTGACCAAGGCCGAGGCCTGGCTGCAAGGCACCGCCCGGGACGCCTCGGTGGAGCACTGGCAAGCCCTGCGCAGCGAGCTCGAAGCCCTGCAGCCCAGCGCCGAAGCTCTGGATGACCGGCGCCAGTTGCTGTTCTCCAATGCCCTGTATCGCCTCGGCGAGTGGATCGATCTCTGGCAGGATTGCCGCAGCCTGCAGCACGCCATCCAGTGCGAAAGCCAGGACACCTGGCGCGCGGTCTACCGGCATTGGCGCCTGGGCCGGCTGACGCCGTTTCTCGACCGCGGGCTGATGCTGTATTCGGCGGGCTCGACGGTGCTGGCGATCATCGTCGCCTCGGTGCTGTGGATCCTGTTGGGCTGGACCGACGGCGGCAGCGCGGTGATCCTCGCGGCGGTGGCCTGCAGCTTCTTCGCTTCGATGGACGATCCGGCGCCGCAGATCTACCGGTTCTTCTTCTGGACCGCGATGTCGGTGCTGTTCGCCAGCCTCTACCTGTTTTTGATCCTGCCCAACCTGCACGACTTTCCGATGCTGGTGTTGGCCTTCGCCGTACCTTTTATCTGCGTCGGCACCCTGACGGTGCAGCCGCGGTTCTACCTGGGCATGCTCCTGACCATCGTCAACACCTCGTCTTTCATCAGCATCCAGGGGGCCTACGACGCGGACTTCCTGAGCTTTGCCAACTCCAACCTGGCCGGGCCCATGGGCCTGCTGTTCGCCTTTGTCTGGACCCTGATCGCCCGGCCGTTCGGCTCGGAGCTGGCGGCCAAGCGCCTGACCCGCTTCAGCTGGCGCGACATTGTCAGCCTTTCCGAGCCGGCGACCCTGGCCGAGCACCGGCACATGGCCGCGCAGATGCTCGACCGGCTGATGCAGCACCTGCCGCGCCTGGCCATCACCGGCCAGGACACCGGCGCCGCCCTGCGCGAGTTGCGCGTGGCGCTCAACGTGCTGGACCTGCTGGCCTACGCGCCGCGGGTGCAGGGCGTGGCCCAGAGCCTGCTGCGCCAGGTGGTGGCCGAGGTTGGCGACTACTTCAAGGCTTGCCTCAAGGCCGGTGAACGCCTGCCGGCCCCCGGCGCCCTGTTGATGACCCTCGATCGCACCCGCCGCGCCTTGGGCAGCCAGGGCCTGCAAGGCGATGACGAAACCCGCCTGCACCTGTTGCACGCCCTCAGCGGCCTGCGCCTGGCGCTGCTGCCGGGGGTGGAATTCGTCGCCACCGGCGAGCTTGAACAACCTCTTCCCCATGGCATCGATGGAGCGCCTTTATGATCGGTGATCTGGATATCAGCGGGGTGTTCCTGCCCACGCTGCTGGTGCTGATGGGCATCACTTATGGCTTGTACCTGCTGGTGCACGGGGTGCTGACGCGCTTGCACTTTTATCGTCTGGTCTGGCACCGGGCGCTGTTCAACGTCGGTCTTTACGCGCTGCTGCTGGGCGCGGTGGACTCTCTCAGTCGATACCTGATGACATGAAAAAACCTTTATTGACCATTGGTCGTGTGGTCCTGACGTTACTGGTGGTGACCTTCGCGGTCGTGGTGGTCTGGCGCATGGTGATGTACTACATGTTCGCGCCCTGGACCCGGGACGGGCATATCCGCGCCGACATCGTGCAGATCGCCCCGGACGTGTCCGGGCTGATCCAGCAGGTGCAGGTGCGCGACAACCAGCTGGTCAAGCGCGGCCAGGTGTTGTTCAGCATCGACCAGGACCGCTTCAAGCTGGCCCTGCGCCAAGCCAAGGCCGCCCTGGCCGATCGTCAGGAAACCCTGGCCCAGGCCCAGCGCGAGGCCAAGCGCAACCGTGGCCTGGGCAATCTGGTGCCGCGCGAGCAACTGGAAGAAAGCCAATCCCGCGAAGCCCGCGCCCAGTCGGCGCTGGCCGAGGCCCAGGTGGCGGTGGACAGCGCCCAGCTCAACCTCGACCGCTCGGTGGTGCGCAGTCCGGTGGACGGCTACGTCAACGACCGTGCGCCGCGCACCCAGGAATTCGTCACCGCCGGCCGGCCGGTGCTGTCGGTGGTGGACAGCAATTCCTTCCATATCGATGGTTACTTCGAGGAAACCAAGCTCGATGGCATCCATGTCGGACAGGCGGTGGATATCCGCGTGATCGGCGACCGCGCGCGGCTGCGCGGGCATGTGGAAAGCATCGTCGCCGGGATCGAGGACCGTGATCGCAGCAGCGGCTCCAACCTGCTGCCCAACGTGAACCCGGCCTTCAGCTGGGTGCGTCTGGCGCAACGGATTCCGGTGCGCATTGCCTTCGATGACGTGCCGGCGGACTTCCGCATGATCGCCGGGCGCACCGCCACGGTGTCGATCCTCGACGACCAGGCCAAGCGGGAGCCCGGGCAATGAACAACGGCGCACGTTTGGCCCTGGCCGGGCTCGGCCTGCTGCTCTCGGCCTGCCAGATGGTCGGGCCGGACTACCGGCTGCCCAAGGACGCGGCGCTGCAACGCCAGGACTTGCAGGGCGAGTTGAGCGCCAAGGGCGCCAATGTGGTGTCGGCGCCGGTGCCCGCCGACTGGTGGCGGCTGTACCAGGACCCGCGCCTGGACCAGCTGGTGCAACAGGCCCTGGCCTCCAACACCGACCTGCGAGTGGCGGCAGCCAACCTGGCCCGTGCCCGGGCCCAGGTGGATGAAGCCCAGGCCGCTGGCGGCTGGAGCGGTGGGGTCAAGGCCGGGGTCGAGCGTTTGCAGGAATCCGGCGAGGCCTTCCTGCTGCCGGAAAAAGTGCCGGTGGCCAACGTCGGCAACCTGTCCATCAGCACCTCCTACCAGTTCGACCTGTTCGGCACCCTGCAACGCGGTATCGAAGCGGCCCAGGCCAATGCCGACGCGACCCAGGCCGCGGCCGATATCGCGCGCATCACCCTGGTGGCGGATGTGGTGCGCGCCTACACCCAGGTCTGTGCGGCCAACGAAGAGCGGGAAATCGTCGAACACTCCCTGCGCCTGCAAGCCCAGAGCACCGAACTGACCCAGCGCCTGCGCGATGCCGGGCGCGGCGACGAAACCCAGGTCACCCGCTCCCAGACCCAGTTCAAATCCCTGCGCGCCGAGCTGCCGCGCTATGAAGCCGCGCGCCAGTCGGGGCTGTTTCGCCTGTCGATGCT
The DNA here is from genome assembly GCF_029237275.1 of Pseudomonas sp. 3MA1. Taxonomy (NCBI): domain Bacteria; kingdom Pseudomonadati; phylum Pseudomonadota; class Gammaproteobacteria; order Pseudomonadales; family Pseudomonadaceae; genus Pseudomonas; species Pseudomonas sp. 3MA1. Next base: position 633,109 of record NZ_JAACFX010000004.1, on the reverse strand, counting down.
GCTGGCCAAACCGCTGGATCAACTGCCCGCTGGCACCGGCACCTGCGCCGAGTTACCGCACATCGCCCAACTGTTGCCGGTGGGCGATGGCGCGGCGCTGCTCAAGCGTCGTCCCGATGTACGGCAGGCCGAGCGCCAACTGGCCGCCGCCACCGCGCGTATCGGCGTGGCCACCGGGGCCCTGTACCCGGACATCAGCATTGGCGCGACGGTCGGCACCGTGGGCATCCTCGACAACCTCGGCAAGCCCTCCACCAACCGCTGGGGCTTTGGCCCGCTGATCAGCTGGAGCGTGCCGGCCAACGGCGCCCGCGAGCGCATTCATGAGGCCGAGGCCGCGAGCCAGGGCGCCCTGGCGCATTTCGATGGGGTGGTGCTCAACGCCATCCGCGAAACCCAGACCGGTCTGGCCCAGTACAGCGCGCAGCTGCAACGTCGCGAGGCCCTGGCGGATGCCGAGCAGTCGGCGCAACAGGCGGCGGATCAGACCCACCGCTTCTTCCAGGCCGGCCGCGCGTCCTTCCTCGCCGATCTGCAAGCCACCCGTACCTACACCGACATGCGCGCGCAACTGGCGGCGGCCAACACCCAGGTGGCGATGAGCCAGATCGATCTGTTCCTGGCCCTGGGCGGTGGCTGGGAAAGCGGACGAACGCAAGGCCCGGAACACGCGCAACCCTGAGGCCGTTGCTATGCTTTGATCAGTTGGAAAAGTGCCACGTGCCATGTGCTTTCCAACCGGTCAAAGCATGTGATGGTCATGGGGATTCCAATAATGAAAAACCCTTATGCTCCGGGCTTCTGGTGCGCGCTCTGCGCCCTGGTGCTGCTCTCTGCCACCTACTTCTACGGCATCATGCTGGCCCACCAGATCGACAAGGCCCTGGTGTTCCTCGACAGCGCCAGCGCGCTGATCGCCGTGATGGCTATCGGCGTGGTGGCCTGGGCCTCCTTCCAGGGCCAGAAAATCAAGAAAAGACAGCTCGAACAGAGCAAGACCCTGGTGGTGATCTGGGACACCAAGGTGGCCCTGCGCCGGGTCGAAACCGTGTTCGACCGCTACTTCTGGGGCAGTTACTGGCAACCGGGGCGGACCTTCGCCGAAGTCATGGGCGAGCTGACCGGCACCCCGCTGGAAAAGAGCCTGGAGGCCCTGAAGAAACAGTGCATGTTGCTCGACAAGCAAGCCGACGACGGCCACCACTGGCTGAGCAATGCCCGGGAGCTGTCGGACGTCGCCACCGCCATGGCTCGCGAGCGCTACCAACTGGACTTCTGCGACCCCCGGGGCGAGTCCCGGGGCAACAGCGCGGTGATCGATCGCGACTTCGAAGTGCTGGTCTACACCTGGAGCGCCCGCCTCAAGAGCTTCGACCATCAACTCGATGCCTTGGAACTCGAATACTCCTGAGCCTCAAGCCTCAAGCCTCAAGCCGCACGCTGCCTCCAGCTTGCGGCTTGGCGCTTGAGGCTTGCCGCTGTTTCTCTTTTGTTGGGCTCGCGCGGGCCGCCAGTGGTAATCTGCGCCGGTTTTACGCGGAGTCGAGCCGCGACCCTTCATGGGTTCAGGGAAGACCAGCACACCTTCAAACAACGGATATTGATCGGGTCAGACATGAATAAATCAGCAGGCGTACTGTTAGGAATCGTCGTCGCAGTAGGTGCCATCAGTGCCGGCGGCGCCTGGTACACCGGCACCAAGCTGGAAGGGGTCCTGCAGCAGCAGGTGATCGAAAGCAACAAGGAGCTGCAAGCTGCGCTGATCGGCTACGACGCCACCGCCACTCTGGAGCTGGTGTCCCTGGAGCGTGGCGTGTTCAGCAGCAATGCCCACTACCGCCTCAAGGGCCAGGGTGAAGTGTTCCGCGGCGATCTGGAGCTGCTGATTGCCGATCACATCGAGCACGGTCCGCTGCCTTTCTCGCGCCTGATCCGCCTCAAGTGGCTGCCAGTCATGGCTGCCAGCCATTACGAACTGGAAAAGAGCCCGCAGACCGACAAATGGTTTGCCGCCACCAAGGGCGCGGCCCCCTTCAAGGGCGTGGTCAACGTTGGCTACGACCTGTCCGCCGAAGGCACCCTGGATTTCGCACCGGTGGAGCTGGCCCTGGATGAGCAGAGCAGCCTCAAGTTCTCCGGCCTGAACTCCACTTTCAGCGTCAGCGACAACCGCCAGAAGGCCAAGGTTGATGGCTACATGGACAGCCTGAGCCTTTCGCTCAACTCGCCGGACAAAGCCCCGGGCAAGCTGGAAATCAACGGCCTGACCCTGGCCAGCAACCTGCAAAAGAGCAGCTTTGGCTACTACCTGGGGCAGAACACCCTGGAACTGACCGGCACCAAGGCCACCTTTGGTGACAAGCAGTCGGTGCTGACCCTGAAGAACTTCGAACAGAAGACCTTCAGCGAGGAAACCGGCAGCACCGTGGCCGGGCGTGCGGACTACCGGGTCGGCGAGATCACCTTCGACGGCAAGGCCGTGGGTTCGGCGGAAATGCTCTGGAGCATGAAGAACCTCGACAGCCAGGGCATGCTCGATCTGCTCCAGATCTACCAGACCGTGCTGCAGCCGTATCAGCAGGCGGCCACCGCGGCCACTGCCGAGGGCGAGCCGGCGCCGGAACTGCAAATGAGCGAAGCTCAAGAGGTCAAGGTGCGTGCCGCGGTGAACAAGGTCCTGGAGGCCAAGCCGCAGATCGCCCTGGAAAGCCTGGCATTCAAGACCGCCGGTGGCGAAAGCCGCTTCAGCCTGAGCCTGGACCTGGCCAAGCCGCAGAGCCTGGAACTGCCGCCGGCCGAGCTGGGCAAGCAACTGATCAGCCAGCTGGACGCCAAGCTGTCGCTGTCCAAGCCGATGCTGGCGGATGTCGCCGCCTTGCAGGCCCAGGCCGAAGGCCAGACCGATGCCAAGCAGATTGCCGAGCAGAGCGCCGCCACCGCGGAAATGCTCAGCGCCATGGCCCTGGCCACTCAACTGGCCAAGCTGGAAGGCAATAACGTGGTGTCGGCGTTGCATTACGCCAACAACGAAGTGAATTTCAATGGCCAGAAGATGAGCGTTGAACAGTTCGTGGGCTTTGTCATGAGCAAAATGGGCGGCGCTGGCGCCCTGCAATAAGTCCATCAAGGGGCGCTTTGCCCGCCCCTGCCCCCTTCAACGCCCGGTGCTGTGTGACACAGCCCGGGCGTTGTGCTGTCTGCCGCCCATGGCTGCGCCGGGCCAACGCCGACTGCGTCTGACGCGGTGTCTGCGCAGCTCTTGAAAACCGATTCTGAATAAAGATGGCGTTTCAAATTCTCGACTACCCTTCGTGGAAGAATGTCCCGGAAAGCTTTGCCGGGTCATGTGTTGCCGCTACCTGACGTCCGCAAGGGCGAGGGGTCGGGCAGAGCTCCGGCTTGCTATGTAAGGATGCTGACGAAATGCCACGTACTGCTCATCCCGCCCGCCATTGTGGTCTGCGCCCGCTTTTGGGGCTGGCGCTGTGCAGCCAACTGCTCTGGTCCGGGGGGGCCTGGGCCGATGCCGCCTATGACCAGTTGATCATCCAGGCCCGGGCCGGCAGTTATGCCCCGGCACTCAACCACCTGCGGCAGGTGCCGGACAGTGCCTTGAACAATGGGCTGGTCAGTGATCATTTGCAGATCGCCAGCTGGGCCGGGCTCGACGCCGAGGTGGTGCAGGTCTATGAAACCCAGGGGCGCAACCGCATGCTGGCGCTGCAGGCGCTGACGGCCACGGCCCGGGCCTATCGCAACCTCAAGCAGTTTGATAACGCCACCCGGCTCTATCGTCAGGCCCTGGAGCGCGAGCCGCAGAATGCCGACTTGCAACTGGGCCTGGCCCTGACCCAGGCCGATGCCGGCCAACCGGCGGAGGCGGTGGTCCGGGCCCGGGCTCTGGTGGCGGCCAAGCCCGATGATTCCTCGCGGCGTCTGGCGCTGGGCTACGCACTGACCCGGGCCAATCAGCCCTACGATGCCCTGGCCGAGTACGACCAGGCCTTTGTGCGCGCCGGCGACAAGCCCGAGGTCCAGCGTGAATACATCTACGCCCTGCAACGGGCGCGCCTGCCGGAGCCGGCCCTGCGCCTGGCCCAACAGCATCCGGGGCTGATCGATCCGCTCATTCAGCGGCGGATCCAGGCCGACCTGGCGGCCGAACGGGTGCGCCTGTCGGAGTTGGCCAGCCGTGGTGAAAAGGAGCGGTTCGTGGTGGCCGACCGCGCCCTGGCCGACTACGACGCGCTGTTTGCCGCCTGGGGCAAGGACCCCCAGGCCCAAGACGAGCTGAACCGTTGGCGCATCGACCGGCTGGGGGCGCTCAAGTCCCGGGCGCGTACCGCAGAGGTGATCAGCGAATATGAGCAGCTCAGCGCGGCCGGTGTGGTCATTCCGCCATATGCGCTGCGCTGGGTGGCGGCTTCCTACCTCGACCAGCGCCAGCCGGAAATGGCCGCGGACCTGTATCGCCGCGTCCTGTCGGCCCCGGATGGCGATGCCGCGTACCGTCTGGAAGACACCACCGCCCTGTATTACGCGCTGCTGGAAAGCGAACAGCCGGAGCAAGCGCTGAAGCTCGCCAATGACCTGGCCGACAGCACGCCACGGCGGATTCAACTCACCGGCCAAACCGTGGGCGACCCCAACGACGACTGGGTCGATGCTCAACTGCTGGCGGCCCAGGCCGGTGTGGCCGGCGCTTCAGGGGCGGACCTGCCGGGCACCGAGCAACGGCTGGAGGCCCTGGCCGAGCAGGCTCCGGGCAATATCAGCGTGCGCCTGGCCCAGGCCGACCTGTACCGGGTGCGTGACTGGCCGCGGCGGTCGGAAAACCTGCTCAAGGAAACCGAAAGCGTGGCCCCCCGGGATGTCAGCCTGGAAGTGTCCCAGGCGCACACCGCCCTGGATCTGCAGGAATGGCGGCAACTGGATGCCCTGACCGACGATGTGCTCGAGCGCTTTCCGGAAAGCCGTCAGGTGCAGCGCCTGGCCCGTGAGCGCGAAGTGCATGACATGGCCGAGTTGCGCGTCTCGACCTACGGCGGCAAGAGCTACGGCGGCGGTAGCAGCGGTGCCGGCGCAGTGGCCGGGAGCCGGGATTTCGGCATCGAAAGCCGGCTTTATACGCCGCCGATTGCCGAGGACTGGCGCCTGTTCGGCGGGGTCGGCTACGCCATGGGCGACTTCCCCGAAGGCATCGGCCACCACCGCTGGCAGGTCCTGGGGGTGGAGCGGCGCACCCGCGACATGACCCTGGAAGCCGAAGTTTCCAACCATTCCTACGGCTACGGCGACAAGACCGGTGCCCGGGTGTCCCTGGCCCGCGACATCGACGATCACTGGCAATACGGCGGCAGCCTCGATTACCTCTCGGCCAACACCCCGCTGCGGGCGCTGAACAGTGACATCAGCGCCAATGGCGGCAGCGCCTTCCTGCGCTGGCGGGCCAATGAAAGCCGGGAATGGAAACTGTCCCTCAGCCCGTCGCATTTCAGCGACGGCAACAACCGTTTCGAAGCGCTGCTCACCGGTCGTGAAGGGGTCTACCGCTCACCCAAGGTGCAGGTCGACCTCGGCCTGGAAGTGGGCGCCAGCCACAACACCCTGCAAGACACGCCCTACTTCAACCCCGAGGCGGATCTCAGCGTGCTGCCCACGGTTACCGTCAACCACGTGCTCTATCACCGTTATCAAACCTCCTGGAGCCAGCAGTTCCAGGCCGGTGCCGGGACTTACAGCGAGCGCGGCTATTCCACCGGCGCGGTGGGGTTGCTCAGCTACGGCCAGCGCTACAGCTGGAATGACGTGTTCGATATCGCCGGGGTCTTGAGCGTGATCAACCGACCCTACGACGGCAATCGGGAAACCGATCTGCGTCTGGCGGTCGACCTTACCTATCGTTTCTAGAGACGAGCGTGATGATGCGCCTGATCAACCGTTGCATCCTCCTGCTGGGCGTCCTGGTGCTCAGCGCCTGCTCCCAGCCCGCGGCGGAATTTGTCGCCCCGGGGCAGCGACCGCTGCCTCATAGCGAGGCGCCGTGGCCGAAAAACCACGTGCTGGGCATTGCCTACCACGACATCGAGGATCGCGACCCGGACCAGCGGGTGGTGGCGGTACGCACCGAGCGGATGATCGAGCAACTGGCCTGGCTGCGGGAGAACGGCTACCGGCCGGTGACCGTGGACCAGATCCTGGCGGCGCGCAAAGGCGGGCCGGAGCTGCCGGCCAAGGCCATCCTGCTGACCTTCGACGACGGCTATTCGAGCTTCTACACCCGCGTGCTCCCGGTGCTGCGCAGCTATCGCTGGCCCGCGGTGCTGGCGCCGGTGGGCGTGTGGATCGATACCCCGGCCAATCAGCCGGTGGATTTCGCTGGCGAGCTGCGGCCCCGTTCGCAGTTCCTGACCTGGGCCCAGGTGCGCGAGATCTCGCGCTCCGGGCTGGTGGAAATTGCCGCCCATACCGACCACAGCCACCTGGGCATTCTCGCCAACCCCCAGGGCAACCTGCAGCCGGCGGCGGCCACCCGACGCTATGACGCCGTCGCCGGTCGCTATGAAAGCGAGGCGGATTTCCAGGCGCGGATGCGCCAGGACGTGACCAACATCTCGGACAAGATCCTGGCCGTGGCCGGTTATCGCCCGCGGATCTGGGTCTGGCCCTATGGCACCGCCGACGGCTCGACCCTGCAAGTGGTCGACAGCCAGGGCTTCAAGATGGCCCTGACCCTGGACGACGGCTTGGACACCCTCGACAACCTGATGAGCAGCCCGCGCTTCCTGGTGGTTTCCGACCCGGACGGCATGCACTTCTCCAACAGCATCGTCGGCACCGAGGCCAGCGCCCCGATGCGCGTGGCGCACGTGGACCTGGACAATGTCTACGACCCGGACCCCAAGCAGCAGGAGATCAACCTCGGCAAGCTGGTGCAGCGCATGGCCGACCTGGGGGTCAATACCGTGTTCCTCCAGGCGTTCGCCGACCCCAAGGGCGACGGCCTGGTGCAGTCGCTGTACTTCCCCAACCGGCATCTGCCGATGCGCGCCGACCTGTTCGATCGGGTCGCCTGGCAATTGCGTACCCGGGCCCACGTCAAGGTCTACGCCTGGATGCCGGTGCTCAGCTTTGCCCTGGATGCCCGCCTGCCCCGCGTCACGCGCTGGGACCCGGCCACCGGCCAGAGCGCAATCGATCCGAAACAGTATCAGCGCCTTTCGCCCTTCGACCCGCAGGTACGGCGCCTGATCGGCGATCTGTACGAGGACGTGGCGCGCATGACCTCGGTGGACGGCATTCTGTTCCACGACGACGCCGTGCTTTCGGACTTCGAAGACGCCAGCCCCGAGGCCTTGCGCGCCTATGCCGCCCAGGGGCTGCCGGATTCCATCGCCGGCCTGCGCAACGATCCGGCGACCCTGCAGCGCTGGACTCGTTTCAAGAGCCGCTACCTGATCGACTTCACCCATGAGCTGAGCGCCAAGGTCCGGGCGATCCGCGGGCCCCAGGTGCAGACCGCGCGCAATCTGTTTGCCGAACCGATCATCAACCCGCAGAGCGAAGCCTGGTTCGCCCAGAACCTCGACGACTTCCTGGTCAACTACGACTGGACCGCGCCCATGGCCATGCCGTTGATGGAAGGGCAGAGCCTGAAGCATTCCGGGCCCTGGCTGGAGGCCCTGGTGGATCAGGTGCGGGCCCGTCCCGGCGCCCTGCAGCGCACGGTATTCGAGCTCCAGGCCCGGGACTGGAAGCACAAGCCCGCCCAAGACCTGTCCGCACAGCAACTGGCCGACTGGATGGGCCGGCTCAAGCGCCAAGGGGCGACCCACTTCGGTTATTACCCGGACAATTTCCTTGAGAACTCACCGGACCTGAAAACCCTGCGGCCCGCGCTCTCCAACAAATGGAGCCCCTGAATCATGATGGATCGTATGCTCGCCCTGGTGGTGCTGGCGCTGGTGCTCGGGGTGCCCCTGGGACTGATCTTCCTGGTGACCGGCGAATTCCTCATGGACTTCGTCTTCTATTACCCGCTGTTCATGTCGGCGCTGTGGATCGCCGGCGGCCTGTATTTCTGGCTGCACTGGGAGCGCCACTGGCCCTGGTCCGATGACACGTTGCCGCCGCCTTTGGCCGGTGAGCCGCTGATCAGCATCCTCATCCCTTGCTACAACGAAGGGGACAACGTCGCCGATACCCTGCACGCGGCGCTGGCTCAGCAGTATCCGAACATCGAAGTGATCGCCATCAACGATGGTTCCAAGGACAACACTGCCCAGGTGCTCGACGCGATCGCGGCCCAGGACCCGCGCCTGCGGGTGCTGCACCTGGCGCAGAACCAGGGCAAGGCCGTGGCCCTGCGCATGGGCGCGGTGGCGGCGCGCAGCGAGTACCTGGTGTGCATCGATGGCGACGCGTTGCTGGCGCCCAACACTGCGGCCTACCTGGTGGCGCCGATGCTGGACAACCCGCGCCTGGGCGCGGTCACCGGCAACCCGCGGATCCGCACCCGCTCGACCCTGGTGGGCCGGGTCCAGGTCGGCGAATTCTCCTCGATCATCGGCCTGATCAAGCGCACCCAGCGGGTGTTCGGCAAAGTCTTCACCGTCTCCGGAGTGATCGTCGCCTTTCGCCGCACGGCCTTGCACCGGGTGGGCTACTGGAGCCCCGACATGATCACCGAAGACATCGACATCAGCTGGAAGCTGCAACTGGACCACTGGTACGTGTTCTACGAGCCCCGGGCATTGTGCTGGATCCTCATGCCGGAAACCGTGCGCGGCTTGTGGAAGCAACGGCTGCGCTGGGCCCAGGGCGGCGCCGAGGTGCTGTTCAAGAACATCCGTGGCATCTGGGAATGGCGCCACCGCTACCTGTGGACCCTGCTGTTCGACTACTGCCTGTCCACCGGCTGGGCCTTCACGTTCCTGCTGTCGGTGATCTTCTGGGGGCTGGGCAAGTTCATCGTCATGCCCGAGGCCATCGCGGTGCACTCCATTGTGCCGCCGGCCTTTACCGGCCTGGTGCTGGCGATGGTGTGCCTGGCCCAGTTCGCGGTCAGCATCCTGATCGACCGGCGTTACGAGAAAGACCTGTGGAAGACCATGTTCTGGGTGGTCTGGTACCCGTTGGTGTTCTGGTTCATCAGCCTGCTCACCACCCTGGTGAGTTTCCCCAAGGTGCTGTTTGGCGAGCATCAGAAACGGGCGCGTTGGGTGAGTCCGGACCGTGGAATCAAGCCCATCGATGACGAAAAGGAGGCGCGCTGATGAAGATCATCCGAACCCGCCAGCGACCGTTCATGGTGGTCGTCGACATTGTCCTCACCGTACTGGCCTGGGTCGGCCTGCTGTACCTGCTGATTCGCGGGCTCATACCCCTGCTGGACAGCCATGAGGGGCCGCGTTTTGAATCCGGCCTGCTCGGCGCCCTGACCACCTTGCAGTTCTACGCCTGGGTGGCGGTGCTCAATGCCCTGCTGCTGATTTCCTGGGCCCGTTATCGCCAGCGTCGCAACCGCAACTACCCGCCACGGCTGCCGGCGCCGGTGGTGGACGACAAGCGCTTGAGTGACAGCTTCAAGCTCAGCGACGAAACTTTCGCCCAGATGCGCCAGCCCGGGATCATGACCGTGCACAACGATGAAGAGGGCGGCATCACTCATGTCACCACGCAGTTCTACCGTATCCGCCCCGAGGATCAGCAGCACCCACCGTTGGTGGTGGAACCGCCGCCGCGGGTGATTCATCTGCATTCGGAGGAGAGGGAGAAGTAGCCAGAACCTTGTTCTGAATTCGATCTGGCAAACGTTGTGAAGGTGCGGCACGGGAGCCCGGCGCATAACCCAATGGTTGCTGGAGGGTTAGAGTCGCTCGACTGTGATGGGGTACTCCCGCTCCTGAGGAAGCCGGCTGTAAGCCTTCTCCAGGTCCCCATCCTCAATCAGTCGATGAATCTCGTGGGCCAGGGGCGTGACATCGGTGATGCGCTTGATCCACTGGTTCACGTACAACTGCACGGCCTCCTTGCTCAGGCCGATCTGGATCGCGCGGTGTTCCTGGGGCCGCAGGTACAGGTCACGCTCCGGGTCCCATTGAATGCGCACCGGCGACTGGTCTTTCAACTTCAACCACTCTTCCTTGCTCATGGACTCGTCGGCATGGCTCAGGCAGCCGTTGGCCAGGGCCCATTCGAAGCCTTCGCGGCTGATGTCGATGGCCAGGATGCGGGTCTGTCCGGCGTCCTTAAAACCCCAGCCGGCGCGGTACATCATCCACAGGAAAGACGGCTTTATCCAGGTCATGCGCTCCATCTTGAAGGGTGGGGAGACGAAGGTGCCGTGGGCCAGGGCGGCGTCGGCGATGCTGTCGGAGTAGGCCTGGTAGACGCGAATGGTGTCGGCGTCGTAGAGCGCGCGGATCTGGCGCTGGGGGAGTTCTGTTGCGGGTTTATGCATGGCATTTCCTTATGAAAAGCGGGCGGCCGGGAAGCCGCCCTGGGGTGTTTAGAGTTCGGCGTGCGGTTGCAGGCGTCGTGATGTCACATCCAGCAGATCACAGCCATCGCGCAGCAGGATGCTGCACACCAGGGTCAGTTCCTGCACAACCACCGGCTCGCTGCGCAGGGTCTCGGCGGCGAAGTGCTCCAATAGTTGGGTCGCGGCACGGATGCGAAAGGCTGCGGCGTCGTGCAGCACATCGATGGGCGCCTGGGTGTCGATCAGCAGGGAAGGAATCAGGCAGTCGTGGCCGGTGATCGGCATGTAGCGGTTCATTGGCACACCTCGTTTGATTGGTAGAAAGCTACCGTTCAATCGTCGCCAAACGAATGGGTGGCAGCTGTACGCAGGTTGGCGAGCCGGAAACGAGAAACCGGCAGACCCGAAGGTCTCCCGCGCACAGCTGCCATGAAGCAGCGTTGCGGGTGCAAAAGAGCCTGCAAACAAGCAAACAGCTTTCGCATTCGTTATTCCGGTCGCCAAACCAGGTCGCCATCTGGGCGACGGCCGGACTATAAGCCGCGGGCTTGCGGCGGTGCAAGGCAAGTGTGGTGGCGTCTTTTCCGAGAACGTTGTAGGGCTTTTTCCGTACACATCCATCCCGCTTGCGACTGTATTTCCAGGTATTTACCCAGGGCGCTTTTGGCGAACGCTCGGCTAGTCTGTATGTACATTTGTAAATACGGAAATGCTCATGTACTTTGAATGGGACGAGGCCAAGAACCACGCCAACCTGCTCAAGCACGGCATCGATTTCAACGATGCCGTGCTGATGTTCCAGCGTCCGGTGCTGTCCTTGCGCGATGAGCGTCTGGACTACGGCGAAGAACGCTGGATCAGCCTCGGTTGGATCAGGACCCTGGTGGGCGTGGTGGTCCATACCGAGCGGCGGGGTCAAGCGGTGCGCATTATCTCGGCGCGCAAAGCCACTAAACGGGAGGCTAAATACTATGTCCAACGGATCGAAAACTGACGGATCGAAAACGGATTGGGAGCGCCTGGCAAAAACCGATGACCAGGGCATCGATACTTCTGATATCCCCGAGCTGGATGACGATTTCTTTCGCCGCGCCGAGGTGCACCTGCCGGGCAAGAAGGCCGTGACCATTCGCCTGGACGCCGATGTGCTGGAGTGGTTCAAGGGCCAGGGCGCGGGTTACCAGACGCGGATCAACCAATTGCTGCGCCAGTACATGCAGGCCCACCGGGACTGAGGCCTGCGCATCATTTCAGGAGGCGGACGGGTGGCCCGCCGCTCTTTCCGGCCGGCCGTGGGGGGAGTCGCCATTGCGATGATTGTCTGAAATATTCATTTACAACTGCCCCTGTCCTCAAGCTCAATCTGCCCCGCGCCGTGCACGAAGCGGCGCGTCCTGTCGTGCAGGCTATAGTCTTTTGGCTCACCCCGATCTCATCCGCAAAAAGGTGCTTTCGTATGTCTCGCTTTGCCTCCCGCAATACTTGGCTGGCCGCTGGTGCCGTGCTGCTGTGCCTGCAGTTTCCCGTGCAGGCCCAGGAGCGTTTTACCCTGAACATTCCCGGGGTCTCGGATGACCGGCTGTTCACCACCGGCAATGCCAGCGATGCCAAGGGCTGTGGCGGGCACAACAATTCTCCGGCCTTGAGCTGGACCGCCGGGCCCGAGGGCACCTTGAGCTACGCCATCGTCATGCACGATCCGGACGGCGCCAAGGGCCAGGGCGTGGATCACTGGGTGCATTACGGGATCAAGCCGACCACCCGCCAGTTGCCGGCCGGCGCCGGCACCAAGCCGACCCTGGAAGGGCTGGCCGGGCTCAACAGCCGCAACGGCACGTTGTACATGGGGCCGTGCCCGCCGGTGGGCGATAGCGCCCATCACTACATCATCCAGATCTTTGCCCTGGACCTGGCGCCCGACGTGCTGCCCGCCGGGCTGACCCGCGTCCAGTTGCTGGAGAAGATCAACGGCCACGTGTTGCGCAACAGCAGCGTGGTGCGCCGCTATTCCCGCTAAGTAAAAATTTTCGCGGGCTTAACCCGAATCGCCCAGGGGCTTCGTCTGAAGGGGGGAATGGATCATTTCTTCCCGAGGTCAGCCCCCATGTCCCTTCCTCTGCATTTTCTTCGTCCGGCCGCCCAGGGTTTCGCCGCCGGCCTGCTGCTGGCGGTGGCCGGCTGCGGTGTGTCGTCCAAGCCTGAATCCGCCGCCGGGGCTTCGACTCAAGGCGCGTTGCAAGCCGCGCCCGAAGTACGGTACGAGGTGCAGCGCGCCAATGTCGCCATGGCCAAGCGCGTTGCCTATCCCATGGGGTTGTCGGCGCCGAGGCCGGCACCCATCGCCGCCCGTGATTCGATCAGCGCCGGTTACCGCGATGAGCCACGGGAGCAGTACCAGAAGCTGGCGGACAACCCGATCCACAGCGTTGCCGAAGCGCCAGTGTCGACCTTCAGCGCCGACGTCGACACCGGCGCCTATGCCAATGTCCGCCGTCTGCTCAACCAGGGCAGCTTGCCGCCGCAAGGCGCGGTACGCCTGGAGGAGCTGGTCAACTACTTCCCCTACGATTACGCCCTGCCCACGGACGGCTCGCCCTTCGGCGTGACCACCGAGCTGGCGCCCTCGCCGTGGAATCCCCATACCCGCTTGTTGCGCATCGGTATCAAGGCTTCGGACCGCGCGGTAGCAGAGTTGGCCCCGGCCAATCTGGTGTTTCTGGTGGACGTCTCCGGCTCCATGGATCGCCGCGAAGGCCTGCCCCTGGTGAAAAGCACCCTCAAACTGCTGGTGGATCAACTGCGGGATCAGGATCGGGTGTCGCTGGTGGTCTACGCCGGTGAATCGCGAGTGGTGCTGGAGCCCACATCCGGACGCGACAAGGCGAAGATTCGCACGGCCATCGACCAGCTCACCGCCGGCGGTTCCACGGCCGGCGCCTCGGGTATCCAGCTGGCCTATCAGATGGCCCAGCAGGGTTTTATCCACAAGGGCATCAACCGCATCCTGCTGGCCACCGACGGCGACTTCAACGTCGGCATCAGCGACTTCGACAGCCTCAAGGCCATGGCTGCCGAGAAGCGCAAGAGCGGCGTGTCCCTGACCACCCTGGGTTTTGGTGTGGATAACTACAACGAGCACCTGATGGAGCAACTGGCCGATGCCGGTGACGGCAACTACGCCTACATCGACAACCTGCGCGAAGCGCGCAAGGTGCTGGTGGACCAGCTCAGCTCGACCCTGGCGGTGGTGGCCAAGGACGTGAAGCTGCAAGTGGAGTTCAACCCGGCCCAGGTCAGCGAATACCGCCTGCTGGGTTATGAGAACCGCGCACTCAAGCGTGAAGACTTCAGCAACGACAAGGTCGACGCCGGGGAAATCGGTGCCGGGCATACGGTGACGGCCTTGTATGAAATCGTCCCGGCGGGCGAGAAGGGCTGGTTGGAGCCGCTGCGTTATACCCAGGCCAAGGCGCCGCAACAGACTGGCAAGCAGGGCGAGCTGGCGATGCTGCGGGTGCGCTACAAGGCGCCGGAGGGTGGCAGCAGTCGCCTGATCGAACGGCCGATCAGCGCGCAGCAGCCGGCTAAACTGGCCGAGGCCAGCCCGGACCTGCGCTTCGCCGCCGCGGTGGCGGCGTTTTCCCAGCAACTCAAGGACGGCCGCTACACCGGCAACTTCAGCCTGAGCGACACCGCCAAGCTGGCCCGCGGCGCCAAGGGCGAGGATCCTTACGGGCTGCGGGGCGAGTTCGTACAACTGGTGGAACTGGCGCAAAGCCTGCAAACTCAGGCGCCGAAAGCCCAGGCCGGGAATGCGCCCCAGGCCGAGGCTCAGCCCGTGGACATGAGCCAGTTGCAGAGCCGCCTTGAATAGCCCCCTCACGAGCAGTGAACAGGAGTTCATCCGCCCCATGTCGGCTCCCCAAGTGTCCACCGATGCCAGCAGCGATGAAGCGCTGCTGGCGCGTTATCGCGCTGGAGATCCAGCGGCTTTCGAGCTGCTGTACCAGCGCCATCGCCAGGGCTTGTATGGTTTTGTGCTGGGCTTGTGCGGCAAGGCCGAGCTGGCGGAAGAGGTCTACCAGGACACCTGGCTCAGCCTGATCCGCAGCGCCAGCCAGCCCCAGGGCCGGGCCAGCTTTCGCACCTGGCTGTATCAGATCGCTCGCAACCGGCTGATCGACCACTGGCGCAAGCACGGCCAGCGCAACCCGTTGCACGACAGCTACGACGAACAACTGCACGGCGAAACCGACCAGGCTCCCGGTCCCGAACAGCAACTGAGCCTGTGCCGCGACCAGCAGCGTATCGAAGCCGCCTTGCAAGATTTGCCCGAAGACCAGCGCGAAGTGTTCCTGCTGCGGGCCCACGGCGACCTGGAACTGCCAGAAATCGCCAGCCTGACCCAGGCGCCGCTGGAAACGGTGAAAAGCCGTTTCCGTTATGCGCTGAAAAAATTGCGTCGGCTCCTGGCCGAGGAGGTACTCACATGACTGACGCCCGACAGACCCCGTCCCCTGAAGAGCAGATGCTGGCGCACATCCGCCAACACAGCGCCCAGGAACCACCGGCCCATCTGGATGCCCTGATCCTGGCCACTGCGCGTCGCGAAGCCCCTGCGCCGAAGCCGAGCCTCTGGCAGCGCTGGATGCACGCCTGCCAGCGGCCGCGCTATCAACTGGCCTTTGCCAGCCTGTTTGGCGTGGCCCTGGTCATCGGCTTGCTGCGGCCTTCCCCGGAGCACTATCCACAAGAGCAGGCCTTTGTCCCCGCGCCCGCTCCAGCCCCAGCTGCGCCCATGGCACGCCAGGCGGCGCCACATTCTGCCGAACTGGCCGGGGCCTTGAGTGCTGCCGAGCCCGCGGCCCCTTCGCCCATTGCTCCGGCGGCCCCTGTCGGCAGTTTTGCCGCGCTGCCGGAGATGCAAGCGTCCGCCGATGCCGCGCCACCGGCGATAGCCAAGCCCAGGGCCGAGTCGAGCAAGCTGGCCAAGCGCATGTCGGCCCCGGTCGAGGCGCGGACGATCAAACGGCTGGATGAGCAACTTCAGGCGGTCTTGCGCCTGTGGGAAGGCGGCCAGAGCCGCGAGGCGGCCGAGCTGCTGCTGCAGCTGCATGAACAGTATCCACAGGAGGATCTGGACGCGCGCCTGCAAGCCTTGCGTCGTCAATAAAGCGCGGGGGTTGGCTGTCGTCGGGGAAAGCGCGCACTATCTGCGCAGTTTCCAGAAAGTGAGAGGCCGGTCATGGCACCCCGCATCGACCGTATAGCGGCAATGTTGAACTGCCCGATCAAGGGCGCGGATATCCGTCAGGCCATCAAGGAAAGTCGCAAGGACTTTGGCCTGGAAGAGGCTGAAGAGTGCGCCGACCCCGAGGCGCAGGACGAAGCCGAGCCAGCGCCGCAGGACGCCGAAGCCGCCGAGGATGAATAACTCAGGCGGCCGCCGGGTTCAGCTGTAGGGCAAGGCCGGCAGGTCGATGAACTCGGCGCAGGCTCCGTCCGCGGTCATGCGCCGGGCCCGTTCCGGCAGCAGCCGGGCGTGATTTTCCACCTGCCAGCGATACCAGCTCAAACGCTGGACGATGCGCCGCCGGCAAGGCTCCGGCAATTGCCCCAACAGATCGATGCTCTCGGGCGCCCAGTGGGTCCGGGTCGAGTAGTAACAGAACAGGTTTTCCCGCAGGCCGAAGCAATCCTCGATGGTTTCCACAACGCTGTAGACATAGAGCTCGAAGGCGCTGCTCAGTTGTTGTGCACCGTCGGCGTGGTCCCGCAGGTAGGCGAAGATCCCCGGCCAGTTGATGCAGTACAGGTGCTCGTCCCAATCGCCGTCCCGGGTCAGGTACTGGCCCTGGCCGCGAAAGAACTGGGGCATTTCCTGACGCTCCAGGGCCACTTCAAAATTGCTTTTCATCGCGTATTCCTTCGACGTCGGTGATGCTCGCGGACAGCGCTACGCATTCGATCACGCAGTCGAAGCCGATTTCCAGGCGCAGGTAATAACCGGGATTGAGACGGGTGAGCTGGGTACGCATGCGCCCGTCGAAGCGCGTACCGCTGACCGCCAGTTCGCTGATGCCCTGCACCTTGAGCAGCAGGCGGCAGTGGGTCGGGGCCTGGCTCGCCGGCCAGGTGCTAGGCACCGACAGCCGCCCCAGATCGCCATACAGTTGCAGGCTCAGTTGCTCGCCTTGAAACACCGGGCCCGGAGTATTGAAGTCGTAGGGCGTGGCCGCTTCATTGAAGACTGCCCGCCAGGCTTCGGCGTTATCGATGTTGAACAGCCAGTCGCGGGTGCCCCGATCCCGCTCCGGGATCGCCCGGCACTCTGCCAGTGAGGGTAACTGCGCGCGGGTCAGATCTTCGTGCCATAGCTCCCGGGCCGCGATCAGCAGGCGCTGGAAGAAGTCCCGGCTGTCGTCGATCACCGCTGGCCAGCCGCTGGGCCATTGATCGTATTCGTCGTCCTCCTCGACCGGCTCCCAGACACTGTCGAAAGCGTAGTCCGGGTCGTCCAGGGCCGCTTGCAGGACCTGCACCAGCTGTTGCCGATGACGGAAATTCTGCTGGGGGTAATCGCGCCTCAGAGCGTAGTGGCGGATCAGGTATTCGCGGTCTTCGGGGTGGTTGGGGTTGAAGCGGCTCAGTTCCGCATCCCGCTCAGGGGGCATGTCATAGCCGGTGAAACAGCTGATCCAATCACGGAGTTCTGGCTCGAAGGGCTGGTTGCACAACGGATGGCACAGCATGGGGACCTCCTGTCCGGGGGCGTGGAATGTAGCAAGTTGCACCTTGTCGGGACAGCCACCCGGCGTCGTTCGGGTTCCGGTTGTCGATGATGGCTGCCGCCGGAAACCTTGAAGCCCGCAAACAAAAAAGCCCCAGGCCATCAGACCTGGGGCTTTTTCGCTAAAGATGGCGCACTCGGCGGGATTCGAACCCACGACCCCTGCCTTCGGAGGGCAGTACTCTATCCAGCTGAGCTACGAGTGCAGTGCGGGCGACATCATACCTATGTCGACTCGGGGCGTCCACGCCGGTTTTCATTGGCGTGCGGTTGCACGTCGCCACCCGAGGCAACCCGGGCCGTAGCGGCAGTTTTTCCCGCTGCATCGGCCGTTCGGCCCAGCGCAACCTGCAGCCATATCCGTGCGGTCACGGGGCACAGGGAGGTGCGGGAGATGAACTGTTCGATGCAAGAGGGCCTGCCGACAGCGTTGGCGGATCATCTGTTCGAGGCGAGCTGGAAGGCGGTGCTGCCCGGGTTGCAGCGTCGCGCCCGGCAGTTGGCGCGGGGTAACGCCGATGGCGCTCAGGAGTGGCTGGCTGCCACGGCGATCAAGGCGCTGCTGTTCTTTCGTCGTTCGCCGCAGCGCATTCGCGATCCCCAGGGCTTTCTGTTTCTGGTGCTGGATCATGTGTTTGTCGACAGCTGTCGGCGGCGGGCGCGGGAGCAGCGTCTGTTCGTGGATTTCGCCGATTTCGAGGACGATCCGCTGCAGCAGCTGGAGGCGCCGCAGATGTCGGTGCTGGAGCAGGTGGAGCTGCTGGAAACCCTGGCCCTGCTCAGTCGGCGGGTGGCGCAATTGCCGCTTAAAAAACGCCGCTTGTTTGAACTAAAGTTTGTCGACGATCTGCCCTACCCGAACATCGCCGCCGAGCTGGGGATGAACCAGCCCCTGGCGCGCAAGCACGTGCAATTGTTGCGCGAGGCGCTGCGTTGAGGGCGTGGCAGGATTCACAGCGGGTGCGCCGCAACGTTCTTGTTCAGTGAACCTGTTTTCGACGCTGTAGCCGGTGCCACCGCCTCCTGCGGTGGGCCATTCCATCTAAGGAGAGATGTATGCCCGATCCAATGGTCAATTCGCAGATCACCGATGCCGTGACCCAGACCAACGTCAAGGTGGTGGCCGAAGCCCCGGCCCAGGCCATCGCCTCGTTGTATCAGGTGGCCAGCCACTCGGCCGGCCTGTCGTTGCAGAATGCGGTCAACAGCCAGCAGGCGCTGAACCAGATCTCCAACGCGGTGGTGTCCAAGGCCGTGGCGTTGATCATGGCGATCGGCGAGTAGGGCTGACAGCCCGGGAGAATCGTCATGGCATGGTTCAAGAAGAAAACCCCACCCGCGGCTGCGGCCGATGACACCGCGAGCGCGGCGGCCGGCCCCGGTCAGGGGGCGGAAGCGGCCGCGCCTCAAGCGGCGCCCAGCGAGCCCACGTCGACCGGCACCGATCGGGCGGCCGACCCTGCGCCTTCAGCGCCGCCCGCCGCCGCGCAACCTTCGGTGATGGAGACGATGAACGCGCAGTTGCTCAAGCAGGCCGGCACCCCCAGCACCGACAGCACCGATGCGCTCAACAGCCAGATCGTCCAGGCGGTGCAGTTCACCAATGCCCAGACCTTCAGCTATGCCCCGGCGCAGATCGCCGCAGCGCCGGACATGATGATCAGCCAGGCCGCCGGCCTGGTGGCGCAGTCGGCGGCGGGGTATTTCGACGGGGTCAGCAAGCTGGCCCTGGCGGCGCAGTCGGTGCTGCTCAAGCAGATGACCGAGAACATCGTCAAAGAGAACGTGAAAGGCGCCGCCGAGGATGCCCTGGGCGCCCTGGTCACGGATCTGCTGGTGGGTGCCGCCGCGGCCGTCGCGGCGGCGGCCGGTGCCATGGAAGCCGATGCGGCGGGCATGGCCATCGACAAGATCGACGCCAGCATCGCCAAGTACAGCGACGTTCTGGCCAATCGATCCTCGTCTTCCTGAACCTGACCCTCGGGCGCGCGAGGCGCCCGGGGCCGTCGTGCAAGAGGCGCCGGCGTTCGCCGGCCGCTCTGTCCACCCCAGGCGTTAAAGTTCGACGGACCCGGTGCCCAGCCCTTCGACGCCATTGATCAATAAAGGAGCAAGCAATGGCCAATGAAGAGCAAACCCCGATGGCGACGATACTTCTCTTTGCCGAGAAGTATCTGAATCGCCCATTGACCCAGCATGAGCGCCAGTTACTGCAGGCGTTTGCCCAGGCCAAGCCGCTGGACATGTCCAAGTCCGCGCAACAGAGCGTTGATCTGGCGCGGCGGCGGGCCACCGAGTTGATAGAGGCCGATCAACAGCACGCTCGCAAGATCATCGAGCAGTTGTCGGGGGCCGGTGCCGGCAAGGCTGATTCCCAGGCGCGCGAGCTGGTGCTGCGTCAGCTGCTGGCGGCGGCCGAGAGCCAGGCCGCTGCCGCTACTGCCGCGCCGACGGGCGCAGCGGAACCGGCCGCGACGCCGAGTGCGGACAACGCCGCGGCCGCGACAGCCACTCCCGCCCCAGCCCCTGCCGACGATCCCGCCCTCAAGGCAATGATCAGCGCCCTGGTGCAGCAGGAGGTAAAAGCCGCCGTCGAGGCGCGCATGGCCGAGCTGTCGCAGAAAGTCGAGGACACCCTCAAGCAGGTGCTCGCCGCTGCCGGGCAATGAGCCCCCCCTGAAATAAGCCTGCGGTTCCAGGCCTCGCGGTTCACAGCAAAACGGCTGCCACGTTCACTCAAAGACACGGAATGCTCCGTGTGCCTAACAAAGGAAGTTGAGCCATGCCACTTGTAAACGAACAAATCACCGATGCCGTTACCCAGACCAACGTCAAAGTCGTCGCCGAAGCGCCGGCCATGGCGATGGGCACCATCTACCAATCCATGGCCCAGGCCACCGCGATTCTGTTCCAGAACTCGGTGTCGGCGCAGCAGCAGCAAAACACCCTGGCCCAGGCCGCGACCAACCAGGGCGTGATGCAGATCTACAGCGTCGACACCACCGCCGGCGCCGCGGCCACCGAGAAGGTTGCCCAGGGCGGCGTATCCGACAACCTCACCAGCCTGCTGACGGTGCTCAAGTCCTTCCAGGGCTGAGTGGTTGAGCGTCTGGTTTCCCGTTGAACTTTCCTGCTGAAAAAATGGAGTTTTTATGAGCACAGTCAGTCCGCAAATCACCGATGCCGTGACCCAGACCAACGTCAAGGTGGTGGCCGAAGCACCGGCCATGGCGATGGGCACCGTCTACCAGTCCATGGGCCAGTCCGTGGCCATCCTGTTCCAGAACTCGGTGTCGGCGCAGCAACAGCAAAACACCCTGGCCCAGGCCGCGACCAACCAGGGCGTGATGCAGATCTACAGCGTCGACACCACCGCCGGTGCGTCGGCCACCGAGAAAGTCGCCCAGGGCGGTGTGGCCGACAACCTCACCAGCCTGCTGACGGTGCTCAAGTCGTTCAGCGGCTGACCCTTCTCCAGGCGTCATGCCAACGCCCCCGCGGTCTGCAGGCCCCGGGGGCGTTGTCTTTTGCCCGGCGGCATGGGAGGTTGAGGCGGATTTTTTACCGCTAGGCGCCTTTACGTTCTTTTTTTCGAACAGCCTATTGTCCTTTACCCCTGTTGACCCTAGGATTCGTTTGAGATTTCAAACGCTCTTGCCTGGGTGCCCAAGCGCACGTCTATCCTTGTGTGCGACATTTTCGTGCTTTTACCCAGTGAACGATTTTCCTGACGGCAGCTTTGTCCCGGCTTTCGGACGCGCCAGCGCGGTCCGTGTCTGACAGGGCGCCTTTTTTACAATCACAATTCGCCCCGCGTATGCGCGGTGCTGTTAAGGAAGCCGACATGCAGCTCAAAGACGCCCAGTTGTTCCGCCAGCAAGCCTTCATCGATGGAGCTTGGGTCGACGCGGACAACGGCCAGACGATCAAGGTCAACAACCCCGCGACCGGTGAAATCCTCGGCACCGTACCCAAGATGGGCGCCGCCGAAACCCGCCGCGCCATCGAAGCCGCCGACAAGGCCCTGCCGGCCTGGCGTGCCCTGACCGCCAAGGAGCGCGCCACCAAGCTGCGCCGCTGGTATGAACTGCTGATCGAAAACCAGGACGACCTGGGCCGCCTGATGACCCTGGAGCAGGGCAAGCCGCTGGCCGAAGCCAAGGGCGAAATCGCCTACGCCGCCTCCTTCATCGAATGGTTCGCCGAAGAAGCCAAGCGCATCTACGGTGACGTGATCCCGGGCCACCAGCCGGACAAGCGCCTGATCGTGATCAAGCAGCCGATCGGCGTGACCGCGGCCATCACCCCGTGGAACTTCCCGGCGGCGATGATCACCCGTAAAGCCGGCCCGGCCCTGGCCGCCGGTTGCACCATGGTCATCAAGCCGGCGTCGCAAACTCCGTTCTCGGCCCTGGCCCTGGTGGAACTGGCGCACCGTGCCGGCATCCCGAAAGGCGTGCTGAGCGTGGTCACCGGCAGTGCCGGCGACATCGGCGGCGAGCTGACCAGCAACCCGATCGTGCGCAAGCTGTCGTTCACCGGCTCCACCGAAATCGGTCGCCAACTGATGGCCGAATGCGCCAAGGACATCAAGAAAGTCTCCCTGGAACTGGGCGGCAACGCGCCGTTCATCGTGTTCGACGACGCCGACCTGGATAAGGCCGTCGAAGGCGCGATCATTTCCAAGTACCGCAACAACGGTCAGACCTGCGTCTGCGCCAACCGCCTGTACATCCAGGATTCGGTCTACGACGCCTTCGCCGAGAAATTGAAGGCGGCGGTGGCCAAGCTGAAGATCGGCAACGGTCTGGAAGAAGGCACCACCACCGGCCCGCTGATCGACGAAAAAGCCGTGGCCAAGGTCCAGGAACACATCGCCGACGCCCTGAAAAAAGGCGCGACCCTGCTGGCCGGCGGCAAGTCCATGGAAGGTAACTTCTTCGAGCCGACCATCCTGGTCAACGTGCCCAAAGACGCGGCCGTGGCCAAGGAAGAAACCTTCGGCCCGCTGGCGCCGCTGTTCCGCTTCAAAGACGAAGCCGAAGTCATCGCCATGTCCAACGACACCGAGTTCGGCCTGGCCTCGTACTTCTATGCCCGCGACCTGGGTCGTGTGTTCCGTGTGGCCGAGGCCCTGGAATACGGCATGGTCGGGGTCAACACCGGCCTGATCTCCAACGAAGTGGCGCCGTTCGGCGGCATCAAGGCCTCGGGCCTGGGCCGTGAAGGTTCCAAGTACGGGATCGAGGATTACCTGGAAATCAAATACCTCTGCCTGGGTATCTGATCCGGTTTCAAGCGCCGGGGGCACGAGAGCGCTGTCCCCCTGCGCCGCTTTAAAAACGCACTTTTCAAGGTGGCCCGGGAAGGCTCCGACAGTCGATCAACGCATGCTGTCGCAGCCGCTTCCCCGCCCCGCAACCCTTGAATCACACCGCTGTCGCAGCGGTGAATGAGGACACTATGAGCAAGACCAACGCATCCTTGATGAAACGCCGTGAAGCCGCTGTACCGCGCGGTGTGGGCCAGATTCACCCGATCTTCGCCGACAGCGCGAAGAACGCCACCGTCACCGACGTTGAAGGCCGCGAGTTCATCGACTTCGCCGGCGGTATCGCGGTACTGAACACCGGTCACGTGCACCCGAAAATCATCGCCGCGGTGACCGAGCAGCTGAACAAGCTGACCCACACTTGCTTCCAGGTTCTGGCCTACGAGCCTTACGTGGAACTGTGCGAGAAAATCAACGCCAAGGTTCCAGGTGACTTCGCCAAGAAAACCCTGCTGGTGACCACCGGTTCCGAAGCCGTGGAAAACGCCGTGAAGATCGCCCGTGCCGCCACTGGCCGTGCCGGCGTGATCGCCTTCACCGGCGCCTACCACGGCCGCACCATGATGACCCTGGGCCTGACCGGCAAAGTCGTGCCTTACTCGGCCGGCATGGGCCTGATGCCCGGCGGCATCTTCCGCGCGCTGTACCCTAACGAACTGCACGGCGTGAGCATCGACGACTCCATCGCCAGCATCGAGCGCATCTTCAAGAACGACGCCGAGCCTCGTGATATCGCCGCGATCATCATCGAGCCAGTGCAGGGCGAAGGCGGCTTCTACGTCGCGCCCAAAGAGTTCATGAAGCGTCTGCGCGCCCTGTGCGACCAGCACGGCATCCTGTTGATCGCTGACGAAGTGCAGACCGGCGCTGGCCGTACCGGCACCTTCTTCGCCATGGAACAGATGGGCGTTGCCGCCGACCTGACCACCTTCGCCAAATCCATCGCTGGCGGCTTCCCGCTGGCCGGTGTCTGCGGCAAGGCCGAATACATGGACGCCATCGCTCCAGGTGGCCTGGGCGGCACCTACGCCGGTAGCCCGATCGCCTGCGCCGCCGCTCTGGCGGTGATGGAAGTGTTCGAGGAAGAGCACCTGCTGGATCGCTGCAAGGCAGTGGGCGAGCGTCTGGTGACCGGCCTCAAGGCCATCCAGGCCAAGTACCCGGTGATCGGCGAAGTGCGTGCCCTGGGCGCGATGATCGCGGTGGAACTGTTTGAAAACGGCGACAGCCACAAGCCGAACGCCGCTGCCGTGGCCCAGGTCGTGGCCAAGGCTCGCGACAAGGGCCTGATCCTGCTGTCCTGCGGCACTTACGGCAACGTCCTGCGGGTGCTGGTGCCGCTGACCTCGCCGGACGAGCAGCTGGATAAAGGCCTGGCCATCATGGAAGAGTGCTTCGCTGAGCTCTGAGTGGTTGCTGCTGTGACCTGATCGACAAAAAACCCGCTTCGGCGGGTTTTTTTCATCCCCGGGCAGTCCATGGGGGATTTGCGCTGTATGGAAGCCTGCGCATTGACTAAGGTGCAAGGGATTGCCTAGGGAGCGTGCTGCATGACCGCTGTTGATCTACCCGCTGTACCTCGCGTGCTGATTGCCGAGGCCGACCCCTGGTCCCGCGATTTGCTCAAGCAAGTGCTGCTCAGTGTGCGCTGTGATGCCCGTGTGGACCTGTGTGCCGACGGTCAGGAAGCCCTGCAGCTGTTGAGCGAAAAACCTTATGACCTGATCATTGCCGACTGGGAACTGCCCGGGGTGGATGGTCTTGCCTTGCTGCGTTCTGTGCGCCAGCGCAAGCGCAACCCGCTGCAGCCGTTCATTCTGCTCAGTGCTCGCAACGACAGCGCCAGCGTGCGCGAGGCCCTGCCCCTGGCGCCCACCGCCTACCTGACCAAACCCTTGAACATGGAAGGCCTGACCCAGCGCCTGCAGGGCTTGCTGCTGGACGCTGGCCAGGAAGTCTCTTGCGAGGCACCGGTCCTCGCCCCGGGCATGAGCCTGTGGACCTTTCTCGAACGCCGTCGCGAGGTCGCCGATGGCGCGCCGTTACTGACCGATGTGCAACTGGCGGTCAAGCGCAGCCTCAACCCCGACGGTCTGGACCTCAAGCAACTGGAGGAAGAGATCCGCACCGACCCCCAGGTCACCGCGGTGCTGATTTCGGCCGCCAACAGCGCCGCGCAGCACCACGGCGACGGCGTGCAGACCCTGTCCCAGGCCCTGCACCGGCTGGGCACCGGGCAGAGCATGAACCTGATTCTCGGGCTGACCCTCAAGCGCAGCGCGCGCCTGAGCGATCCGGCCCTGGCCGACTATGCCGAGCGTTACTGGGAGCTGTCCCTGCATACCGCGGAATACGGCCGCACCCTGGCGCGCCTGCTGGATTTGGACCAGGAGCGTTGCTACTGCGCCGGGTTATTGCATCGCCTGGGGGATCTGGCGCTGCTGCGCTGTCTGCAGGAGTGGAAACAGGCCGGGGGCGAACTCGACGATCAGGAAGAGATCGGCGATGCCCTGGAGCGTTTTGGCGCGGCCTACGGTTCGGCCCTGCGCACCCGCTGGCGCATGCCCCTGGAACTGCGGGAGCTGATTGCCTCCAGCTACCAGTTGGGCGGCGGGGTCTACTCCCGCGAGGCGCTGGTGATGCACCTGGCGGCGCAGCTGGCGCGGTTGACCGAGCATGAGGGGATCGAAGAACTGGCGCGCAGCAAGACCGCGCGCCTGCTGAAAATCGGCCTGCCGGAGCTGACCCGTCTGCGCAAAGGCTGAGCTTCGGCAGGCGCCGGCGCTTGAGTCTTGTGCAGCCTTGGCAGCGCCTTCGCTGGCAAGCCAGCTCCCACGGACGTGCGCGCGCCTGGTTATCCGCTGACGATGCGGTTCTTGCCCTGACGCTTGGCTTGGTACATCGCCGCGTCGGCGCGGGCGAACAGGCTGTCGAGGCTTTCATCTTCGCGGCGCCGGCTGCTCAGGCCCTGGCTGATGGTGACGTTGAAGGTCTGGCCCTGGCAGCAGAAGGTCTGCCGCTGAATCTCTCGCTGCAGGCGTTCGGCGACCTGATGGGCCATGTCCGCGGCGCAGCCGGGAAACACCGCGGCGAATTCTTCGCCACCGATACGTCCGAACAGATCGCCGCGGCGCAAGGCGGCACGCCCGCTTTCGGCAATGCGTTGCAGCACGATGTCGCCTTCGGGGTGACCGTAGGTGTCGTTGATCACCTTGAAGTCATCGATATCCAGCAACAGAAACACCAGGGGCAAGCCGTGCCGGCGCGCCTGTTCGAACTCGCGATGGGCGCATTCGAAGAAGTGCCGGCGGTTGCTGCTCTGGGTCAGCGCGTCGGTGGTGGCCAGGCGTTGCAACTCGGCTTCCAGCTGCTTCTTCTCGGTGATGTCTTCGGCAATGCCCACCACGATCAGCCGTTGCCCGGGCTCGGGGTTGCGGTTGATGAAGCATTTGTCGCTGAGCCAGCGTACCTGGCCATTGGCGTCGATGATGCGGTACTCGCGGTCTTCCACCGCGCCCTTTTCCAGCACCTGGGCCAGGCTGCGCTCGGCGTATTCCAGATCGTCGGGGTAGATGCTGTCGCGCCATTGCTTGCTGTCCGCCAGCAGCAGTCCGGCAGGGCGCCCGAATATACGTTCATAGGCCGGGCTGACGTACAGCACCTGGCGGCTGTCCCAGTCATAGGCCCAGAGCACCGCGTTGACGCTGACCAGCAGGGAGCTGAACAGCTGCTCGCGCTCGGTCAGGCGCGCGACCTCGCCCTGGGCGTGCATCAGGGCCAGCAGGGTTTGCGCGGCTTCGGGCCACTGCACAAGCGAAGATGGAGTGTGTGAATTCTTATTGACCATCGGCACAGATCTCAAAAGGTCTGCCGCGCGCTATGAAGCAGCGGCTACGACCAAGCCCGCCTGGGTGGCGAAGTGTTGCTTGAGATAGGGGATCGGACGCTAAGTTCCCAGCCGCTTCGGCGATAGCTGGCGCGCCCGCCGGACGGTCGCAGGCGCCCCTCGCCCGCTGCGGGCGAGGGGCTCTGGCTCAGGCTGCGGAGGGCCGCAGAGAGTAGGTTTTCAACTGGTGGGCAAAGTCCCGCAGGGACTGGATGCCGCTGGCTTCGGCCTCGTGCACCCAGTCCTTGATCGCCGCCAGCATGTCGTGGCCGTTGGCGCTGGTCTTGACCCAGATCTGCTGCAGGGCCAGGCGCTTTTCGTAGATCACCTTCAAGGCCTGGCTGTGTTCCAGCATGGTCTGGATACGCAGGTGGTGGCGGTCTTCCAGCAGGCTGGTTTCCCGGGACAGCAGGCGCTTGGCGCGGTGGAACTGGTGGCGTACCGAGTGATCGACCTTGGCCAGTTCCTGTTTCACCAACGGGCCGATCACCAGCTTGCGGTACTGGGCCATGATCTGGAACCGGTTGTTGAGGATGGCCATGGCGGTGTCCATGTCCAGGTGGCCCTTGCCTTCGACCCGGTGGGCGATCGGCGCCACGCGCTGGACCTTGGCCAGGCGCAGGAAGCTGAAGACCTTGATCCAGGCCCAGCCCATGTCGAACTCCCACTTCTTCACCGAGAGCTTGGCCGAGTTGGGGTAGGTGTGATGGTTGTTGTGCAGCTCTTCACCGCCGACGATGATGCCCCACGGCACCAGGTTGGTGGCGGCGTCGCGGCATTCGAAGTTGCGGTAGCCCACGGCATGGCCCAGGCCGTTGATCACGCCGGCGGCCCAGAATGGAATCCACATCATCTGCACCGCCCAGATGGTGATGCCGATGGTGCCGAACAGCAGCAGGTCGATGACCGCCATCAGCGCGATGCCGCCCAGCTTGTAGCGGCTGTAGAGGTTGCGCTCGATCCAGTCTTCCGGGCAGTTCTTGCCGTAGATGCGCAGGGTTTCCGGGTTCTTGGCTTCTTCGCGATACAGCTCGGCGCCCTTGCGCAGCACGGTGGACAGGCCCTTGATCACCGGGCTGTGGGGGTCGTCGACGGTTTCGCACTTGGCGTGGTGCTTGCGGTGGATGGCGGTCCACTCGCGGGTGTTCTGCGCCGTGGTCAGCCACAGCCAGAAGCGGAAGAAGTGTTTCAGACCGGCGTTGAGTTCCAGGGAACGGTGGGCGGAATAGCGATGCAGATAAACGGTGACCGCGACGATGGTCACGTGGGTCATCAACAGAGTGACTGCCACCAGTTGCCAGGCGGACAAGCCAAGTAAACCTTCGTACCACATAGGCGATAAGGCCCTCGATAAAGAAAAAAACAGCTCAGGCATTATCACTAAGCCCGCTGAGAAAACCAGTCGCCCTTTCAGATAAGAGTGGCGGCATGTTTCTTCCTCTATAATCCCGAACTTTTCGTGTGGAAATAGACGGACTTATGTCGGTTTCTTATCGCAATGGCTTGCGTGCCGCGCTGCTCTATCTGCTGCTGTCCCTGATCTGGTTGCAGTTCAGTGGTTATTTACTGAGCAGTTTCTTCGATGAATTTGCCGATCAGGCCTACTGGCACAAGGTCAGTGGCTACGCCTGGGCACTGGTCAGCGCGGTGCTGATCTTCTTTGCCCGGGCCCGTCTGTTGCGAGTCATGGGCGCCGACCGCTGGTTGCGTCATCAGCAGAAGGATCGCGAGCGCCTGCGCCAGGCGGCGGCCGTGTTCGACTGCACCCGTGAAGGGGTACTGGTCAGCGACACCCAGGGCCAGATCGTCCACGTCAATCGTGCCTTCATCGAGATCACCGGCTACCAGAGCGAAGAAGTCCTCGGGCGTCAGCCGAGCCTGTTCAAGTCCGGCCATCACTCGGCGGATTTCTACAAGGCGATGTTCGACTCGCTGCAGAAAACCGGAGAGTGGAGCGGCGAAATCTGGAATCGGCGCAAGAGCGGCGAGATCTACCCGCAGTGGCAGAGCATTCGCGCGATCCGTGATGAACAAGGTGAACTCACCCACTATGTCGCGGTGTTCTCCGACATCAGCGCGATCAAGGATTCCGAGCACGAACTGGCCCACCTGGCCCACCACGATCCGCTGACCGACCTGCCCAACCGCCTGCTGTTCACCGATCGTGCCGAACAGGCCCTGGCCTCGGCGCAGATCCACAAGCGCGGCTGCGCCATGCTGATGATCGACCTCGATCACTTCAAGATGATCAACGACAGCCTCGGTCACAACGTCGGCGACCAGTTGCTCAAGGCCGTGGGCGAGCGCCTGGGGGGCATGTTCGGCCCGGGCATGACCCTGGCAAGGCTGGGAGGCGATGAGTTTGCAGTGCTGGCCGAGAGCTGCCCGCAACTGGTGCAGGCCGCCGCCCTGGCGCAGCGCATCATCGACGGCCTCAAGGAGCCCTTCCAGCTGGGTGAACAGCAGGTGGTGATCAACGCCAGCATCGGCATCAGCCTGTTCCCCAGCGATGCCCTGAGCGCCAGCCAGTTGCTGCGCAACGCCGATGCCGCGCTGTTCAAGGCCAAGAGTGCCGGGCGCAACGGTTATGCCCTGTACACCGAAGAACTCACCGCCCATGCCCAGCAACGGGTCGAAATCGCCTTCGAGCTGCGCCGGGCCCTGGAGCAGCAGGAGCTGCGGGTCTACTACCAGCCGGTGCACGATCTGAAGAACAGTCGCCTGATCGGCGTCGAGGCCCTGGTGCGCTGGGAGCATCCCCAGCGTGGCCTGGTGTCCCCGGCGGAGTTCATCCCCATTGCCGAACGCACCGGGATGATTGCCGAGATCGACGCCTGGGTCATGCAGCAGGCCTGCCGGCAGATGTGCCAGTGGCAGGCCGATGGTGTGGCGCTGTCGTTTATCGCGGTGAACGTCTCGACCCGGTTGTTCGCCCGCAGCGAGCTGTACCAGCAGGTGGCCCAGGTGCTGCACGACACCGGCCTGGACCCGGCCTACCTGGAACTGGAAGTCACCGAGAGCGCGGTGATGGACGACCCGGAAGTGGCCCTGGAGCAGATGCACCGGCTGCGCGAGCTGGGCATCCGCCTGGCCATCGACGACTTCGGCACCGGCTATTCGTCCCTGCTGCGGCTCAAGCGTCTGCCGGTGCAGAAACTCAAGATCGACCAGGGCTTTGTCGCCGGCCTGCCGTTCGATGAAGACGATGCGGCGATCTCCCGGGTGATCATCGCCCTGGCCCAGAGCATGGGCATGCAGGTGCACGCCGAAGGCATCGAACAGGTGGAGCAGGCGCGCTTCCTGCTCGAACACGGCTGCGACCTGGGCCAGGGCTACTGGTTCGGCAGGCCGATGCCCGCTGAGCAGCTCGACTGGAGCAATGCCCCCGCCATCCGCTGATACCCCTGTAGCCGCTGCTGAGCCTGCGAAGCTGCGAACGACCGCAACGCGGGCGCAGTTGTTGTAGACCGCTGAAGGCCTGAAGGCCTTGTCGCAGCCTCGCAGGCTCGGCAGCGGCTACAGAAGGCTAAGCTGCTGTCAGGTCGAATATTTTTTCTGGTTATATAAACATTCTTAAACAGTATTTTTAAGAATATCCGCGCCTATCTACTATTGCTCCCACGCCGCAAGCAGTGCCGCCACTGCCAGGCACATCTCACTCAGGAGCAGCACCATGAGCGCATCTCTACGTAGCGTTGACGGCCAGGACGAAGCAACCATCTTGCGGGAAATTCAAAGCGCCCTGCGCGACCTGCGCTTTGGCGCGGTGGAAATCACCGTGCACAACGCCCAGGTCGTGCAGATCGAACGCAAGGAAAAATTCCGCCTGCAACAGCCCGGCCACAAGCCCGGCTAACGCCGCCCCGCCCAATACCGCAGCACCCTCTCGCCCGCGAGAGGCCCGACTGGACAACCGGAGGGCGTCATCCATGACCCCCAGTCTGAACCCCAGCATTCGCCCACGAATGCGGTCCTGATTCGCCATAAGAAAAATGCCAGCACATTAAAAAATTTCGGGAGCTCCATCATGTCGTCGATTCGCCGTTATGCCCTGGCCGCCCTCGCCAGCGCCGTTTTTGCCGGTTCCGCCGTTGCCAAGGATTACGAGCTGCTCAACGTGTCCTACGACCCGACCCGCGAGCTGTACCAGGACTACAACGCCGAGTTCACAAGCTTCTGGAAGCAGTCGCACCCCGGCGACAACGTGAAAATCCAGCAATCCCATGGCGGCTCCGGCAAACAGGGCCGGGCGGTGATCGACGGCCTGCGCGCCGACGTGGTGACCCTGGCCCTGGCCGGCGACATCGACGAAATCGCCAAGCTCGGCAAGACCCTGCCAGCGGACTGGCAGAAACGCCTGCCCGACGCCAGCACCCCCTACACCTCGACCATCGTGTTCCTGGTGCGCAAGGGCAATCCCAAAGGCATCAAGGACTGGGGCGACCTGATCAAGAAAGACGTCTCGGTGATCACCCCGAACCCGAAAACCTCCGGCGGTGCGCGCTGGAACTTCCTTGCCGCCTGGGCCTATGGCCTGAAAACCGGCGGCAGCGAAGCCAAGGCTCAGGAGTATGTGAAGGAGCTGTTCAAGCACGTGCCAGTGCTGGACACCGGTGCTCGCGGCTCGACCATCACCTTCGTCAACAACGGTCAGGGCGACGTGTTGCTGGCCTGGGAAAACGAAGCCTTCCTGGCCCTCAAGGAAGACGGCGGCGCCGACAAGTTCGAGATTGTCGTGCCTTCGCTGTCGATCCTCGCCGAGCCACCCGTGGCAGTGGTGGACAAGAACGCCGAGAAGAAAGGCAACACCGAGATCGCCGAGGCGTACCTCAAGCACCTGTACAGCCCGGCCGGCCAGGAAATCGCCGCGAAGAACTTCTACCGTCCGCGGGACAAGGATGTCGCCGCCAAATATGCCCAGCAGTTCCCCAAACTGGACCTGGTGACTATCGACAAGGACTTCGGCGGCTGGAAGACTGCCCAACCGAAATTCTTCAACGACGGTGGTGTGTTCGACCAGATCTACACGGCCCAGTAAACCCGACCCTCCGTAGGAGCTGGCTTGCCAGCGAAGGCGCCCTGAAGGGCAATGCACGACTTGCGGGCCTTTCGCCGGCAAGCCGGCTCCTACGAGGCAGAGCCCGCATTCAGTTGCGGGCTTTGCGTATCCGTACCGTTAACCAAGGACTTTTATGTCGCGTCGTATCTCCCCCGTCATACCCGGCTTCGGGCTGACGCTGGGCTACACCTTGGTGTACCTCAGCCTGATTGTGCTCATCCCCCTGGCGGCGATGTTCGTGCATGCCGCGCAACTCACCTGGGAACAGTTCTGGGCCATCATTTCGGCGCCACGGGTGCTCGCCGCACTCAAGCTGAGCTTCGGTACCGCGCTGTATGCGGCCATCATCAACGGCGTCATTGGCACCCTGCTGGCCTGGGTCCTGGTGCGCTACAGCTTCCCCGGGCGCAAGATCATCGACGCCATGATCGACCTGCCCTTCGCCCTGCCCACCGCCGTGGCGGGCATCGCCCTGACCGCGCTCTACGCGCCCACCGGCCTGGTGGGCCAGTTCGCCACTGAGCTGGGCTTCAAGATCGCCTACACGCCCCTGGGCATCACCCTGGCGCTGACCTTCGTCACCCTGCCATTCGTGGTGCGCACGGTGCAGCCGGTGCTGGCAGACATTCCCCGTGAAGTGGAAGAGGCCGCCGCCTGCCTTGGTGCCAAGCCCTGGCAGGTGTTCCGCCATATCCTGGTGCCGGCCCTGCTGCCGGCCTGGCTCACCGGCTTTGCCCTGGCCTTCGCCCGGGGCGTCGGCGAGTACGGCTCGGTGATCTTCATCGCCGGCAACATGCCGATGAAGACCGAAATCCTGCCCCTGCTGATCATGGTCAAGCTCGACCAGTACGATTACACCGGCGCCACTTCCATCGGCGTGCTGATGCTGGTGGTTTCCTTCATCCTGTTGCTGCTGATCAACCTGCTGCAGCGGCGCATCGAACGTCCATAAGGAGGCGCGATCCATGTCTCAATCGTCTATCGCCGCCTCGTCGGCCAACGCCGCCCGCCGTGGCAGCGCCACCTCGCGGCGGGTGCTGATTGGCCTCGGCTGGCTGATCTTTGCCCTGTTTTTGCTGCTGCCGTTGTTCATCGTGGTGTCCCAGGGCCTGAAGCTGGGCATCGGTGCGTTCTTTGAAGCGATCTTCGAGCCCGATGCCCTGTCGGCGCTGAAGCTCACGGTGATCGCGGTGCTGATCTCGGTGCCCTTGAACCTGGTGTTCGGGGTCAGCGCTGCCTGGTGCGTGAGCAAGTACTCGTTCCGCGGCAAGAGCATCCTGGTGACCCTGATCGACCTGCCGTTCTCGGTGTCGCCGGTGATCGCCGGCCTGGTCTACGTGCTGATGTTCGGCGCCCAGGGCCTGTTCGGCCCGTGGCTTTCCGACCACGACATCCAGATCGTCTTCGCCTTGCCGGGCATCGTCCTGGCCACCATCTTCGTCACCGTGCCCTTCGTCGCCCGGGAACTGATCCCGCTGATGCAGGAGCAGGGCACCCAGGAAGAGGAGGCCGCCAGGTTGCTGGGGGCCAACGGCTGGCAGATGTTCTGGCACGTCACCGTGCCCAACATCAAATGGGGCCTGATCTATGGCGTGGTGCTGTGTACCGCCCGGGCCATGGGCGAATTCGGCGCGGTGTCGGTGGTCTCCGGGCATATTCGCGGGGTCACCAACACCCTGCCGCTGCACGTGGAAATCCTCTACAACGAGTACAACCACGTCGCCGCGTTTGCCGTCGCCAGCCTGTTGCTGATCCTTGCGCTGTTCATCCTGCTGCTCAAGCAGTGGAGCGAATCCCGAATCAACCGCCTGCGCGCCAGCGCCGCGGAGGAATAACTCATGTCGATCGAAGTCCGTAACGTCAGCAAGAACTTCAACGCCTTCAAGGCCCTGAACAGCATCAACCTGGATATCCACAGCGGCGAGCTGGTGGCGTTGCTCGGCCCGTCCGGTTGCGGCAAGACCACCCTGCTGCGGATCATCGCCGGCCTGGAAACCCCGGACGACGGCAGCATCGTGTTCCACGGCGAGGACGTATCCGGCCACGACGTGCGTGATCGCAACGTCGGTTTTGTGTTCCAGCACTACGCCTTGTTCCGCCACATGAGCGTGTTCGACAACGTCGCCTTCGGCCTGCGCATGAAGCCCAAGCACCAGCGTCCCAGCGAGAGCAAGATCGCCGAGAAGGTCCATGAGCTGCTGAACATGGTGCAGCTGGACTGGCTCGCCGACCGCTATCCGGAGCAACTGTCCGGCGGCCAGCGCCAGCGTATCGCCCTGGCCCGCGCCCTGGCGGTGGAGCCCAAGGTACTGCTGCTGGACGAACCCTTCGGCGCCCTCGACGCCAAGGTGCGCAAGGAACTGCGGCGCTGGCTGGCGCGGCTGCACGAAGACATCAACCTGACTTCGGTATTCGTCACCCACGACCAGGAAGAAGCCATGGAAGTGGCCGACCGCATCGTGGTGATGAACAAGGGCGTGATCGAACAGATCGGCTCCCCGGGGGACGTCTACGAGAACCCGGCCAGCGACTTCGTCTACCACTTCCTCGGCGACTCCAACCGCCTGCACCTGGGCGAGGATCACCACGTGCTGTTCCGCCCGCACGAGGTGTCGCTGTCGCGTTCGGAACTGGAAGACCACCACGCCGCCGAAGTGCGCGACATCCGCCCGCTGGGCGCCACCACCCGAGTCACCCTCAAGGTGGAAGGGCAGAGCGAGCTGATCGAAGCCGAAGTGGTGAAGGACCACGACAGCCTGATCGGCCTGGCCCGTGGCGAGACGCTGTTCTTCAAGCCCAAGGTCTGGCAGAAACACACCAGCCTCTGACCCCGCCGACATCACGCCCGCTGTAGGAGCTGGCTTGCCAGCGAAAGGGTCCTTCAGGCTTGCACCTGGCTCGAAGGCCTCTTCGCCGGCAAGCCGGCTCCTACGCAGAGGATGTCGCGTATCGACGGTGGGTGATGGCGTTCGGCTATTGCTGCTAGCTCGATTCGATCTATGGCCCGTGCCCTGGGCGCAAGTTTCCTTATCTACGCTGGAAATGGTGCCAGGAGGGCGCAATTGAAGAGTCCATGAAGGACCGGCGTTCTGTCTCCTGGCCAGCCTGATGCCAAGGAGACAAGCATGAAAAAGGAAGTCTATCGGCCCGGTCCGAGGTTCGGTTGTGCACTCTGCGGTGCACTGCTCAGCCCTTTGGCCCTGGCGCTTGCGCCACCTGACCTGTCCTCGCACATACCCTACGACGTCGCGGTGACCGCCCCCCCGACACCAACCCTGGAAAGCCTGCAGCGCGATTTCGACGTGCTGTCCTGGCAGACCTTCATCGCCCTCAACTGGCCGGCCCAGGCCGACGGCAGTCCCGGCACTGGCCCCATCGGCAAGGAGGACGGCCCCACCGTCTGGGAAAGCTGGAAAGAGAGCTATCAGATCTTCCGGGCCAAGGGCGAGAAGCCCTTGGCCTGGGAGGCCCCGGCGATTCTTCCCAAGCCCTGTGAAGGGCTCAAGTCCGGGCGCCTGCTGCAACAGATGGGCAAGGTCGCGGGTGTCCTCGACGAGTTCATCCAGCCGTTCCAGAGCGGCCCGCTGGTGGACCAGAGCGGCACCTACACCCGCAACGAAATCGTGGTCAACCGGCCGATGTTCAACGATATCGTCGACAAGGGCCTGTACAGCGTCCAGGGTCAGCAGGCGTATTTCGCCGCCAGCCCGAACAACCGCGTGGCCTTCAGTTGCAGCTCCAATCCCCACCAGAAGCTCGGCGCAATCATGGTCAAGGCCTCGTGGAAGGTGCTGGACGGCAACGACCAGCGCAGCCGCTTCCATACGGTGGACGCCCTGGTCTATACCCCCGGCAACAGCGATCCGACCCATGGGCCCATCGTGGAAGAGTCGTGCAAGGCCGAGGCGGTGGGGCTGGTGGGCCTGCACATCGTGCACAAGACCGCGCTGGCGCCGCAGTGGGTCTGGTCGACCTTCGAGCACGTGGACAACGTGCCGGAAAAAACCACCCCACCGGAGCAGCGCAAAGGCCCGTACCTGTTCTACAACGCTGCCAGCCCGGCCAAGGTCAACGAACCACCGCCCCGGCCCTGGAACCCGGCGGTCAAGGCCACGCCGTCTCAGATCGTCCGCGAGATCCCGCTGACCGAGGCCGCCAAGGCACTGAACAGCACCTACCAGGCGCTGCTGCGCACGGCCAACCCGCAGAGTGTCTGGGCCAACTACCAGATGATCGACACCCAATGGCCCGCCGATCCGGCCCCGGACTGCGAGACGCCGTCGCCGACCAATCCCCTGGGCAGCCCGGCCCCGACCTTCCTTGCCAACGCCACCCTGGAAACCTTTATCCAGGGCACGGTGCCCCAGGCGTCCTCCAGTTGCATGGACTGCCACAACAACGCGACGACCCGGGTCACCCAGAACCCCCGCACCACCTTCGCCGACTTCACCTATCTGCTGGAGCGTGCCCAATCCACTGGCGCCGCAGGGAGCAAACCATGAGCACCGAGCGTGAGAACTTTGTCGGCCTGTCCTCGGCGTTGCTGGGGATCGGCAAGGCCTTGCTGGCGCCGTCGATCGACCCCATCGACCTGCCCAGCCAGTTTCTGGCCTATATCCGCCCGAAGCTGACCGAGGCCCAACTCAATGACCTGCTGAGCCAGTACGCCAGCCTGGTGGCCGACCAGCAGAGCCCGCAACAGATCGCCCGGGCGTTGCTGATGAGCAACGGCCAGCCGGCGGCCACACCTGCGGCCAAGGCCTGTCGTTCGATCATGAAAATGTGGCTGCTGGGGGTCTGGTACCAGCCTTATGACGCCAGCAGCTTCAAGGCCGGGCAGCAGTGGGTCGTGTCCGACCTGGCGTACCAGCAGAGCTGGGCCTGGAAGGTCGCCCAGGCTCATCCCATGGGCTACAGCCAGTTTCATTTCGGCTACTGGAACGAGACGCCGCCGAGCCTGGAGGCCTTTACCGGTGTGCCCGCCAAGGGGCAGCAAGGAGCTTCGTCATGAGCACAGAACAAGCGGATGTGGTGATAGTCGGCGCCGGCCTGGCCGGTAGCATCATTGCCTATCAACTGGGGCTGGCCGGGATCAAGGTCCTGGTGCTGGAGTCCGGGCCGAGCATTCCGGCCAATCGCACGCAATACATGGAGCGCTTCTACAACGCCACCCTGAAGACCCCGGAGTCGCCCTATCCTCCGGCCAGCAACTTGCAGCCGCCGCTTTATCCGGAACTGCAGCCGGCCCAGCAGAACGCGCCACGGCCGACCATTGCCGACCTGATCAACGGCTGGAAAGAGCCCGCGACCAGCTACCTGGTGCAGAAAGGCCCGGAGGCGTTCACCAGCACCTATGAGCGCGTGGGCGGCGGCACCACCTGGCACTGGGTGGCCACCTGCCTGCGCATGCTGCCCAACGACTTTCGCCTCAAGTCGCTGTACGGCGTCGGGGTCGACTGGCCCATCGGCTACCAGGATCTGCAAAGCGCCTATTGCCGCGCCGAGGCGGAGATTGGCGTGGCGGCGGATGTGGGTGACCAGGATTACCTGGGCATGACCTTTCCCGAGGACTATCAATTCCCCATGCACAGCATTCCGCTGTCCCTGGTGGATCAGCGCTTCGTCTCGGCCTTGAAGGGGCGTTCGTTCGCCGGCATGCCGCTGCGGGTGAGCCCGACGCCGGCCGGGCGCAACTCCGAGCCCTACGCCGGGCGCCGGGTCTGCGCGGGCAATACCAACTGCACGCCGATCTGCCCGATCCAGGCCAAGTACGACGCCACGGTGACCCTGAACAAGGCCCTGGAAACCGGCAACGTGCGGGTGCTGTACCAGACCGTGGCGAGCAAGGTCCGGGTCGATGGCAAGTCCGACATCAGCGGTATCGAGTTCATCCAGTACCAGCTGGGGGACGGCCCGCCCACCGCCAATGGCGTGGCCCTCGGGCAGCGCTATGTGATCGCCGCCCACGCCATCGAGACCCCCAAGCTGTTGCTCAATTCAGCTTGCGCCGAGGCGCCCAATGGCGTGGCCAACAGCAGTGGCCAGGTCGGGCGCAGCCTGGCGGACCACCCGATCTACCTGGCCTGGGGGCTGATGCCGCCGGGGCAGAAGGTGTTCCCTTATCGTGGGCCGGTGTCCACGGCGGGCATCGAAAGCCTGCGCGACGGAGCCTTTCGCCATCACCGGGCGGCGTGGCGCATCGAGATCGGCAACGAGGGCCTGAACTGGCCGATCGGCGATCCCTACGCCACGGTGTGCGACCTGATCGACGGCAAGAAAGACAGCAACACCAACCCAACGTCCCTGGCGTTGTTTGGAGAGGATCTGATTCGTACCCTCAATGATCGTCTGACCCGTCAATTCCGCATTGCCTTCCTGGTGGAACAGGTGGAGAAGGACCCGGACCACGCCGACTGCTACATCGTGCCTTCCAGCGAGTACAAGGACGGTCTGGGCATCCCTCGCCCAGAGATTCACTACAAGCTGTCGGACTACACCAAGGAGGGCTTCAAGCAGGCCCGGCAGGCGGCCACCTACATCATCACCGAGCTGTTGGGGGCTACCGAACTCACCAATCTCAAACCGACACCGGATAAGAACCCCGGATTCTTCATCTACGATGACGAGCCCTACAGCTTCCAGGGGGCCGGGCACCTGATGGGCACCTATCGCATGGGTGACGACCGCAAGACCTCGGTGGTGGATAAGCACCAGCGCAGCTGGGAACACCCCAATCTGTTCCTGGTGGGGGACGGGGTGTTCCCCAGCAGCGGGACGGCCAACCCCAGCCTGACCATCGCCGCGCTGTCGTTTCAGGCTGCTGATGTGCTGGCCAACGAGCTCAAGGCCGCCACGGTCACGGTCCAGGCCAACAGGCCGTGGCAAGGCACCGGGGTGCAGCTCAATGGCGTGAGTCCGCGGCTGGTGCGCTATGTCGGCGGGCACTGGTCCGCCAGTCCGGCGGGAGGCATGGTGGATGGCCGGGGCAATCCGCTCTACCTCGCCAAGCCCGGCTACACCTTGCCGGGAGCCAGCGAAGGGGCATTGATCGGCCGGGTCGGTGCGGATGGCGAGCCCTTCCTGATCGGTGATCTGGCCGAGATACCGGCGGGCCGCCAAGGGGAACTGCAACTGTGTATCAATGACGACCTGGATGGGCGTTACGGTGTCGGCCTGCAGGACAACCAGGGTGAACTGACGGTGCGGGTGGAGTTCGGCACCCTGTGAAAGAACCTGGCCGGGGGGCGTTCGGCACCCCCGGCCAGGGCTTCAGACCATGGCTTTCTTGTGCCGCAGAGCCACCGGGCCCGAGCGCTGCTCGATGGCCTGTTTCAAGTCATGGCGCAGCCCCAGCAGGAACGCCAGTTCGGCCACCACGAACAGCGGACCGACGATCAAACCCGACAGATCATCGACAAAGGCCGGTTTGCGGCCCTCGTAGTAATGGCCGATGAACTGGATCACCCAACCGATCACGAACAGGCCCAGGCCGCTGCTCAACCACAGCCCGGTGCTCTGCGCTGCCAGCGCCTGCCCGGCCCAGACCGACAGCCCCATCAGCACACTCATCAACACGCCCAGGCGCAACTCCAGGCGCAGGTAGAACACGCACGAGGCCAGGGCCAGCAGCGCGGCCGGCGACACCAGGATCCCCGCCAGTGGCCAGGCGGGACGGGACAAGAGCACGGCCACCGCCACCACAATCATTGGAATACCGATAAAGTGGCTGGCGATATTGCGCGGGTCGCGGTGGTAGGCGGCGTATTGACTGAGATGATCAACGAGGCTTTTCATTGTTGTTCCTCCGTAAGGGTGGCCCGATCATGCCCGGCCACCGATCACGGCACTGTCAGCTAGGCGACAATCCTTGCGATGCCCTGAGGGAAAGACCTGTTCATGGACCTGCACCCGTGGCGTGAATGCCTGATGACCGGCCAGTGGTTCAGCCACCTGCCGGATTCCTTACAGAATAGTCTGCTCGACAACGCCCGCCTGCGTCGGCTGACGGCGGGGCAGTGCCTGTTCCGTCGCGGCGATCCGCCCTGTGGTTTGTACGCGGTGCTGGAGGGCACGGTGCGGGTGGGCGCGGTCAGCGAACAGGGCAAGGAAGCGTTGCTCAGCCTGATGCAGGCGCCGCACTGGTTCGGCGAGATCTGCCTGTTCGACGGCCAGCCGCGCACCCACGATGCCTACGCCGAAGGCGCCTGCACCCTGCTCCAGGTGCCGCAGGCGAACCTGCTGCACCTGCTGGAGCAACAGCCGCAATACTGGCGCCAGTTCGCGCTGCTGATGAGCCACAAACTGCGCCTGGCCTTTATCAATCTGGAGCAACTGAGCCTGATGCCGGCCCCGGCGCGGGTGGCCAACCGCCTGCTGGCGATGGCCAGCGGCTACGGCGAAGTCAGCCAAAGTCGCAGCCTGCTGCAACTGCCCCAGGAGCAACTGGCGCTGATGCTCTCGCTGTCGCGCCAGACCACCAACCAGATCCTCAAGGACCTGCAGCACCAGGGCATCCTGCGCCTGAGCTACGGCGAGATCGAAATCCTCGACGCCGAGCGCCTGCGGGCCCTCGCCGGCCTGTAGGCGCTGGCTTGCCAGCGAAGGGGCCCTCAAGACCGCCTTCGCCAGCAGCCAGCTCCTACGAACCACGATAGGTCGAGAAGCCATAAGGGCTGAGCAACAACGGAATGTGGTAGTGCTGCTCGGTCTGCTTGACCTCGAAGATCACCGGAATCTCCGGAAAGAAGGTGTCGCGCTTGGCCTGCTTGAAGTATTCGCCGGTCTTGAACACCACCCGGTATTCACCCGCCGTCAGCGCCTGGCCCGCGGGAAACAGCTCGCTGATCCGCCCCTGCTCGTTGGTCACGCCGCTGGACAGGGCTTTCCAGTCCTGGCCCACATGCTGCTCCAGGGTCACCTTGACCCCCGGCGAGGGCAGGCCGTTCTCCAGGTTCAGCACATGCACGCTCAAGGGATTGCCCGCCGCCAGGGCCAGGCTCGACAGACCGCAGAGGCCGATAGCGGCCAGGCCATTACGCAAAAAGTTCATGCAAGACTCCTCATCACATTGATCAAACAATCCACACGCCGACCGCGTTACAGCGCGGTCCGCAAACCGATTTTCTGCGCCGCCTTGAGCGCACATTCCTCGTCCTGCGCCGCCCCACCGGCCCCGGCAATGCCCATGGCGCCCACCAGTTCGTTACCGGCGAACAGCGGAATCCCGCCCCCCAGCAACAACAGCTCCGGCAAGGTATTGAGATTGG
Organism: Pseudomonas sp. 3MA1; assembly: GCF_029237275.1. Taxonomy (NCBI): domain Bacteria; kingdom Pseudomonadati; phylum Pseudomonadota; class Gammaproteobacteria; order Pseudomonadales; family Pseudomonadaceae; genus Pseudomonas; species Pseudomonas sp. 3MA1. Next base: position 592,293 of record NZ_JAACFX010000004.1, on the reverse strand, counting down.
CCGCCTCGGGGTTGTTGCGCGCCCGCTCGGCGAACAGCCGGCTCGGGGTCTTGCTGGACAGCGCGGTATAGGCCTTGCGCTGGCTGGCGACGGTGTTGTGCGGGCCGACGCCATCAGCGCGCAGGGTCACCAAGAGGTTGCCGCCACGGTCCAGTACCGACACCACGGCCGTGCACTGGGCCAGGCTGGCGTCCGCCAATTGACGGGCGGTGGCCAGGTCCAGCTCGGCGTGGCGAGGCAGTTCCGGGGCCGCCAGGGCGCTGCCGGCAAGGCCCAGGCCGAGGCCCAGACCAAGGCTTACAACAAGGGTTTTGCACATCATGGGAAGGCTCCGCAAAGACAGGCCGCCACCTTACCCAGCGGTGCTCGTCAGAACCTCGTCAGTTGGATTACAAGTTTGTAATGGGCAAGCGCGCGCCGTGCGCCTAGCCTGTGCCGATCATTTCCGAGGTGCACCATGCGTTTGCTGGTAGTTGAAGACGAAGCCAAGACCGCGAATTTTCTGGCCAAGGGCCTGGGAGAATCCGGATTCGCCGTGGACGTGGCCCTGAACGGCCTGGACGGGCGCTATTTCATCGAGCAGCAGGAATACGACCTGATCATCCTCGACGTGATGCTCCCCGGCCTCAATGGCTGGCAGTTGCTGCAGTTGATCCGCCAGCGCGGTGCCACCCCGGTGCTGTTCCTCACCGCCAAGGACGCCATCGAAGATCGGGTCCGTGGCCTGGAACTGGGCGCCGACGACTACCTGCTCAAGCCCTTTGCCTTCGCCGAACTGCTGGCCCGGGTCCGCACCCTGCTGCGCCGCGGGCCGCTGCGCGAGGCCGAATCCTTCAGCATCGCCGACCTGGAGATCGATGTGCTGCGTCGCCGGGTCAGCCGTGGCGGCCAGCGCATCGCCCTGACCAACAAGGAGTTCGCCCTGCTGCACCTGTTGGCCAGCCGCCAGGGCGAGGTGCTGTCGCGGACCCTGATTGCCTCCCAGGTGTGGAACCTGAATTTCGACAGTGACACCAACATGGTGGAAGTGGCGGTGCGCCGGCTGCGGGCCAAGGTCGACGATCCCTATATGCCCAAGCTGATCCACACCGTGCGTGGCGTCGGCTACCAGCTGGAAGCCCCGGATGAAGCGCTCTAGTTCCATCGCCTGGCGGCTGGCCCTGGCCTTTGCCGCGGTCTGCGCCCTGGTGCTGAGCGTGATCGGGGTGTTCCTCTACCGCTCCCTGGCCGAGGAAATCGCCTACCGCGACGACCTCGCCCTGCTCGGGCGCCTGGAACAGGTGCGCGCCCTGCTGCAGGACAGCGACAGCCTGGACGCCCTGCAAGCCCGGCCCCGGCTGTACCAGAACATGCTGGGCAACCAGGAAAGCCTGCTGCTGGTGCTGCGGGCCGATGGCTCGACGGTGATCGGCATCAACCCCCGGCAACAGCGCTTGCCCGAGTTGCTGCCGATTGCCCGGGAGCAGCGCCCGCAACGCCGCGACATCCTCCTCTGGCCGGGCAGCGACCAGGTTCCGCTGGCCCTGCTGGCGGGGCAGGCCAGCGGCCCCAAGGGCGAGGCGCTGACGGTGATTGCCGGGAAGGTCCTCAGCGAGCGCGAGCAGATGCTCGCCAGCTACCGCCTGCGCCTGTACCTGGCGGTAGGCCTGGGAGCCTTGCTGGCCTTCGCCCTGGGCCTGCTGCTATTGCGCCGGGGCTTGCAGCCGCTGCGCCAGCTCAGCGAGTCGGTGCGCGAGATCGATCTGCGCAGCCTCGACCGACGTCTGCACACCAGCGGCATCCCGGCCGAATTCCACGAGCCGGTGCAAGCCTTGAACGCCATGCTGGCGCGTCTGGAGGAGAGCTTTCAGCGCTTGTCGCAGTTCTCCGCCGACCTGGCCCATGAAATCCGCACGCCGTTGCACAACCTGCTGGGCAGCAACGGCCTGGCCCTGAACCAGCCCCGCAGCGCCGCGGAGTACCAGGAAGTGCTGGCCTCCAACATGGAGGAGTTCGAGCGCCTGGGGCGCATGGCCGAGAACCTGCTGTTCCTGGCCCGGGCCGAGCAGGCCGATGCGGCGCTGGACCGCCAGTTGCTGTCACTCTCGGGCGTCGGCGCGCAGTTGTGCGACTACTTCGAGGCCCTGGCCGATGACCGGCAGATCCGCCTGGAGAACGGTTTTTACGGCGAGCTGCTGGCCGACCAGCAACTGCTGCAACGGGCTCTGGGCAACCTCCTGGCCAACGCCGTGCGCCACGCCGACGCGGGTTCGCTGATCCGCCTGCGACGCCGCGACGAAGCCGGCTGGTGCTGGCTGCAGGTGCACAACCAGGGCCCGGCGATTGCCCCCGAGCACCTGCCCCGGCTGTTCGACCGCTTCTACCGGGTCGACCCGTCCCGCGCTGAACCGGGGGATTCCGGCGGCCTGGGCCTGGCCATCGTGCGCTCGATCATGCTGCTGCATGGCGGTCAGGTGCGGGTCGCGAGCGAGGGGCAGGCCACGGTGTTCGAGCTGGGTTTTGCGGTTCTTTAACGGTGCCCGGATCAACGGGTCAGGCTGCGCGCCACACCGGTTTTCCAGGCCTCGCTCATGGCCTCGGCCATGCCCTTGAAGGCGGGATGGGCAGCGCTATAGACCTGCATCTCGCCCATTGCCTGTGCCATGCCGTGCTCGACCTGTTGCAACAGTTCATGGCTGCGGCCTTCGCTGAGGTTACAGGCCGTGCGGGCGAAGCGCAGCAGCGCCTGGCGTTTGGGCCAGGCCTTGGAGCCTCCCAGTAATAGCGCCAGGCTGTCCGCCTTGATGTAGACCGACGTGGTGACCAGATCAAAGGCCGGAGCCAGGCTTACCGGGGCGGCCACATCCGTGTCGGGGTAGAGCACGCCGAAGTTCTTCAGATGGGCATCGCCATTTCTCAGTCCGGCCGACAACGCCACGATCTTGAAGAACGACTCCAGGGCCCGGTTCAGCAGGTGTGGGGAGACAAAGGCCTTGATCTGTTTCGCCGCGCCTTCGTAGGAGCCGTCGTACTTGGCTTTGGCCGGCCAGGCGTTGAGCACGCAGAAATCCTCGAAACCCAGGTAGCCCTGGTCGCTCAGGTCGAAACGCTTGACTACCAGGAACTGGCCATTCTGGCTGAGTTCGATCTCCGGCACTGGCAGGCCGGCATGCAGCGCCGCGCGCATGCAGAAGAATTCGTTGGCGGCCAGGTGGGGGTATTGATCGGCGCGAAAAGCCTTCACCAAATGCGTGGCGCCGCGATGGGTCAGGCGTTCGACGCTGTCAGCGCTGTCGCGGATCAGGACCTTGGGCTGCACCCCGGAAACCCCTGAATACTGGCCATAGGTCGCCAACAGATCCTCGAACAGTCCCTCGGCACCGTCATGCACCAACAGGTCTTTCAGGCTGGTTTCCGGCAAGGGCGCCTGGGGGCGTTGGGTTGTGCTGATGGCCACCCGACCCAGTTGGTGCGGCCCCACGATCGATAGCAGGGCGAAGTCATCGAAACCGCGCACCGCCTTGCTGAAACGGCGCAGCAGTTCATCGCGCAGCGAACCCTCCGGCAGGTGCATATCGAACACCGGTGGCAGGCCTTGGTCCCAGCCATAACTCGCCAGGCGTGGCGGCATGGTCAGCGAGACCGCGTCGTGGGGCGAGGTGTTGTCGCTGTAGGTGAACACCGAGTCCGCCGGCGCCTGGCCACGGCCGAGAGTGCCCACCGCCGTGCCGGCCACACGGATGTGCAGCCGCTGTTCCTCAGTCATGGAAATGTGCCTGTTTCAGGCTGTCCAGGGTCGGGCGTTGCCGGTGGCGGGGCACGGCGCTGAGCTCGTAGCCAAAACCATTGAGAATGGCTTCGACCTTGCGCAGGCCGATTTCGGTAATGGTGTTGTTTTCAATCCCCGAGATGGTGGCGCGGCTCATGCCGTATTGCTCTGCCAACGCTTGCTGCGAGAGCTTGCGCTCTTTGCGCAGGGTCCGGATCAGTTGTCCAAGGCTTTCCATGGGTGTTGTTCCGCATTGTATACAGTGCATTTTTACTGAAATTTATTAAATGCATCCTATTTGATGCAATTTGCAGTGTAGATCGGCTGAGTCTCTCTCGCGGGATTTTTGATTGGTGGAGGGTGCGGCTGGCCGGTGCGGGGCTTAGCGCAAACCGTCGCGAAACTGCCCCGGGGTCATTCCGGTCCAGCGCTTGAACGCCCGGCTGAAGCTGCTGGCGTCAGCAAAGCCCAGCAGGTAGCTGATTTCGCTCAGGGAGCACTCCTGGTCCCGCAGGTGCAGCAGGGCGAGGTTTTCCCGGCATTCGTTGAGCAGGGTGTCGAAACGCGTGCCTTCATCCGCCAGGTGCCGTTGCAGGCTGCGCAGGCTCAGGTGCAGGGCCTGGGCGACTCGTTCGGCGGAGGGTTCGCCTTCCGGCAATTGGGCTTCGATCACGCCGCGCACCTTGCGCTCCCAGGTCAGCGGCCGCAGTTGCAGCAGGGTGCGCTTGAGCACCGCTTCGTTGTGCTCGGCCAGTTCCGGGTTGGCGTCGTCCAGGTGGCTGTCGAAATCGTGCAGGCCGAATTCCAGGCAGTCGTCGGCGGCGGCAAAGTGCACCGGGCAACGGAACACCTTGTGCCACTGGCTCGGGTCCGCCGGCGCCGGGCGGCGCAAATGCACGGCGAGCGGCGCGTAGTCGCGGCCCAGGCGGTTGCGGCAGGTGCGCACGTAGATCGCGGCAAAGGCGTCGATGGCCTCGATGGCCGGCTGCGGCGCGCCGTCGGGCACCTTGAGGAAGAACCGGTAGCGGTCCGGCTCGCGGGTCAGGGCCAGTTCCAGGGCATCGCTGACCACCTGGTGATAACGCACGATGCGCTCGAACACTTCCCGCAGGCTGCCGCTGGCCACCAGGGCGTAGCCCAGGGCATGGAAGGTGGTGGGGCTGACAAAGCGCGACACCCGCAGGCCAATGGCCGGGTCGCCGCTGGCCTGCACGGCGAGATGCCACAGGCGGGTGGTGGCCGACAGCGGATAGCGGGCGTTGGGGTCATCCATCAATTGCGGGTCGAGCCCGGCTGCGCGGCACAGTGCGTCGCTGTCGAGGTCGAGGGCGTCCAGTTGCTTGCGCAAGGCGCGGGTCCAGCTGGCAAGGGAAGTGGCTTCGGTCATGCGATTGGCGCGTCCGGTCAACAGGTTGGCGTTTACGGCTAGGGCCCGGAGCCGGGGCTCGGGGCAGGATGCACACATCACTGACCAGAGGATGGAATCATGCAGGGTATTTCTGCAAGCCCCGAGCGGATGAACGCACAACAGCGAGCGGCGCACATTCGCCAGGTGGTCCTGGCCCGGGGCGATGAACTGCGCCGGCGCTTTCCCTTGCTGCGGCACCAGGACGCCCTGGGCGCGGGGATTCTGCTCTTTGCCTTGTCCGGGATGCTGGGGTCAGCGGCGCTCTATGTCGCTGGCTACCTGACCTGGTGGGCGTGCCTGCTGCTCAACGCGTTCTTCGCTTCCCTGACCCACGAGCTGGAACACGACCTGATCCACAGCATGTACTTTCGCAAGCAGCGCCTGCCCCACAACCTGATGCTGGCGCTGGTCTGGCTGGCGCGGCCGAGCACCATCAACCCCTGGGTGCGGCGTCATCTGCACCTGAATCACCACAAGGTGTCCGGCAGCGAGAGCGATATCGAAGAGCGCGCCATCACCAACGGCGAACCCTGGGGCGTCGCCCGCCTGCTGATGGTCGGCGACAACATGATGGCGGCCTTCATCCGCCTGCTGCGGGCGCCGGGGGCCAAGCACAAGCTGCGCATCCTCGGCCGCACCCTGGCGGTGTATGCGCCGCTGGCGTTGCTGCACTGGGGCGCCTGGTACCTGTTCCTCGGCTTTCATGCCGCCAATGGCGTCGCCGCGTTGCTCGGCAGCCCGATCCAGTGGTCGCAGGACACCCTGGCGCTGATGCACGGCATCGATATCGCCGTGGTGGTGATCATCGGCCCCAACGTGCTGCGCACCTTCTGCCTGCACTTTGTCAGTTCCAACATGCACTACTACGGCGATATCGAACCGGGCAACGTGATCCAGCAGACCCAGGTGCTCAACCCCTGGTGGATGTGGCCGCTGCAGGCCTTCTGCTGCAATTTCGGCAGCACCCACGGCATCCATCATTTCGTGGTCAAGGAGCCCTTTTACATCCGCCAGCTGACGGCGCCGGTGGCACACAAGGTGATGGCCGAGATGGGCGTGCGCTTCAACGATTTCGGCACCTTTGCCCGGGCCAACCGCTTTCATCCCGTGGAGCAGGTGACCACGCAACCGGCGCATAACGCCCGGGCTTGAGGGGACGGACTGTCTTTCTGGTTAAATATCCAGGGACCGATAACGTTAAGCCAAGGTCGCGCGGCGCCGGGAAACGCCCGGAATCCGCGAAGGGGCAACGACAGGGAGACAGTATGAACAGTGCGCTAAGGCGATTGATCGCCGTTGCCTTGATGAGTGTGGGCAGCGTGTCGCTGGCCGACTCGGTGGCGCAGGGCCGCAACGAGGCGCTGGCGCTGAGTATCTTGAAGCATCTGGAAGTGAACAGTTTTCGCAATTCCTTAAGGCCGAAGCACTACCCGGACGGCACCACGCTGGGCCAGACGCCCTATCGGATCTACGAGAAGGATGCAGGCGCCGAGGGCGGCTACAGCGCGATGGACGAAGAACAAAGCTGGGTCTACAGCGTCAGCGTGATGGCGCGGGGGAAGCAGGGCATCACCATCTGTTTTGTCGACCAGAACCTGCACGGCAGCTACCTGGCCGCTTCGCTGTTGCTGGTCGAGAAAAACCGGGCGGGGCACTACGTTGTGATCAAGGAACTGCCGACCACCCCGGCCTGCAGCATCACCCGAGGCTGAGGCCAGCGCCTGGCACAGCCCGGTGTATTCACCGACAACCCAAACGCACCGCGTAGGAGCCGGCTTGCCGGCGAAAGTGCCCTGGAGACTTGTGTTGTTCTGGAGGACGCTTTCGCTGGCGAGCCAGCTCCTACACAGGCCCGCTCTTGCACGGTCCGGTTCAGAGCCAGCTCCTACAAGCTCAATCCGGCTGGAACGGCGATTCGCTGAGGATCACCCCGGTTTCATCCACGTAGCGCTGCCATTCCTCCAGCAGGGTGCGCAGTTTTTCCGGCTGGCTCTGGGCCAGGTCGTGAATCTCGCCCGGGTCCTGGCCCAGGTCGTACAGCTGCCAGGTCGCCGGGCCCACCGGCCCGGGGATGTACACCGCCTTCCACTGGCCCTGGCGAATCGCCCGGCGGCCGAACAGCTCCCAGCCGGTCACCGTGTGCTGGTCATGCACCTGGGCGGTTTCGCCGGAGAGAAAGCCCAGCCAGGACTTGCCCCGCAGCGGCGCCACATCGCGCCCGCGCCAGCGCTTGCCGGGGTGGCGCACGCCGGCCAGGTCGAGCAGGGTCGGGGTGATGTCCATCACCGTGCCGAAGCCGTGGCTGATCTGTCCCTTGAGCGGCAGTTGCGGGTAGTGCAGCAGTGCCGGCACGCGAATCCCGCCCTGGGTGGTGAAGGCCTTGAACAGCCGCGATGGCGCGGTGGCCGCCTGGGCCCAGGCCGGGCCGTACCAGACGTAGGAGTTGGCCCGGCCGATGTTCTCCAGGCGGTTGTCGTAGTGCTGGTTGAGGTAGGTCAAAAGCTCCGGCCCGAACTTGGGAAAGGCTTCCAGCAGCGCGCCTTCGGCGCCGTTGTCGGACATGAACAGGATCAGCGTGTTGTCCAGCTGGCCCTGCTGGCGCAGGTAGTCCACCACCCGGCCGATGTTCCAGTCCATGCGCTCGACCATCGCCGCATACACCTCCATGGCCCGCGCCGAAACCTGGCGCTGCTCGTCGCTGAGGGCGTCCCACTCGGCGTTGAGGTTGATCAGCGGATGGGGCTCGACCTCGGCCTCGATCAGGCCCAGGGCCTTGAGTTTTTCCAGGCGTTCCAGGCGCAGCACCTCGGGGCCGGCGTCATAGCGGCCACGGTACTTGGCGACGATCTCTTCGGGGGCCTGCAACGGCCAGTGGGGCGCCGAGAACGGCAGGTAGGCGAAGAACGGCCGGCTCTGGTCGCGTTCCTTGAGGTACTGCAAGAGCTTGTCGCCGAAAGCATCGGAGGAATAGAAATCCGCCGGCAGCTCATCGATGAATTGGTCGTCCTCGATGTACAGCGCCGGGGTGGATTTCAGCAGCCCGGGGGTGTGTTCATCGTAGGTCGGCTCGAAGCCGTAGTGATTGGCCGCCCCCGGCAGCAGTGAAAACGAACGCTCGAAGCCCCGGGCATGGGGCGCGCGCTCGGCGGTCAGCCCCAGGTGCCATTTGCCGCTCATCAGGGTCTGGTAGCCGGCTTCGCGCAGCAGTTCCGGCAAGGCCACCACGCGGTCATTGAGATAACCCTCGTAGCCCGGCTTGCCGATCAGTTCTGGAGTCAGGGCCTCGGCCATGGTGCCGATCCCGGCGATGTGATGGTCGGTGCCGGTGAGCAGCATGGAACGGGTCGGCGAGCAGGTCGGGGCAGTGTGGAAATCGGTCAGGCGCAGGCCATTGAAAGCCAGGGCATCGAGGTTCGGCGTGGCGATCTCGCCGCCGAAGGCTCCGAGGTCGGAGAAGCCCAGGTCGTCGGCCAGGATCACCAGAAAGTTGGGACGTTGCGGCATCGCGGCACTCCTGTTCAGCAAGCAATGAAGGTCAAGGGCAGGTCGCGGATCTGCACCGGCTGCGGCGCCTGGTAGTGATCATCGCTGGTCAGTTCGTGGAGCAGTTCTTCGCGCAGTTGGTGGAAGTCGAAACCGCTGCGCTGGCGCGGGTGGGGCAGGGCCACCTGGACCACGCGCTTGATCCGGCCCGGGCGCGGTTCCATCACCACCACCCGGTCGGCGAGGAAGATCGCTTCCTCGACATCGTGGGTCACCAGCACCGTGGTGATCTTGGCCCGCTCGCGGATCGCCAGCAGCTCGTCCTGCATCTGCTGGCGGGTCAGGGCGTCGAGGGCGCCGAAGGGTTCGTCCAGCAGCAGGATGCGCGGGCTGGCCACCAGCCCGCGAGCAATGGCCACCCGTTGCGCCATGCCGCCGGAAAGCTGGTGGGGATAGGCCCGGGTAAAGTCCTTGAGCCCTACCAGTTCGATGAAATCCTCTATCCGCCGCTGGCGCTCAGCGGCGCTCAGGGGCTCGTTGACCAGGCCCAGGCCAATGTTCTCGGCCACCGTCAGCCAGGGGAACAGGCGGTGTTCCTGGAACACGATGCCGCGTTCGCTGCCGATGCCGCTGACGGCCTGGCCGTCGACCCGGATCTCGCCGCGAAACTCGGTGTCCAGGCCAATCAGCAGGCGCAGCAGGGTGGACTTGCCGCAGCCGCTGGAACCGACGATGGCGACAAATTCGCCGTCGGCGATGTCCAGGTTGAATTCGCGGATCGCCTCCACCTCGCCACCGGCGACGGCGAAGCTCTTGCCCACGTGATTGAAACTGACCAGGGGTGCGTTCATGCGTGTCTCCAGCGGGTGGCGCGGGTTTCGAGTTGTTGGCCCAGCAGGTTGAGCAGGGCTCCGGTCAGGCCCACCAGGAGCATGCCGGCCATGATCTGGTCCATGCGCAGCAGTTGCTGGGCGCTGATCATCTGGCTGCCGATGCCGCCGTTGGACGGCATGAAGTATTCCGCGCCGATGGTGCCCATCCAGGCGTAGATCAGGCTGATGCGCAGGCCGGCGAAGATGCCCGGCGCCGCCCCGGGCAGCACCAGTCGGCGCAGGCGTTGCCAGAGGTTCAGGCGCAGCACCTGGGCGGCCTCCGCCAGTTGCGGCGACAGCTGGGCGACGCTGCGCTGGGTGGCGATGAACAATGGAAAGAACGCGGCCAGGGCGACGAACACCCACTTGGCCAGTTCCCCCAGGCCGAACCAGGCGGTGAGCAACGGCACCCAGGCGAACAGGGCGATCTGGCGGATCGCGGCCAGGGTCGGGCCCAGCAGCCGTTCACTGAGCCGCGACAGCCCCAGCAGCAGGCCAAGGGCCAGGCCCAGTCCGCCACCCAGGGCCAGGCCGCCGAGGGCGCGGCCCAGGCTCAGGCCCATGCCTCCCAGCAAGCTGCCGTCCCGCAGGCCGTCGACAGTGGTGCTGAGTACCGCCAGCGGGCTTACCAGGATGTTGGCGTCCACCCATTGCTCTGCGCTCGCCACTTGCCACAGGGCCAGCAAGGCCAGGGGCAGCAGCCAGGGTTGCAGGCGCTGCCAGCCCTGATAACGCGGGCCACGACGCAGGGCGGCGGTGGCCGGGTGCGGCCAGTGCACCAGGGTGCGGTCCAGCCAGCCGATGCCACGGTCCATGCACACCCCCAGCACGCCGATCACCAGGATGCAGACGAAGACGATATCCAGCATGAACAGTTGCCGCGCCCAGACCATCAGGTAGCCGATGCCCTCGCTGGAGGCCAGCAGCTCCACTGCCAGCAACGAAGTCCAGCCGGTGGCCAGGGCCAGGCGCACCCCGGCCATGAACGCCGGCAGCGCGGCGGGCAGCACCAGGCGCCGGATCAGCAAGGCCGGGGGCAGGCGCAGCACCGCGGCGGCTTCCCGCAGCCTGGGCTGGGCGTCGCGCACGCCCACCAGGGTGTGCAGGGTCACCGGCACCACCACGGCCTTGACCAGCACCACCAGCTTGAGCACTTCGCCGATGCCGAAAAACACCATGAACAAGGGAATCCAGGCCAGGGTCGGAACCTGCGCCAGGGCGCCGAAGGTGGGGTACACCAGACGCTCCAGACGCGGGCTGAAACCCAGGGCGCCGCCCAGCAGGGCACCGGCAGCGATGCCGGCCAGCAAGCCCCAGAACAGCCGTTGCAGGCTGATCGCCAGATGGCTCCACAGCTCGCCATGGGCCAGCTCCAGGGCGCTGCTCCAGACCAGGGCCGGGGCCGGCAGGATCTGCTCGCTCATCCACAGGTTGCGGCTGGCCAGCCACCACAGGACGAACAGGCTCAGGGGCAGCAGCCAGGGCAGCAGGCGCTGATGGATTGCGGGCCAGCCCGGGCGGCCGTTGGACGGTGCCGCCAGGGGCAGGCTGAGCAGGGAAACACGGGCCATGGATGACCTCCGTCGTCGGGTACTGCATGGCGTGGGTCGATGCCGCAGGCGCTGGCTGGTCAGCGAATCAGGGCTGGCGGGCCTCTTCACCGGCAAGCCGGCGCCTACGTGTTATGCGTTTGTGGTCTATTAAGATTCTTATCGATTCTATTAAGAGATAAGAGAAGCCATTTAAGGCTTCTGGCCGACACGCATCCAATGCATTTGAAGAATATTTTTCATGCATTTGATGCATATCCTCCGGGGCGCCCGTGGCAGCTGGTTTATTCAATACGGTTATTAAAATGTGAATTTATAGTATTTAAAGGTTGATCGATTCCGTGCCTACCTTCTGCTCCTCACAGCCTTTGCCATCAGGAGCCGCACCCATGAACCTTCCCTTCAAACGCGTGATCAGCCTGTTCGCCGCGCCGGCCCTGGCGGGACTGCTGGGGTGCTTGCCGCTGCTGGCCCAGGCCGCCGAGCTCAAGCAAATCCGCATCGCCGTGCCCGACCTCAGTGCCGGCACCCAGCACAGCGGCGGCGGGGTGGTGGACGTGCTGCGCCAGCAACAGATCTTCGAAAAGGCCTTTGCCGACCAGGGCATCCAGATCCAATGGAATTTCTTCAAGGGCGCGGGGCCGGTGATCAACGAAGCCTTCGCCAACGGCCAGGTGGACCTGGCCTATCTTGGCGATCTGGCGGCCATCATCGGCAAGTCCAATGGCCTGGACACGCGTCTGCTCAGCGCCTCGGCCCGTGGGGTCAAGCACTACCTGGGGGTGGTGCCGGGTTCCGGAATCAAGACCCTGGAAGACCTCAAGGGCAAGCGCGTGGCGGTGTTCCGTGGCACCGCCACCCAGCTCTCGTTCGACGCGGCCCTGGCCAGCCGGGGCCTGAGCGAGAAGGACCTGAAGGTGGTCAACCTCGACTTCAACGCGGCGGTGGCGGCCCTGGCGGCCAAGCAGATCGATGCGTCCTGGGGCAGCACCGGGCTTTCCGCCCTGCGCAGCAAGGGGCTGGCCGAGCTGCCCCTGAGCACCAAGGACCTGGGCGGTGCCGGCAGCGTGCAGAGCGTGCTGGTGGGCGCCGGCAAATTTGTCGACGAGCATCCCGAGGCCGTGGAGAAACTGCTCAAGGCCCAGCAGCAGGCCGTAGAGTGGCTGACCCAGGACAGCAACAAGGACGCCTATATCCAGCTGGTGTCGGGCTTGGCCAGCTACCCGCCGGTGATCCTGCAGGAAGACCTCAAGGACCAGCGCCTGAGCGAGATCTTCCCCTCGACCCTGGACCCGGTGTTCCTCGGCAAATTGCAGGATTCGGTGGACTTGGCGGCCAAGGAGCGGTTGATCCGCAAGCCGTTCAAGGTGGATGCCTGGGTCGCCCCGCAACTCGCCGCCGCAGGCCTGTAAAGCCCTTCCTGAACCCCTGTAGCCGCTGCCGCAGGCTGCGTTCGGCACCGTAGGGGCCGCCAGGGCCGGCAACGCGGTCTACCTGGAGGAACCGGGTGCCGTCTTGCGCCGACTGCGTCGTCGTTCGCAGCCTTCGGCAGCGGCTACAGGGCAGCGTTTGGCGCCGTGGGGGCGCTGGGCCGGCAACGCGGTCTATCTGGAGGAACCGGGTGCCGTCTTGCGCCGACTGCGTCGTCGTTCGCAGCCTGCGGCAGCGGCTACAGGGTTAGACGGCGATGCTGTGGCTTTGCTGGTCGACCGCCACCAGCACTTCGATCAACTTGCGTGCCGCCGGCGACAGGCGGAAACCGCTGCGGCTGACGATGCCGCAGCGGGCATTCAGGCTGTCGATGTTCTGCGGCAGGTTGCGCCAGTGCAGCAGCACCAGCGAACCCTGTTCGATGTCTTCGGCAAAGGCCTCGGCGGTGCCCACGCCAATCGCATTGGACTGGCGGACGATCTTCACCAGCGCCGGAAAGTGCTCGGTTTCGATGGTGGGTGAAAAGTCGATGCGTCCGCTGAGGTTGGCCAAAAGCTTGCGAATCCCCGGGGGGATCAGGGTGGTGGCCAGGGGGTAGTCGAACATGTCGTTGGTGGACAGGCTTTCCTTGGCCAGCAGTGGGTGCCCGGGGCGGCAGAAGAACACCCCGCGCTTGGGCGTCAGCGGCTGGGTCTGGTAGTTCGGGTCGGCCTCGAAATGGCGGATGTCGGCGATAAAGAATTCGATCTCTTCGCGGTTCAGGCTGCGGCTGAGTTTCTCCCAGTTATCCACGGCAAAGCAGGTGCGCACCTTCGGGTGGGCACTGGTGAATTGCGCCACCGCGTCGGGCACCAGTTTCACCGCCGGGGCCGGGCCGCAGCCGAAGCGCACTTCGCCGGCATCGAGCTTGGTCATCTGGGTCACTTCACTGCTGAGCAAGGCCGCGCCCTGCACCAGGCTCAAGGCGTGCTGCAGCACCACCTGGCCTTCCGGGGTGGGGCGCAGGTCCTTGTTGCCGCGGTCCACCAGTACGCAGCCGAACTCCTGTTCCAGGCCCTGGATACTGCGGCTGAAGGCCGGCTGGGTGATGCCCATGGCGTCGGCGGCGCGGACAAAACTGCGGTGTTCATTGAGGGCGATGAAGTAACGCAATTGGCGAAGATCCATATGCTTTCCCGGCATCCGAAAAATAGCTCGAAGGCATTTGCGACGAGTGAGGCATGAGGTTTTAAATGCAAGCTCTTATTCCGTCAACGAAGCATGTAGTTATCTATTAGATCTAAATTGAATATAGATAGAGCGTTGTTTCGCGGCGGTTCCAACCGTAAGCAGTCGATGAGGGTGTACCTGATGAGCAATGCCGCCTTAGCCGTTAAACCCGCTGTTGATGCCCTTGATATCCACCCGGTGGCCGGTCGCATCGGCGCCGAGATCCGTGGCGTGCAACTGTCCGGCGATCTCGACGCCGCCACCGTGGACGCCATCCAGCAAGCGCTGGTGCAGTACAAGGTGATCTTCTTCCGTGGCCAGACCCACCTCGACGACCAGAGCCAGGAAGCCTTCTCCCACCTGTTGGGCGAGCCGGTGGCCCACCCCACCGTGCCGGTGCGCGACGGCACCCGTTACCTGCTGGAGCTGGACGGCGCCGAGGGCCAGCGGGCCAACTCCTGGCACACCGACGTGACCTTCGTCGACGCCTACCCGAAAGCCTCGATCCTGCGCTCGGTGGTGGCCCCGGCCTCCGGTGGCGACACGGTGTGGGCCAACACCGCCACGGCCTACAACGAACTGCCGGCGGAACTGCGGGAGCTGGCGGACAAGCTCTGGGCGGTGCACAGCAACGAATACGACTATGCCGGGGCCAAGCCGGACGTCTCGGCGGAGAAGCTGGAGCGTTACCGCAAAGTCTTCACCTCCACGGTGTTCGAGACCGAGCACCCGATTGTTCGCGTGCACCCCGAAAGCGGCGAAAAGAGCCTGGTGCTGGGGCATTTCGTCAAGCGCATCAAAGGCTATTCCCAGGCCGACTCGGCGCACCTGTTCAACCTGCTGCAAAGCCACGTCACCCGCCTGGAAAACACCGTGCGCTGGCGCTGGAGCGCCGGTGACGTGGCGATCTGGGACAACCGCTCGACCCAGCACTACGCCGTGGACGACTACGGCACACAGGACCGCATCGTGCGCCGCGTGACCCTCAAGGGCGATGTCCCGGTGGGCGTCCACGGCCAGCGCAGCCAGACCATCAAAGGCCTCTGACCCGCCCCACGGGCATCTACCCGATGAACCTGCCCACTTGTAGGAGCTGGCTTGCCAGCGAAGGCGTCCCAGAGAGCGCTGCAAGGCTTGAGGGCCTCTTCGCCGGCAAGCCGGCTCCTACAAGAATTTATGCGATGAACCTGCCCGCTGTAGGAGCTGGATTGCCAGCGAAGGCGTCCCTGAGAGCGATGCAAGACTCAAGGGCCTCTTCACCGGCAAGGGGAGGTGCACGCGCGGGTTACCACACGCCGATCTGTACCAGCTTTTCGCTCTCCGGTTCGCCGTAGCGAAAACGCTGGCCGCGCAGGTCGATCTCTTCATGGCTGATGGTGGTGCGGCGTTTCAGGCCGCGCAGCCATTGCAGCAGATACCCCAGGTGTTCTTCACGCACCGCGGCATAGGCCGGGTCCGCCCCCAGGTCATGCAGCTCCTGCGGGTCGTGGTGCAGGTCGAACAGTTGCGGGCGCAAGCCGTCATAGGCCAGGTACTTCCAGCGTTCGCTGCGCACCATGGTCATGCGGCAGCGGTCGATGGGCTGGCCCAGGCGCTCCCGGGCCGGAGCCTGGAAGGCGTAGTCGTATTCGCTGATGGCGTAGCGGCGCCAGTCCACTGTCGCGCCGTGCAGCAGCGGGATCAGCGAGCGTCCTTCCAGGCGATGTTCGGCCCCCGGCAGGCCCAGGGCCTCAAGAAAGGTCGGCAGGGCGTCGATGGTTTCCACCAGGCGTTCATCCACCGTGCCACGGCGGCTGTCCGCCGCCGCGCGCGGGTCGCGGACAATCAGCGGCACGCCCACCGCTGGCTCCAGCAGGAACTCCTTTTCCCCCAGGTAGTGGTCGCCAAGGAAGTCGCCGTGATCGCTGGTGAAGACGATCAAGGTGTCGTCCCAGCGGCCATTGCTCTGGAGGAAATCGAACAGCCGGCCCAGTTGATCGTCCACCTGCTTGATCAGCCCCATGTAGGTTGGCACCACGTTCAGGCGCACCTCATCCCGGGAAAAATTCAGGCTCTCTTCATGCTGGCGAAAGGCGGCGTAGACCGGGTGATCGCTGAGCTGCCCGGGCGCCGCGCGCACCGCCGGGATCACCTGCTCGGGGCCATACAGGGCGTGGTAGGGCGCGGGTGCGATATAGGGCCAGTGCGGCTTGATGTAGGACAGGTGCAGGCACCAGGGCTGCTCGCCCTGTTCGCTGATGAAGTCGATGGCGCGGTCGGTGGTGTAGACGGTTTCCGAATGTTCCTCGGCGACCCGGGCCGGCAGGTGCGCGTGGCGCATCTTCCAGCCGCTGAGGATCTGCCCCTGCGCGCCGGCCCCGGCGTTGGCCCAGTCGTGCCAGGGGTTGAGGCCGTCGTAGCCGAGGTTGCGCAGGTAGTGGGTGTAGGGCGCGGCCTCGCGCTTGTCGTCGAAGATCGGGTCGTCGGGGTAGATGCCGTCGTGACGCAAGTAGGGCTCGAAGCCGACTTCGTTGAGCACCTCGGCCTGGGCACTCTCGGGGTCGATGGCCAGTCGTTGCAGGGCGTCGAGGTTGGGCGTGGCGTGGGTCTTGCCCACCAGCGCGGTGCGGATGCCGTGGGGCCGCAGGTAGTCGCCCAGGGTCCATTCTTCCAGGGGCAGGGGCACGGCGTTCCAGGCCACTTGGTGGCTGCTGACATAGCGCCCGGTGTAGGCCGACATGCGCGACGGGCCGCAGATGGTGCCCTGGGTGTAGGCGCGGCTGAAGCGCACCCCGGCGGCGGCCAGGCGGTCGATGTTCGGGGTGTGCAGGTGCGGGTGGCCGTAGCACGAGAGGTAATCCCGGCGCAGCTGGTCGCACATGATGTAGAGCACGTTGCGCACGGGTTGGAGGGTGTTGGACATGGGGTTCACCGAAGGGAAGACAGGCGAGTTTTTTCGCCTTCGGCGGGGCCTCCCGGCAAGCGCATTTGCCGAATAGTTTTGATGCATGGCATGCATCGCCTGTAGCCGCTGCCGCAGGCTGCGATCGGCCGCGCAGCGGCCGCTGGGGATTTGCCGTGGATGGCCGGGGCGAGGACTGCGTCCTCGTTCGCAGCCTCGCAGGCTCGGCAGCGGCTACAGGTGCAAGCGCAGGGGGCGAGTGTCGGGGCAGGACGCCAGTCAGGCGCTCAGACGGCCAGGTTGTCGAGGGACGGCAGCGCTTCGTCCTGTTCGTCTATGGCCTTGATCTCGTCGATCATCGCCGCCGCCAGGGGCGACAGGCGGTAGCCGGCGCGGCTGACGATGCCGTAGCGGGTGTAGAGCTCTTCCAGGTCGTCGGCCAGGCCGTCGATCTTCAGGCACACCAGTTCGCCCTTGGCGTTGTGCAAGGCGTCGCTGTAGGAGCCGATGATGCCGATGGCGTCCGAGCGCAGCACCACCCCCAGCAGGCTGTAGCTGTTTTCGCATTCCACATTGGGGGTTAAGTCCGGCTTGCCGCTCAGGTCGACGATGACCTTGCGCAGGTTCGGCGGGCGGATGGTCACCGCCAGCGGGTAGCTCATCAGTTCGCTGGCGCTGACGCTGTCGCGCTGGGCCAGGGGGTGCCCGGCGCGGCAGCAGAAATGCCATTTGCGCGGACGCAGGCGCTGGGTCAGGTAATCCGGGTCGGCCTCGAAGTGCCGGGTGTCGGCGACGAAGAACTCGAACTCTTCGCTGAGCAGGCGCTTGCTCAGGCTTTGCCAGTCATCCACCTGGAACTGCACCCGGGCCTTGGGATAACGCCCGATGAAGCTGCCGATGGCCCGGGGGATCAACCCCGAGGCCGGCGCCGGGCCGCAGCCGAAACGCAACTCTCCCGCCTCCAGGCCATTGAACTGGCTGATCTCGTTGGCCATCTGCTGGGCGCCGCTGACCAGCCGCCGCGCGTGCTCCAGCAGTAACTGGCCCTGCTTGGTCGGCGCCAGGTCCTTGCGCCCGCGATCCACCAGCTGACAACCGACGCTGTGTTCCAGGGCCTGGATGCTGCGGCTGAAGGCCGATTGCGAAAGGTTCACCGCCGCCGCGGCCGCGACAAAGCTGCGCTGCTCGGCGAGGGCGATGAAGTGGCGGAGCTGGCGCAGGTCGATATGCATTTTTCACATAAAAAATATCGGGGAAATGCATTGGCTATGCATTAGGTCGACTCCTTATAAAGGCAATCTCTTATGCAGTAAATCTTTGTAAAAACATAAATAAATAACTTTAAGGAATATACGAGGCTGTATATTTTCTGACCAGGAGCCGCCCATGAGCCCGTTGTCCCTCGCTTCACCCCTCTCGCCCCGGCGGCTCAAGCGCCTGCCCCTGGCGCTGTTGCTGGCCGGCAGCGCGAGCTGGACGCCGACCTGGGCCGAAGACGCTCCGGCGCCAGACACCACGCCGGCCAAGAGCAGCGCCAGCAAGGCCGATGACGGCCAGTTGCAGACGGTGACCGTGACCGCCCGCCGCCGCGAGGAAAGCTCGCAGAACGTGCCCACGCCGATGAGTGTGGTGGGCGGGCAAGCCCTGGAGAGCCAGCGGGTCTATCGCATCCAGGATCTGCAGCAACTGGTGCCCAGCGTCAACGTCGCCTACATGCATGCGCGCCAGTCCAGCGTGTCGATCCGTGGCCTGGGCAATAACCCGGCCAGCGACGGCCTGGAAGGCAGCGTCGGGCTGTACCTCGACAACGTCTACCTGGGACGGCCGGGGATGGCGGTGTTCGACCTGATGGACATCGAGCAGCTGGAAGTGCTGCGCGGTCCCCAGGGCACCCTGTTCGGCAAGAACACCACCGCCGGGGTGATCAACATCAGCACCCGGGCGCCGAGCTTCACCCCGGAGCGCAGCATCGAAACCTCCCTCGGCGAGGACGGTTACTTCCAGACCAAGGGCACCATTTCCGGGCCGCTGACAGATGAGCTGGCGGGGCGTTTTTCCGCCTACCGCACCCGCAGCGATGGCGACATCAAGAACGAGTTCGACGGCCATGACCTCAATGGCGGCTCCCGCCAGGGCTTTCGCGGGCAGTTGCTGTACAAGCCCAACGAGCGCTTCAACCTGCGCTGGATCGGCGACTACAACGAAGAGGATTCCAGTGCCGGCACCCGGGTGCTGTACAGCACCGGGCCGACCATCAACGGCACCAACGTCTACGAGTCCCGCGCGGCGGCGGCCGGAGCGACCTTGGTCAACGGTTCGCAGCGCAAGGTCAACCTGGACAACGACCAGCACGTGACGGTGTTCCAGGGCGGCACTTCGCTTGAGGCCAACTGGACCCTGCCCAGCGACTTCACCCTGACCTCGGTCAGTGCCTACCGCTGGTGGAATTTCACCCCGCGCAACGACGACGGCCTCAACGTGCCGGCCAGCTACAACGCCGGGGTGTCGGTGGAGGACAAACAGTGGTCCCAGGAATTCCGTCTGGCCTCGCCCACCGGCGGCTTCTTCGACTACGTGCTGGGCGCCTACTACTTCGGCTCCGACCTGGACAACAAATCCTTCGCCTATTACGGGCCCCAGGCGGACATCTGGAACGGCACCCCGGCCGGCGCCCTGAGCAACGTCACCAGCCTCGGCAACGGGCATATCCAGACCAACAGCTTCGCCCTGTTCGCCCAGGGCACCTGGCACCTGACCGAGCGCCTGGATTTCACCGCCGGGCTGCGCGGCACCTACGAGGAAAAAAGCGCCTGGGTCAGCCGCAACGCGCCGCTGGGGGGCGCGGCGGTGGCCGGTGCCGCCGCCAATGCCCGTCGTGGTCGTGCCGGGGCCTATGATTCCGGCGACCTCAACCAGTACAGCACCAGCCCTTCGGGCCTGCTCAACCTCAGCTACCGCTTCACCGATGACCTGCTGGGCTACGCCACCCTGTCCCACGGCGAGAAGTCCGGCGGGGTCAATCTGGCGGTGGGCTCGGCGCCGACCGCCGGGGCCGACTCGCTGCTGATCGGCACCGAGCGCGCCAACAACGCCGAGCTGGGGTTCAAGAGCACCCTGTGGGACCGTCGCCTGCAACTCAACGCCAACCTGTTCTGGACCCAGGTCAACGGCTACCAGACCAACGCCTACGACAATGCCAACCGCGTGCAGTACCTGACCAACGCCGGTTCGGTGCGCTCACGCGGGGTGGAAGTGGAAAGCACCCTGGTGCCGATTCGCGGCCTGACCCTGAACCTCAACGGTTCCTACAACGACGTGCGCTACCTGTCCTACAAGGACGCGCCGTGCCCGCCGGAAGTCAGCCTGCGCCCCGGTGCTCCAGCCTCCTGCGATCTCAGTGGCCACCAGGTGGTGGGCGCCTCGAAATGGATCGGCAACGCCAACGGCGAATACAAGTGGAACCTGGACAACGGCCTGGAAGAGTACGTCACCGCCAGCTACGCCTTCCGTTCCAAGGCGGTGGGCACCGTGGAGGATTCCGACTACGGGCAGATCCCCAGCTACGCCGTGGTCAACCTGTCCACCGGCCTGCGCGGCAACTACGAACAGGGCCAGTGGGACGTTTCGCTGTGGCTGAAGAACGCCTTCGACAAGACCTACTACACCACCCTCTGGACCGCCGGCAACGGCGGTTACGAAGGCCTGCTGGGCACCCCGCGAACCCTCGGCGTGACCGGTCGCTACGACTTCTGATGCTCGGCTTTTCGCCCCTTGCGCCGGGTTCGCCGGCGCCTTTCGACTTGAACAGGAGTGCTTGTCATGTTGCGCCTCACCACCGCGTTGCCCCTGCTGCTGTCCACCGCCCTGCTGGCCTCGGCGGTGCAGGCCGCGCCCAGCGTCTACCCCACCGGCGTGACCCGCTACGACCCGGCCAGGGCCTATAACCAGTACGTGATCTTCAGCGGCGCCGACAAACAGACGCACCTGATCGACATGAACGGCAACGAGGTGAAGCACTGGCCCCAGGCCGGTTTTCCCTCGGCCATCATCGACCCGCAACTGGTGAACGGCGAGCGTGGCCGGGTGCTGTTGCAGCTCAAGGACAAGGAGCCCGGGCCCTTGGGTTCGGCGGGCAACGGCCTGGGCAACCAGAGCGTCGGCGAGCTGGACTGGAACGGCAACCTCGTCTGGCAGTGGGGCGACCAGGCCCCGGGCGGCGCCGCCCAGCAGCATCATGACCAGCGCCGCCTGAGCAACGGCAACACCCTGGTGCTGGCCAACAAGGTGCACCAGGTGGCGGGGTTCAAGGTGCCCCAGGTGATCGACGACGCGATCTATGAAGTCAGCCCCGAGGGCCAGGTCAAATGGCAGTGGCTGGCCTCCGAACACCTCAAGGAGTTCGGCTTCACCCCGGCGCAACTGAAGCTGGTGTACGGCACCGACAACCCGGATTACCTGCACATCAACAACCTCAGCGTGGTCGGCCCCAACCCGTGGTTCGACGCCGGGGATAAACGCTTCGCCCCGGACAACCTGCTGATCGATTCGCGCAACGCCAACTTCATCGCCATCCTCGACAAGCACAGCGGCAAGGTGGTCTGGCGCCTGGGGCCGAACCTGTTGCCGATCAACCCCAAGACCGCCGCCAAGGTGCCGCGCCCGGTGGACCAGTTCGTCGGCCAGCATGACGCCCACATCATTCCCGCCGGCTTGCCGGGGGCCGGGCACCTGCTCGTGTTCGACAACCAGGGCACAGCCGGCTACCCCTCGGTGCCGCTGGGGCTGATCGCCGGTTCCCGGGTGCTGGAGATCGACCCGATCAAGAACCAGATCGTCTGGCAGTACAGCGCCGCCAGCTCCCGGCAGCCGGGCTGGGCTTTCTACAGCTCGTTCATCAGCAGTGCGCGGCGCCTGCCCAACGGCAATACGCTGATCGACGAGGGCATGAACGGACGCTTTTTCCAGGTCACCGCCGGCGGCGAAATCGTCTGGGAATACGTCAGCCCCTATCTGGGCAAGGCGCCGGGCAGCGAGGCCATCAGCAACTGGGTGTACCGCGCCTTGCCGGTGAGCTACGACTGGGTGCCCCAGGGCACGCCGCGTTCGGAAACCGCGGTGAGCGTGCCGGAGTCGGGGCTGAAACAAGCCAGTGCCAGCGCGGGGATCTGAGCGTGAGGCCGTGCCATGGCGCCTGTCAGGTCGGGCTGGCGCCCTGACGGGAGCAAGCGCCCTCGCCACACAATGAGGTGCGGGAGCAGACCTGGGCAGTGCCTCAGAAGTAGAAGTACAGGCCGGTGTCGCGTTCCAGGGCCAGTCGATTCAGGGCGATCAGCCTGTGGATAAGTTCATCCCCGGGCGTCGCGGCCTGCATCAGGATCGACAGGGCCGTGGCCAGGGCGGCCTGGCCCTGGATCGAGGCGTCTTCGTAGTCATCGATCAGGCTGCCCAGGGCGCGGTTCAAGCTGGGCAGCAGGTCGCTGCGCGACAGCAGCGTCCACTGCTCCGGGGACAGCGCCAGTTCCTCCAGGTCGCCCGGTAGGCACTGGTCCAGGTCCAGGCGTTGTTGGGCCTCTTGGCTGGTGGGCACGACTATCCATTTGCGCGCTGTGTTCATGGCTGCCACAGCTCGACAAAGGCCTTGAAGTCGGCCGCCACCGGGTAGCGCCTGGCGCTCTCGGGATCGAAGATTTCCACCGCCACGCCCGGGCTGTTGAAGTCCAGGCAGATCAGCAGGCCGCCGGCATCCCGGGCAATCGGCAGGCAGCCTGTGGCGAGCCCCGGCACGCGGCCAGGGCTGGCGTACCAGAGCAGGGTCCAGGGCTGGTTGCTCAGGCCGAACTCGAAGAACTCGCTGATGCAGGTGTAGCCGCCGCCATAGGCGAAGCCGCCGATCCCCGGCGTGGCGGCCGCGGCGTATTGCACCAGCTCCAGGTACAGCGCCGGAAACTCAAGGCCGAGGCGTTGCTGCACCTGGGCGATCAGTTGTTCGTCCACCGCCGATCCGGGTTCGATTTCCCAGGCAGTCCAGTCCAGGGGCATGTTCGACCTGCGCCTTGTCGTTGAGGGGGCTGCGCCCGCGCGAGGGGGATCGGGCGGGCGGCGAGCGGCGATTGTAAGCGTGTCGCCTGGTGCGCGGTAGGCGCTTAGTTGCAGCTGTGGCCTTCGGGCAGGGTGACCGTGTATTTGCGCTGCACGCGGTTGCGGAAGTCCAGGTTGTCCAGACTTTCCTGCACCAGGAAATCCTCGACCTTGGCGTCCTGGCAATCCTCGTTGTAGGACGAGGCCCGCAGCAGGAATACCGTGCGCCGGCTCTGTTCGTCCTGGGCCTTGATATTGAAGGTCGACAGGGTGGTGTAGCCGGTGCGCTCCGAGGAACCGATGGCACGGTAGGACATCGTTGGGGTGCTGGTGCACACGGTCTGTTGGTTCTTGCCGGGCATGCACGTGGTTTTAGTGCTGCTGGGCACCTGGCCGTAGTCGGTGGCGGTGTAGCGGTAGCTGGTCTTTTTACTGCCCACGTCCAGGGCAATGTTCATGCGAAACGGCGGGTGGTTTTTCGGCAGCGACGACTCGGTATACACCTGGGTGAAACCCATGCCGTGCAGGGCGGCGACCATGTCGCGCAGGTAGTAGCTGGCCTTGAGGCCCTGGGCGTCCTTGGCGCTGTTGACGGTCACCAGCACCGGAGCCTTGGGGTCGAAGTAATAGTCTTGGGCCGGGGTGGCGTCGATGGCCACTTCGAGTTTGTTGGCGCAGCCGGTCAAAAGACAGGCGAGCAAAAGCAGCGGGCAGAGCAGGTAGCGAGTCATGAATAAGCCAATGTGCAACGTGAGGAATGGATAAGGCTTTAACGATCGAGACTCGGTTCGAACAAACGCGGGGGGTTACGCAGGCTCGCTGGCCTGATACTCCAGCAGGTCGCCGGGTTGGCAGTCGAGTGCAGCGCAGAGTTTGTCCAGGGTCTCGATTTTCATCCCCTTGACCTTGCCATTTTTCAGCAACGACAGATTCGCCTCGGTAATGCCCAGGATGGCGGCCAACTCTTTGGAGCGAATCTTGTTTTTAGCCATGACAACGTCAAGCCGAACGATAATGGTCATCTCATTGTTCTATATGTAGTGACTGTGCTCATCACTGAGGACTTTGGCGTCGCGCATGATAATGGAAAACGAGCAGAGCAAGATTCCTTTGACCACCTCATAGGCCGCGTAGGACGAGAAGCCCGCGGAGATCTGCAGAATGCGCTGGCCGGGCGGCAGGTCGAGGGACAGGGCCAGGCCTTGCAGGGTTTCCATCATCGGGAAGGTGGCCGGGGCGACGATCCACAGCATGCCCACGCGCCAGAGGATGCGGATGTTGCGATCGCTCCAGGTTTCGCCGCGCGACAGGCGCAGGAAGAACACCCCGGTCAGGTACAGGGCGAAGCTCGACAGCAGCAGCGGCAGGAAGTCGAGAATCACCAGCAGGGCGAAGCTTGCGGAGGAGAGTTTGAAATCGGCTTCCAGCAGGCGGGGCGAGTGGTCGGCGAAGACGCTGAGCAGGGCGCCCAGGACCTGGTCCTTGTTGTAGATCCACATTCCGGCATTGCCACCGACCTCGACTACACCCATGACCCAGGCCAGGATCGCGGCCAGCAGGCCGACCCGTCGTAAGCGGTATTGGGCCGAGCCGTTGATTTGGGAGTGCATGCGTTATTCCTTGCAAAACTTGGGGGGTGGCGAATTATTGATAAATAATTATCGAATTACAATAATTTATTTCTCTAGGATTGTTCTCGTCTAGTCGCCTGGAATGATGTTGTGGCGAGGGAGCTTGCTCCCGCTCGGGCGCGTAGCGGCCGCAAGACCTGTGCTTGCGACAGTCTGGGAGTACATACCCACTATCGAAGCCTTTCACCCACCGCCACGGAGTGTGAGCCCCCACAGCGTCCCTTTGATTTTTCGCCATGTTAGGTATACGTTACATTCAATCAATTTTGTTGCGTATAGAGAACATGGACTACCTCCTTATCACCGCGCGCCTTGGCGAGCAGGTTCGCCAGCGTCGACTGCATCGTGGCCTGACCCAAGCCAGCCTGGCTGCCTTGGCCGGCGTGACCCGGCAGAAGGTCATCGCCATCGAGCGGGGCGACTTGTCGGTGGGCATGGCGGCCTATGCGCGGGTGCTGGGAGCCCTGGACTGTGAATTCACCCTGGTGCCTGCCGCGATGCCCACATTGGACGAGATCCAGGGAGTGTTCGACTGATGGCCACGGTGCTGCAGGTAGCCACCCCGGCCGGTGAGAGCGGGAAAATCCACCGTGGCGCTGGCGATTATCTGTTTCGCTATCGCGATGATGCCCGGGCACCGGCGGCAATCAGTCTGCTGATGCCCGTGCGGTTGGATGACTACCGTTATCGGGAGTTGCACCCGATCTTCCAGATGAACCTGCCCGAAGGCTATGTGCTGGAGCAACTGCGCAACCGCCTGGCCAAGGTGGTGAAGGTCGACCCGATGTTGCTGCTGGCGCTGTCCGGCAGCAGTGCGCCGATCGGGCGGGTCGCGGTGAGCTCGCCCGAAGTCGATGGGCTGTTGCAACGACAGCGGTTCCCCGGGGAAAAACTGCAGGAAATCCTCGCGTGGGATGGCACCGAGGACATCTTTGCCGACCTGGTGGACCGCTACATCCTGCGTGCCGGGATATCCGGCGTGCAGCCCAAGGTGATGGTGCCGGAGCGGCATGACGCCGCGTCGCAGCGTTTTACCTCGAACACCTCAGAGTTGATCATCAAGAGCGGCCGGGACGAGTTTCCGGGATTGGCGATCAATGAATTCCTGTGCATGTCGGTGGCCAGGGAGGCGGGGATGGCGGTGCCCGAGTTTTACCTCTCCGATAACGCCAAACTGTTCGTCATGCGCCGCTTCGACCGGGACGAGCAGCTCGGTTGCCTGGGGTTTGAAGACATGGCGGCGTTGATGGGGCTGGGTGCGGAGCAGAAATACAGCAAGAGCTATTCGGCCATTGCCAAGGCCGTTCGCCTGTTCTGCCCGCCTGAGCAGGTGCCGGGTTCACTGGCGCAGTTGTTTGCCATGGTCAGCCTGAGTTGCATCGTGGGGAATGGCGATGCCCACCTGAAGAACTTCGGGCTGTTGTATTCCGATCCTGGCCAGCGCGATGCACGGCTAGCGCCGGCCTACGACATCGTCAACACCACGGCCTACATCCCGCAGGACGTGCTGGCCCTGGATCTGCTGGGCAACAAGTCCCTGTTTGCTTCGCGGCAGGGGTTGCTGGAGTTTGCCAAGGTCTGTGATGTGGCTCGTCCGCAAGAGGTCATTCGCGGGCAGTTGGACGCACTGGAGCGGGTGTTGAGCCGATCGGCCGGATGGGGCGAACGGGCACCGCATGTCGTCGCGGCGATCCGGCAATGTGCCGAGCCCTTTATGAAAACCTTTGGCTAGTGCCTGCGTTCGGCCATCGTGTCTAAGGGGGCAGGAAGATCAAAAGCCAGAGCAAGATCAAAATCTGACGGCGGCCTGCCGGCCGGCCTATCTCTGTCTTCCTCCACGTTCCCTGTAGCCGCTGCCGAGCCTGCGAGGCTGCGAAAAGGACCGCAGGGCCTTGCTTGGCGATCTCGCGCCGGTCCTCTGACGCCTGGCGGATCGCCGCGAATCCTAAAGAGCCACTCTGTGCAGTCGAATCAGTCGCGCTGCGGCTCCAGCAAGTCAAACGACAGGACTCTGATCTGCATGTCGGCGCTATAGACGAATCCAACCCGAGCACTGGGATGCAGAGGCTCCGGCAGGCGGTAGCTCTCCCAGGCGTTGAGCATGCATTGCCCATCGGCTGATGGCCTGCGTTCCCCCGAGCGCAGGGGCGTGCCCAGCAGCTCGCGAATGTCGGCGTGGGTCATGCTGCGTGAGAACGGGGCGGGCAGTTCGCCGCTGTAGAACGAGCGCCCCTGTTCAAGGGGCATGAGTTCGATCAGCACCTTTTCCAGGGCCAGGCTGTCTTCCCAGAAGTCCAGCATCAGGCCGGGCTCGACGACCACGGTCAGCCAATCGAATTCATCGTAGATCTTGTCCGTCGGGCGCTCGATGCGCTCTCCCTGGGCGATCAGTTCTGCATGGCTGAGCCCGAGGCTCTTTACCCAGCGGCTGAGGGTGTCGGCGTCCATTGCGATTCCTGTGTTCTGGGTATCGAGAGGGGATTCTACTTGGGGTCGATGGAAGGGAATGGCAATACTTCGGCGATTGTTCCGCCAGGACCTCCTGCCTATAGTCCGGCCTGTCACCGACGCATCGGTGACCGATCTTAGCCGGTCGAAAAACAGAGTAATGGATGCACTTCCTGCCTCATAATGCCTAGCGCTTGTCGCTTGGTGTTTGTTATGGCGGCTGTGCGCGGGACACCTTCGGGTGTGCCGGGTTTCTCCATTACTGGCCCGGCCGGCTAACCCGCGTACAGCTGCCACCCCTCTTGTTTAGCCGCAACGGGTGTCAGCTCCACACAGTAATGGAGATGTACCCATGTCCGAGTTCACCCCGCTACAAAGCAATCTCACCCCCACCCCGGTGCTCTACCTCAACCCTGCCGCCCCTCTGGCCGATCTCTATGGCTGCGCTGTGCAGCGGATCAAGGCCACTCGCGATCTGATGCACAGTCTCAACTGCCTGAGCATCAAGGGTGTTGCCGATCAGGACCTGAGCCATGTGGCCAATGCCGCCCACCTGCTGCTGCAGGACGGCTGCGATGTGCTGGATGCATTGCAGTGGCGGATCGAGGGCTGATCCGTACCTTGAAGCCTGTCCGCCTGCGAGCCCTCGCAGGCGGCATCGATTGACGGCCGCGCTCAGGTCGCTGGCGCGACAGTGCCGACAGCGGCCCGGGCCCGATAGCTGGCCGGGCTGAAGATTCGCGTCAACAGCAGCATCGCCAGGACACCCACGATCAACACCCACCAGGCGCTGACAAAGCTGCCGGTGACTTGCCGCAGCCAGCCGCTGAGCCACGGCGAGACGGCGTTGATCAGAAAACCCACGCCCTGGACAAAAGCCGCCAGTTGCCCGGCTTCCCGGGGATCACGGCGGTGATCCAGGGTCAGGATCAGGCTCAGGGCAAAGCACGCGCCGAGGCCGAAGCCGATCAGCGCCACCCACAGGTGCGGGCTCTGCAAGGGCCACAGCACCAGCCCGAGAAACCCTGCGGCCTGGGCCGCGAGGCTGATGCCCAGCAGTGGGCGGCGGTCGCTGCTGCGCTGGGCCAGGGCGGGCATCAGCAGGGCGGCGCTGACTTGGAAAATCGTCATGAAGGCCAGCAGCGAGCCGCTTTGGGTAGCACTCCAGCCCAGCTGCAAGTAGTAGGCCGGCAGCCACGCCACCATGCTCATGTAGCCGCAGTTCACCAGGCCGAAATACAACGCCAGCAGCCAGGCGCGGCGGTTGCTCCAGAGCCCGGCCCGGGGCGCCGGGGGGCCATTGCGGCGTCCTGCGCCCAGGGGCAGGCACAGCCACAGCAGCAGGGCGGCCATGGCCGGCAGCACCCAGATGCCCAGTCCCACTTGCCAGTTGGCGAAGTGGCTGGCCAGCTGCGGGCTGAGCAGGGCGGCGATGCCACCACCGCCCATCAGCGACGCCGAGTAGACGCCCATGGCCAGGGCCACGCGCTGTTGAAACTGGCGCTTGATCAGCGTCGGCACCAGGGCCTGGATCAGGGCCACTCCGGCGCCGCCGAGCAGGGCGGTGGCGAGCAAGGCCGCGGCCTGGCCGAAGAACAGCCGCACCAGGCAGGCCAGCAGCACCAGCAGCAAACCCAGGGACACGCCCCGGCGCTCGCCCAGGCGGGCTTCGATCCGTACCCCGAGCAGGGCCACCAGGCCCATGCAGATCACCGGCAGGCTGGTGAGCCAGGCGCTGCTCTGGAAGCTCATGCCGGTGGCGCCGCGGATCTCGTTGAGCAGCGGGCTGACCGAGCTGAGGATCGGCCGCAGGTTCAGGCCCAGGCACATCAGCAGCGCCCAGCCGGCGAAGGTCTTGAAGGCCGATTCAGTTCGCGGCATGACGCGCCTGCCAGTCCTGGTACAGGGCGGTCATGGCCGCCTGGGGCAGGTGCAGCAGCGGCAGGCGCTGGGCTTCCAGGGGCTTGCTCAGCTGTTGGTAGATGGCCGCGGTGGACAGGCCGAACGGCTCTGCTTGTTCATTGCTGGCGGCGAACACCGCGCGGGACACGCCGCACAGGTACATGGCGGCCAGGCACATGGGGCACGGCTGGCCGCTGGCGTAGATCACGCAGTCGTCCAGGCGCGGGCCCAGTTGCCGGCTGGCGGCGCGGATGGCCAGCATCTCGGCGTGGGCGGTGGGGTCCTGGCTGAGGTGGATTTCATTCACCGCCTCGGCCAGCACCCGGCCGTTGCGCACCAGCAGCGCGCCGAACGGACGGCCGCCCTGTTCGACATTGCGCCGGGCCAGTTCAACGGCCCGGTGCAGGAAGAGTTGATCGTCGTTCATCAAGGTTTCCGAGCAAGAGGGGGGATCGGCACGTTCTGAAGTTGCCTCGCAACGGCGGGTCCCGATTGCAGAGGGGAAAGTATGCTGAGCGGCCCTGGTATTCTGAAATTAAATATAACCATGCCAATCAGTGGCGTTGAGGATGGTAGGTCAAGATGCTCGATCCCGTGTTGCTCCGCAGTTTTGTCGCCGTGGCCGACAGCCAGAACTTCACCCGCGCCGCCGAGCGCCTGCACTTGACCCAGTCCACGGTGAGTCAGCAGGTTCGACGTCTGGAAGAGAGCCTGGGCTGCCAGTTGCTCGACCGCGACCAGCGCCGGGTGGTGGCCACGGTGGAGGGCGAGCGCCTGCTGGCTTATGCCCGGCGCATTCTGGCGCTGCATGAAGAGGCCTGCGATGTGCTGGTCAACCAGCGCGGCGAGGAGGTGCTGCGCCTGGGCGTGCCGGAAGATTTTGCCGCCGAGCGCCTGATGCCGATGCTCTCGCGCTTTGGCCGCGACTATCCGGCGGTGCGCCTGGAAGTCACCAGTGGTCTGGGGCCGGAGTTGCTGCGTCAGTTCCGTCGTGGCGAGTTCGACTTGCTGCTGGTCAAGCAGATGGGCCACAGCGACGACTGCGTGGAATCCTGGCCCGAGCCTTTGTGCTGGGTCGATAGTGTTCGCCAGCCCGCCTTTGGCCGCGATCCACTGCCGCTGGTGGCGTTCCCGGTGGGCGGTTTGTATCGCCAGGAAATGCTCCACCACCTGGAAGTCGGCGGCTGGCCCTGGCGCATCGCCTATTCCAGCGCCAGCCTGGCCAGCGTCTGTTCGGCAGTGGCGGCGGGCCTGGGTATCAGCCTGTTGCCGGTGCGGGTGCTGGGCAAGGGCCATCGGATGCTCGATGCCGCCAGCGGTTTGCCGGATATCCAGGGCGTGCGCCTGGCGTTGTACGCCGGCAGTGGCCTGAGTCGGGCCGGCAAGGCGTTACAGGAGCAGTTGCGCGCAGTGGCCAGCGTCAAGCCGCAAGTTGAAAACACCGGGAAGTTATAAGTGCTGTTGTTTCGGTCATAACTTATAGAGGGCCGATTGCAGGCTATAGCTATTTAATTAGTTGTTGCGCAAGTTTGTTTTGGACAGAGTTATAAACGCCGACCATGCTGGGTTTGTGAGTTCCAGGAGGAACTTGCTTCATTGGACGAAACATTCAACCGCATAAGGAAACCCGCATATGTCGAGCATCAATGGCACCTATGTAAACTCCAACGCTGACGCCCGTCTGGTCGTGACCGACGGCAACGACTCCAACGGTTCGTTCAGCGGTGAGTTGACCCAGGCCGGGGTCAAGTACAGCGTCGCCGGGCATTACCACTTCCAGAACAGCACCGGGCAGCCGACCATCATCAATGTATCCGGCTACAACGATGGCTACGGCTACCAGGCCTGGGCGCTGTTTTCACCCGATCACAACTATTCCCGGTTGCGTGCCTCCGGTGCCCGCAGCAACTTCAGCGGCGATGTGGTCGGCCTGAGCGGTGAGTTCGTCAAGCAATAACCCGCTCGATAATAAACAGCCGCTGAATACGCGCTGCCTTATATAAGGTGGCGTGCCGGTTCAGCGGCTTTGTCGTGTCCGCTTGTAAAGTTAATTAAGTACATGGGCGCTGAAGTTGGTTTCGAGTGCAATGGAGTTCTATTGTTTTTCTGCACTAACAGGCCTGTTTCGATGCTTTGCGGGAATATTTTCAATGCCTGCAAGGCATGGCGTTTTTCCCTCTTGGCTACAGCCCTTGAATCACGGGGCCTGAGCTGTTCCGGGTGAATTCAATATTCCGTTTCGGTCTATCTATAACTTGAAAGATTACTTTAAGAGATAAGCGCGGGGCACTGATCATTGGCCCCGCGGCACCGTTGCGTGGGGGGTGTTCAAACGCCGGTGCCGGGTTTTTCAAAAGATCGTAGGGAGTGAATCCATGGGCAATGTCCAGACCGCCGCCAGTGCACACGAGGTGCTGTGGCGCCAGGCACCGAGCGGCGAGTTGGTCGACCTCGGCCGGCCTCACCGCTCGCCGCTGGGCCAATTGCGTCTGCAACGCACGCCCAAGGGAATTTTGCGCCGCCGGGAGGCATTCATCCTTGGCGCGGCGGCGCTGCTGCTGCATGCGGCGGTGATCTACTGGCTGAGCCAGAAACCGACCCCGGTGCTGCCGATCGTGCCGCCGGAAATTCCGCCC
The DNA here is from genome assembly GCF_029237275.1 of Pseudomonas sp. 3MA1. Taxonomy (NCBI): domain Bacteria; kingdom Pseudomonadati; phylum Pseudomonadota; class Gammaproteobacteria; order Pseudomonadales; family Pseudomonadaceae; genus Pseudomonas; species Pseudomonas sp. 3MA1. The sequence goes on along the minus strand of NZ_JAACFX010000004.1, from coordinate 561,016 downwards.
ATGACCATCGAATTCTCGCACCCGGCGCCGCCTGCAGTGGAGCCGCCTCCGCCTGTGCCGGTACAGCCGGTGGTGGAGCCACCACCGCCGGTGGAGGACGAGCTGGCGGTCAAGCCGCCACCGCCCAAGCCGGTGCCTAAACCCAAGCCCAAGCCAGTGCCCAAACCCGAGCCCAAGCCTGCGCCCAAGCCGGTGCAGCAGACGCCGGCACCGCCGCAGCCGGCCGCTCCGGTAGCCGCTCCGGCACCGCCCGCGCCACCGGCTCCGGCCCCCGTGACCCCGGCTTCGGCCAGCGCCGCGTACCTGAAGAACCCGGCGCCGGAATACCCGTCACTGGCTCAGCGCCGGGGCTGGGAAGGCACGGTGCTGCTGCGGGTGCACGTACTGGCCAGCGGCAAGCCGGGGGAGATCCAGATCCAGAAGAGCAGCGGTCGCCAGCAGCTCGACGATGCGGCCCTGGCCGCGGTCAAGCGCTGGAGTTTCGTTCCGGCCAAACAGGGCGACGTGGCCCAGGACGGCTGGGTCAGCGTACCCATCGACTTCAAGATTCATTGAGCCGCAAGGCCGATCAACCAACACGTGCTAAACGCTTACACAGAGGGAACACATCATGACGTTACTGGCATCTCCACTGGAATCCATCGAAAGCGCGGTGATCTGGCTGTTGGTGGTCTTCTCCGTCGCCACCTGGGGCCTGGCCCTGGTCAAGGGCGTGCAGTTCGCTCGTCTCAAATCCCAGGATCGCAAGTTCCACAATCAGTTCTGGGCGGCGTCCAGCCTCGACTCCGCCGCCCCGTTGAGTGAAACCCAGCCCGGCGCGGCGGCCCGGGTGGCCCAGGCCGGCTATGCGGCGATCCAGGTTGGCGAAGCGCCCCATGCGGCGGACCTGAGCCAGGCAATCAACCACCAGGACCGTCTCGAACGTGCCCTGCGCCAGCAGATCGTGCGTGAGCGTCGTTCCCTGGAAACCGGCCTGGCGGTGGTTGCCAGTATCGGCAGCACCTCGCCCTTCATCGGCCTGTTCGGCACCGTGTGGGGGATCATGGAAGCCCTGAAAGGCATCAGCGCGGCGGGCTCGGCGAGCCTGGAAACCGTGGCCGGGCCCATCGGCGCGGCCCTGGTCGCCACCGGCGTGGGGATCGCCGTCGCGGTGCCGGCGGTGCTGGTTTACAACTACTTCCTGCGGCGCCTGAAGCTCACCGCCGCGGACCTGGACGACTTCGCCCACGACTTCTACAGCCTGGCGCAGAAGAACTCGTTCCGCGTGCTGATCCACCCGAGCCTGCACAAGGCCGCGGCCCAGGGCAGCCAACAGAAAGTCAAGGAGGCGTCCTGATATGGCCTTCTCCACCCAAGACAGCGATGAGGTGCTGAGCGAGATCAACGTCACGCCCCTGGTGGACGTGATGCTGGTACTGCTGGTGGTGTTCATCGTCACCGCGCCGCTGCTGACCAACGCCATCCCGATCAACCTGCCCAAGACCGAGGCCGTGGCCCCGGTGGAGCAGAAGGACCCGCTGGTGGTGAGCATCGACGGCACCGGCAAACTCTTTATCAACAAGGACCAGATCCAGCCGGACCTGCTGGAAACCAACTTGCAAGCGGCCAAGGCCAAGGACCCGCAAGTGCGGGTCCAGCTGCAGGCCGACGATGGCGTCAACTACGGCGAAGTGGCCCGGGCCATGGCGTCCATCGAGCGTGCGGGCATCACCAAGCTGTCGGTGATTACCGCGCGCTGACACCGAGCAACAAAGCCACGACTTTTCAGGCCGTCTCCTTGGCAGGGTGCGGCCTTTTTTTTGTCTGGCGAAAAAGCCCCCGCAGAACTCCCTTCGCCGGCAAGAACACCCCCGCAATCGCGCCAACTGTAGGAGCTGGCTTGCCAGCGAAGGCGTCCTCAAGGTTGCGCAAGAGCTGATGGCCTCTTCGCCGGCAAGCCGGCTCCTACGGAGGGCAGGGGATGTTTTATATTCGTTTAAGGTATTAATAAATAGCTTCTTATTCCTTAACGAATATAAATCCCCTCCCTATACTCGTCCGGGAACAGACACGCAGCAGGAGAGTTCCCCATGCGCAACGCATCCATTCGCTACTTGATTGTGCCGGGCTGGCAAGGATCGCCAGAAGATCATTGGCAAACCCATTGGCAGAACAGCCTGCCCAACAGTGCGCGGGTGGAGCAGGCCGATTGGCTGACGCCGCGTCGCGAAGACTGGGTGGCGGCCCTGGCGGAAGCCATCGCCGCCGACGACACGCCGGTGATCCTGATTGCCCACAGCCTGGGTTGCATCACCGTGGCCCACTGGGCGGCTCGCGCGCCCGTAGCCGCGCTGCGCCAGGTGCGCGGGGCGCTGCTGGTGGCGCCGGCGGATGTCGAGCGTCCGGCCTGTGCCCCGGCGCTGCGCAATTTTGCGCCTATTCCTCGGGACCTGCTGCCGTTCCCCAGCCAGGTGGTCAGCTCGGACAACGACAGCGCGGTCAGCGCGCCGCGTGCCCTGGAACTGGCCCGTGACTGGGGCGCCGAAGCCGGGATCCTGGCCGGTGCCGGGCATATCAACGTCAAGTCCGGCCACCAGCGCTGGGAGCAGGGCTTTGCCTATCTCTACCGTCTGCAGAACCGCGTGGAGCAACACGCGCGGCGTCGTGCCTGATCGTCCTTTTCCTGTTTAAGCGCCCCCGTCCCCAGGCGGCCTGGGGCGGGAGTCTGCCATGAGTCCTCATACCCCTTTCGGCCAGCCGCTGCTGACCTTTCCCGATGCGGAAAAAAGCCCCCTGAGCATCCGCGCCAAGGCGCTGGTGTTCGTCGATCCGCGTTCGCGGCAACTGCGTGAAGAGCTGGAGCACTTGGCGCCGCGTGCGGTGTCGGTGCTGATCCGCGGTGAAACCGGCACCGGCAAGGAGCTGCTGGCCCGGCACATCCACCGCGCCAGCGACCGCAGCGGCCTGTTTGTCTCGGTCAACTGCGGCGCCATCAGCCCCACCTACGCCGACGCCGAACTGTTCGGCTACGCCGCCGGCAGTTTCAGCGGCTCGGCCAGCAGCCGCGCCGGCTGGTTCGGTTCGGCCAATGGCGGGACCCTGTACCTGGATGAGATCGGCGACCTGCCGCTGCCGATCCAGACCAAGCTGCTGGCCGCCCTGGAGAACCACGAAGTGACCCGGGTCGGCGCCCAGCAGCCAAGCCCGGTGGATGTGCGCCTGGTGGCGGCCACCAGCATCGACCTGGCCCAGGCGGTGGCGGCGGGCAAGTTCCATGAGCGCCTGTATCGCTACCTCAGCGAAGGCCAGCTGGAATTGCCGGCGCTGCGCGAACGGGTCGGGGACATCGAGTCCCTGGCCGAGTACTTCCTGGGGATCTACAGCCAGCGCCTGGACCTGCCGGTGCCGCTGATCAGCGAAGCCGCGCAACAGGCCCTGGAGCGCCACAGCTGGCCGGGCAATACCCGGGAGCTGGAGAACGTCATTCACTTTGCCCTGCTGGTGAGCAGTGGCGAGGAGATTCTTCCCGAGCACCTCAACCTGCCGCCGACCCCTTCGCCGCTGGAGCAGATCGAGCAATTGCTGCGGCAGATCAGCGAATCCGGCACCCCCGCAGAGCGCCAGGCCCTCGAGCGCCTGCTGGCGGTGTAGCCGCTGCCGCAGGCTGCGACCGGCTGCGCAGCAGACGCCAAACCGTTCCCCACGATCCTGCTGGAGAGCCCCGATGGCCCCGGCGCCGACTGCGTCGTCGTTCGCAGCCTGCGGCAGCGGCTACAGGGGGCGGTGGGGCGCGTTGGCGGGCTGTCTGGCTGTATGAACAAAATGGAATATGAACGTGAATAAAAGATATTGTTCGGGAATAAAAAATCTCGGTATTGTCCGCTTCACGCCAGCAGTGGCACTTCACTGGCACCGCAATCAGCCCCCTATTTGAAGCCGTCGTCGATCCCGACACCTAAGGACCTTGCATGAAAAAAGTTCTGTTGTTCACCGCACTGGCGGCAGCCCTGAGCGCCGGTATTGCCCAGGCCGGCGAGAAGCTGGTGGTTGCCGCGACTCCGGTGCCACACGCCGAGATCCTTGAGCTGATCAAGCCCACCCTGGCCAAGGAAGGCGTGGACCTGGAAATCAAGGTGTTCACCGACTACGTGCAACCCAACGTGCAGGTCGATCAGAAGCGTCTGGACGCCAACTACTTCCAGACCCTGCCGTACCTGAAGAACTTCAACGAGGGCAAGGGCACTCACCTTGAAACCGTGATCGGTGTGCACGTCGAACCCTTCGGCGGCTACTCGAAGAAGGTCAAGTCCCTGGCCGAGCTCAAAGACGGCGCCACCATCGCCATCCCCAACGAAGGCAGCAACAGCGGCCGCGCCCTGATCCTGCTGCAGAAGGCTGGCCTGATCGAGCTCAAGGACCCGAAAAACGCCGTGTCCACGCCCAAGGACATCGCCAAGAACCCGCACAACTTCAAGTTCAAGGAACTGGAGTCGGCCATGCTGCCGCGGGTCCTGGATCAGGTTGACCTGGACATGATCAACACCAACTACGCCCTGGAAGCGGGCCTGAACCCGGCCAAGGATGCGCTGGTGATCGAAGGCGCCGATTCGCCTTACGTGAACTACCTGGTGGCGCGTCCGGACAACAAGGACAGCGCGGCGATCCAGAAGCTGGCCAAGGCCCTGACCAGCCCCGAGGTGAAAGCCTTTATCGAGAAGAAATACAACGGCGCGGTATTGCCAGCGTTCTGATGAACTAGGCTACTGACGCGATAAACCCCTTCAGGTTTGAACGCCGACGGCTATGACAGCGTCGGCGTTTTTTATTGCCTTCGTAAAAGCCGTAGGAGCCGGCCGGGCGGCGAAGAGGCCGTTGAGTTTTGCATCGCTCTTGCGGGCGCCTTCGCTGGCAAGCCAGCTCCTACACAAGCCAGCCCTTGAAGCGGAGCGCTTTAGGCGCTGGGTTGGGTGGCGCGGCGCAGGGCTGCCAGCCATTTCATCAGTTCATGGGGGTCCAGCGGTTGCGGGGTCTTTGCATCGGCCATGGCGGTCGTCCTTGAGAAGTGCAGCGTCCGGTGGGGCTGTACGAGCGCGAAAGAACCCGGCAGGCCCGGCAGAAAAGGTAGTAGCTCGGCGCCAGCCCGGCAAATCCGCGGGTTAGGTTTTTGGGTGATATCAATATGCCTTAACGGTATTTAAATTCTGCTTTTTATAGCTATAAAGTCGCGGCAGCCGGGCGGTTACCCACTGCCCCACGGACTGCGCCACCGCCGCTGTACCCCAGCGGCGTTCAGGATGATTCATGACCCTCGATTACGCTTTTATCCTCAGCACCCTGCCGGCCTTTCTCAAGGCCGTGGGGGTGACCCTGCAGGTCGGCCTGATCGCCATTGGCACCTCGCTGCTGGTGGCCCTGATCAACGCCACTGTCCTGGTGTTTCGCACCCCTTACCTGCACCGGCTGATCGGCCTGTACGTGGAACTGGCGCGCAACACACCGCTGCTGATCCAGCTGTTCTTCGTCTACTTCGCCTTGCCGGCACTGGGGATCAAGGTGTCGGGGTTCACTGCGGCGATCATCACCATGACCTTTCTCGGCGGCGCCTACCTCACCGAAGTGCTGCGCGCCGGCGTGGATGCAGTGCCCCAGGCACAGTTGGAATCGGGGCGCTCCATCGGCCTGTCGCAGTGGCAGTTGCTGCGCTACGTGATCCTGCCCCAGGCCGGGATCCTCAGCCTGCCGTCGCTGTTCGCCAATTTCATTTTCCTGCTCAAGGAAACCACCGTGGTTTCGGCGGTGGCGGTGCCGGAGATTCTCTACACCACCAAGAGCTACATCGCCCTGTACTACAAGACCTACGAAATGCTCGCCGTGCTGACGCTGATCTGCGTGCTGTTGTTCCTGCCGTTGTCGCTGTTGCTCAGCCGTCTGGAAAGGAGGCTGCAACATGGCCAGTTCGGGTCTTGAGCTGTTGCTGGTGTCCTTGCCGCAACTGGCCCGGGGCGCTGCGCAGACCTTGTCGATTTCCCTGCTGAGCATTGCCTTCAGCACCCTGGGCGGGGTGCTCTACGGCGTGCTGCGCAGCTTGCAACGCAAGGTGCTGGACGTGCCGCTGCGGATCTACCTGGAGCTGTTCCGGGCGATCCCGGTGCTGGTCTGGTTGTACCTGCTGTTCTTCGGCTTTCCGATCTTCTTCGGCCTCAGCATTCCCAGCTTCACCTGCGCGGTGCTGGTGCTGTCGCTGTGGGGCGCCAGCGAGGTCGGCGAGGTGGTCCGCGGGGCCCTGCAATCCCTGCCCCGGGGCCAGCGGGAAGCGGGCTTGTCCATTGGCCTTTCCGCTGCCCAGTTGTACGGCTACGTACTGCTGCCCCAGACGCTGAAGCGCATGACCCCGCCGACCATCAACGTCTACACGCGAATCATCAAGACCAGCTCCCTGGCGGTGCTGATCGGCGTGGTGGACGTGATCAAGGTCGGCCAGCAGATCATCGAGCGCACCTACGAGTCGGTGTTGATCTACGGCGTGTTGTTCCTGTTTTTCTTCTTTATCTGCTACCCGCTGTCGGCCGCTTCCCGCGTGCTGGAGCGGCGCTGGACGCAAGCATGAGCGCATTGATCGAGTTCCAGGGTTTCAACAAATTCTTTGGCCCGCAGCAGGTGCTCAAGGAGGTCGACCTCAGCGTGGCCGCAGGGGAGGTGATCGTCATCCTCGGCCCCAGCGGCTGCGGCAAGAGCACTCTGCTGCGCTGCCTCAACGGCCTGGAAAGCGCCCAAAGCGGCCATCTGCGTTTCGCCGGGCGCGAGCTGCTCAACCCCGACACCGATTGGCGCCAGGTGCGCCAGCAGATCGGCATGGTGTTCCAGAGCTATCACCTGTTCCCCCACATGAACGTGCTGGACAACCTCCTCCTCGGGCCGCTCAAGGTGCAAAAGCGCGAGCCCCGGGAAGCCCGGGCCCAGGCCGAGGCGCTGCTGGAACGGGTGGGCCTGCTGGACAAGCGCGAGGCTTTTCCCCGGCAGCTGTCCGGCGGCCAGCAGCAACGCATCGCCATCGTCCGCTCGTTGTGCATGAACCCCCAGGTGATGCTGTTCGACGAGGTCACCGCGGCCCTTGATCCGGAGATGGTCAAGGAAGTGCTGCAGGTGATCCAGGGCCTGGCCCGGGACGGCATGACCCTGTTGATCGTCACCCATGAAATGGCCTTCGCCCGGGCCGTGGCCGACCGCATCGTGTTCATGGACGGCGGGCGCATCGTGGAACACAACACCCCCGAGGCTTTCTTCACGAACCCGCAGAGCGCACGCGCGCAGCAGTTCCTGGAGAAGTTCTCCTTCGTTGCAGCACTGCCCAAGAAAGCCCCCAAAAAGGAACTGGAGCTCTTATGAAAACTGCCAAGTCTTCGTTGTTGTTACTGCCGCTGTTCGGTCTGGCCCTGCTGGCCGGCTGCGATAAAGCGGCCGAGGCGCCCAAGCCGGCGGCCACCGCTGCCAGCGCCGCGCCGGCGCCTGGCTACCTGGACAAGATCAAGGCCCGGGACAAGCTGATCGTCGGCGTGTTCACCGACAAGCCGCCGTTCGGTTTCGTCGATGAAACCGGGCGCTACGTGGGCTTCGATACCGACATCGGCCGCCAGTTCGCCAAGGACCTGCTGGGGGACGAGAACAAGGTGGAGTTCGTCGCCGTGGAACCGGCCAGCCGCATTCCCTTCCTGCAGAGCGACAAGGTTGACCTGATCCTGGCCAACATGACCGTGACCCCGGAGCGCAAGCAGGCGGTGGAATTCACCAACCCCAACCTCAAGGTGGCGGTGCAGGCCCTGGTGCCCGAAGGCAGCCCGGTGAAGAGCCTGGATGACCTGGCGACCCGCACCACCATCGTTACCACCGGCACCACCGCGGACATCTGGCTGACCCAGAACCACCCGGACTGGAAGCTGCTCAAGTTCGAGAAGAACACCGAGTCCCTGCAAGCCCTGGCCAATGGCCGTGGCGACGCCTATGCCCAGGACAACCTGATCCTGTTCAGCTGGTCCAAGCAGAACCCGGGCTACCGTGTATTGCCGCAGACCCTGGGCGAACAGGCGCCGATTGCCCCGGCGGTGAAGAAGGGCAATATCGAGCTGCGGGATTGGGTGAATGCCGAACTGGCCAAGCTCGGCGAGGAGAAGTACCTGCTCAAGCTGTATGACCAGTACGTGCGCAAGGAACTGAGCGACGACACCCCGCCTGAGAGCGTGATTGTCGAAGGCGGCAAATGGCAGGGCTGAGGCGTACTGTCAGCTGCTGAAAGCGGATCCTGAATCCACTGTGTAGCCGCTGCCGAAGGCTGCGAACGGCTCCGAAGGAGACGCCGCTCTTGAGGGCCTCGGAAGGTCCTGCGGACCTTATCGCAGCCTTCGGCAGCGGCTACAGGGTGTGGGGAGACGCGATTTTCAGTCAGGCCAGTGCCACGCCGGTTCGTCCAGCAGGCGCTGGCCGACGATGCCGGTCTGGCCCAGCTGTTTTTCCAGCACGATGCAGTTGCATTCGGGGGCTTCCTGCAAGGCCGCGATCAGGCGCCGGGCGTGGGACACCACCCACACCTGGCACTGCTCTGAAGCCCTGATGATCAAGCGCGCCAGGGCCGGCAACAGGTCCGGGTGCAGGCTGGTCTCCGGTTCGTTGAGCACCATCAGGCTCGGCGGACGCGGGGTCAGCAAGGCCGCCACCAGCAACAGGTAGCGCAAGGTGCCGTCCGACAGTTCCGCCGCCGACAGCGGTCGCAACAAGCCTTCCTGGTGCAGCTGCACGCTGAACAAGCCCCCCGGAACGGCATCGATCTGCAGCCGCGAATCCGGGAAGGCGTCGCTGATGCTCTCGTGCAATGCCTGCTGATCGCCCACCTCGATAATGGTCTGCAACGCGGCGGCCAGGTCCCGGCCATCGTGGTGCAGCACCGGGGTGCGGGTGCCCAGCTGTGGTCGGCGCGCGGGTGCCTGGCTGTCGGTGCGCAAGTGGTCATAGAAACGCCAGCCACGAATCTGCTCGCGCAGATGCAGGACCTCGGGCGATGAGCTCAGGTTGCCCACCCGGTCGAACAGGCTGTCGCCGCTGCTCGTATGCTGCGCCAGTACCTCCCATTGACGCCCCGCGCGGGCTCGTACCATCGGTCCCTGGCGGTCTACCAGGGCACTGGCCGAGCGATACAGGGGCCCGCCCCAGATGCTCTCGCGCTTGATCCACGGGTCGAGAGTGAAGCGCGAGGCAATCGGCAGGCTGTGCCCGGGCAACATGAAATGACCGCTGGAATCCGGCAGCCCCAGGCTGATCGCGTACCCGAAGTCCTCACCGGCAAAGCCCAGCTGCAGGCGTCTGGCGGCCTTGCGCGGCCCGCCCTGGACCGGCACCTCGCCCTGGCTCATGCGCCGGCTGATCTGTTCCGGCCCGGCCCAGAAGGTCGACTCCAACCCGCCTTCCTTGGCCAGGGCATTGACCACCCCGCCCTGGGCGGTTTCCGCCAGCAGGCGCAGGGCGCGGTACAGGTTGGACTTGCCGCTGCCATTGGCGCCGGTGATCAGGTTCAGCCGGCCGAGGGGCATCACCAGGTTGTTGATGGAACGGTAATTGGCCACCGCCAGGGTCTTGAGCATGTCGGATCTCCTGCTGCGTGGTGCGCAGTGTGCCTGATTTGGAGAGCGGGAGCTTGCTTGCGGCTGCCCTCGAAACCGACGTTGTGCTTGCCAGGATAGAGCGCGTCGAGGGCCGTTGCGGCTGCTGCGCAGCCGAGCGGGAGCAAGCTCCCTCGCCACCGAAGCCCCCACTGATGAGAGCTGCGTGCAAGGGTTGAACCCTGTTCTAAGCTCACAGTCGTAACGTCACTGGCGCGACGAACAAGCACAAGGAGTCTGCATGACCGGTCTCAATTCGAAGTGGATGGTGGGGCTGGGTCTGCTGGCTCTGCTCGGCGGCTGCGGGGCGGAAAAGCCGACCGAGAAGGAGCACCCGCGGGTGCGGATCCAGTCGGTGCAGAGCAGCGATTTTGCGCCTTCGGTGACCCTCACCGGCGACATCCAGGCTCGGGTGCAGACCGAGTTGTCGTTCCGCGTGGGCGGCAAGATCATCCAGCGTCTGGTGGATGTCGGCGACCGGGTTTCCGCCCAGCAGGTACTGGCTCGGCTCGATCCCAAGGACTTGCAGACCAATGTCGATTCCGCCGCCGCCTCGGTGTTCGCCGAGCAGGCCCGGGTCAAGCAGGCCAGCGCGGCGTTTGTCCGCCAGCAGAAGCTCTTGCCCAAGGGCTACACCAGCCAGAGCGAATACGACTCGGCCCAGGCCGCCCTGCGCAGCAGCCAGAGCGCCCTGAGCGCGGCCCAGGCGCAACTGGCCAACGCCCGCGAGCAGTTGAGCTACACCGAGCTGGTGGCCGAGGCGCCGGGGGTGATCACCGCGCGCCAGGCCGAGGTCGGTCAGGTGGTGCAGGCTACCATGCCGATCTTCAGCCTGGCCCGGGACGGCGAGCGCGACGCGGTGTTCAACGTCTACGAGTCGTTGCTGATGGAGCCGCCGGGCCAGGAAACCATCCACATCAGTCTGCTGGACAACCCCAAGGTGGCCACCACCGGCAAGGTCCGTGAAGTGACTCCGGTGGTTTCGGCCCAGAGCGGCACGGTGCAGGTCAAGGTGCTGCTCGATGCACTGCCGGCGGGCATGGACCTGGGCTCGGTGGTCAGCGCCACCGCCCGGGCCAATGGCAAGGCCAGCGTGGTGCTGCCCTGGTCGGCGTTGACCAAGAACCTCCGCGAGCCGGCGGTGTGGCTGGTGGGCGAGGACGGCAAGACCGTGCTGCACAACGTCAAGGTCGGGCGTTACCTGACCGGCAAGGTGATTATCAGCGAGGGCCTCAAGGGCGGCGAGAAAGTGGTGGTGGCGGGGGGGCAATTGTTGCACCCGGGGATGAGGGTGGAGATTGCCGCCAGCGGCGACGATCAGGGAGCGCAACCATGAAGCGCCTGCTGCCACTGTTGTGCGCCGCCGCCCTGCTACCGGGCTGCTCCAGGGAAGAACCGGCGCCGGAACCGGTGCGTCCGGTGCTGTCGATCCGGGTGGTGGCGCAGTCCGAGGAAAGCCTGGGGCGCTTTGCCGGTAACATCCAGGCCCGTTATGAAACCAACCTGGGCTTCCGGGTGCCGGGGCGCATCGCCAACCGCGCGGTCGATGTCGGCGCCGAAGTCGGCCCCGGGGACTTGCTGGCGACCCTCGACCCCACCGACCAGCAGAACCAGTTGCGGGCCGCCCAGGGCGACCTGGCCAAGGTCGAGGCGCAGTGGATCAACGCCCAGGCCAATGCCCGGCGCCAGCAGGAACTGTTCGACCGTGGGGTCGGCGCCCAGGCGCAACTGGACATCGCCCAGACCGACCTGAAGACCACCGGCGCCGCCCTGGATCAGGCCAAGGCCGCGCTGCGCCAGGCCCAGGACCAGCTCAACTACAGCCAGTTGCGCAGCGATCACGGCGGCGTGGTCACCGCCTGGAACGCCGAAGCCGGACAGGTGGTGACCGCCGGCCAGCAGGTGGTGACCCTGGCCCGGCCGGAGATCAAGGAAGCGGTGATCGACCTGCCGGCGAGCCTGGTTGACCAGCTGCCGGCGGACGTGGAATTCAAGGTCGCCGCACAACTGGACCCGAGCATCAGCACCACCGCCACCGTGCGCGAGATCGAGCCCCAGGCCCAGAGCGCGACCCGTACCCGGCGCGCGCGCCTGACCCTCAAGGACACCCCCGAGGCCTTTCGCCTGGGCACCGCCATCAGCGTGACCCTGAGCTCGGCCATCGCGCCGCGCACCGAGTTGCCGCTCAGTGCCCTGCAAGAGGTGGATGGCCAGACCCGGATCTGGGTCATCGACCCGCAGAGCCAGACCGTCGCCCCGCGTGAGATCAAGGTGCTCAGCCGCGACGCGGATTCGGCGCTGATCGGCCAGGGGGTCAAGCCCGGCGAGCGCGTGGTCAGTGCCGGGGTCAACAGCCTCAAGCCGGGGCAGAAAGTCAAAATCGACGAGGATCGCGCGCAATGACGCCTGCCAGCAAAGGAAGCTTCAACCTGTCCGAATGGGCTATCAAACATCAGTCCTTCGTCTGGTACCTGATGTTCGTCGCGCTGCTGATGGGGGTGTTTTCCTACCTGAACCTGGGGCGTGAGGAAGACCCGTCCTTCACCATCAAGACCATGGTGATCCAGACCCGCTGGCCCGGCGCGACCCAGGAAGAAACCCTGAAGCAGGTCACCGACCGCATCGAGAAAAAACTCGAAGAACTGGATTCGCTGGACTACGTGAAAAGCTACACCCGCCCCGGCGAGTCGACGGTGTTCGTCTACCTGCGCGACACCACCAGTGCCAAGGACATTCCCGAGATCTGGTATCAGGTGCGCAAGAAGATCAACGACATCCGCGGCGACTTTCCCCAGGGCTTGCAGGGCCCGGGTTTCAACGATGAATTCGGCGATGTGTTCGGCTCGGTCTATGCCTTCACCGCCGACGGCCTGAGCATGCGCCAGCTGCGGGACTACGTGGAGCAGGTCCGCGCGCAGATCCGCGAAGTGCCGAACCTGGGCAAGGTGGAGATGGTCGGTGAGCAGGACGAAGTCATCTACCTCAACTTCTCCACCCGCAAGCTGGCGGCCCTGGGCATCGACCAGCGCCAGGTCCTGCAAAGCCTGCAAGCGCAGAACGCGGTGACCCCGGCCGGGGTGATCGAGGCCGGACCGGAGCGGATCTCGGTGCGCACTTCCGGGCAGTTCGCCTCGGAGAAGGACCTGGCCACGGTCAACCTGCGGCTCAACGACCGCTTCTATCGCTTGGCGGACATCGCCGACATCAGCCGCGGCTACGTCGACCCGTCCACGCCGCTGTTCCGCTTCAATGGCCAGCCGGCCATCGGCCTGGCGATTGCCATGAAGAAGGGCGGCAACATCCAGGACTTCGGCAAGGCCCTGCATGCGCGCATGAACGAGCTGACCGCCGACCTGCCGATCGGCATCGGCGTGCACAAGGTGTCCGACCAGGCCGAGGTGGTGCAGGAGGCGGTGGGCGGTTTCACCAGCGCCCTGTTCGAGGCGGTGATCATCGTCCTGGTGGTGAGCTTCATCAGCCTCGGGGTGCGCGCCGGGCTGGTGGTGGCCTGCTCGATTCCGCTGGTGCTGGCCATGGTCTTCGTGTTCATGGAGTACAGCGGCATCACCATGCAGCGGATCTCCCTGGGGGCCTTGATCATCGCCCTGGGGCTGCTGGTGGACGACGCCATGATCACCGTGGAAATGATGGTCACCCGCCTGGAGAAGGGCGAGAGCAAGGAGCAGGCGGCGACCTTTGCCTACACCTCCACCGCCTTCCCGATGCTCACCGGGACCCTGGTGACCGTGGCTGGCTTCGTGCCCATCGGCCTCAACGCCAGCTCCGCCGGCGAGTACACCTTCACCCTGTTCGCGGTGATCGCCGTGGCCATGCTGGTGTCGTGGATCGTCGCGGTGCTGTTCGCCCCGGTGATCGGCATCCACATCCTCAGTACCAACGTCAAACCCCACTCCGAGGAGCCGGGGCGCATCGGTCGTGCCTTCAATGGCGGCCTGCTGTGGGCCATGCGCAACCGCTGGTGGGCGATCGGCATCACCGTGCTGCTGTTCGCCGCCTCGGTGTTCGGCATGCGCTTCGTGCAGAACCAGTTCTTTCCGTCTTCCGACCGGCCGGAGATCCTGGTGGACCTCAACCTGCCGCAGAACGCCTCGATCAACGAGACCCGCATGGCCGTTGACCGGCTGGAAGCGACCCTCAAGGACGACCCGGACATCGAGCGCTGGAGCACCTACATCGGCGAAGGCGCGATCCGTTTCTACCTGCCCCTGGACCAGCAACTGCAGAACCCCTACTACGCCCAGCTGGTGATCGTCAGCAAGGGCCTGGAGCAGCGCACCGCCCTGAGCGAGCGCTTGCGCAAGCGCCTGCGCGAAGACTTCGTCGGCATTGGCAGCTATGTGCAGGCCCTGGAAATGGGCCCGCCAGTGGGGCGGCCGATCCAGTACCGGGTCAGCGGCAAGGACATCGACCAGGTGCGCAAGCACGCCATCGACCTGGCCACCGAACTGGACCAGAACCCGCATATCGGCGAGATCATCTACGACTGGAACGAGCCCGGCAAAGTGCTGCGCATCGACATCGCCCAGGACAAGGCGCGCCAGCTCGGGCTGTCCTCGGAAGACGTGGCGCGGCTGATGAACAGCATCGTCAGCGGCTCCACCGTGACCCAGGTGCATGACGACATCTACCTGATCAACGTGGTCGGCCGCGCCGACGACAATGAACGCGGCTCCCCGGAAACCCTGCAGAACCTGCAGATCGTCACCCCCAGCGGCACCTCGATTCCGCTGCTGGCTTTTGCCACGGTGGGCTACGAACTGGAGCAGCCGCTGGTATGGCGCCGCGACCGCAAGCCGACCATCACCATCAAGGCCGCGGTGCGCGACGCGATCCAGCCCACCGACCTGGTCAAGCAACTCAAGCCGACCATCGAGCGCTTCGCCTCCAGCCTGCCGGCCGGTTATTCGGTGGCCACCGGCGGCACCGTGGAGGAAAGCGGCAAGGCCCAGGGCCCGATCGCCAAGGTGGTGCCGCTGATGCTGTTCCTCATGGCGACCTTTCTGATGATCCAGCTGCACAGCGTGCAGAAGCTGTTCCTGGTGGCCAGCGTGGCGCCCCTGGGGCTGATCGGCGTGGTCCTGGCCCTGGTGCCCACCGGCACGCCCATGGGCTTTGTGGCGATCCTCGGGATCCTCGCGCTGATCGGCATCATCATCCGCAACTCGGTGATCCTGGTGACCCAGATCGACGACTACGAGCGCGAGGGTTATCACCCCTGGGACGCGGTACTGGAAGCCACCCACCACCGGCGCCGGCCGATCCTGCTGACCGCCGCCGCGGCCAGCCTGGGGATGATCCCGATTGCCCGTGAAGTGTTCTGGGGGCCGATGGCCTACGCCATGATTGGCGGCATCATCGTTGCCACCTTGCTGACCTTGCTGTTCCTCCCGGCGCTGTACGTGGCCTGGTACAAAATCAAGGAGCCCAGCCAAGACTCCGACCGCGACCGCCCCACGGCCTCGTAGCAGCTGGCTTGCCAGCGAAGGGGCCCGAGAGGCGAGCGCTTGATCCGGAAACGCCTTCGCCGGCAAGCCGGCGCCTGCGAGGTTGGCGGTGTTGCGAATGGCCTAGGCAGCCCGCGGTCGTAGGAGCTGGCTTGCCAGCGAAGAGGCCCGAGAGGCGGGCGCCTGATCCGCAAGCGCTTTCGCCGGCAAGCCGGCTCCTACAGGGGAGTGGGGCGGGAGGGCTCAGGCCTTGTGCCAGACGCTGGCCAGCCAGGGTTGCTGTTCCCGGGGCAGGCCGGCGGGGCGGTAGTAGTGCTCCAGTTCGATAAAGCCTGCCTCGGTCAGCAGTGCCTGCCAGGCCGCGAGGTCGTGGTAGGCGCCGTAGCGTGGGCCGTTCCAGCCTTCCTGGTTGTCGCCGCGCGGGTTGGAGCTGAACAGCACGCCGCCGTCCTTGAGGCTGGCATGCAACTGCTTGAGCACCCGTGGCAGTTCCTGGCGGGGAATGTGAAACAGCACCGCGTTGGCGAAGATGCCGTCGAAGTGACCCGCCGGTAGATCGAGCTTGAGAAAGTCCTGCTGCCACACTTCGCAACCGCTGTCGTCCCGGGCCATCTGGGCAAAGCGCTCGCAGCCGTCGAGGCCGATGGCCACGTGGCCCAGGCGGGTGAAGGTTTGCAGATCGCGCCCCGGACCGCAGCCGAAGTCCAGCACGCGGAACGGCGCCGGGCCCTGGATATGCCGCAGCAGCGCGTCGATGTTCTGGCTGACGTCGTGGTCGCGGGTGCCTTCACGAAAGTCTTCGGCCACCTGCTGGTAGTGGCCGAGGGTGGTGGCGGTGATGGTATCGAGATCGTCGGGGGCGAGTTTCATGGCGGGTCGCATGGCGTTAAGGGAATGGCCCGAATATACCCCATGCACCCTGTAGCCGCTGCCGCAGGCTGCGAACGGCTCCGCAGGAGACGCCGCTCTTGAGGGCCTCGCAAGGTCCTGCGGACCTTGGTCGCAGCCTGCGGCAGCGGCTACACGGGATGCCACTAGCGTTTGTTCAGCACCCGCGCCAGACGGTCGCCGCCCAGCTGGATCGCCGCCACCAGGATCACCAGCAGCACGATCACCGTGAGCATGATCTGGCTGTCGAAACGCTGGTAACCGTAGCGGTAGGCAATGTCCCCCAGGCCACCCGCGCCAATCGCCCCGGCCATCGCCGAGGAGTTGATCATGGTCACCAGGGTGATGGTGAAGCCTCCAACGATGCCCGGCAGCGCCTCGGGCAGCAGCACGTGCCAGACGATGTGCCAGCGTCGGCAGCCCATGGCCTGGGCGGCTTCGATCAGGCCGTGGTCGACCTCCCGCAAGCTCACTTCGGCGATCCGCGCAAAGAACGGCGTGGCGGCAATGGTCAGCGGCACCACCGCCGCCCACACGCCGTAGGTGGTGCCGACGATCAGCCGGGTAAAGGGGATCAGCGCCACCATCAGGATCAGGAACGGAATCGAGCGGAACAGGTTCACAAAGGCCCCCAGGGCCCGGTTCAGGTTCGGCGCTTCATAGATCCCGCCCTTGCCGCTGGTGACCAGGATTACCGCCAGGGGAATCCCCGCCAGCAGGGCGATCAGCGAGGACACGCCAACCATCAGCAGGGTGTCGAGAATGCCCTGCAACAAGCGATCAAACCACATAGCCCAGTACCTCCACTTGCTGTGCCCATTGCCCGGCGCGCTGGCGCAGCTCCGCCGCCCCCAGGGACGAGCCCTGGACCGCCAGCAGCAGTTGCCCCAGGGCGTGGCCCTGGATGCGTTCCACGCCGCCTTGCAGCAGGCGCACGCGACCGCCGAGGGCGCTGAACAGCGCCGCCAGATCCGGCTCCTCACGCTGGCTGCCGGTAAAGCGCAGGCTCAGCACCACGGCGGCCTCGGACGATTCGGGATGACTGCGCAGACGGCTTTGCAGCTCTGGCGGCAGGCCGTGCTGCAACGGCGCCAGCAGGGTCTTGCTGACCTCGTGTTGCGGGTGGCCGAA
Source organism: Pseudomonas sp. 3MA1 (assembly GCF_029237275.1). Taxonomy (NCBI): domain Bacteria; kingdom Pseudomonadati; phylum Pseudomonadota; class Gammaproteobacteria; order Pseudomonadales; family Pseudomonadaceae; genus Pseudomonas; species Pseudomonas sp. 3MA1. Next base: position 543,906 of record NZ_JAACFX010000004.1, on the reverse strand, counting down.
GACTTCCCAGACCGGCCCCTGTTCGACGATGCGCCCGTGTTCCAGCACCACCACCCGGTCGCAGATCTCGCGGATCACCGCCATCTCGTGGGTGATGAGGATGATGGTCAGGCCCAGGCGCTGATTGATCTGTTTCAGCAGGCCGAGGATCGACTGGGTGGTTTCCGGGTCCAGGGCCGAAGTGGCCTCGTCGCACAGCAGGATCTCGGGATCGTGGACCAGGGCCCGGGCGATGCCCACCCGCTGCTTCTGCCCGCCGGACAGCTGCGCCGGGTAGGCCTGGTGCTTGTCCTTGAGGCCCACCAGTTCCAGTAGCTCGCGGACCTTGCGCTCGCGCTCGGCCTTGGGCACCCCGGCCACCTTCAGCGGCAGCTCGACGTTGTGCCACACGGTCTTGGCCGACATCAGGTTGAAGTGCTGGAAGATCATGCCGATGCGCCGGCGCAGGGCGACCAGGCGGTCTTCGTCGAAGTCGCCGATGTCCACCTGATCGATCAGCACCCGGCCGCTGCTGGGCTGCTCCAGGCGGTTGATGGTACGGATCAGCGACGACTTGCCGGCGCCGCTGCGGCCGATGATACCGAACACTTCGCCGCGCTGGATCGACAGGTCGATGCCGTGCAAGGCCTGCACCGTGCCCTGCTGGCCCTGATAGGTCTTGCCCAGGCCGATAAAGCGCACCTGGGCGCGATTCAGTTCGGGGTGCAGCTCGGTCCGTTCGGCGCTGTGGGGCGCCGGGTCGGCTAGCTTGCGCTGTAGCGTCGCGACACTCATCTCAACCTTCCCAGCCGGCTTGGTAGAGCTTGCCGTGGGCTTTATCCAGGGCGGCGCGAACCTGTGGCGAGTGCTGGTAGATATCGACGAACTTGATCAGCCGCGGGTCGTTCTTGCTCTTGGGCTGGATCACGAACTGGATCACGTATTCCTTGTGGTCCAGGCCGTCGAACAGCAGCGCCGAGCCGGCATCGAAGGTCTTGGCCAGGCGGATGTAGGCCGGGTAACCCTGGACCAGATCGGCGTCGTCATAGGCGCGCACCAGTTGCACGGCTTCGACCTGGAGGATCTTGATCTTCTTCGGGTTGCTGACGATGTCTTCTTCGGTGGCCTTGTAGCCGACGCCCGGCTTGAGGGTGATCAGCCCGGCCTTGGCCAGCAGTTGCAGGCCGCGACCGCTGTTGATCGGGTCGTTGGCGATGGCCACGCTGGCGCCGACGGGCAGTTCGTCGAAGCTTTTGTATTTTTTCGAGTACAGGCCGACGTTGTTGATGATCCCGGGGGCGAAGGGCACCAGATCGAAACCGGCGGCGGCCTTGGCGTTTTCCAGGAACGGGATGTGCTGGAAGTAGTTCACGTCGATATCGCCGGCGGCCAGGCTGACGTTGGGGGCGATCCAGTCGGTGAATTCCACCAGCTCGACTTTCAGGCCCTGTTTGCCGGCCTCTTCCACGGCAGCCTCCAGGGGAATGGCGAAGGCGGCGGTGGTGCCGACCTTGAGCGGCGCGTCAGCGGCGAAGACGGCGCTGCTGAACAGGCCGAGGGCGAGGGCCAGGGCTTTGACCGGGTGGCGCAGGAGCGTGGTTTTCATGATGGTTACTTCCAGTCAATCCGAATGATGAGGTTGAACAATTGCCTTTGGGTGTGGCGAAGACCGCTGTCTGTGGCGAGGGAGCTTGCTCCCGTTGGGCCGCAAAGCGGCCCCAGATCCAGGTGGCGTGGTGCTGCAGGCATACCGCGCCGTCAGGGTTTGGGCTTGCTGTGCAAGCCAGCGGGAGCAAGCTCCCTCGCCACTAGAGTTCCTGCTACCTCGTCTCAGCGGCGGTAGGCCGCGCCGGTGTGTCGTCCGGGCAGTTTGCGGTCCTGGTGGAACAGTTTTTCCCGCAGGGTGCCCTCGTCGTAGGCGGTCTTGTAGGAGCCGCGTCGTTGCAGTTCGGGGATCACCAGATCGATGAAGTCGACATAGCTTTCCGGGGTGACGATGCGGGTCAGGTTGAAGCCGTCCAGGCCGGTTTCGGCGATCCAGGATTCCAGCTCGTCGGCCACCTGCTGCGGCGAGCCGACCACGGTGAAGTAGCGGCCGCCCAGGGCGTGCTGCTCCAGCAGCTTGCGCCGGGTCCAGTCGTTGTTTTGCAGGTGCTTGGTGGCCGACTGGATGGCGTTGCTCTTCACGTACTGGATCGGCTCGTCGATCTGGTACTGGGAAAAATCGATTCCGGTGGACGCGGAAAAATGCGCCACGCCGGCTTCGGCGCTGGCATGGCTGCGGTACTCGGCGTGCTTGTTCCAGGCCAGTTCCTCGGTCTCGCCGACTATCACGTTGAGGCCCATGAACACCTTGATGTCCTCGGGATTGCGCCCGGCGGCCACGGCGCTGGCGCGGACCTTGTCCACCTGGGCCTTGGTCGCCGCCTTGTTCTGCCCGCTGATGAACACGCACTCGGCGTGGCGCCCGGCGAACAGCAGGCCGCGATCCGAGCTGCCGGCCTGGAACAGCACCGGGGTGCGCTGCGGCGACGGTTCGCACAGGTGATAACCGCTGACCTGATAGAACTCGCCCTGGTGCTCGACCTTGTGCACCTTGCCCGGCTGGGCATAGATGCGTTGCTCGCGGTCATTGAGGACCGCGTCGTCCTCCCAGCTGCCTTCCCAGAGTTTGTACAGCACCTCCAGGTATTCGTCGGCCTGGTCGTAGCGGCGGTCGTGCTCGATCTGCTCCTTCAGGCCCATGGCCTGGGCGGCGCTGTCCAGGTAGCCGGTGACGATGTTCCAGCCGACCCGGCCACGGCTCAGGTGGTCGAGGGTGGAAAGGCGCCGGGCGAACAGGTAGGGCGCCTCGTAGGTGAGGTTGGCGGTGAGGCCGAAACCCAGGTTCTTGGTCACTGCCGCCATCGCCGAAACCAGCAGCAGCGGGTCGTTGACCGGCAGTTGGATCGACTCCTTGAGGGGCACGTCCACCGAGTTCTGGTAGACGTCGTAGACCCCGACGATGTCAGCAATGAACAGCCCGTCGAACAACCCGCGCTCCAGCAATTGAGCCAGTTCGGTCCAGTATTCCAGGGTCTTGTACTGGGTCGAATTGTCCCGTGGGTGGGTCCACAGGCCGTGGTTGATGTGCCCGACGCAGTTCATGTTGAAGGCGTTGAGCAGGATCTTCTTCTTGGCGGTTTCTGGCGCGGCCATCAGATGGTCCCCCGCAGCGGCGGGTTCTGCTGGTTGAGGTAGTAGTTGCCCACCGCGTGGTACTTCCAGCGCACCGGGTCGTGCAGGGTGTGCACCCGGGCGTTGCGCCAGTGGCGGTCCAGGCCGTGCTCGGCCAGGGTCGCCTGGCTGCCCGCCAGTTCGAACAGGGTGCTGCCGGCGGCCAGGGAAATCTCCGTGCTCAGGGCCCGGACCTCGGCCACGGCGATGGATGCGGCGGCCACGCTCTCGGCATTGGTTTCGGCCTGGGCCCGGTCGAGGAATTCCCCGGCGCGCTCCAGCAGGGCCTCGGTGGCGTGCAGGCGGATGCTCAGGTGGCCGAAGCTCTTGAGGGTCAGCGGGTCTTCGGTGGCTTTGTCATTGCCGGAGTCGATCCAGGGCCGGGTCTTGGTGCGCACGAAGCGCAGGGCGTCTTCGTAGGCGGCGCGGGCGATGCCGGTGTCGATGGCGGCGTGGAGGATCTGCGCCAACGGGCCTACCGGAGTCGGGCGCTCGAAGGCGCTCTGGAACGGCATCACGTCGGCCTCGTCCACCGCGACGTTGTCGAACACGACCGAGCCGCTGCCGGTGGTGCGCTGGCCGAAGCCGCTCCAGTCGTCGATCACGCTCAGGCCCTGGGCGTCGGCGGGGACGAAGGCCAGTTGCTGCACGCCGTGTTCATCCACCACCGAGGTGGGAATGCGCTGGGCGTAGATGGCGCCGGTGGCGTAGAACTTGCGCCCGTCGATGCGGTAGCCCTGGCCGCTGCTGTCGCGGCTCAGGCGGGTGGTGCGGTCGTGGGCGGTCTTGGTGCCCAGCTCGGCCAGGGCATTGCCGAAACGCCGGCCGGCGAGGACTTCGGCGTACAGCCGTTGTTTCTGCTGATGGCTGCCGTTCACCCGCAGCACTTCCAGGGCGTAGAAATGGTTCTGCGGGATCTGCCCCAGGGAGGCGTCGGCCTCGGCGATCAGGGCGATGACCTTGGCCAGGGTGACATTGGACACCCCGGCGCCGCCGTATGCCTTGGGCACGCTGATGCCCCACAGGCCGGAGCGGGAAAAGGCTTCCAGCTCGGGGTGCGGCAGGCGCCGTTCACGGTCGCGCAGGGCGCTGTCGCGCTTGAAGTCTTCCGCCAGGTCGCTGGCGACAATCAGGGCTTGCTCATCGCTGGTGATGACCGCGACGTGTTGGGAAAGAGACATGTGTTTCTCCAGAGATCTGGTCAAAAGCGTTCTGGGCGGTTAAATCCAGGAGTGCCGGGCCGGCAGCGTGCCGTTCAGGTGGTAGGCGCCGACGGCGTGGTACTTCCAGCGCACCGGGTCGTGCAGGGTGTGCACCCGGGCGTTGCGCCAGTGGCGGTCGAGGTTGAATTCGGCGAGGGTGGCGCGGCTGCCGGCCAGCTCGAAGAGCTTTTCGCTGGCCAGCAGCGAGATCTCGGTGGTCAGCACCTTGGCTTCGGCCACGGCGATGGATGCGCGGGCCGCGGACTCGGCGGTGATCGGCGCCGCGCTGACTTGATCCAGCACCTGGCCGGCCTTGCGCAGCAGAGCCTCGGCGGCGTGCAGTTCGATCTGCAGCTTGCCGATCTCGGCGATCACGTACAGGTCATCGCTGGCGCGCTCGACGTTGGCGTCGATCCACGGGCGGGCCCGTTCGCGGACAAAGGCGATGGCGTCGGCCACGGCTTCCCGGGCGATGCCGGCGTCGATGGCAGCCTGAATCAACTGCGACACCGCGCCCTGGATATTCGGCGATTCGTTGATCCGCCAGTTGTCCAGCACCAGCTCGGATTCGACCCGCACGTTGTTCAGCAGGATGGTGCCGCTGGCGGTGGTGCGCTGGCCGAAGCCGGACCAGTCGTCGACGATGCGCAGCCCCGGGGTGCCACGGCGGACGAAGGCCAGTACCTGGCGGCCTTCCTCGTTGAGTGCCTTGACCGCTACCCAGTGGGCGAACAGGGCGCCGGTGGAGTAGAACTTCTGGCCGTTGATCACATGGCCGTCGGCGTCTTTGGTGATCCGCGCCTTGAGTTCCAGGGTGTTCTTGGTGCCGCGTTCCGGGCCGGCATTGCCGATGCGCCAGCCTTCCAGGACGCTCTGCAGCAGCTGTTTCTTCTGTCGCTCGCTGCCGCAGCCGAGAATCAGGCCGAGGAGGCCGAACTGGTTCTGCGGGATCTGCCCCAGGGCCGGGTCGGCCGCGGAAATGATCGCGAAGACTTCGGCCAGGGTGACGAAGGACACCTGCGGCCCGCCGTAGGCGCGGGGGATGGAAATACTACCCAGGCCGCTGCGGGTGAATTGTTCGATCTGCGCCCAGGGCAGCTTGCGCTGACGGTCGCGCTGGGCGGCCTGCTGGCGGGCGACGTCCGCCAGTTCATGGGCGGCTTGCAGGGCTTCGGCGTCGTTGCGCAGCACCCGAGCGGGCAGCAAAAGGGGAGCGATATCCAGGTCACTCTGGACCTGGGCTTCGATCAGACTGGACATCAGTGCCACTCCTTGGCTGCACGCAATGCCCTGGCGATCTGCACTGGGGTGATTGTGTTCCGGACCATACCTACCTCACATCTTTTGGATAGGCCGCGTCATGCGGCGAAATCAGAATCAAGAATGTCCGGTGGTCCGGTGCATATACCCTAAGCGTGTATAAAAATTAAATAAACTAACTTTTAGGAATATGAATAGAAGGGTTGAATCGAAGCCCGCAGGCGTTATGGATCAAGGCCTTAGCGTGCTTCCACGGCTGTGGTTCTAGCGACGAATGTCCCCCAAAACCACCCCGTACCTGCACGTAGGAGCTGGCTTGCCAGCGAAGGCGTCCGCGAGGGCGGTGCAAGGTTTGAGGGCCCTTTCGCCGGCAAGCCGGCTCCTACGGTGGGTGTGGTGAGGGGGGCGTCAGGCGGGGGACTGGCCGGGGTTGAGGAACTTGCTGAGAAACTGTCGGGTGCGCTCTTGCTGGGGGTTGGCGAACAGCGCCTTGGCTTCGCCCTGTTCGACGATCACCCCCTTGTCGAAGAAGATCACCCGGTTGGCCACGTCCCGGGCGAAGCCCATTTCGTGGGTGACGATGATCATGGTGCGTTTCTCTTGCGCCAGGCTGCGGATGGTGGCCAGGACTTCGCCCACCAGTTCCGGGTCCAGGGCCGAGGTCGGTTCGTCGAACAAAATCACCCGGGGTTCCATGGCCAGGGCCCGGGCAATCGCCACCCGCTGTTGCTGGCCACCGGACAGGCGCCTGGGGTAGCTGTCTTCCTTGCCCGCCAGGCCGACCTTGGCCAGCAGCGCGCGACCCAGGGCGACGGCTTGCTCCCGCGGGGTCTTCTTCACCACCAGCGGGCCTTCGATGACGTTCTCCAGGGCGGTGCGGTGGGGGAACAGGTTGAAGTTCTGGAACACGAAACCCACTTGCTGGCGCAGCTGGCGGATCCGGCTTTGTTGCTGGTTCAGGGGGATGCTGCTGTCGATGGCGATGTCGCCGATGCGGATGCGTCCGCTGCTCGGTTCTTCAAGAAAGTTCAGGCAGCGCAGGAAGGTGGTCTTGCCCGAGCCGCTGGGGCCGATGATGGCGATCACTTCGCCTTCCTTGACCTGCAGGTCGATGCCATTGAGCACCGTCTGGCCCTTGAACTGCTTGGTCAGTTTTTCCACCACGATCATGGTTTCAGGACTCCTGGTCGTGCCGATTGACCCGCTGCTCCAGGCGATTCTGCAGGTGCGCGAGCACGCTGGCGAGAATCCAGTAGATCAGCGCGGCGGCAAGATACATGGTGAAGATTTCGAAGGTACGGGCGGTGATCAACTGCGCCTGGCGGAACAGTTCCGGCACCTGGATGGTGGCGGCCAGGGCGGTGTCCTTGACCAGGGAAATGAAGCTGTTGCCCAGCGGCGGCAGGGCGGTGCGCATGGCTTGCGGCAGGATCGCCCGGCGCAGGGTCTGGGCCCGGGTCATGCCGATGCTGGCGGCGGCTTCCCATTGACCGCGTTCGATGGAGCCGATGGCGGCCCTGAGGATTTCACAGGCGTAGGCCGCCATGTTCAGGGAAAAACCGATCAGCGCGGCGGGCAACGGGTCCAGTTCCAGCCCCAGTTGCGGCAGGCCGTAATAGATCACGAACAGTTGCACCAAGAGCGGCGTGCCGCGAAAGAACGACACGTAGACCCGGGCAATCCAGCTCACCAGGGCCAGGCGCGACAGGCGCATCAAGGCCAGGCCGAAGCCCAGCAGCAGTCCGAAGAACATGCCGCCGAGGCTGAGGATGACCGTGTAGTACGCGCCCTTGAGGAGAAATGGCGCTGAATCCAGCGCCAGTTGCAGACCTGCTTCCATTATTGGGTGACGTCAGCGTTGAAGTATTTTTCCGAGAGCTTTTTCAGCGTGCCATCGGCGCGCAGTTCCTCGATCGCCTTGTTCACCGCGGCCAGCAGTTCGGGTTCGCCTTTGCGCAGGGCCACACCGGCTTCCTGGCGGGAGAAGGGTTCGCCGGAAACCACCAGGGTGTCCTTGGTTTTCTTGATCAGCTCGAAGGCCGCCAGACGGTCCACCAGGATGGCGTCGATCCGGCCTACGCGCAGGTCCTGGTACTTGGTCGGATCATCGTCGTAGGTCTTGATGATGGCGGTGGGCACGTTGTCCTTGAGCCATTGCTCGTAGTTGGTGCCCAGGCCCACGCCGACCTTGTGGCCACCCAGGTCGGCGGCGGTCTTGAACTTGCCTTCATCCTTTTTCTGGGTCAGGGCCTGGATCCCGGAGACGGTGTAGGGGGTGGAGAAATCGTACTTTTTCTTGCGCTCCTCGGAGATGGTCACCTGGTTGATCACCGCGTCCAGGCGCTTGGACTCCAGGGCGGCGAGGATGCCATCCCATTTGGTCGGTTGCAGCTTGACCTTGACCCCGAGCTTGTTCGCCAGGGCTTCGGAGAATTCCACTTCGAAGCCGGCCAGCTTGCCGTTTTCGTCGACGAAGCTGAAAGGTGGATACGTGCCTTCCAGGCCGACGTTGATCACGCCCGCGCTCTTGATCTTCTGCAGTTGCTCGCCGGCAACCGCTTGTCCCATCAGTCCGGCACCGAGGGCCAGGCCCAGTGTGCCGATCAGCAGATTGCGACGCAGTACGGAAAAATTCATGACAAGCCCCTGTGATTTTCTTATGCACGATGCGGGTGGGAGATGCAGGCCAATCGGTGAGCCGAGCGTGACGCCTTATCCTGCCTTAATGCAGCGTATGCGTCTTTGGGCAAATCAGCCTGCGGCGCGACTATAAAGCGGCGTTTATAGGTTTAAAAATAATATAAATTCACTTTGTTATTCTTTTTTGTTTGGTTGTCCGCGAGCAATCCCCTCCCTTTTCGGAGCTGGCTTGCCAGCGAAGGCGCCGGCGAGGGCGGCGCAAGGCTCGCGGGCCTCTTCGCCGGCAAGCCGGCGCCTACTCCTAGGAGAAGGCGCCGGGGTAGGCGAACAGGGCCGGGGCGCCGCCGGTGTGCAGGAAGATGATCGGGCCATCGTTGAAACGCTGGCGACCAACGCCGTCCAGTAGGCCGGCCATGGCCTTGCCGGTGTACACCGGGTCGAGCAACAGGCCTTCCTGGCTGGCCAGCAACTTGACCGCGGCCAGGGTGCCGGCATTGGGTTCGCCGTAACGAGGGGCGAAGTATTCGTCCCACAGTTGCACGTTGAACGCCACCGGCAGGTTCACCCCCAGCAGTTCGGCGGTGCGTTCGGCCAGGCCCTGGACCTTGGGCCGCTGATCCTCGTCGCTGCGCGAGACGGTGACGCCGATCACCGGCAACTGCGGCAGCACTTCGCTCAAGGCCAGGGCCAGGCCGCTGTGGGTGCCGGCGCTGCCGGAGGCCAGGACCACGGCGGCGAATTCCAGGCCGCTGTCTTCGATCTGCTGCGCCAGCTCCAGGCCGGCCCGCACGTAACCCAGGGCGCCAAGGGCATTGGAGCCGCCGATGGGCACCAGATAGGGTTTCTTGCCGTTGCTGCGCAGGCGCGCGGCCAGGGCCTGCAACTGTTCGTCGGCCTGGTCGAGGTTTTCCACCAACTCGACCTTGGCATCGAACAGCTCCAGCAGCAGGCGGTTGCCGTTGCCCAGGTAGCTGGGGTCTTCGGTGCCGATGGGGTTTTCCAGCAGGGCCACGCAACCCAGTCCCAGCTTGGCGGCCAGGGCCGCGGTCTGGCGCACGTGGTTGGACTGGATCGCGCCGGCGGTGATCAGGGTGTCGGCACCCTGGGCCAGGGCATCGGCGGCCAGGTATTCGAGTTTGCGCAGCTTGTTGCCGCCCATGGCCAGGGGCGTGGTGTCGTCGCGCTTGACGTAGATATCGCGCCCGATCCAGGCCGACAGGCGTTCGAGTTTTTCCAGGGCGGTGGTAGACCCGAGCAGGTCGAGACGGTGAAAGCGGGCAAGCTGTTGTTTGATCATGAGTCCGCACGGAACAGGGAAGGTGCAAGGACTATAGGCAGCGATATTTGCCCGGGCAACCGCCAATCGCTTATGCGAAAAAGTGCTGTGAGGCGAACAATTAGTTCTTAAACCTGGCCCTGGCGGGGCGTAAAGTGATCGCCGTTTGCGCGGCCCGATTGTCCGGCCGCCCGAGTAAGGAGTCTTATCGTGAGCGAGCGTTCCAGCCATTGGCAATTGCAGACCATCGTTGGCCAACTGCGCGATGCCCGTGATCAGTGGCGTACCCGCAACGGTCGGGTCAGCGGCGAGCAGGGCGGGCGTGAGTTGCCGTCGCGAGCGGCCATGGCAGAGATTCTTGAGGCCCTGTGCGGAGCCCTGTTCCCCATGAGGCTGGGGCCGGTGGATCTGCGCGAAGAGAGTGAGGACTTTTACGTCGGCCATACCCTGGACGCGGCGCTCAACTCGTTGCTGGCCCAGGCGCGCCTGGAGCTGCGTTATGTGGCCCGGCAGAACGGCGAGTCGGATGCCGAGGTCAACGCCAAGGCGATCCGCCTGATCCAGGATTTCGCCCTGGCCCTGCCCGGCCTGCGGGTGCTGCTGGACACCGACGTGCTGGCCGCCTACCACGGCGACCCGGCGGCCCGCAGCGTGGATGAAGTGCTGCTGTGCTACCCGGGCATCCTGGCGGTGATTCACCACCGTCTGGCGCACCATCTGTACCGTGCCGGCCTGCCGCTGCTGGCGCGGATCAGCTCGGAAATCGCCCATTCGGCCACCGGCATCGACATTCACCCCGGGGCGCAGATCGGCCGCAGCTTCTTCATCGACCACGGCACTGGCGTGGTGATCGGCGAAACCGCGATCATCGGCGAGCGGGTGCGCATCTACCAGGCGGTGACCCTGGGCGCCAAGCGCTTCCCGGCGGACGAAGACGGCCAGTTGCAGAAGGGCCACCCGCGCCACCCGATCGTCGAGGACGACGTGGTGATCTACGCCGGCGCGACCATCCTCGGGCGCATCACCATCGGCAAGGGCTCGACCATTGGCGGCAACGTCTGGCTGACCCGCAGCGTGCCGGCCGGCTGCAACCTGACCCAGGCCAACCTGCAGCACGACGACGGCTCGCAGAAGTAGCACCGTCTCTGTGGCCGCTGCCGAAGGCTGCGAACGAGCCGCAGGCTCGCCGGCGAGAGGCCCCTTCGGTGCCTGGCGCAGCCTGCGGCAGCGGCTACAGAGGCGCCCATGACTGCCGCTGCACCGGCTTCTTGTAGCCGCTGCCGAGCCTGCGAGGCTGCGAAAAGGTCCGCAGGACCTTGCTTGACGATCAACCGCCGTACACAACCTGCGGCGTTTTTTCTGCTGAACGATTGCGTTCGACATACGTCATACCCCTCCCTGAGCTAGCGTACTGAAACGTACCGCTGAGCCCTGCGATTAGTCCTCGAGCGCCTATCCATGTTTAACTTGAACGCTCGTTCAAGTTAAACCGGTGGTTCGCTGCCCGCTCACAACAGGAGGCTTGCCTTTGCTGAGTCCGTACATTTCAGCCGTGTTTCATCCCTTCGAGGTGCACCTTTCATGAGTGCGCCATCCAGCTCCGCGAATAGCCTGATTCGCATGAACCCTCCGGTGTTCTACTTCGCCGCAAGCTTTATCCTGATCTTCGGCGTGGTGGTGATTTCCATGCCGGAACAGGCCGGCGCCTGGCTCCTGGCGGCGCAAAACTGGGCGGCCAATACGGTCGGCTGGTACTACATGCTGGCGATGACCCTGTACCTGGTCTTCGTGGTGGTCACCGCCTTGTCCGGCTACGGCAAGATCAAGCTCGGTGCCGACCACGACGAACCCGAGTTCAGTTACCTGTCCTGGGCCGGCATGCTGTTCGCCGCCGGGATCAGCATCACCCTGTTCTTCTTCTGCGTCTCCGAGCCCCTGACCCACATGCTGCAACCGCCCCAGGGCGAGGCCGGCACCGCCGAGGCGGCGCGTCAGGGCATGCAGTTGCTGTTTCTGCACTGGGGCCTGCACGGCTGGGGGGTGTTCGCCTTCGTCGGCATGGCCCTGGCCTATTTCGCCTACCGGCATAACCTGCCGCTGGCCCTGCGTTCGGCGCTGTACCCGCTGATCGGCAAGCGCATCAACGGCCCCATCGGCTATGCGGTGGACGGCTTCGGCATCATCGCCACGGTGTTCGGCCTGGGCGCCGACATGGGCTTTGGCGTGCTGCACCTGAACTCCGGGCTCGACTACCTGTTCGGCATTGCCCACACCCAGTGGGTTCAGGTCGGCCTGATCACCCTGATGATGGGCGCGGCGATCATTGTCGCGGTGTCGGGAGTCGACAAGGGCGTGCGGGTGATGTCCGACATCAACATGCTGCTGGCGGTGGCGCTGCTGTTGTTCGTGCTGTTCGCCGGCCCCACCCAGCACCTGCTCAACACCCTGATCCAGAACCTCGGCGACTATCTGGGCGCCTTGCCGACCAAGAGTTTCGACGTCTATGCCTATAACCCCCCCAGCGACTGGCTGGGCGGTTGGACGGTGTTCTACTGGGCCTGGTGGATTGCCTGGTCGCCGTTCGTGGGGCTGTTCATCGCGCGGATTTCCCGGGGCCGGACCATTCGTGAGTTCGTCTTCGGCGTGCTGCTGATTCCCCTGGGCTTCACCCTGGCGTGGATGTCGATCTTCGGTAACAGCGCCATCGACCAGGTGCTCAATCACGGCATGAGCGCCCTGGGCCTGTCGGCCATCGACAACCCGTCGATGACCCTCTACCTGCTGCTGGAAACCTACCCCTGGAGCCAGACCGTGATCGCGGTCACGGTGTTCATCAGCTTCGTGTTCTTCGTCACCTCGGCGGATTCCGGCACCGTGGTGCTCTCGACCCTGTCGGCCAGGGGCGGCAACGCCGACGAGGATGGGCCGAAATGGCTGCGGGTGTTCTGGGGCGCGATGACCGCGCTGGTCACCAGCGCGTTGTTGTTCGCCGGCAGCATCGACTCGCTGAAGTCGGCGGTGGTGCTGACCTCGCTGCCGTTCTCGCTGATTCTGCTGCTGATGATGTGGGGGCTGCACAAGGCGTTCTACCTGGAGTCGCAGAAGCGCATCGCCCAACTGCACTCCCTGGCCCCGGTAGCGCCTTCGCGGCGCGGCAAGGGCGGCTGGCGCCAGCGTCTGAGTCAGGCGGTGCACTTCCCGTCACGGGATGAGGTGTATCGCTTCCTCGACCAGACGGTGCGTCCGGCCATCGAAGAGGTGACCGCGGTGTTCGTCGAGAAAGGCCTGAACGTGGTGACCCAGCCCGACCCGGCCAACGACAGCGTGAGCCTGGAAATCGGTCACGGCGACGAGCATCCGTTCATCTACCAGGTGCAGATGCGCGGCTACTTCACCCCGTCCTTCGCCCGTGGCGGCATGGGCCCCAAAGAACTGCGCAACCGCCGTTACTACCGGGCCGAGGTGCACCTGGCCGAGGGCAGTCAGGATTACGACCTGATGGGCTACAGCAAGGAGCAGATCATCAACGACATCCTCGACCAGTACGAACGCCACATGCAGTTCCTGCATCTGGTGCGCTGAGCCAGGCGCTCAGGCCCGGGTGAACAGCAGGTAGAGCACCAGGGCCAGCACCGGCACGGCAAACACCAGGCTGCCGACCATCAGCTCCGAGCGCAGGGGCTGGTGGGCGGTGACCATCCCCACTGCGCCGTTGATGACCGTCAACGCCAGCCACAACCCGATGAATCCATAGCTCAATGTCTGTCGGGCAAAGCCCAGCCGTTCGCCGATATACAGCATCAGCGCCAGCAGAATCAGGCCGAAGGTGATGATGATGGTGGTGTGCATGGAAAGCGTCTCCTCCAGGAGCGGTCGGACGGCGTTGCGCGGGTCGGCACAGAGTGCTTGCCGGCCTGTGCATGGAGCATAGGCGGCAAACTCGCCGGCTGAGATTGATCCAAGGCTGAAGACTTCTTTGCCCGCAAGCCTGCTCCGCCAAGGGGGGGGCGATGGGCTGTCAGTGTATTGATTAACCAAGTGTGTATAGTGTGTATCGCTGCTCGCCTGGTTGGATAAGGTGCCTGATGGTTCGGTATCCACAGGGCAGGGTTATGCGCAGTCGGGAGATGATCGGCAAGATCGAGGCGGATGGTTGGTACCTGATCGCCGTGAAGGGCAGTCACCATCAGTACAAGCATCCCTGGAAGCCAGGGCGCGTCACCATCAGGCACCCGGATGCGGATCTGCCCCGGGGCACGATCAACAGCATCTTGAAACAGGCGGGCCTGAAATGAGTCCGTTATTGCATGAGGAGTCCAACGACATGAAATTCCCGGTGGTTCTGCACAAGGATGCCGACTCCGAATACGGGGTGATCGTTCCGGATGTGCCGGGCTGTTACTCCGCCGGCCAGACCGTGTCCCAGGCGTTCGAAAACGTGAAGCAGGCGCTGTCTCTGCATTACGAAGGATTGGTGGCCGATGGCGAGCCCCTGCCGCAGGTGCACGAAATCGATGATCACCTGGATAACCCCGACTACGCCGGGGGCGTATGGGGCGTGGTGGAGTTCGACGTGACGCCGTATTTCGGCAAGTCGGTGCGCTTCAATGCCACCCTGCCCGAGCACCTGCTGGAGCGCATCGATCAGACGGTCAAGCGTGACCAGCGCTACAACTCGCGTTCCGGGTTCCTGGCTGCCGCAGCGCTGCGCGAACTGTCGGCCTGAGGCTAGGTGCTTTCGCGTTCGATCACCTGGCATTGCAGCAGGTTCAGGCGCTGCACCTCGGCGTCGGTCGGCAGCACCCCGAGGCTCTCCAGGACCCGGGTCGCGGCCAGTACGCCGATCTCCAGCGCCGGTGGCTGGATGGTGCTCAGGCTCGGTAGCAGCATCTGGGCGAAGGGGTAGTCGCCAAAGCCCAGCACCGCGCACTCCTCGGGGATCTTCAGCCCCGCTCGCTGCCCGGCCAACAGAGCGCCGGCGGCCAGGTTGTCGTTGGCGAAGATGATGGCGTCGGGGCGCGCTGCGGCGCTCATCAGCGCCTCCATGGCCTGCTTGCCCGCTTCGAAGGGGGCAAGCTCGGGATCGGGGGCAAACACCCTGGGCGGCAACCCCAGCTCTTTCAGGGTGGCGAGATAGCCATCGCGGCGCTCCAGGGCGCTGTAGTCGCCGGGGGCGCTGTTCTGCACGAAGGCGATGCGCCGGTAGCCCTTGGCGTGCAGGTAGCGAGCGGCGCTGACCCCCACTTGAACGTGGGAAAATCCGATCTGCATGGGCTGGCGCTGGGGCTGGTAATCCCAGGTTTCGATCAGCGGGATCTCGGCTTCGGCGAGCATCTTTTCCGTGCCCGGGCTGTGGAAGTGGCTGGTCAGCACCAGGGCCGCCGGCGACCAGCCGAGAAAGGCCCGTACCGCGCTCTCTTCCTGTTTCGCGTCGAAGTAGCTGGAGGCCAGCAGCAGCTGATAGCCGTGGCGGCTGAGGGTGTCGCTGAAGCCCTGGATGGTCTGGGCGAAGATCGGCCCGGAAATGTTCGGAATGACCATGGCGACGATCCTGCCCCGGGCCGAGGCCAAGCCGCCGGCCACCAGATTGGGCACGTAGCCGAGTTCGGCCACCACCGCGGCGATGCGCTCCCGGCGCTCCGGGGAGACGCTGTCGGGCTGGTTGAAGTAGCGCGACACGGTGATCGCCGAGACTCCGGCCTGGCGCGCCACGGTGTTCAGGGTCACGCGGCCGGCGCCGCGGCGCTTGCGGCCCGGGGGAGTGTCAGCAGTCAAAAGCACCGTCCTTTTGCCAAACGAAAAAGCATATAAAAGTAATTTTTCAGTATTGGACGCTCTATGCAGAGCTTGTCGATACTGGCGATGTTAGCGCTAACAAGGTGTCATGTCTGCTACTCGCTCGAGCGAATGCCCAAGACAGATTTCAGGCGCTGCCGGCACAGATCGGCAGCGGTTCGGGGCATTTTTCAGCAGGTGCAGCATGCAGATATTTCTTGGGGAGCAACACCGACTCGCGCATTCGATCCGTGCCACCACGGCGTCCCGCCCGCATCTGGGCTGGTTGCTGGCGGGGCTGGCGGCCTTGCCATTGCCCGCGGCCCACGCCGCCGATAACGGCGTGGGCGCCCAGGACCAGGAGCCGACCCTGAAGTCGGTGACGGTCACCGCCACGCGCCGCGAGGAGTCGCTGCAGAAGGTGCCGGTGGCGGTGTCCGTGGTGGATGGCGAGCAGTTGGAGCGGGACAACCGCAACGGCGTGGCGAGCATCGTGCAGCAGGTGCCGTCGTTGAATTTCCGCACCGGGGCCTCGAACAAGGACACCTCGCTGTTCATCCGCGGCGTGGGCACCATTTCCACCTCGCCGGGGGTCGAGCCGACGGTAGCGACGGTGATCGACGGCGTGGTCTACGGGCGTCCCGGGCAGGCCACCCTGGACCTGCTGGACCTGGAGCGGATCGAGGTGCTGCGCGGTCCCCAGGGCACCCTGTTCGGCAAGAACGCTTCGGCCGGGGTGCTGAATATCGTGACCAAGGCGCCTTCCGCCGAGACTCACGGCTACATCGATCAGGCCTATTACAGCGGCAACGAAAGCCGTACCCGTTTCGGCATTGGCGGCAGTCTGATTCCCGACACCCTCAAGGGCTCGCTCACCACCTTGTTCGGCAGTTACGACGGCAACGTGGACAACCGCCACAACGGCCAGGAGGTCAACGGCTACAACCGCAAGGGCGTGCGCGGCAAGCTGGAATTCACCCCCAGCGCCGACCTCAAGCTGACCCTGGCGGCGGACTACATGCAGGCCCATGACGACGCGCCCAATGGCGTGGTCAGCAAGGCGCTGACCCCGGCCTTCGCCAATGCCTTGAACCCGGTCCGGGCCAGCAGCGACAACCGTGAGATCAACACCGATACCCGCACCCATGTGGAGGACATCAACAAGGGCCTGTCCGGCCAGCTGGACTGGAACCTCGGCGACTACACCCTGACGTCGATCACCGCCTGGCGTGGCTGGAACAACACTCAGTACCAGGACGGCGACCGGCTTGGCACGGTCACCGCGGCGTTTCCCGGGACCGCCGACAAGGGCGACCTGGACTACCACCAGTACTCGCAGGAGCTGCGCCTGGCCTCGCCCAAGGGCCAGTTCCTGGAGTACGTCGGCGGCCTGTTCTACCTGCACGGCAAGGACCAGGAAACCTACCAGCGCACCCTGACCACGACCACCAGCGTCAACCGCGGGGTTGCCGACTACAGCACCACCAACGACAGCTACGCGGTCTTTGGCGAAAGCACCCTGAATTTCACCGAGGACTTTCGTGGTATCGCCGGTTTGCGCTGGACTCACGATGACCTGAAATACGACCACCGTCGGGTATCGACCTCGGCCACCACGGTCAGCGGGATCCAGCCGGGCACCCAGAGTTCGGGCTCGGTGGATGAGGACGGCTGGTCCGGTCGCCTGGGGCTGCAATACGACCTCAGCGACACCGTCACCAGCTACCTGACCTATTCCCGCGGCTACAAGGGCCCGGCCTACAACGTGTTCTTCAACATGCAGCCCCGGGACACCGATGCGCTCAAGCCCGAGACTTCCAACACCTGGGAGGCGGGGATCAAGGCCAGTGCCTGGAACAATCGCCTGACCACCAACCTGGCGGTGTTCCACAGCGAGTACGACAACTACCAGGCCAACTTTTTCGACACCGTGGCCGGGCAGGTGGTGACCCGCCTGATCAACGCCGGCCGCGTCAGCAGTGAAGGCGTCGAGCTGGACTATGCCTTGCAGGCCACCCAGCAATTGAAGTTCTCCGGGGCCCTGGCCTACACCCGGGCGCGCATCGACGAGTTCGCCTGCCCGGCGGGGGCCGCGGCGTCCTGCAACGTCAACGGCAAGCCGTTGCCCTTCAGCCCGGACTGGAAGAGCTATGTGCGGGCCGACTACAGCATCCCCCTGGATAACGGCCTGGATCTTGAGTTGGGCACCGACTACAGCTGGCAAAGCCAAGTGCAGTACGACATCAGCCAGAACCCCGACACCCGGCAGGGCGCCTACGGCATCTGGAACGCCAGCATCGCCCTGGCCGACTACAACGACGGCTGGCGCGTGGCGTTGCTGGGCAAGAACCTGGCCGACAAGTCCTATTCGCCGTTGCTGGCCAGTGGCGGCAACTACATTTACCGCGCGGTGCCCCGGGATGACGAACGTTATTTCGGCGTGCAACTGCGCAAGGACTTCTGATGCCCTGCCGTTGTAGGAGCCGGCTTGCCGGCGAATGGGGCGGCGAGTTGGGCGCAGGTCTTGCGGGTGTTTTCGCTGGCAAGCCAGCTCCTACGGTGGGTGTTTGAGTGTCCCTTTTGCAGCATGAAACAAGGAGTGATCCATGTCCCGTTCCACTCGCCAGCTCAAGCTCGGCGCCTTTCTCATGGCCACCGGTCACCACGTTGCCGCCTGGCGGCATCCGGATGTGCCGGTCCAGGCAGCGCTGGACTTTGCGGTCTATAAAGAACTGGCGCAGATCGCCGAAGCCGCGCGCTTCGATGCGCTGTTCGTCGCCGACAGCCTGGCAGCGCCTACCGGTGCCATCGCCAGCCGCATGGCCCGTTCCGATTACTTCGAGCCGTTGACATTGCTTTGCGCCCTGGCGGCTGTGACCGAGCGGATAGGGCTTATTGCCACTAGCACTACGAGCTATAACGTACCGTACCACGTAGCACGTAAATTCGCTTCGCTGGACCATCTTTCAGGGGGCCGGGCGGGGTGGAACCTGGTGACTTCGGACAATGCCGCCGAGGCGCAGAATTTCGGTCGGGATGAACATTTCGGGCATGCCGAACGGTATCGCCGGGCCCGGGAGTTCCATCAGGTGGTGACCGGGCTCTGGGACAGTTGGGAGGACGACGCCTTTGTCCGAAACAAGGCCAGTGGCGAGTATTACGACCCGAACAAGCAGCATTTACTGGACCATCGCGGCGAATTCTTCCAGGTCAAAGGGCCCTTGAATGTGCCGCGCCCGCCCCAGGGTTACCCGGTGATCGTGCAGGCCGGCTCCTCGGAAAGTGGCCGCGACCTGGCGGCGCAGACGGCCGAGGTGGTGTTCACCGCGCAGCCTTCCCTGGCCGCTGCTCAGGCTTTTTATGCCGACTTGAAGGGCCGTCTCAAGCAGTACGATCGTAGTACGGAATCGCTGAAAATCATGCCCGGGGTGTTCGTGGTGGTGGGGGACAGCGAAAGCCAGGCCCGGGAGAAATTCGAATCGTTCCAGGCACTGGTGGAGCCCGAAGTGGGGGTGGCCCTGCTCGGGCGGATGCTGGGCAATTTCGATTTGTCCGGTTATCCGCTGGATGGACCCTTGCCGTCGTTGCCACTGACCCAGAGCGGTCAGCAAAGCCGCCAGCAGTTGCTCACCGAGCTGGCCGGCAAGGACAACCTGACCCTGGCTCAGTTGGGGCGCAAGATTGCCGGAGGGCGCGGGCACTACAGCCTGATCGGTACGCCCGGGCAGATTGCCGATGAACTGCAGGCCTGGTTCGAGGAGGGCGCGGCCGATGGTTTCAATGTGCTGGTGCCGCACCTGCCGGGCGGCCTGCGGGATTTTGCGACGGGGGTGATTCCGGAACTGCAGCGGCGCGGGCTGTTCAGAACTGAATACGAGGGCCGGACCCTGCGGGAAAACCTGGGGCTGGCGCGACCGAAGAACCAGTTTGTGTAACCACCGCCGGCTCCGGCGGGGCGCATTGATTGACGTTAGTGGTTTTGGAAAGACCTGACTCAGAGAGGATTCGATGACTTACATAGCTGCCGAAAATCGCTACGACTCCATCCCTTATCGCCGTGTCGGCCGCAGTGGCCTGGTGCTGCCGGCGCTGTCCCTGGGGCTTTGGCACAACTTCGGTGACAGCACGCCGATCGACACCCAGCGCGCCCTGTTGCGCACGGCCTTCGACCTGGGGATCAACCACTTCGACCTGGCCAACAACTACGGCCCGCCCTATGGCAGCGCCGAGATCAATTTCGGTCGTCTGCTGCGCGAGGACTTCAAGGCCTATCGCGATGAGCTGATCATCTCCAGCAAGGCCGGCTGGGACATGTGGCCCGGGCCTTACGGCCAGGGCGGCGGTTCGCGCAAGTATGTGCTGGCCAGCCTGGACCAGAGCCTGCAGCGCCTGGGCCTGGATTATGTGGATATCTTCTATTCCCACCGCTTCGACCCGGATACGCCGCTGGAAGAAACCGCCAGCGCCCTGGCCAGCGCAGTGCAGCAGGGCAAGGCGCTGTACATCGGCATTTCCTCCTATTCCGGGGCGAAGACCCGGGAAATCGCCGCGTTGCTCAAGGAGTGGAAAGTGCCGCTGCTGATTCATCAGCCGGCCTACAACATGCTCAATCGCTGGGTGGAGAAGGACCTGCTGGACACCACCGATGATCTGGGTGTGGGGGTGATCGCCTTTACTCCGCTGGCCCAGGGGCTGCTCACCGATAAATACCTCAATGGCATTCCCGAGGATGCACGGGTCAATCGTCCGGGCGGGGGCTCGCTGCAGGCGTCGCACCTGTCGGAGGCCAATCTTGCCCATGTGCGGGCCCTCAATGAGATTGCCAGGAACCGCGGCCAGAGCCTGGCGCAACTGGCCCTGGCCTGGACCCTGCGAGATCCGCGGGTGACTTCGGCCTTGATCGGTGCCAGCCGTCCGGAGCAGATCGTCGAGAACGTCGGGGCCCTGCAGAACCTGAGCTTCAGTGTGGAGGAACTGGCGCAAATCGATCATTTCGCCAAGGAGGGGCGGATCAACCTGTGGGAGAAACCGTCGCTGGCGCAATAGCCTCCTCAGGCACCGCGCTTGGCGGACAGCCCCCGGCAGAGCGGTTTGCCGGGGGCTTTTTGCTGGGACAGGGCCAGAGCAGGGCGTTTTTCATGGGGCGCTCATTGCGCCGTGGTGGGCGCGTTGCTGCTCACCTTGAGCGCGGTCTGGGTGCTGGCCACGGCGCGTGCCTGTGAGCTGTCCAGATCGACTTTTGCCGTGACCGACAGGCCCGGCCGCAGGCGTTCGAGGCCGGGTTGCTCGGCATTGAAGCGGATACGCACCGGCACCCGCTGCACGATCTTGGTGAAGTTGCCGGTGCCCGGCTCGAAGGGCAGCAGGGCGAAGGTCGAGCCCGAACCCGGTGCCAGGCTTTCCACGGTGCCGACGAGGCTCACCCCCGGCAGGGCATCGATCTTGATCCGCGTCGACTGGCCCGGGTACATGTGCTGGGTCTGGGTTTCCTTGAAATTGGCCAGTACATAGAGCTCGTGCAGCGGCACCAGGGTCAGCAGGCGCGAGCCGGGTTGCACGTAATCACCCACCTGAACCTGCCGGTTGCCCACGGTGCCGTCCATCGGTGCATAGACGGTGGCGTGGCGCAGGTCCTGCTGCGCCAGTTCGAGTCGTGCCTGGGCGGTCGCCACCTTGGCCCTGGCGCTCTGCCGCTGGGCTTGCAGGCGTTGGCGTTGCGCCGCCGTGACCGCCTGGTCGTTTTCGGCCACTTGCAGCATGGCCTGGGCATAGGCCAGCCCCTGTTCTGCCGAGATGGCCTGGGTGCTGTATTTCTCCACTTCGTTGCGCGCCACGGCGCCGGTGGTGACCAGGGTGTCGAAGCGGTTGCGCTCCGCGCCGGCGCGCCTGGACTCGGCCTGGTTGGTGCGGATGGCCGTTCGCGCGGCCAGCACGCGGGCGCTGGCCAGGCGCTGTTCGGCGTCCTGAATGGCCAGCGCGGCTTCGGCCAGGGCGACTTGCGCCTGGGCGTCCGCCAGATCGCCTTCGGCCAGGGTCACCCGGCTGTCGAATTCTTCGCTGTTGATACGCACCAGCGGCTGGCCGGCGCTGACCGTCTGGTGATCCTTGACCAATACCTGTGTCACCAGGCCGTGGACCCGCGGCGCGACGGCAGTGGCGTCGGCGGCGATATAGGCATCGTCCGTGGCTTCCGTCGACGGTGCCAGCAACACCCAGCCCGCTCCGAGCGCCACCAGCGTCAGCGCAACGGCGCCGGCGATCAGTGGGCGCCTGGAGCGTTTGCGCGGCTGATCGGTCTCCTGGGCGGCTTGCAGGATGGCGTTCTGAGTCTGGGTGCTCTGCTCCATGTTGAAGCTCCACGTGGATTGTATTACGCTCATAATATTCATATGTCGGGCGTAATGCCACAGGGAAGCACCTACCGTGACGACAAGCGCAACTGGCCTTCGCGATGCAGGCATCGAGCCTGGGCAACATTCGACAAAGCGCAAATTTCTGGTCTTCACGATCATGGCCTTTGGCATGTTCATGGCGCTGATCGACATCCAGATCGTCGCGGCTTCGCTCAACGATGTGCAGGCCGGCCTCAGTGCCGGTCCCGATGAAGTGAGCTGGGTACAGACGGCCTACCTGATCGCCGAACTGATCATGATTCCCTTCTCGGCATTTCTCGCCCAGGCGCTTTCCACCCGTTGGCTGTTCGCCGCCAGTGCGGCGTTCTTCACCTTGTTCAGCGTGGGCTGCGGCATGGCCTGGAACATCGAGTCGATGATCGTGCTGCGGGCTTTGCAAGGATTTGCCGGCGGGGCCATGGTGCCCACGGTCTTCGCCGTGGGGTTCGTGTTGTTCGAAGGCAAGCAGCGGGCAATGGTCCCGGCGATCCTCGGCATGACCGCGGTGTTGGCGCCGACCTTGGGCCCCACCGTGGGCGGTCTGGTGACCTTCTATCTGGACTGGCGCTGGATCTTCTTTATCAACGTGCTTCCGGGGCTGCTGATCTGCATCGGCGCGGCGCTGCTGATCGATGTCGACCGCCCGGACCTGGCCCTGCTGCGGCGTATCGACTGGCTGCATTTTGTCGCCATGGCGCTGGCCCTGGGGTGCTTCGAATACGTGCTGGAGGAGGGGCCGCGCAAGGACTGGTTCAGCGACACCGGGATCGTCATGGCGGCCTGGGTTTCCCTGGTGTCCTTTGGCTTGTTCATCGAGCGCTCGTTGTATTCGCACAATCCGATCGTGTCGCTGGGGCCGTTCCGCGACCGCACCTTTGCCATTGCCTGCCTGCTGAACCTGGTGATCGGCTTTGGTCTGTATTCCTCGACGTATCTGGTGCCGGTGTTCCTCGGGCGGGTGCGCGGATTCGACAGCCTGGAAATCGGCACCACGGTTTTTGTCGTCGGCATCGGGCAGTTGGTCAGTACGATCATCGCGGCTCGCGCTTCGGAGAAAGTCGATCGGCGCCTGATCCTCTCGGTGGGTTTCCTGGGCCTGGCGTTGAGCCTGTGGTTGACCTCCCGGGTCACTGCCAACTGGGGCTTCGATGAGTGGCTGGTGCCACAGGTGGCGCGCGGCCTGTTCCTGATGCTGTGCATCGTGCCGAGCGTGAACATGGCCTTGAGTTCATTCCAGGGCGCTGAACTGCGCCAGGCCTCCGGGCTGTTCAACCTGATGCGCAACCTGGGCGGAGCCATTGGCATTGCCACGGTCAACACCTGGCTGCAGGACGATGCCCGGGCCCAATTGCTGCGCTTGTCCGAGTCGCTGGGGAGCCAGGCTGGCGCCGCCCAGGCACTGATGGAGCAACTGGCGCTGAAGATTGCCGCCGATACACCGGATCCCAGCCACGCTTTGCTCATGGCCCAGGGGATTTTCGGCCGGCTGGTGGGGCGTGAAGCCCTGACCCTGGCGTTTGGCGATGTGTTTCGGTTGATGGCGATGATGTTTGTGCTGGCGCTGTTGCTGGTGCCGTTGTGCAAGGTGGCCCCGGCCGTGACGGGGCCGGTGACGAAGGAAAAGTGATTGCTTCTGCCGGGCCGCTACGGGGCCGAAGCGCCGGATCTGGCGGCTGCGCTAGTTGCTTGCGGGGCCTGATCGGCTCGGCAAAAACACAAGGAGGTGAAACATGGATTATCCCGGTCGTTGGTTTCGGGAGACTTGGTACGACCACGATATCTACTTGATGATCATCAAGGAGCCGGGTTCGCCAAGTCTTCATTCATACGCTGCGCAGGAGTCGTTCAGCTACGTCGGACGGTTGGCCGGGCATGGCCAGCATCCAAGTTTTTCGGTGCATTTTGCCTGCCCGCCCTACGGCAATGATTACGCCAGCAACGAGGCGGCATTGCGCGCCGGGCGGGCGCATGGGCGCGCGTTGATCGAACGTTGGTGCAATCGCTCACCCACGCCAGCGGCACGTCTGCCGCGCTACGCGGCCAGCCCGGCCAACTAGGCCGGCTGGCGAGTATGCCGCGCGGGTGGACGGTGCCGCACCGGGCGCCAGTGGGCGCTGTACGACCGCCAGGAACTGGAGGAAAAGTCGCCGGGCCAGGCCAGGCGGCAACAGGTGCAAGAGGCTGTTTCAAACGCAACAGAGTCAGGGTGCAGCAGCGCCCGCAGACGCGGACAGATGATGACTCAAGCACAACCTTCGGTGCCCTCAGGCGCCGCCGCAAGCGCTTCACCAAGGTGCTCTGCAAGGGCATCTGCAACGGGGTTGTGGCCGCGTGGCAAACCCGCGGGCTTGGCCACCCGCACATTCTCAACGACAGCGCGACCCTGGGGGCCGTGGTCGATTTTGTTTATGCACAGGACGACAAGCTATGAATGAACAATACGATGTGATCGTGATCGGCGCGGGTCCCGGCGGCTATGTCGCGGCGATCCGCGCGGCGCAACTGGGCCTGAAGACGGTCTGTATCGAGCGCTACCAGGGCAAGGACGGCAAGACTGCCCTGGGTGGCACCTGCCTCAATGTAGGCTGCATTCCCTCCAAGGCGCTGCTGGACAGCTCCCATCACTATGACGAAGCGCGCAACGGTTTTGCCGTGCACGGCATCGACATCAGCAACCCGCAGATCGACGTGCCGGCCATGCTGGCGCGCAAGGACAACGTGGTGCGCAATTTCAACGGCGGCATCGCCGCGCTGTTCAAGGCCAATGGCGTGGCCCTGCTGGAAGGTCACGGCAAGCTGCTGGCCAACAAGCAAGTGGAGGTGACAGCGGCCGACGGCAGCACCCAGCGCATCAGCGCCACCAGCATCATCCTCGCCCCCGGCTCACGGCCCATCGATATTGCCGCGGCGCCGCTGACCGGGCAGGTGATCGTCGACTCCACCGGTGCCCTAGAATTCACCCGCGTGCCCAAGCGCCTGGGGGTGATTGGCGCCGGCGTCATCGGCCTGGAGCTGGGTTCGGTCTGGGCTCGCCTGGGGGCTGAAGTGACGGTGCTGGAGGCCCTCGACAGCTTCCTGCCAGCGGTGGATGTGCAGATCGCCAGAGAGGCGCAGAAGATCCTCGGCAAACAGGGCCTGGACATCCGCCTGGGCGCCCGGGTGACGGCCTCCGAGGTGCAGGGCGACAGCGTCACGGTCAGCCTCAGCGAAGGCGGCGAGGACAAGCAGCAGACTTTCGACCGGCTGATCGTCGCCGTGGGTCGCCGGCCCCTGACCACCGACCTGCTGGCCGCCGACAGCGGCGTGCAACTGGATGAACGCGGCTTTATCCATGTCGACGGGCAATGCCGCACCAGCGTGCCCGGGGTGTTTGCCATTGGCGACGTGGTACGCGGCCCGATGCTGGCGCACAAGGCGTCGGAAGAAGGGGTGATGGTGGCCGAGAGCCTTGCCGGGCATCAGCATCCGCTGAATTACGAGCTGATCCCGTCAGTGATCTACACCCACCCGGAAATCGCCTGGGTCGGCCAGACTGAACAGGCCCTCAAGGCCCAGGGCATCGAACTGAACATCGGCACCTTCCCGTTCTCCGCCAGCAGCCGGGCCATGGCGGCCAACGACACCGCGGGGCTGGTCAAGGTGATTGCCGATGCCGCCACCGACCGAGTGCTCGGGGTGCATGTGATAGGACCGGGCGCGGCGGAACTGGTCCAGGAAGGCGCGATCGGCATGGAATTCGGCACCAGCGCCGAAGACCTGGGAATGATGGTGTTCTCCCACCCGACCCTGTCCGAAGCCCTGCATGAAGCGGCGTTGGCGGTGAATGGCCAGGCGATCCATATCGGTAATCGCAAGAAGAAGGCCCCCGCCAGCGTCAAATAACCA
Source organism: Pseudomonas sp. 3MA1 (assembly GCF_029237275.1). Lineage (NCBI taxonomy): Bacteria > Pseudomonadati > Pseudomonadota > Gammaproteobacteria > Pseudomonadales > Pseudomonadaceae > Pseudomonas > Pseudomonas sp. 3MA1. The sequence goes on along the minus strand of NZ_JAACFX010000004.1, from coordinate 518,281 downwards.
GCCACCCCGGCCTCGCGTGTTGCGCGTGGCCGGGGCGCTCGGCCCCTTTGGGTTTCAGCGAAAGAACGGCACATCCCCAAGAATGGTCGCGCGCTGCATCACCCGGCGCTGTGGGCGGTAGTCGTCCACGGCATAGTGTTGGGTCACGCGGTTGTCCCAGAAGGCCACGTCGTTTTCCTGCCAGCGCCAGCGGATGGTGAATTCCGGGCGGGTGGCGTGGGCAAACAGCAGCTTGAGGATGGCCTCGCTTTCGCTTTCGGACAGCTCATTGATGCGGGTGGTGAAGCCGTCGTTGACGAACAGCGACTGGCGTCCGCTCACCGGATGGGTGCGGATCACCGGGTGCGACAGTGGCGGATTCTTGCGTCGGGTTTCCTCCCAGCGCGCCAGGTCTTCGGGGGTGTTGCCAAAGCGCTCCAGGGGGAAGGACTTGATGAATTCGTGGGTGGCGGTCAGGCCTTGCAGCAGCTTCTTCATCGGCTCGGACAAGGCTTCGTAGGCGGCGATGCCGCTGGCCCACAGGGTGTCGCCGCCGAACGCCGGCAACAGCTTGGCGCTGAGCACCGCGCCCAGGGCCGGGGTCGGCAGGAAGGTCACGTCGGTGTGCCAGATGGCGTTGTCGCGCACGTCGGTTTCGGCGGTGTCGAGGATCAGGATCTCCGGCTGTTCCGGCACATTGGGGTAGATCGGGTGAATGTGCAGGTCACCGAAGTGGGCGGCGAAGCGCGCTTGCTGCTGTGGGGTGATCGGCTGGTCACGGAAGAACAGCACCTGATGCTTGAGCAGCGCCTGCTCGATGGCGTCACGATGTTCGATGCTCAAGGGCTGGCTGATATCGATGCCGCCGATCTGGGCGCCGAGGGCGGAGCTTAGAGGAGTGATGGTCAGGCTCATGGTCGTTCTCGTATTCGCTGTGTGTAGGAGTCGGGCGGCGCTCCGCTCGCCGGCGCAGGCCGCCGAGAGGATGGTATGAGGCTTGTGGGCCTCTTCGCTGGCAAGCCAGCTCCTACGCAGGAGAGGGGGGATCTGTTGTTAGTGGGATTGGCCGTGCCAGGGCACCAGTTTGCGTTGCAGGGCGCGCAGGCCCATCTCCATGGCGAAGGCGATCAGGGCAATCACCAATATCCCCAGCACCACCACATCGGTGACCAGGAATTGCGCGGCGGACTGCACCATGAAACCCAGGCCGCTGGTGGCGGCAATCAGCTCCGCCGCCACCAGGGTCGACCAGCCCACGCCCAGGCCGATGCGCACGCCGGTGAGGATGTCCGGCAAGGCGCTGGGCAGGATCACGTGGCGAATCAGCTGCGCCCGGGTCGCGCCCAAAGACTGCGCCGCGCGCAGCTTGGCCGGGTCGACGGTGCGCACTCCGGTGGCGGTGGCGATGGCGATCGGGGCGAAGATGGCGAGGTAGATCAGCAGCACCTTGGACAGCTCGCCAATGCCGCACCAGATGACGATCAGCGGCAGATAGGCCAGTGGCGGAATCGGCCGGTAGAACTCGATCAAAGGGTCGAGCACGCCACGGGCGATGCGGTTGGCGCCTATGGCGATGCCCACCGGAATCGCCGTCAGCACGGCAAAGCCCAGGGCCAGGCCGATGCGTTGCAAGCTTGCCGCCAGGTGCTGCCAGAGGGTGGAATCCATGTAGCCGCTGGTGGCCAGCAACCAGCCTTTTTGCAGCACGGCGGCCGGTGGCGGCAGGAACAGTGGTTCGATCAGGCCGCTGGCGGTGACGGCCCACCACAGGGCCAGCAGGGTGATCAGAGTCAGCACACTGATCCAGCGCGTGCTCAGGCTGCGACGCACCGGCACTGGCGCTTTCGGATTGGCGTCGCGGGTTGCGGTGGCGGGAATCTCGTAGCTGCTCATGGGCGCTCCTGCTGCTGGGTGGCGCTGCGTTGGGAGAACACCCGGGACAGCACGTGTTCGCGGGTTTCGATGAACAACGGGTCGGACTTGATCGCCCGCGCCGATTCGCCGGCGGCGTAGCGCTGGCCGAAGTCCAGGTTCAGGCGCTCGACGATCTGCCCCGGGTTGGGCGCCAGGAGGATCAGGTCGGTGGCCAGGAACACCGCTTCTTCGATGTCGTGGGTAATCAGGAACACCGGCTTGGCGGTGCGCCGCCAGACTTGCAGCAACAGTTCCTGCATCTGTTCGCGAGTGAAGGCATCCAGGGCGCCGAAGGGTTCGTCCATCAGCAGCACGCGTGGGTCGGCGGCCAGGGCGCGGGCCAGGCCCACGCGCTGTTTCTGTCCACCGGAGAGTTGCCAGATGCGGCGCTTGTCGAAGCCGGCCAGGTCCACCAGGGCGAGCATCTCCCGCGCCCGGGTTTCACGCAGGTCGCGGGCGACGCCGGCCAGTTCCAGGCCGAAGGCAACGTTGCCCAGCACATCCTGCCAGGGCAGCAGGGCGTCGTCCTGGAACACCACGCCACGCTCGGCGCTGGGGCCCTTGACCGGCACCCCGTCGAGGTTGATGCGCCCGGCGCTGGGCTCGACGAACCCGGCAATCAGGTTCAGCAGCGAGGTCTTGCCGCTGCCGGAGGGACCCAGGGCGACCAGCAGTTGCTGTGGCCCCAGGGTCAGGGAAATATCCGCCAGCACCGGTTCGGCGGCGCCGGGGTACTGTGCGCTGATGCGCTCCAGTTGTAGCAAGGCCATGACGGCTATCTCCTGTCCGGTCGCGGGTTACTCAGGGATGAACTTGGCGCTGACGTAGGGGGCGTAGTCCGGCAGCACCGCTTCGACCTTGCCTTGCTCCTTGAGGAACAGCGCGGTGTCGGTGATGGCCTTGGTGGTCGGGGCGCCGAGGCTGACCACCTGGTCGGCGGCCAGTGGGTAGACGTTGCCTTGCAGCAGCAGCGGGATATCGCTGGCCTTGGCCCCGGAGAGCTTCACCAGCTTGTCGACGTTGCCCTGGTTGGCCAGCCAGGCTTGTGGGTCCTTGCGGTACTGGGCGTAGGCATCCAGGGTCACCTTGGCGAAGGCGCTGACGATCTCCGGGTGCTTCTCGGCAAAATCCTTGCGCACGATCCAGGCGTCGAAGGTCGGCGCGCCGAACTTGGCCAGTTCACCAGAGGTGATCAGCACCTTGCCGTTTTCCTTGGCCACGCCCAGGGCCGGGTCCCAGACGTAGGTGGCGTCGATATCGCCGCGCTTCCAGGCGGCGATGATTGCCGGTGGCGCCAGGTTGAGGATCTGCACTTTCGAGGGGTCGATGTTCCAGTGCTTCAGTGCCGCCAACAGGCTGTAGTGGCCGGTGGAAACGAAGGGCACGGCGACTTTTTTACCGATCAGGTCCTGAGGGCTGTTGATCCCGGAACCGTCGCGGGCCACCAGGGCTTCGGCGGCGCCGATCTGGGTGGCGATGAGGAAGGTCTGCACCGGCACCTTGCGGGTGATGGCGGCGGTCAGCGGGCTGGAGCCCAGGTAGCCGATCTGCACATCGCCGGAAGCGATGGCGGCGATGACGTCGGCACCGTTATCGAATTTGCGCCAGTTGATCTTGGCCTGGGTGGCTTTTTCGTAGCTGCCGTCGGCTTGCGCGACCTTGGCCGGGTCGACGGTGGTCTGGTAGGCGACGGTGACGTCGGCCGCCTGGGCAAAGAAACTCGCAGCGGCCAGGGACGCGGCCGCCAGGAGGCGAAGGGGGAAGTGCAGTTTCATGTGGGGGCTCCTCATAGGCGGCCGGTGATCGGCGTGGGAGGAGACTAAATGATCTAAGAATGCAGAAATAAATAACTTATTTGCATTAGCTTATGAGGGGAAATCCACGGGGATGGCCCGGAGGCGGTTGTGGCGAGGGAGCTTGCTCCCGTTGGGTGGCGCAGCCGCCCTCAAACCCGGCGACGGGATATTCCTGAATAACCGCGCCGCCTGAGCTGAGGGCTGCTTTGCAGCCCAGCGGGAGCAAGCTCCCTCGCCACTCTAGTTGCTGATGGCCAGGATGCTGGCCTGGTAGGCGCCGACGAACACGTCGAAATCACCCACTTCGTTCTGCTCAAGCTCGGTCTGCTGTTCCAGGGATTGGCGCGCCGCGTCTTCGAAGGCGGTTTGTTCTTCCTTGGCCAGGGGCTGGCTGCGGAAGTACTCGGCATGCGCCTGGCTCTGGCGCAGGGAGAACTGGCTGAAGCTCTCCTTGTGCTCGCTCATGGCCGCCAGCACCTGGGCCGACGGGGTCAGGGACGAATCCTTGACCTTGGCCAACTGGGCGTCCAGGGCCTTGCTGTGCACGTCGCTGCCGTGGCTCTGGTCGAGCAGGGCAGCCAATGGCGCGATCTGCTCCAGCAGTTCGGCGGCCCACTCTTTCATTTCCACCGGCTGGCCCCGGCGTTGCAGTTGCAGGCCCGGACGCCGGCCTTCCTTGACCACGGCGAGGAAGTTGGAGGTGGCGTTGCCGCACTCGTTGTCCGCGAACAGCGGACTGTCGTTGAGCGCGCAATACAGCAGGAAGGCGTCGAGGAAGCGCGCTTCCTGCAGGTCGATGCCCAGGGGCAGGAACGGGTTGATGTCCAGGCAACGCACTTCGACGTACTGGATGCCCCGGGCCATCAGCGCCTGGATCGGCCGCTCGCCGGTGTAGGTCACGCGTTTGGGGCGGATGTTGGAGTAGTACTCGTTTTCGATCTGCAGGATGTTGGTGTTCAGTTGCACCCACTCGCCATCCTTGTGGGTGCCGACGGCCACGTAAGGCGCGTAGGGCGTGGCCACGGCCTTGCGCAGGCTGTCGGTGTAGCTGTTCAGATCGTTGTAGCAAGGGGTCAGGCCGGCCTGGGCCTTGCTCTGGTAGCCCAGGTCGCTCATGCGCAGGCTGGTGGCGTAGGGCAGGTACAGGGTGTCGGCGTCCAGCTGTTCCAACTGGTGCGAGCGGCCGCGCAGGAAGCCCGCGTCCAGGGCCGGCGAGGCACCGAACAGGTACATCAGCAGCCAGCTGTAGCGACGGAAATTGCGGATCAGCGCGATATAGGCCGAGGACTGGTAGTCCCGGTCGCTGCCGACGAAGCCTTCGGCTTCTTTGAGCAGTGGCCACAGCTGTTCCGGCAGGGAGAAGTTGTAGTGGATCCCGGCAATGCACTGCATGGCCTTGCCGTAGCGCAGCGCCAGGCCCTTGCGGTACACGTACTTGAGCTGACCGATGTTGGAGGTGCCGTAGTAGGCGATCGGGATGTCTTCCTCGGCCGGCAACGGGCACGGCATCGATGGACTCCACAGGTACTCGTTACCGAGCTTGCTGTAGGCGAAACGATGAATCTTGTCGAGGCTGGCCAGGGTATCGGCCGGGTCCGCGAGGGCCGGGGTGATGAACTCCAGCAGCGACTCGGAATAGTCGGTGGTGATCTGTTCGTTGGTCAGCGCGGAACCCAGTTCTTCCGGGTGCGGGGTCTGTGCCAGGCGGCCTTCGCCGGTGACACGCAGGCATTCACGTTCGATACCGTGCAGGCACTGCTCGAGCAGGGAGAGGTTAGCGCGCTCGCCGAGCAGAGCCAGGCGGCGGTTGAGAAGTTCGCTCAAGTTGGATTCCTTCACGCGTCAGTCGCCCCAATATGGGGGTGGGCAGGACGGTCTACAAGGGTGAAGTTAAAACTGGCGTTTTCGCCTGGTTTTTGAGTCAAGCCGACTCGCTTGAAAACGCCAATCCTTCATCCCTGAATCTGGCTTTAGCGCGGGCAAAAAACTCCGACGCCGCTTTCGCAGCGCCGAAATTAACCCAAATTCATGACGGGGAGCTATAGGACCGCGAAGGTGCCTTGTGCTTTTGCGACCAGTTTGTCGCCCTGGATCACGTCCGCTTCCACCACCAGGGTGCGGCGGCCGGGGTGGATCACCTTGGCCCGGCACAGCACTTCACCCTCGGCCACGGCGCGTATGTAGTTGATCTTGCATTCGATGGTGGCGCTCTGCTGGTCAAAGCCGTGGGTGCTGGAACAGGCCAGCCCCATGGCAATGTCCACCAGGCTGAAGATCGCCCCGCCATGGAGCTTTTGCCCGCGATTGCGCAGCTGCGGGGTCAACTCCAGGGCGACGTCCGCCTCGCCGGTTTCCAGGCGTTGCAGACGGCAGCCGAGCAATTGGCTGAAGGCGCTTTCGGTCAGGCCGGCGGGGATTTCCATCAGCGCTTCTTCAATTGCTTGGCGTTGGCGAACAGCGAGGCCATGGCGTTGTTGCTCGGGGCAGCAGCGGTGGTTTCCTTGCGCGGCGCATTGCCCTGGGAAGAGCGCGGCGCCGCACCCGGACGGGAGCCGCGAGCGCCGTCGATCTTCTCGCCCGGGGTGTCGCTCATGCGCATCGACAGGCCCACGCGTTTGCGCGGAATGTCGACTTCCATGACCTTCACTTTCACCACGTCACCGGCCTTCACCGCCTCACGCGGGTCCTTGATGAACTTCTCCGACAGCGCCGAGATGTGCACCAGGCCATCCTGGTGCACGCCGATGTCGACGAAGGCACCGAAGTTGGTGACGTTGGTCACCACGCCTTCGAGGATCATCCCCAGTTGCAGGTCCTTGAGGTCTTCCACACCATCCTGGAACTCGGCGGTCTTGAACTCCGGGCGCGGGTCGCGGCCGGGTTTGTCCAGTTCCTGAAGGATGTCGGTGACGGTGGGCAGACCGAAGGTTTCGTCGGTGAATTTCTTCGGGTCCAGGCGCTTGAGGAAGCTGCTGTCGCCGATCAGCGAGCGGATGTCGCGGCCGGTGTCGGCGGCGATGCGCTGCACCAGCGGGTAGGCTTCCGGGTGCACCGCCGAAGCGTCCAGCGGGTTGTCGCCGTTCATCACGCGCAGGAAGCCGGCGGCCTGCTCGAAGGTCTTTTCACCCAGGCGGGCGACCTTTTTCAGCGCGGCGCGGGTCTTGAACGCACCGTGCTCGTCACGGTGGCTGACGATGTTCTGCGCCAGGGTCGCATTGAGGCCGGAGATCCGCGCCAGCAATGCCACGGAGGCGGTGTTGACGTCGACGCCGACGGCGTTCACGCAGTCCTCGACCACGGCGTCCAGGCCGCGGGCCAGTTTCAGCTGCGACACGTCGTGCTGGTACTGCCCGACACCGATGGATTTCGGATCGATCTTCACCAGTTCCGCCAGCGGGTCTTGCAGGCGGCGGGCGATGGATACGGCGCCGCGGATCGACACGTCCAGGTCCGGGAACTCCTTGGCCGCCAGTTCCGAGGCCGAGTACACCGATGCACCGGCTTCGGAAACCATGACCTTGGTCATCTTCATGGCCGGGTATTTCTTGATCAGCTCGGCGGCCAGCTTGTCGGTCTCGCGGCTGGCGGTGCCGTTGCCGATGGCGATCAGGTCCACCGAGTGCTTGGCGCACAGCGCGGCCAGGATGCCCAGGGTCTGGTCCCACTTGTTGTGCGGCACGTGCGGGTAGACGGTGGCGTGGTCCAGCAGCTTGCCGGTGGCATCCACCACCGCCACCTTGCAGCCGGTGCGCAGGCCCGGGTCCAGGCCCAGGGTGGCGCGCGGGCCGGCCGGAGCGGCCAGCAGCAGGTCGTGCAGGTTGTGGGCGAAGACGTTGATCGCCTCGGTTTCCGCGTTGTCGCGCAGCTCGCCCAGCAGGTCGGTTTCCAGGTGGGTGTAGAGCTTGACCTTCCAGGTCCAGCGCACCACTTCACCCAGCCATTTGTCGGCGGGACGGTTCTGGTTCTGGATGCCCACGTGCTGGCCGATCATGCCTTCGCAGGGGTGCATGGTGCCCGGCAGCTCGTCACCGACTTTCAGCGCGGAGCTGAGAATGCCTTCGTTGCGGCCGCGGAAAATCGCCAGGGCGCGGTGCGACGGCATGCTTTTCAGCGGTTCGTCGTGTTCGAAGTAGTCGCGGAATTTGGCGCCTTCTTCTTCCTTGCCCGCCACCACGCGGGCGCTGAGGGTGGCTTCCTGCTTGAGGAAGTTACGCAGCTTGTCCAGCAAACCCGCGTCTTCGGCGAAGCGCTCCATGAGGATGTACTTGGCGCCTTCCAGGGCGGCCTTGACGTCGGCCACGCCTTTGTCGGCGTTGACGTAGCGGGCGGCTTCGGCTTCCGGAGTCAGGCTTGGGTCGTTGAACAGGCCGTCCGCCAACTCGCCGAGGCCGGCTTCCAGGGCGATCTGGCCCTTGGTGCGGCGCTTCTGCTTATAAGGCAGGTACAGGTCTTCGAGGCGGGTCTTGGTGTCGGCCAGCTTGATCTCGCGAGCCAGCTCCGGGGTCAGCTTGCCCTGCTCTTCGATGCTGGCGAGGATGCTGATCCGCCGTTCGTCGAGTTCTCGCAGGTAGCGCAGGCGCTCTTCCAGATGACGCAGTTGAGTGTCATCGAGGCTGCCGGTGACCTCTTTCCGGTAACGGGCGATGAAGGGCACGGTGGAGCCTTCATCCAATAGAGCGACGGCCGCTTCGACCTGTTGTGGGCGTACACCGAGTTCCTCGGCAATGCGGCTGTTGATGCTGTCCATAAAACCACCTGACAAATGTGTGAAAGCAGGCCCGCGGGCACGAAAATAAGGCCCGGCGAGTCTGGTTGAGCGGCCTGGCACGCGCCGCCACCTGGATCAAAAGGCTGGCTGTTGACCCGTGAAATCGAAAAAATACTGCCGGCCCAGGCAAATAAAAAAACCGGCCGCAGGCGTACTGATCAGATATTGCCCAACACAAAAGGCGGCGCATTATACCCAGCGTTAGTCGTTGCGGGGTGATCGCCAGCCTCAGGCCGACAGCGGGTTTGCTGGCGATAGAGGAAAAATCTGCTAACAATGCACACGGTGCGTATAACGGCAGCTACGCCATAATGCGCACCGAGATTAGAGGAGCATCCAATGAGCAGCACTGCACAAACTGCTGAAGGCGAAAAAATTCTTATTGTTGACGACGATCCGGGGCTGAGCAGCCTGCTGGAGCGTTTTTTCGTCAGCAAGGGCTACCGTGCCCGCGCGGTGCCGAACACCGAGCAAATGGACCGTCTGTTGGGTCGCGAAGTGTTCAACCTGGTGGTCCTCGACCTGATGCTGCCCGGCGAAGACGGCCTGACCGCCTGCCGCCGACTGCGCAGTGCCAACAACCAGATTCCGATCATCATGCTCACCGCCAAGGGCGACGAGCTGAGCCGCATCAAGGGCCTGGAGCTGGGCGCCGACGATTACCTGGCCAAGCCGTTCAACCCTGACGAGCTGATGGCCCGGGTCAAGGCTGTGCTGCGTCGTCAGTCGGCTCCGGTGCCGGGCGCGCCGGGCAGCGAAGACGAAAGCGTGACCTTCGGTGACTACGAACTGTCCCTGGCCACTCGCGAACTCAAGCGTGGCGATGAAGTGCACATGCTCACCACCGGTGAGTTCGCGGTGCTCAAGGCGCTGGTGATGAACGCCCGCCAGCCGCTGACCCGCGACAAGCTGATGAACCTGGCCCGTGGCCGCGAGTGGGATGCCCTGGAGCGTTCCATCGACGTGCAGATCTCCCGCCTGCGGCGGATGATCGAGCCTGATCCTTCCAAACCGCGTTATATCCAGACCGTCTGGGGCGTGGGTTATGTCTTCGTGCCGGATGGCACCGCGACCAAGTGATAGGTGATTTGTAGGAGCGAACGCCCGGGCCGGTAACGACCCGGGCGTTCGCATTCCGCAACTCTGCGAGCGCGAGTCGCTCCTGCAAAGTGTGTAGTGGCTGTTATGAAAACCCCGCTGTGGTTCCCCCAGAGTTTCTTCTCCCGCACCCTGTGGCTGGTGCTGATCGTGGTGCTGTTTTCCAAGGCATTGACCCTGGTTTATCTGTTGATGAACGAGGACGTGCTGGTGGACCGGCAATACAGCCACGGCGTGGCCCTGACCCTGCGCGCCTATTGGGCCGCCGACGAATCCAACCGCGATCAGATCGCCGAAGCCGCTGGCCTGATCAAGGTGGTGGGCAGCGGCGTGCCGGCCGGCGAGCAGCATTGGCCCTACAGTGAGATTTATCAGCGCCAGATGCAGGCCGAGTTGGGTGCCGACACCGAAGTGCGCCTGCGCATGCATGCACCACCGGCGCTGTGGGTGCGGGCCCCGAGCCTGGGGGATGGCTGGCTCAAGGTGCCGCTGTATCCGCATCCGCTGCGGGGGCAGAAGATCTGGAGCGTGCTGGGCTGGTTCCTGGCCATCGGCCTGTTATCCACCGCCTCGGCGTGGATCTTCGTCAGTCAGCTCAATCAACCGCTCAAGCGCCTTGTCTACGCCGCTCGGCAACTGGGCCAGGGGCGCAGCGTGCGCCTGCCGATCAGCGATACGCCGAGCGAGATGACCGAGGTCTATCGCGCCTTCAACCAGATGGCCGAGGATGTGGAGCAGGCCGGGCGCGAGCGCGAGCTGATGCTGGCCGGGGTGTCCCATGACCTGCGCACGCCGCTGACCCGCTTGCGCCTGTCCCTGGAGTTGATGGGCGCGCACACCGACCTGACCGACGACATGGTGCGGGATATCGAGGACATGGACGCCATTCTCGATCAGTTCCTGGCCTTCATCCGCGACGGCCGCGACGAGTCGGTGGAAGAGGTGGACTTGAGCGATCTGGTGCGCGAGGTGGCCGCGCCCTACAACCAGAACCAGGAGCGGGTGCACTTGCGCCTGGAGCCGATCCAGCCGTTCCCGCTGCGTCGGGTATCGATGAAGCGTCTGCTCAACAACCTGATTGGCAACGCCTTGAATCACGCCGGCACGGATGTCGAAGTGGCGGCCTATGTGTCCGGTGACACCAATGCGCCGTATGTGGTGCTGAGCGTGATGGACCGCGGCGCCGGGATCGACCCTTCGGAGCTGGAAGCGATCTTCAACCCCTTCACCCGTGGCGACCGTGCCCGGGGTGGCAAGGGCACCGGCCTGGGCCTGGCCATCGTCAAGCGGATTGCCGCGATGCACGGCGGTAACGTCGAACTGCGCAACCGCCCGGATGGCGGGCTTGAGGCGCGAGTGCGCCTGCCGCTGGGACTGCTGCTGCCACGGGATGCAGACTAAAAGCAGCGGCAAGCTTCAAGCGGCAAGCTGCAAGTGGGAGTTAGCGCTTCTACTTGCTGCTTGAAGCTGGAAACTTGCCGCTGCGTTTATCCTTTGCCCTTGGTCCGGGTCATGTTCGGCCCGCCATTTTTCTCGATGTGCTCGATGATGATCCCCGCCACGTTCTTGCCGGTGGTGGTCTCGATGCCTTCCAGGCCCGGCGAGGAATTGACTTCCATCACCAGCGGCCCGTGATTGGAGCGCAGGATATCCACCCCCGCCACGCTCAGGCCCATGACCTTGGCCGCCCGCAGCGCGGTCATGCGTTCTTCCGGGGTGATCTTGATCAGGCTGGCGCTGCCGCCACGATGCAGGTTGGAGCGGAACTCCCCCGGCTTGGCCTGGCGCTTCATCGCTGCGATCACCTTGTCCCCCACCACGAAGCAGCGAATGTCGGCGCCGCCGGCTTCCTTGATGTATTCCTGGACCATGATGTTCTGCTTCAGGCCCATGAAGGCCTCGATCACCGACTCCGCCGCGGTGGCGGTTTCGCACAGCACCACGCCGATGCCCTGGGTGCCTTCCAGTACCTTGATCACCAGGGGCGCGCCGTTGACCATTTCGATCAGGTCGGGAATGTCGTCCGGCGAGTGGGCAAAACCCGTCACTGGCAGGCCGATGCCACGCCGCGACAGCAGTTGCAGCGAGCGCAGCTTGTCCCGGGAGCGGGCAATGGCCACCGACTCGTTGAGCGGGAAGACTCCCATCATTTCGAACTGGCGCAGCACCGCGCAGCCATAGAAGGTCACCGAGGCACCAATCCGTGGGATCACCGCATCGAAGCCTTCCAGGGGCTTGCCGCGATAGTGGATCTGCGGCTTGTGGCTGGCGATGTTCATGTAGGCGCGCAGGGTGTCGACCACTACCATTTCATGGCCACGCTCGGTGCCGGCTTCGACCAGACGACGAGTGGAATACAGACGCGGGTTACGCGACAGCACAGCGATCTTCATGCAACACCTGTGGCAGAGGTAGTGGATACCGGGAACACCGGTTTGTCTTGTACGTACTTGATGCCCGGATTGACCACCAACTGGCCGTCGATCAGTGCCTTGGAACCCAGCAGCAGGCGATAGCGCATGGCCTTGCGGCAGGCGAGGGTGAATTCCACCCGCCATACGCGATCGCCCAGGGCCAGGGTGGTGCTGATCACATAGCGCACCTGGGCCTGGCCGTTGGAACTTTTAATGGTCTTCATCGCCACCAGCGGCGCTTCGCACCGCCGGTGGCGCAACTGCACCACGCTGCCCAAGTGGGCATTGAAGCGCACCCACTGCTCACCGTCGCGCTCGAAGGGCTCGATCTCGGTGGCATGCAGGCTGGAGGTACTGGCCCCGGTATCGATCTTGGCGCGCAGGCCGGCCACTCCCAGATCAGGAAGCGCCACCCACTCGCGCAGACCGACAACGGTCAAATGGTCAAAAGTCTTCAAATAGGGGAAATCCGCAATTAGCTTTTCCAGGCCGCGGCTGGAACCTCGGCCAGGGCTTTGAATGCAGGTTTGGCGAACCAGTAACCCTGCATCAGGTAAATTCCACAGTCGCTGAGAAAGTCTCGTTCACCGGCGCTTTCAATGCCTTCGGCGATGACTGTAACGCCCAACTCCGCACAGATTGTGACAATCCCGCGAACGATCGCCTGGCGCACGCGATCCTGGTCGACATCGCGAATCAGCGCCATGTCGAGCTTGATCAGGTCGGGTTGGAAATTCGCCAGCAAGTTCAGCCCCGAGTACCCCGCGCCGAAGTCATCGATGGCGGTCTTGAAGCCGAATTCGCGGTATTCACGCAGAATATGGGTCAAATGGCGACTGTTATCTATGTGCTGGCTTTCCAGGGTTTCGAAAATCAGCCGGTCCAGTGGAAAGTCATGGGCGCGGGCGGCTTCCAGGGTGGTGCGGATGCACAGTTCCGGGCGGTACACGGCATTGGGCATGAAGTTGATCGACAGGTGGCTTTGCATGCCCAACTTCGCGGCCGTGGTGATGGCCAGGGTCCGGCAGCGCTGGTCGAAGCGATAGCGGTTGCTGTCGTCGACCTGGTCCAGCACGGTGTGGGCGCCCTCGCCATTGACCCCGCGCACCAGGGCTTCATGAGCAAAGACCGAGCGGTCGCGCAGATCGACTATGGGTTGATAGGCGAAGGAAAAATCGAAGCCCAGCGGCTGGCTTTGCTGGCAGCCTTCGCAGCGGTTGCCGGGCGAGGTCAGGGATGTGGGGAAATCAGTCACGGGGACTCCTCGCGTATCAGGGCGCAACCTGGGTTATTTTAGTTGAGCGGCAGGGTATACGAGAGCCCGCTTGCAGGCTCTAGAGTTGCGACATTTTTCAGCAAGAGGAATTCCAGTGGCGCACAAGCAGGAAGAAGAGGACAAGGTTCGTCTGGATAAATGGCTGTGGGCGGCGCGCTTCTACAAGACTCGCGCCCTGGCCAAGGCGGCCATCGAAAGTGGCAAAGTGCATCACCGTGGCGAGCGCTGCAAGCCGGGCAAGGAACCGCGGGTCGGCGATGAGTACCAGATTCGCGCCGGCTTCGACGAGCGCACCGTGGTGGTCCAGGCCCTGTCCATCGTCCGTCGTGGCGCGCCCGAAGCGCAGACGCTCTACACGGAAACCGAAGCCAGCATCGCCAAGCGTGAAACCGCGGCGGCCCAGCGCAAGGCTGGCGCCCTGGGGGTCAGCACCGACGGCAAACCGAGCAAGAAACAGCGCCGTGATCTATTCAAGTTCCACGGCAGCAGCCACGAATGAAAGCGTAGGAGCCGGCTTGCCGGCGAAGGCGTCCTTCGAGGGCCCATTCGCCGGCAAGCCGGCTCCTACAAGGTCTGATCAGCGCAGCAGGCTGCTGGCACGGACCACGTTCATGCGCGACAGCACCGGCATCCGGGTCATCAGCTTGAACAGCGGGTGCGTCAGGCGCAGCAGGAAGTTCGACATCCGCGCCGCATACGGCGTGTAGTAGCCCCAGCCCAGGGCCAGCACCGCCAGCAGCACACCGCCGATGTAGTCGTCCTGGCCCCAATGCGCGCCTGCCACCAGGCGCGGCATCATGAACAGCAGGGTCAGGCCCCAGACGATCAGGAACTGGCCGACGCTGCGGCTGAAGATCCCCATGAACAGGCCCCAGATCAGTAGCACCGAGGCATGGTCGCCGGGGAAGCTCTGGCTGGAGCGGTCCTTGAGCTCCCAGGTTTTTTCCCAACCCGGGAAGTAGTCGCTCATGTGCACGGCGCCTTCAAGCACCATGGACGGGCTGTTGTGTTGCCAGTTCATGACGGCCACCAGCTTGGAAAACAGCGCGCGAATCACCACCATAAGAATCAGGATCGACAGGAAGCCGAAAAACGCCCGGCGCACGTCCACCGCCTTGAACACCCAGTCACCGCGAATCAGCAGGCCGAGCATGATCAGCCCCACCACGATATCGAAGGGGCGCAGGCTGGCCACGGCCCAGATGTGCAGCCAGGTGGAGTTTGTTGCCAGGGGAGTGTTGAGGTGACGGAACAGCCACTCGTCGAACATCAGGCAGTACATCTGCCCGGTCGGCCACAACCAGAATCCCAGCAGGGCCAAAGGGAGTAAATTGCACAGAACCAGCTTGCCGAGGTTCCACCTTGCTTGGAACAAACCCGGATTGTTCATAAAATATCTCCAATCACCGCAAAAACTGCACCCTTATGGTGCAAAACCGTAATTTTCGGTGCTTGTAACCTTTTTGTCATCATTCAGATACCCAGACCTATGACTGATTTGCCGGATACCGACTTCACTCAACGCTTCATCTTTGATGAGAGCGACGCCCGCGGCGAGCTGGTGGCGCTGGAGCGCAGTTACGCTGAAGTCCTCGCCAAACACGCCTATCCCGAGCCGGTGGCACAGCTGCTCGGCGAGCTGATGGCGGCGGCGTCGTTGCTGGTTGGCACCTTGAAGTTCGATGGCTTGCTGATTCTCCAGGCCCGCTCCGAAGGCCCGGTGCCGTTGCTGATGATCGAGTGCTCCAGCAACCGCGAAATCCGCGGCCTGGCCCGCTACGACGCGTCGCAGATCGCCCCTGACGCGACCCTTGCCGACATGATGCCCAATGGCGTCCTGGCCCTGACCGTGGACCCGACCCAGGGCCAGCGTTACCAGGGCATCGTCGACCTGGACGGCGCCACCCTGGCGGAATGCTTCACCAACTACTTCGTCATGTCGCAGCAGACCGGCACCCGTTTCTGGCTTTACGCCGACGGCCGCAATGCCCGCGGCCTGCTCCTGCAACAACTGCCTGCCGACCGCCTGCGGGATCCGGAAGAACGCGAAGCCAACTGGCAGCACCTCACCGCCCTGGCCAGCACCCTGACCGCCGATGAACTGCTGAGCCTGGACAACGAAACCGTGCTGCACCGCCTGTACCACGAAGAAGCCGTGCGCCTGTTCGACGTGCAACCGCTGCGCTTCCGCTGCAGCTGCTCCCGCGAGCGTTCGGGCAATGCGCTGGTCAGCCTGGGGCTCGAAGATGCTCAGGAGCTGGTGGTGGAACATGGCGGCAGCATCGAGATCGATTGCCAGTTCTGCAACGAGCGCTACCTGTTCGATGCCGCCGATATCACGCAATTGTTTGCCGGTGCGGGCGTCGACACGCCGTCAGATACTCGTCACTAAAACGGTTCAGCGCAGGTAAATCACCTGGCAAACGCCGGAATTACGCCGTACTGACGGGAGGACCCTACTATTTTTGGGCTTTTCTGGCATAATCCGGCGCACTTTTTTCGCGGTAGTAGTGCGCGAGTTTCTACTACAAAACGTTTGGAGCACTCGGCCACTGGCCGACGGGGAACCTCATGACGCAAGCCAATAACGCCGTGTACACCGATCTGAGTGTGGATGATCTGGTCAAAGAAGCCCTGAACCGCGGTGAGGGCGAACTGGCCGATACCGGCGCTCTGGTGGTTCGCACCGGTCATCGTACCGGCCGTTCGCCAGTGGACCGTTTCATCGTTGAAGAGCCCAGCACCCAGGACGCCATCGCCTGGGGCCCGATCAACCGCAAGTTCCCGGCGGCCAAGTTCGACGCCCTGTGGGACCGCGTTGAAGCCTACCTGGGCGAGCGCGAGCGTTTTGTTTCCCACGTGCATGTAGGTTCCGATCCGGCGCACTACCTGCCAGTAAAAATGACCACCGAAACTGCCTGGCACAACCTGTTCGGCCGTTGCCTGTTCATCAACCCCGAGCAGTACAACGCCGGTGGCAAAGACGAGTGGCAGATCCTCAACGCCCCGAACTTCGTTTGCGAGCCTGAGCGCGACGGCACCAACTCCGACGGCACCGTGATCCTCAACTTCGCGGCCAAGAAAGTGCTGATCGCCGGCATGCGCTACGCCGGTGAAATGAAGAAAGCCCTGTTCTCCGTGCAGAACTTCCTGCTGCCAGCTGCCGACGTACTGCCGATGCACTGCGCCGCCAACATGGGCGAAGACGGCGACGTGACCCTGTTCTTCGGTCTGTCGGGCACCGGCAAGACCACCCTGTCGGCCGACGAAAGCCGTTACCTGATCGGTGACGACGAACACGGCTGGGGCGTGGGCGTGGTGTTCAACATCGAAGGCGGTTGCTATGCCAAGTGCATCGACCTGTCGGAGAAGAACGAGCCGGTGATCTGGAAAGCCATCCAGCACGGCGCCGTACTGGAAAACGTGGTGATCGACCCGGTCACCAAGAAAGCCGACTACTCCGACGACAGCCTGACCCAGAACAGCCGCGCCGCTTACCCGCGCGAGCTGATCGAAAAACGCGCACCGAAAAACCTCGGTGGCGAGCCTAACGCGGTGATCTTCCTGACCTGCGACCTGACCGGCGTACTGCCACCGGTGTCGATCCTCAGCGAAGAACAAGCCGCCTACCACTTCCTGTCCGGCTACACCGCTCTGGTGGGCTCGACTGAAATGGGTTCGGGCTCGGGCATCAAGTCGACCTTCTCCACCTGCTTCGGCGCCCCGTTCTTCCCGCGTCCGGCCGGCGAATACGCCGAGCTGCTGATCAAGCGCATCCGCGGCTTTGGCTCCAAGGTCTACCTGGTCAACACCGGCTGGACCGGCGGTGGCTACGGCGTGGGCAAACGCTTCAACATCCCCACCACCCGTGGCGTGATTGCAGCGATCCAGAGCGGCGCGCTGATCGGTGCCGAGACCGAGCACCTGGACATCATCAACCTGGACGTGCCAAAAGCCGTACCGGGCGTCGAAACCGGCCTGCTCAACCCACGCAACACCTGGGCTGACAAAGCTGCCTACGACGAAGCCGCCAAGGCCCTGGCCGGCCTGTTCATCGAGAACTTCAAGAAGTTCGACGTGAGCGACGCGATCAAGGCTGCCGGTCCGAAGCTGTAAGCCTCGACCTGCCATGAAAAAGCCGCCCCTCGGGGCGGCTTTTTTGTACCTGCTATTTGAGATCGGAGCGGCTCAGGGCATGCGCAAGTGGGCGTGTTCCAACAGATCACAGCCGTCCTGCACCAACAGATAAAGCGCGTTGACGACGTGGGTGGTGTCTTTGCTGTCCGCCTGATCAAAGCTCAGGCAGGTGAGGGTTTCCAGCAAGTCGGAGGCCGCCCGTAGGCGTTGTCTTGCGCAGCTATGCAGGTCCAGGGCATCGGCCTGGGTATCGATTACTAGGGCCGCAGTGTCGGTGAAGTTGCTCTTGAGCGGTTGATAGCGGGTTCGATCGAGGTTCGTTGCGTTCATGGGATGGGTCACTTTAGGTCGTGAACAGATGCACCCGTGAGGAGTGGTGCGTTTTGCTGTTCTCGGGTGACCAAGCCCGCTCGCTGAAATTTTCAGCGATGTCCGAACTATAGGCTCGATCGCTCAGGGGGCTCCATCAGCCCAATTCGACGCATTCTGTAGGGCGTGTCTTTTATGGGCTGCGAATAGCCGTTCGCCTCACGTCTTCAGATGCAACACCAAGGCCCCGAGCAACACCAGCACCACGCCGGTCACTTGCACCGCCGTCAGCCGTTCCTTGAAGAACACATAGCCCAGCACCGCAGCGATGCCGCCGGACAGGGTGCTGATCACCGTCACCACCGACACCGAGCCGCTCATGGCGCCCCAGGAAAAGGCGAAGAACGCGCCCAGGTTCATCAGGCTGGTGGAGGCCAGCAGGCCGCAGTTCTTCAGCGGCGGGATCTTCAGCCCGTCTGCGACTTTGAGCACCATCAGCAGCATTACGCCGCTGCCCACCGCGTAACCCAGCCAGAGCATGCTGATCGGCCCCAGTTGCGGCAGGGTGTAGCGGCCCTGTAGCCAGAAGCTGGTGCCGTACAGAACGGCCGAGAGCAGGGCGAAGAAGATCGAGCGGCCGGCGGCGGAGCTGTGGGGCAGTTTGCTGTCCGAGTGCAGGCTGGAGAGGATCACGCCGATCACGCACAACAGGATGCACATGAGTTGCAGCAGGCTGATCTGTTCGCCGCTGGCCCAGGACAGCAGGGTGGTGACCACGCCGTAGGAGGTCACCAATGGGGCGACGATGGAGGCTTTGCCCAGGGCGAAGGCCTTGCCCAGGGCCAGGGCGCCGGAGACGGTAAAGGCCGCGGCGACCACGCCCATCAGCCAGACTTGCGCGGGCGCGGCCAGGGCCTTGTAGAGGATGGCGGGAAAGATCACCAGCAGCAGGCTCATCAGGATGAACCCCAGGCTCTGGCTGAAGAACACCGCACGTTTCACGCCCACGGCGCGGACGTTGAGCCCCACGAGAAAATCGGTGCCGCCCCAGAGCAGGGCGGCGAGCAAGCCCATCAATACGTCCACTGACTGTCCTTGTCGATTGACGGGTTGGCGGAGCCCAACGGCCGTGCTGATTACTGCTGTGCGAGTCGAAACGCCGGGGCCATGCGTTCTTGTTCACGCCGGGACAGCCCCAGGGCCTGGGCCAGGGTGGGCCATTGGCGAACTACGCTCTGGCAGTGTTCGATGATGCCTTCTGCCTCTGCACGATCGAGGCGGAAATATGCCGCTACTTCCCGTGCCAGTTCAAGGTCCAGTGCATTGTCGGCTTCGCTGATGTTGAGTTTCAGCCCGCTGGCGTGGGCGCAGGGGTTCATGTCGTAGGCCGGGGACAGGCGCCAGCCGCGCCCGGGTTCGAGCATGAAGCCATGGTTGCGCAGGTGGTCGTCGCTGTTGGACACCAGCAGGTTGAAGACCATGCGCGACCACAGCTCACGCAGGTCGGCACGGGTTTGCGCGCCGTGGGCGATCAGCACTTCGGCCAGTTCCAGGTAGCTGGCGCCGGTGGAGGCGTCGTCGCCGTCGCTGCGATCGGTGAGGGTCATGGCCGAGGCAAAGTGCAACCGGCCGCCCGCTTCGGTGCGGTCGAAGCGCTTGACCATGAAACAGTGCTGGTCGCTGGCGAAGCGTTGCGCCATGGCCTCGGGAACCCGCAAGCCGCAGTGGCTGGCCAGGGCGTTGAGGAGCATCTCCCAGGCGCCGACGTCATGTTCGTCACGGACGCTGGGAAACTTGGCGATCCACAGGTGGCCCTTGTCGTCGGCGACGCTGGCCTTGGGGCGCGCGCCGCCCAGTGATCCCCCCGGTGCGATCAGCATGCGCAACCATTGGCCGCCGTCGGCGGCGCTGTTGTGCGGATCGTTTTCCAGGGCGCGGCTGGCCTGTTCCAGGGCCCGCAGTTCGACGAAGGGTGGCGCCGCGAGACCGTCGCGATCATCCAGGAACGGGCCTTGATCATCGAGGCGGTAACGCAGGGCACCGACGCGATACAGATCGTGCACGCCCAGCAGCAGGTCGGCGTCCTGCAGGCGGGTGCCGGCGGGCGCCAGGCCTTCGCGAATGTCCCGTTCCAGTCGGCGTTGCATCAGCAAATGGCCCCAGCGATCGGGGCTTGAGTCGGCAAACACGCCAAAGCGGTTTTGCTGCTGGCCGCTGAATTGCCGGCCGGCGAAGCGCCCGATGCGCGGGTCCAGGGCAATGCTGGTCAGCTCGGGATCGAGCAGCGCGGCGGGGTCATATTCGAACTCGAAGACGCTGGCAGCGCGGACTGTCCCGACATGCAGCCAGCCCAGGCGCCTTGGCCCGCCCAAAGACTCCCAGTCGGCGTAGACGGCGATCAGGGTCATGGCTCATCCAGCCTTGGCGCGGGCTTTTTCACGGGCTGCAGCAGGCTGCTCAGCGACTGGGTATTGATCGGAAAGTCAGCCGAGGGCGGCTCAGGGAGGATCGGCTTGGCTGCGGCTTCATGCAGGGTCAGGCCGGCAGCAGGCGCCTTGGTCGAACGCAGGCTGGGGGCGCGGCGCGCTTTGCCAGGCGCGTTGCTGTCTCCCGGCAAGAGCCGGGCATCTTGCAGCTGGCGGCCCAGCTCATCGCGGGCTGCCAGTTGCTCCAGGTCCTTTTCCAGCCCCAGCACCTGCATCACCGACAGGTAGGCACCCATGGTCACGCCGGACCCGCCCGATTCCAGGGAGCGCAGTGTGGTCAGTGACATGCCCGCGCGTTCGGCCACTTGCTTGGCGGTCAGCTTGCGCCGCAGTCGAGCCAGTTTCAGGCGTTCGCCAAAGGCATCCAGCAGCTTGCTTGTGGCGGGCAGGAGTGGGGCGGTCTTCTTAGCCATGTGCCATTATTCCTGGTCTTTGTTGCTAAAACTGCCAGAATATTAGCACTTATATTCGGGTGTGCCAGTTTGTTCCCTGGCGGGTCGGGCTGCTGCCGCGAATGTTGTTCGGCGGTGAATTTGACCCTGCCGGGGACAGAGCGCTTCCAGCACCTGGGTATCCCAGCGCTGTTGCCTGATCGCCTGGTACAGCATGCCGATGGTCAGCGGCACCTTGTCGCCCCGGCCCTTGGCCCGGCGTTTCTGAAACGGGTCGAAGCCTTCTGGCTGGAAGTAGCGATAGCTGTCGAAGTCGACAAAATCGATGCCGAACTGCTCCTCCAGGGCCTGCAGCAAATGCCGGGCGTCGGCGCCGTCGCAGCCCAGGTCGAGGTTGATGGCGGTGCTCAGGCGCAGGGTCTTGCGTTCGGGCAGGCCGATTTCTTCGTGCAGCAACTGCAGCAGTTGGCGCATGGCGAGGTCGTCGGGAAAACCGGGGGCCAGTTGCATGGTCGGGGTCACTTGCGGGGTTTGAGAGGAGGCAGTGTACGGCGATTCTCCGGCAGTGTTGTACCTCAACGGACGGCCGTGCAAACCGCTCATTGCCAGATGGCGTCAGGGTCTTTTTGCCCGCTATTTCCCGGCTTGGACCGAGCATTGCCGGGCAAAACTGTGTATGGTTCGCCGCTGGCTGGTGGGCCGGGATAGAGGCCCGGTCACCCTTATCTACAGGGATTTTGTTATGGCTTTTTTTCGCCTCGCGGCGCTGTTGTGGCTAGGGATGCTGGCGGGCTCGGTACAGGCTCAGGCGTTGTCGATTCAGGTGCTGGATGCGCTGGCCAAGGGCGCGCCGCTGGCCGATGCCCAGGTGCAGCTGCAACAGGGTACGACTCAGGTTGCAGGCAGCACCGACGCCCAGGGCCGGGTCACCCTGACGGCCCAGGTGGCCGATTCGCCGGCCAGTGAGCTGCTGATCCGTAAGGCCGGTTACGCCGACCTGCGAGTCAAGTGTCCTTGCCAGGGGCTCAACTTTGCCCTGAGCCCGGTGCTGGAGAACCCGGAAAGCCTGCGGATAGTGCTGAGCTGGAGCGCGCCGGGGGAAGACCTCGATGCCCATCTGAGTTATCCCCACAAGCTGTTGTACTTCGCCACCGGCAAGGGGCCCGGAGCTCGCCTGGAGTCGGACAGCAGCGACAGCAGCCGGCCGGAAACCATCACCATCGACGAGCGTGTGCCGGGCGACGCCTACGTTTTTGCCGTGCACGACTTCACCAACAGCACCACCTACGAAGCCTTGCGCCTGGGCCGCAGCCAGGCGCGGGTCTTTGTCTATAAAGGCGCTGCGCTGATCCGCAGCTACCGCGTGCCGCAGAACCGCAAGGGCAATCTGTGGGTGGTGTTTCGCCTGACCGCCGATGGCCGTTTGCAGGACATCGATCGGCTGCTGCTAGGCAGCGAGGAGCCGGAATCGGTCATGAGCGCGCTCGACCCGCTGCTGGAAAATACCAAGTCCATCGATGAAGTGGTGGGCAAGGACTTCGGGCCGGTGGATGCCAAGAGCCTCAACCTCAAGGGCGAGGAGTCCTACCGCAAGGGCGATTTCGGCGGGGCGCGGATCTTCTACAGCGAAGCCATCGAGCTCGACCCGGGCTTTGCCCAGGCCTACAGCAACCTGGCCCTGGCCAATCGCAAGAACAGCCGCCCCGACGACGCCATCGCCGCGGACCGCAAGGCCATCGCCCTGGCCAGCGGCCCGGCCGCCTCGACCATTCGCGCCAGTGCCTACTACGACATGGCGCGTATCTACGAGGACGCCGGGCAGTTGGACACGGCGCTGGAGCACTACCAAAAAGCCCGGGAGCAGAAGGCCAACCCGGTCTACGACAAGGCCATAGAGCGGCTGCAAAACCGCTGATCACACAGGCAGACGTTATCTCCACAACGCGCCGGCATTGGCGCGTTGTGCATTTATGGAGGTTGATATGCGATTTCGTGTTTTCCCCTGGTTGCTGGCGCTGTGCCTGTCCGGCGGCGTGGCCCAGGCGGCCGGGCCGCAGATGTTCGCCACCATCGACCGCAGTGGCTGGCCGAAAGCCCTGACCCGTACTGAGGATTTCGACACGGCGTCACGGGGCGAGATTCTGATGTTCGGCAAGGCCCTGCTGGACAGTGAAACCTTGGACGAGCCGGCCCTGAAGCAGCGGCTGGGCGTCAGGCAGCTGGACCTGAAATCGGTGAATCAGGTGCGCCAGCGCTTCTGGGAACTGTTGCTGAACAACTATCGCCTGGCCAGCCAGGACTGCGAGGGCATGCCGTTCTGCCTGCCGGTGCGCAACCTGGGTGAGCTGCGGCAGTTGGTGGCCAGCCTCACCGCTGGCAGCAAGGCCAGCTATGAGCGCTGGGCCGAGGCCAGCGCGGTGTTTCACCAGCAGTACCTGAACGAGCAGTTGCGTTTGGCGGCGCTGTTTCCCACGGTCAGCAGCGAGATCCGGCGGATGGATCCGGCGGAGCAGTTGGGGGACGAGCTGGCGGACCGCCAGTTTCTGCTGACCTTCGATGACGGCCCGAGTGCGCGCGGTGGTCGTACCGACCCATTGATCGATGTGTTGCGTGCCCAGGATCTGCACAGCCTGTTCTTTGTGCTGGGGGACTCGTTCCAGGCGCGCCTGAGCCAGTCCTCGGCCTTGCAGATGCGCGAGCTGTATGACGGCCAGTGCGTGGGCATACACGGCTGGGAGCACAAATCCCACGCCTCATGGCGCGAGTGGCAGAACTCGGTGATCCACAGCGCCAACCTGGTCAATCGCACGCTGGCGGACCAGTACCAGCCCGTGTTTCGCCCGCCCTACGGCCAGCGCCGCAGCGACAGCGCCGGGTTCTTCAAGGCTCAGGGGTTGCAACTGATGCTGTGGAACATCGACTCCCAGGACTGGAGCAAGAAGGTCAGCGCCACGGCCGCCACCCAGCGGGTGCAGACCCTGATGCTGCTCTGGCGCCGCGGCATCATTCTGTTTCATGACACCCACGCCAAGGCCGTCCAGGCGGTGCCAGCACTGCTTGAGGCCAATCGGCACAACGGCGTGCAATGGCTGGACTGTCGGAGCCTGCGTTAGGTCCTGCTGTCTCCTTTGCCGATCAGCCGGTTCCTGCGGACGGGCTTGTGAGGCAAAGCGCTATCGCCCGGTATCATCCGGTATCCGTTTTTGCGCGACCTTTTCTCGACCCGCCGACCTGTGCCGCTAGGCTTCAACACAGGTCAGCGGTCAAAGGAGTGACCCTTATGCACAGCACCCTCGAACAGGTCTTCGGTTATCCACAGTTTCGTCCGGGCCAGGAGGCCGCGGTCAGCGCGGTGCTGGCCGGGCGCTCGGCGGCGGCGATCTTTCCCACCGGCTCGGGCAAGTCCCTGTGCTACCAATTGCCGGCCCTGTTGCTGCCGCACCTGACCCTGGTGGTCTCGCCGCTGTTGGCTTTGATGCAGGATCAGTTGGCCTTCCTCCAGCGTCACGGCATCGCCGCCGCCAGCATCGATTCGGCCCAGAGCCGCGATGCAGCCAACGACGTCATGGCCAGGGCCCGCTCCGGTGAGTTGAAGATCCTGATGATCTCGGTGGAGCGTTTGAAGAACGAGCGCTTCCGCAACTTTTTGCAGCAGGTGCCCATCTCCCTGCTGGTGGTGGATGAGGCTCACTGCATCTCCGAATGGGGCCACAACTTCCGTCCCGACTACCTGAAACTGCCGGACTACCAGCGCCAGTTCAACATTCCCCAGGCCTTGCTGCTCACGGCCACGGCGACGCCCAAGGTGATCGCCGACATGCAGGCCAAGTTCGCCATCGACGCCGCCGACGTGGTGACCACCGGCTTCTACCGGCCCAACCTCAACCTGCTGGTGGAACCTGTGCGCGGCGCGGACAAGCGCCGGCGCCTGGTGCAGTGGATGGGTGAACGGGCCGGGCAGCCAAGCATTGTCTACGTGACTCTGCAAAAGACCGCCGAGCAGATCGCCGAGCACTTGAGCCGCCAGGGCATCGCCGCCGAGGCCTACCACGCGGGTCTGCCCCACGAGCAGCGCGAGTCGATCCAGCGCCGGTTCATGGAGGGGCGCAGCAACTGCATCGTCGCCACCATCGCCTTCGGCATGGGCATCGACAAGAGCGACATCCGCAATGTGGTGCACTTCGACCTGCCCAAGTCCATCGAGAACTACAGCCAGGAAATCGGCCGTGCCGGGCGCGACGGCCAGCCTTCGGACTGCCTGGTGCTGGCCAACCGCGACAGCCTCAACGTGTTGGAGAATTTCGTTTATGGCGACACCCCGGAGCTGAGCGGCATCCGCTGCGTGCTGGATGAATTGCAGGCGTCGGTGCCGGAAGGACAGTGGGAATTCCTGCTCGGGCCCCTGGCGGACCAGAGCAACATCCGCCAGTTGCCGCTCAAGACCCTGTTGGTGCAGTTGGAACTGCGGGGCCTGATCGCCCCACGCTATGCCTACTTCGCCGAGTACCGCTTCAAGTTCCTGCTGGAGCCCGAGGCCTTGCTGGCGCGTTTCGAAGGCGAGCGCCGGGACTTTGTCCAGGCCATCATCACCACCTCCAGCCGGGCCCGGACCTGGGCCACGGTGAATTTCGACGCGCTCTACGAGCAGTACCAGGCGCCGCGCAACCGGGTGGTCCAAGCCCTGGATTATTTCCAGGAGAAGGGCTGGGTGGAGCTGGAAAGCAAGCAGATGACCGAGGTCTACAGCCTGCTGCAAACCGACTTCGATGCCGCTGCCTTGAGCACAGACCTGCATGCTTACTTCGCCCGGCATGAAGGCAGCGAAATAGCGCGGATTCACGCCATGCTCGACCTGTTCGCCACCGAGCAGTGCCTGGGGCATCGCCTGGCGCAGTATTTTGGTGACGATCAGGCGCCCCAGCGTTGTGGGCATTGTTCGGTCTGTCATGGTCAGGTGGCACGACTGCCGGAGCCACCCGCGTTGCCCGCGCTTGTGGATAAAAACTTCAACGGGCTGTGTGGCGACTTTATCCACAGGCATCAGCAGCACACCGGCGATGTACCGGGAGCAGAGCGGCTGACGCGTTTTCTCTGCGGCATCAGCGTGCCGCTGTTCACCAAGCTCAAGGCCCGCAGCATTCCCGGTTTCGCGGCATTGGAGGATTACCCTTACGCCGCGGTGCGTGAGTGGTGCGAGGTTCATCTGGCTGCCTGATAAGCCACCGGGGCAATGGAGGCAAAAGGGTTTGCCCTGGCTTGGGCGTCTGCGGTGAAATGCCGGGCGATCAGCCGATCGTCCGGTCTGCAATCCAAGGGAGAGAGCCCCGATGTCCGAGCCCATGCCGCAACGCGGCGACTATCGCCACTTCCAGCCGATCATCACCCGCTGGCACGACAACGACGTCTACGGCCATGTGAACAACGTCACCTACTACAGCTTCTTCGACACGGCGGTGAATACCTACCTGATCGAACAGGGCGGGCTGGATATTCATGGGGGCGAGGTGGTGGGATTCGTGGTCAGCTCGGCCTGCGACTACTTTGCGTCCATCGCCTTTCCCGAACGTATCGAGATCGGCCTGCGGGTCGGCAAGCTAGGCAACAGTTCGGTGCAATACGAGCTGGCGGTGTTCAAGGCGGGAGAGGCCGATGCCTGTGCGGCGGGACGTTTTGTCCATGTGTTCGTGGATCGGGGATCGAACCAGCCGGTGCCGATTCCGCCCGCGTTGCGAGCGGCTTTGGAGCGCCTGCTGCTGGCGTGAACTTCGATACTCGATCTCAACCCCGGCACCGGCTCTTGTAGCCGCTGCCGAAGGCTGCGATCGGCTCCGCAGGAGACGCCAAACCTGAATCCACGTGGCAACTGACCCACCGCAGCCCCTGGCTTGGCGAGGCCTGCGGCCTCGTGCGCAGCCTGCGGCAGCGGCTACAGGGCGGGGGGTCAGTCGCGATAGTGACGATGTTTGCGATGCCCGTAGGCATGGCCACGGCCACGGTGGCCGTCGCGGTAGTAGCGGCGGTCGTCGCGGCCACGGTAGTCGCGATCTTCCCGAGCGCTTTCGTTGCCCATGTAGTTGCCCAGTGCACCGCCGGCGCCACCGCCTGCTGCGGCACCGATCAGGCTGCCGGAGTTGCCGCCCATGCTGCGGCCCACCACGTTGCCGCCGGCTGCGCCCAGGGCGCCGCCAATGGCCGCCTGGCCACGGCTGCGCTTGTCCGCACCCACCGCGCTACCGCCGGCGCCGCCCAGGGCCGCACCAATGGCCGAACCGGTGTTGCCGCCGATCTGCTGACCGACCACCGAGCCTAGAACCCCGCCCAATGCGCCGCCCACACCGGCTTCAACGGTGCCACCGGCAGAGGCGACGCCGCTGACCAGGCCAAGGGACAACAAGAGAATCGAGGAGAACTTCATACAGGAGCCTCAAAGGGATGACGGCGCGATCCTGAGGCTGTACCACGACGCTTACAAACGAAATCCGACGAATAGCACGAGTTGTACACAATCTCGTAACTTATTGTTTTTATTGCGGAACTTAAGTGATTTTCGCCGGTCTTTAGCTACTTCGGAATGGCCGCTTTGTTAGCAAAGCGGCCTTTTTTGTGCCTGCGGTTCCAGGCTGCGCAGCGGCTGTCGCCGGCAAGCCGGCGCCTACGATTCACGCGCTAACCGTAGGAGCTGGCTTGCCAGCGAAGAGGCCCTCAAGCCAGGAATCAGGCCGAACGAGCCATGATCAGGCCATTGTCGCTGGCCGCCTCCAGACGGATGGCGATGAACTTCGAGGTCGGTGTATGGCTGCCGTCGCCGGTGCTTTCCAGCGGCACCAGCGGGTTGACTTCCGGGTAGTAGGCCGCGGCCTGGCCGGCCGGAATGTCGAAGGCCAGCAGGGTGAAGCCCTTGACCCGCCGCTCGCGGCCGTCATCCCACAAGGAAACGATGTCGGCCTTCTGTCCCGGCTTGAAGCCCAGGCGGATGATGTCCGCTTCGTTGGCGAACAGTACGTCGCGCTGGCCCTTGACCCCGCGGTAGCGGTCATCGAGGCCGTAGATGGTGGTGTTGTACTGGTCGTGGGAGCGCATCGACTGCAGGATCAGGTCCGGCAGTTGCCCGGTGGCCCGGGTGCGTTCGTGGATCAGGTCCTTGGGCAGCAGGTTGGCGCGGAAATTGGCCCGGCCCGAAGGGGTGTTCCACTGGCGCGAACCGGCGCTGTTGCCCAGGTAGAAACCGCCCGGGTGCTTGAGCCGTTCATTGAAGTCCTTGAAGCCGGGAATGGTGTCGGCGATCAGGTCGCGAATGCGCCCGTAATCCGCCGCCAGCCAGCTCCAGTCCACCGGCTGGCTGCCCAGGGTCGCGGCGGCGATACCGGCAATGATCCACGGCTCGGAGCGCATCTGCGCCGATAGCGGCTGCAACTGGCCATTGGAGGCGTGGACCATGCTGAAGGAGTCTTCCACGGTCACCGCTTGCGGGCCGCCGGCCTGCTGGTCGATGTCGGTGCGGCCCAGGCACGGCAGGATCAGCGCGTCCTTGCCGTGGGCCAGGTGGCTGCGGTTGAGCTTGGTGCTGATCTGCACGGTGAGGTCGCAATTGCTCAGGGCCTGGAAGGTCCGTGGGCTGTCCGGAGTGGCCTGGGCGAAGTTGCCCCCCAGGCCGATGAATACCTTGGAGCGCCTTTCGAGCATGGCGTGGATCGCCTCGACCACGTTGTGGCCGTTGTCGCGCGGCACTTTGAACTGGAAGCGCCGCTCCAGGGCATCGAGGAAGGCCACCGGCGGGCGTTCGTTGATGCCCATGGTGCGGTCGCCCTGCACGTTGCTGTGGCCGCGCACCGGGCACAGCCCGGCGCCGGGCTTGCCGACGTTGCCGCGCAGCAGCATCAGGTTGGCGATTTCCTGGATGGTCGGCACCGAGTGGCGGTGCTGGGTGATGCCCATGGCCCAGCACATGATCACGTTCTTGCCTTTGGCGTACATGCGCGCCGCCTGCTCGATCTCCACCAGGGTCAGGCCGGACTGCTCGACGATCTGCTCCCACGGGGTGTCGTCGAGGGTGCCCAGGTAATCGAGGACGTGGGCGGTGTGGGCGTTGAGGAAGTCGTGATCGAACACCGATTCTGCGCCGGCTTTCTGCGCATCGCGTTCCCACTGCAGGAGGAACTTGGCCATGCCGCGCAGCAGCGCCATGTCGCCGCCCAGGGCCGGGCGGAAGTAGGCGGTGTTGGTCGGGCGATTGCCGTTGGTGAGCATTTCGATCGGGTTCTGCGGGTGCTGGAAACGTTCCAGGCCGCGTTCCTTCAATGGGTTGACGCAGACCACCTGGGCGCCGCGTTTCACCGCTTCACGCAGCGGTTCGAGCATCCGCGGGTGGTTGGTGCCGGGGTTCTGGCCCCAGACGAAAATCGCGTCCGCATGTTCGAAGTCGTCGAAGGTCACGGTGCCCTTGCCGACCCCGACGCTCTGCGCCAGGGCCACGCCGCTGGCCTCGTGGCACATGTTCGAGCAGTCGGGGAAGTTGTTGGTGCCGTAGGCGCGCACGAACAGTTGATACAGGTACGCCGCCTCGTTGCTGGCCCGGCCCGAGGTGTAGAACTCGGCCATGTCCGGGCTGGGCAGGTTGTTCAGGTGCTGGGCGATCAGGCTGAAGGCGTTTTCCCAACTGATGGGCCGGTAACGGTCAGTCTCGGCGTCGTAGCGCATCGGCTCGGTCAGCCGGCCCTGGTACTCCAGCCAGTAATCACTTTGTTCCAGCAGCGAGGTGACGCTGTGCTTGGCGAAGAAGGCCGCATCCACCCGGCGCTTGGTGGCCTCCCAGTTCACCGCCTTGGCGCCGTTCTCGCAGAACTTGACCATGCCGCTTTCCGGCGAGTCGCCCCAGGCGCAGCCCGGGCAGTCGAAGCCGCCGTTCTGGTTGGTCTTGAGCATCATGCGGATGTTCTTCAGGGCGTTGTCGCTGGTCAGCCAGGCCTGGGCCACGCTGATCAAGGCGCCCCAGCCACCGGCCGGGCCCTTGTAGGGCTTGTAGCGGGCAACGGGTGTCTGATCGGCTTGGTGGTGTGTACTCACTGGGAATTCTCCAACGCGGGGTTGTGGACCCGCGGCGCACGGTTCTGCGGCAGGTGGGCAAGGTTGAGGCGGTGATGACGCGGCCATCGCATGGCCTGGCTGGTGTCATCCGCTGGCGGGCGCTCAAGGTCGCAGTGGGTCTGGCTGGCGCCGAGCGCGGGTGCGGGAGTTGCCGGGGCTGGCATGGAGTGAGGGACCAGCGGTCATCGCGTCCCAAGACTAAGCGCGGCATTGTGTCGCGTCTAATTGCTACTACTGATCTATTGATAGATGGCGTCGATCAAGGGCCGGGGAAGGATTGTCGGTAGAGATCGAAGCAGGCCTGTGCCAGGGCCGAACGTGGTGCGCTGCGGCGCATGATCAGGCCCAGGCGGGCCAGGGTCTGGGCGTCGGCGATCGGTTGCAGCCGCAGGTGCTCGGTGAGGATCTCCAGGCCGCTGTCCAGGGGCATCACCGCGCAGCACAGGCCGCCGTGCACCAGGCGCAGCAACTGATGGACCGCGTCGGTCTGCAGCAGCGGCTGAGGCTGCAGGCCGCGAATGTGGAAGTGGTGGTCGATGGACTGGCGAAAGTGCATGCCGCTGGTGAGCAGGCCCAGGGGCAGTTCGATCAGCGACTCCCAGCTCAGGGGCTGCTCGCCGAAGCTGAAGTGCCGCTGGTCGTAAAGCAGGCCCATATGGGTGGGCTCCAGAGGCAGGGCGTCGAAGAGCTCGCTGTCCAGGCGCTCCAGATACGACACGCCGAGGTCCAGGCGATTGCTCGCCAGCTGTTCGAGGATCTGCTCCGAGCTCAGGGACGAGAGTTCGAAGCGCAGGTTCGGGTGTTCGGCATGCAGGCGCTGCAGCAGCGGCAGCGGGTCGAAGCTCGACAGCGGCACCACCCCCAGGCGCAGGGTGCCCACCAGATTGCCGCGGCACGCGGCGGCCTCAGCCAGCAGGCCGTCATAGGCGGTCATCACGCTGCGGGCCCAGGCCAGTACCCGCTCGCCGGGGGCGGTAAAGCCTTCGAAGCGCTGGCCACGGTTGACCAGGGGCAGGTCGAGCTCTGCTTCGAGGCTGCGCAGGCGCATGGACAGGGTTGGCTGAGTGATGTGGCAGCGCGCGGCGGCCTGGCCGAAGTGGCGGGTTTCGTCGAGGGCGATGAGGAATTTCAGCTGCTTGAGGTCCATCGTCGCTCCGGCGCGGCAAAAGGCCGGGATTCTACCGTGACGGCAAGGCCTTGGGTCACTGGTCGCCCGGGAACCTCATCCGGTCAGGCTGGTCTAGTCTTTCGCGTTTGGATCTATCAACCAAGGAGTGTGCGACATGAGCATTTTCAGCTTTGTGAAAGAAGCCGGTGAAAAACTGATCGACCTGCTGAGCCCGGGCAATGCCAATGCCAGCGAGCAGCTCAAGGCGCACATTGAAAAGGTCGGCCTGGGCAATCCCAATGTCCATGCCACGGTGGAAGGCGACAAGGTCACGGTGAGCGGTGAAGTGGCGAGCCAGGAAGAGAAAGAAAAGATCCTCCTGGCCCTGGGCAATATCGCCGGTGTCGGCAGTGTCGAGGACCAGATCGCGGTGACCGGTCCCGTGGTGGTTTCTGCGGTGTTCGTCACCGTGAAGAAGGGCGACACCCTGAGCGCCATCGCCAAGGTGCAATACGGCGACGCCAACCAGTACCACAAGATTTTCGAGGCCAACAAGCCGCTGCTGTCGCACCAGGACAAGATCTACCCGGGCCAGGTGCTGCGCATTCCTGAATGACCGACCCTCTTCTTCGCGGGCTTGCCCGCGAAGGCTTTCACAGCCCTTCGATCAACGCCCGGTAATCCTCCAGCGCCGCGAACTCCGCGGTGTCCTTTGGGCCTTTGCGACTGTCCGGCCGGCTGACCGCCAGCAACTGCGCCACGCCGAAATCCCGCGCACTGCGCAGAATCGGCAAGGTGTCGTCGATGAACAGGCTGCGGGCCGGGTCGAACTGGATATCGGCCCGCAGCGCATCCCAGAACTGTGGATTTTCCTTGGGGAACCCGTAGTCGTGGGAGCTGATCAGGCGCTCGAAGTAAGGCGCCAGTTCGATCCGTTCCAGCTTCAACGACAGGGAATCACGATGAGCGTTGGTTATCAGGATCACCCGCTTGCCGGCCTTCTTGATGGCGGCGAGAAAGGTGTCGGCATCCGGGCGCAGGGCAATCAGGTGGGCCGTTTCCAGCTTCAGCTGGCGCACCGGGAGCTTCAGTTCGGCGCTCCAGAAGTCCAGGCAATACCACTGCAACTGACCGGCATTGCGTTCGAACAAAGGTTGCAGCTCAAGCTCGGCCATGGCCCGGCTGACCCCGTGCAACTCGGCGTAGCGCTGGGGCAAGTGTTCCATCCAGAAGTGATTGTCGTAGTGCAGATCCAGCAGGGTGCCGTCCATATCCAGCAGGACGGTATCGATATCGCGCCAGGGCAGCAGGGCCATTGAACACTTCTCCAGCGGTAAGAAAACAGCCTGTATAGTAACCCGCTATCGCCAAGGAGCCCGCTATGCGCCAGAAACCCACTGTACTCGCCCGCGAGATCGTCGCCACCAGTCGTCTGTTCTGTGTCGAAGAGGTGCAGTTGCGGTTTTCCAATGGCGTGGAACGCACTTATGAGCGCCTGGTGGGCAAGGGCGCGGGCTATGGCGCGGTGATGATCGTGGCGATGCTTGATGCCGAGCACGCGGTGCTGGTGGAGGAATATTGCGGCGGCACCGACGCCTACGAGCTGTCTCTGCCCAAGGGCCTGATCGAGCCGGGAGAAGATGTGCTGGCGGCGGCCGAGCGTGAACTCAAGGAAGAAGCCGGGTTTGGCGCGCGGCAACTGGAGCACCTGACCGAGCTGTCGTTGTCCCCGGGCTACATGAGCCAGAAGATCCAGGTGGTATTGGCCACCGATTTGTATGAAGAGCGCCTGGAGGGCGATGAGCCGGAGCCGATGCGGGTCGACAAGATCAACCTGCGCGAGCTGGCCAGCCTGGCGCAGAATCCTCAGTTCAGCGAAGGCCGGGCCCTGGCCGCGCTGTACCTGGCCCGCGACCTGCTGAGCCAGCGCGGAGCCTTTCCAGCATGAGCATGACCTCGATGAATTTTCCCCATCCTCTATTGGCGCCGGTGGCCGAGCTGGCCCTGCGCGCTGGCGAGGCGATCCTGCCGTTCTGGCGCGCCGAAGTAGCGGTCAACCACAAGGCGGACGAATCGCCGGTGACCGCCGCCGATCTTGCGGCCCACCACTTGATCGTCGCCGGCCTCAAGGCCCTGGACCCGAGCATCCCGGTGCTCTCCGAAGAGGACGCCGACATTCCCCAAGCTACTCGGGCCGGTTGGCAGCGCTGGTGGCTGGTGGACCCGCTGGATGGCACCAAGGAGTTCATCTCCGGCAGCGAGGAGTTCACCGTCAATATCGCCCTGATCGAACAGGGGCGGGTGGTGTTTGGTGTGGTGTCGATGCCCACCAATGGCCGTTGCTATCTCGGCGGCGCTGGCCTTGGCGCCTGGCGCGTGGATCAGGGACAGGCGCCGCAAGCGATCCGGGTGCGTGAGCAGCCAGCTGCTGGCGAGGCTTTTACCGTGGTGGCCAGCCGGCGCCATTCGAGCCCGGATCAGGAGCGCCTGCTGGGTGGCTTGAGCGCTTCCCTGGGTGAATTGCAATTGGCCAATATCGGCAGCTCGCTGAAATTCTGCCTGCTGGCCGAAGGCGCGGCCGATTGTTATCCGCGCCTGGCGCCGACCTCCCAATGGGACACTGCGGCGGCCCAGGGCGTGCTCGAAGGGGCGGGTGGCGAAGTGCTGGATCTTGCCGGTGCGCCGTTCTGCTATCCACCGCGGGAGTCGTTGCTCAACGGCTTTTTCCTGGCGCTACCGGCCAAGGCGGCGTGGCGCGGCAAACTGCTGGAGCTGGCCCGCGCCTGATCGCCCCGCGGCGACTTGCCTCTGCAACCTCTTGTGTAGGCGCCGGCTTGCCGGCGAAGGGGCCCTTGAGCCCTGTGCAGGAGTTTCCGGCCTCTTCGCTGGCAAGCCAGCTCCTACAGATTTGAGCCGGTTCCGAAACGGGTTAGCGATGCAGGACGTACTGACCGGCAAAGCGCACGGCGTCGTCGTCGCTGCCGATGTTCACCACCCGGGTGTGCAAGGTCAGGCGGGCGCGGCCGTAACGCTGGTACATCGAGAGAAATTTCTTCCAGACCTTGTCCTCCGGCGCGGTGCAGATGGCCACGGCATCGCCGGTGACCGGCAGCGGGTAGCTGATCTGCCCTTCCTGGATGACGATGTGCCCGTCATCAATCCCCTCTTCCTTGAGCCGCAAATGCAGCCAGCCCCAACCGGCCAGTACCGCGCCGCAATACAGGCTGCCGCCGAACATGGTGCTCTTGTGGTTGACGTTGGCCTCCAGCGGCAGTTGCAGGCGCAGCTGTTGCGCCTGCCAGTCGAGTACCTTCAGGCCCATGTCCCGGGTCAGGGGAATGTCGTGGTGGAGGATGGATTCCAGGTAGCGACTGTCGCGGTTCATGCACGAGCCTCAAGGGTGGAAGGGTGGATGGTGCGGTTCATTCGGACTCATCGCCGGGTTGGCTGGCACCGCTGTCGGCGAAGCTCAGGCCGTGTTTGCGCAGCTTGTCGTGCAGGGTCTTGCGCGGAATGCCCAGGGCTTCGGCAAGGCTGCGCAGGGAGCTGTGGGGCTGGGCCATTTCGGCGGCGATCAGGCTCTTTTCGAAGTGTTCCACCTGCTCGCTCAAGCCGCCGCTGATCGGGGTCGGGGCGGTGACGGCGCCAGGTTCCGGTTCGTTGTTGTCCAGGGCCAGTTCCAGGCCCAGGGCAAAGCGCTCGGCGGCGTTTTGCAGCTCGCGCACGTTGCCCGGCCAGTTGTGTCGCAACAGCAGGGCACGATGCCCGGGTTGCAGTTCCTGGAGCGGCAGGCCGTGGCGGGTACTGGCCTCGTCGGCAAAGTGCTGGAACAGCATCAGTACGTCCTCGCCGCGTTCGCGCAGTGGCGGAATGCGCAACGGGGCGACGTTCAGGCGGTAGTAAAGGTCAGCGCGAAAGCGTCCCTGGTCCGCGGCCTGGCGCAGGTCTTCCTTGGTCGCGGCGATGATGCGGATATCCAGGGGGATCTGCTGGTTGCCGCCCAGGCGCTCGACCACCCGCTCCTGCAGCAGGCGCAGCAGCTTGACCTGGACATCCAGGCTCATGCTTTCGATTTCGTCGAGGAACAGGGTGCCGCCATTGGCGAATTCGAACTTGCCGATGCGGCGCTTCTGCGCGCCGGTAAAGGCCCCTGGTTCATGGCCGAACAGTTCGCTTTCCACCACCGACTCGGCCAGGGCGCCGGCATTGATCGCCACGAACGGCCCGTTGCGCCGCCCCGAGAGGTCGTGCAGGGCGCGGGCCACCACTTCCTTGCCGGCGCCGGTTTCGCCGAGGATCAGCACATCGGCCCGGGTCGCCGCCAGCGCACCGATCTGCTGGCGCAGGCGCAGCATCGGCGCCGACTGGCCCACCAGCCGCGCACTGAGTTCCTGGCGGTCGCTGAGGGCCAGGCGCAGGCTGCGGTTGTCCAGCACCAGGCGCCGCCAGTCCAGGGCGCGGCGCACGCTGTCCAGCAGGGCGTCGCTGGCGAAGGGTTTTTCCAGAAAGTCGTAGGCGCCGGCGCGCATTGCTTGCACCGCCAGGGGCACGTCACCGTGGCCGGTGATCAGCAGCACCGGCAGTTCCGGGTCCTGAGCATGCAACTGGGTGAGCAGTTCCAGGCCATCCATGCCGGGCATGCGGATGTCGCTGACCACCACCCCCGGCCAGTCCCGCTCCAGGCGCGGGGCCAGGCCCTGGGCCTCGGCCAGGGACAGCACCTTGAGCCCGGCCAGGTCCAGGGTCTGGCTCAGGGCCTGGCGCAGGTGCGGATCATCGTCGATCAACACCACTTGCAACTGAGGGTCGAGGCTGTCGGGACGGGTCATCGCTCACTTTCCAGGTCGTGTCGTGGCCGGCAACGCCGGGCCGGGTGTGATTGCCAGGTGATTGCCGCTGCGCTTCATACCCCGCGATCCTCGGAGGGTTGCAGGCTGACTCCGGGGGCCCCGGCGCGCAGGCGCAGGGTGATCAGGGCGCCGCCTTCGCGGTGATTGGCGAACGACAGCTCACCGCCAAAGGCGCGCATCAGGGTGTCGCAGATCGCCAGCCCCAGGCCCAGGCCCTGGGTCCGGGTCTTGGTGGTGTAGAACGGCTCGCCGGCGCGGCCCAGGGCTTCCATGCAGAAGCCCGGGCCGTTGTCGCGGATGTACAGGTTGACGCCCGTGGCAGTGGATTCGGCACTCAGCCAGAGTTTGCGCGGCGGGCCTTTTTCGGTCAGGGCATCCAGGGCGTTGGCCAGCAGGTTGCCCAGCACCTGGCGCAGGCGGGTTTCCCCGGCCTCGACCCACAGGGTGGCAGCCGGCAGGTCGCGGATCAGTTCCACTTCCATGGCCCGGCGGCGCTTGGCCAGCAGGGCCAGGGCGTCATCCAGGGCCGGCTGCAGGGCCACGCTTTCCGGGGCGTGATGATCGCGTCGGGCGAAGGCCCGCAGGTGGGCGATGATCGAAGCCATGCGCCCGGTCAGTTCGCTGATCAGCTTGAGATTGCCCCGAGCGTCGTCGGTGCGTTGGTGGTCCAGCAGCACCTCGGCGTTTTCCGCGTAGCTGCGGATCGCCGCCAGGGGCTGGTTGAGTTCATGGCTGATGCTCGCCGACATGGTGCCCAGGGCCGAGAGCTTGCCGGCCTGGACCAGATCGTCCTGGGCGCGCACCAGTTCCTGCTGCGCGGTTTCACGTTCCAGCACTTCCTGTTTCAGGCGCCGGTTGAGGCTTTCCAGGTCACTGGTGCGCTCGGCCACGCGCATCTCCAGTTCACGCCGGGCCTTGGCTTCGAAGGCGATCCGTTCCAGATAATGGCGGCGACGCTGCATCATCAGCCCCAGCAGCAGCATCAGCGCCAGCAGCGCCGCGGCGCCCACCGCCACCACGGTGCGCACCGGACGGTCGATCAGGGTGCGCGGAGCGAGGATGCTGACGCTCCAATGGGTTTCCTCGATCTGCTGGGTCTGGGTCAGCCAGGCATCGGGATTGAGGTTCAGCGGGCGCGGGTCCTGGGTCGGGTACGGCTGGATGGCGACGATCGCCTGGCGCTCTTCGTCGCTCAAGGGACGGGTCGCGCGAAAGCGCCATTCAGGGCGCGACGTGATGATCACCACGCCATTGTGGTCGGTCAGCAGCAATTGCTCCGGGGTCCGGCCCCAGAGGCTTTCGGTGTGGTCCAGGTCGACCTTGACCACCAGCACGCCGAGGATCCGCTCGCCGTCGCGCACCGCGGCGGCGAAGAAGTAGCCACGCTTGGCCGAGGTGGTGCCCAGGCCGAAGAAGCGTCCGAGGCGCCCAGCCATGGCTTCGCTGAAATAGGGGCGGAAGGCGAAATTGCGGCCGACGAAGCTGTCGCGCTTGTCCCAGTTGGAGGCCGCCAGGGTCTTGCCGCTGGCGTCCATCAGGTACATGACTTCGGCCCCGGTCTGGGCGCTGATGTTCTTCAGCAGGCGGTTGGCGTTGCCCTGGGTCACGCCATCGTCGGGAGCGCCCAGCACCGCGCGCAGGGCCGGCAGGTCGCCGAGAATCTGCGGCAGCACTTCGTAGCGGTGCAGGGTACCCAGCAGGTTGGCCACGTACAGGTCGAGGGTCTGGCGATTCTGGCTGGTCAACTCGTTGCGGTAGTAGCGTTCCGCCAGATGCTCCAGCGGCCACAGCAACGGCGCCAGGCACACGGCCAGCAAGGCCAGGCTGCGCCAGCGGGGACGACGGGGAAGAGGTGGAGTCATGGAAAAGGCGCCTGTGGATACAGGCGCATTATGCCTAGCCCTGCTCGGCAAGACACTCGCGCAGTGCGCTGTGCCAGTCCGGCTGGGTCACGCCCCATTCCCGAGCCAGGCGGCTGCAGTCCAGGCGCGAGTTGAGCGGCCGCGGAGCCGGTGTCGGGTAGGCGCTGGAGGGGATGGCTTGCAGCACGGCGCAGGGTTTGCCGGTGGCCAGCAACTGCTCGCCGATGGCCTGGGCGAAACCGAACCAGGACGTTTCGCCCTGGGCGCTGAGGTGGTAGGTGCCCCAGGCGCCCGGTTTGCCGGCCAGCCAGCGTTCGATCAGGGCGCGCGTGCTGTTGGCGATGGTGCCGGCCCAGGTCGGTGCGCCGATCTGGTCGGCCACCACCCGCAGCTCGGGGCGCTCCTGCAGCAGGCGCTGCATGGTCAGCAGGAAGTTCTTGCCATGGCTGGCGTAGACCCAGCTGGTGCGCAGGATCAGGTGCTGGCCCTGCACCTGGCTGATGGCCCGCTCGCCGGCCAGTTTGCTCTGGCCGTAGACCCCCAGTGGATTGGGCTCGTCGTCCTCCACATAGGGCCTGTCCTTGCGCCCGTCGAACACGTAGTCGGTGGAGTAGTGGATCAGCGGCACGCCCAGGGCCTGGGCTTCCTCGGCGAAGATCCCGGGGGCTATGGCGTTGATTGCAAAGGCCAGCTCCGGCTCGCTTTCGGCCTGATCGACAGCGGTGTGGGCGGCGGCATTGATGATCAAGTGCGGACGCACGGCTCGTACTTGCTGGCGGATCTGCTCCGGGTGGCTCAGGTCCAACTGCTCGCGGCCCAGGACCACCAGTTCGCCCAGGTCGCTGAGTCGCTGCTGCAACTCCCGGGAGACCTGGCCGTGCTGGCCGCTGATGAGGATTTTCAAGGGTTTGGTCATGGGAAGACTTCAGCTTCTGACAGCAAGGTGCCTGCCTGATCCTTGGCGGACAGTTGCGGCGGCTCGGTGAGCTCCCAGTCGATGGCGAGCGTCGGGTCGTCCCAGCGGATGCTGCGCTCGGCGGACGGGGTGTAGTAATCAGTGGTCTTGTAGAGGAACTCGGCGAAGTCGCTGAGCACCACGAAGCCATGGGCAAAGCCTTCCGGCACCCAGAGCTGGCGATGGTTCTGCGCCGACAGCCGCACTGCGACCCACTGGCCGAAGTGGGGGGAACTGCGACGGATATCGACCGCGACGTCGAGCACTTCGCCCTGGGTCACGCGCACCAGTTTTCCCTGGGTGTTCTGCAGTTGATAGTGCAGGCCGCGCAGCACGCCTTTTTGCGAGCGGGAGTGATTGTCCTGGACGAATTGCACGCGAACCCCAGTGGCCTCTTCAAAGGCTTTGGCATTGAAGCTCTCGTAGAAAAAACCGCGTTCGTCGCCAAACACCTTGGGTTCGATGATCAGCACGCCGGGCAGCTTGGTGGGGAGGATCTTCATTGTGCCTCCCCGGCCAGGGTGAACAGGTACTGGCCATAACCGGTCTTGCCGAAATAGGCGGCGCGCTCCAGCAGGTGCTCGCGGCTGATCCAGCGATTGTCGTAGGCGATCTCTTCCAGGCAGGCCACCTTCAGCCCCTGGCGGTGTTCGATGGTCTGCACGTACTGCGAGGCTTCCAGCAAGCTGTCGTGGGTACCCGTGTCGAGCCAGGCGAAGCCCCGGCCGAAGCGCTCCACATGCAGGTCGCCACGCTTGAGGTAGGCGTTGTTGACGTCGGTGATCTCCAGTTCGCCACGGGGCGAAGGCTTGACCGCCTTGGCGATTTGCACCACGTCGTTGTCGTAGAAATACAGGCCGGTGACGGCGTAGCTGGATTTCGGCTTCTTGGGCTTTTCTTCGATGGACAGGGCGCGACCTTCGCTGTCGAAATCGATGACGCCGAAACGCTCCGGATCCTTGACCCAGTAGCCGAACACCGTGGCCCCGGAACTGCGCTTGGCGGCATTGCGCAGTTGTGTGCCGAAATATTGGCCGTGGAAGATGTTGTCGCCGAGGATCAGGCACACCGGGTCATCGCCGATGAATGCCTCGCCGATCAGGAAGGCCTGGGCCAGGCCATCCGGCGAGGGCTGCTCGGCGTAGCTGAAGCGCACCCCGAACTGGCTGCCATCGCCCAGCAGGTTGCGATACTGCGGCAGGTCCTGGGGAGTGGAGATGATCAGGATGTCCCGGATGCCGGCCAGCATCAGTACCGAGATCGGGTAGTAGATCATCGGCTTGTCATAGATCGGCAATAGCTGCTTGGAAACGCCGAGGGTGATGGGGTGCAGACGGGTGCCGGAACCGCCCGCCAGAACAATGCCTTTGATCATGCAATCAGATCCTTGATGTCGGTGAAGCCCAGGCGTTCGCCCTGGTAACTGCCGTCCTGTACCCGGCGGCACCACTCGAGATTTTCCAGGTACCACTGCACGGTCTTGCGCAGCCCGCTGGTGAAGGTTTCTTCCGGCACCCAGCCCAGTTCCCGCTCGATCTTGCCGGCATCGATGGCGTAACGCAGGTCGTGGCCAGGACGATCCTGGACGAAGGTGATCAGGTCGGCGTAGTGCGCGACGCCCTGGGGTTTTTGCGGGGCCAGCTCTTCCAGCAGGCTGCAGATGCCGCGCACCACGTCGATATTTTTCTGCTCGTTATGGCCGCCGATGTTGTAGGTCTCGCCGACCACGCCCTCGGTCACCACCTTGAACAGGGCCCGGGCGTGATCCTCGACGTACAGCCAGTCGCGCACCTGCTGGCCGTTGCCATACACCGGCAGCGGCTTGCCGGCCAGGGCATTGAGGATTACCAGCGGGATCAGTTTCTCGGGGAAGTGAAACGGGCCGTAGTTGTTGGAACAGTTGGTGATCAGCACCGGCAGGCCGTAGGTGCGCTGCCAGGCGCGGACCAGATGGTCGGACGCAGCCTTGCTGGCGGAATAGGGCGAGCTGGGGGCGTAGGGCGTGGTTTCGGTGAACAGGTCGTCGACGCCATGCAGGTCGCCGTAGACCTCGTCGGTGGAAATATGGTGGAAGCGGAAGGCGGCTTTTTCCGCTTCGGGCAATTTATGCCAGTAGCCGCGGGAGACCTCCAGCAGGCTGTAAGTACCGACGATATTGGTCTGGATGAAGTCGGACGGCCCGTCGATAGAGCGATCGACATGGGATTCGGCGGCCAGGTGCATGATCGCGTGGGGTTGGAAACGCGCCAGCACGGCACTGACAGTGTCCTGGTCGACGATATCGGCTTTGACGAATTCATAGCGGCTGTTGCTGGCGATGCTGTACAGCGATTCCAGGTTGCCTGCGTAGGTCAATTTGTCCAGGTTCAGTACTTCGTGTTCCGTGTTCTGAATCAGGTGGCGAACCAGGGCCGAGCCGATAAAGCCGGCACCGCCAGTGACGAGAATGCGCATGAGGGGAGCCTGTTTTCAAAAAACGGTCATTTACCGCGAGAAATGCAGCATAGCTTGTCGATACTGCTCCTGAGGTGCAACAGACTCCGTCATACGAATTGACGTCGGCTGATTTTTTTCAGGCGTGGTTTTGTGCTTCTGCGGCTATTCAGAGGGGTTGCGCAACGTCCTGCACAATGGCGATATAAGCGGCCTATAACAATTCCAGGGGTCGTTGTATGTTGCTCGCCACCTTGATCCACCGTGCCAGTCTGCCCAGTCCACAGGTTAGCGCGCAGCAAGCGCTGGAGCTGTTGGCAACCCATTACGGCCTGCAGGGGACCCTGCAGTCCCTGGGCAGCCAGCAGGATCTCAACTATCGCCTCGACTGTCCCCAGGGGCGCTTTGTCCTGAAGATCTGTCGCGGCGACTATTCGGTCCTGGAGTTGCAGGCGCAGCACGCGGCTCTCAAGCATCTGCAGCAACATCCCGAACTGCGAGTGCCGAGGGTGATTCCGGCAAAGAACGGTGCGGACCTTCTGTCCCTGGAAATTGCCGGGCAAGCGCTGCACGTGCGTCTGCTGGACTATATAGAAGGGCGCTCCCTGACCCATCTGCCGCACCTGGGCGTGGAACTGGTGGCGGGCCTGGGCCGGCTCTGCGGGCAGATGGACCTGGCCCTGGCGGACTTCCAGCACCCGGGCCTGGAGCGCACCCTGCAGTGGGATGCGCGGCATGCCCAGGCCTTGATCGGGCATCTGTTGCCCGTGATCCGCGACCCGCAGCAGCGGGCCTTGATCGCCGACAGCGCGCAGCGCGCCGAGCGACGCCTGCAGCCTCTGCTCGCGCAGTTGCCGGTGCAGGCGATCCATATGGACATCACCGATGACAACGTGGTCTGGCAGCGCGATGCGTTGCGCCACTGGCAGTTGCAGGGGGTGATTGATTTCGGCGACCTGATCCGCACCTGGCGCATCACCGATCTGTCGGTGACCTGCGCCGCGCTGTTGCATCACGCCGAGGGCGATCCGCTGCGCATCCTGCCGGCGATCCAGGCCTATCACCAGGTCAATCCGTTGCAACGGGCGGAGCTGCTGGCGCTCTGGCCACTGATCGTGGCCCGCGCCGCGGTGCTGGTGCTCAGTGGCGAGCAGCAGGTCAGCATCGATCCGGGCAACGACTATTCCCGCGCGAACCTGGCCCATGAGTGGGAAATTTTCCGCGTGGCCAGCTCCGTGTCTTTCGAGTTCATGGAAGCGGCCATCCTCAGCGCCGTGGGTCAGTCGTTGCCAGCCATCGGTAGCGAGGGTTTTGCCCCGCTGTTGCCAAGCCTGGTGGGCCGCGAGTTTGCCCTGATCGACCTGGGCGTGCTCAGCCCGCACTTCGAAGCCGGCAACTGGGAACAGCCGGGAATCGATGATCGGCTGCTGGCCGAAGCCGGCGCCGCCCATGGTCTGGCCGCCAGCCGATACGGTCAGTACCGTCTGTCGCAAACCCGTCCCGACAGTGCCGAGGAGCCGCAAACCTGTCCCTTGCATGTGCAACTGCAAGTCCCGGCGGGCACCGCGGTGGAAGCGCCGTTCGCCGGGGTCCTGCACCGTGGCGAGCAGGGCCTGTTGCGCCTCGATGGCCCGACCCTGAG
This sequence comes from Pseudomonas sp. 3MA1, assembly GCF_029237275.1. Taxonomy (NCBI): domain Bacteria; kingdom Pseudomonadati; phylum Pseudomonadota; class Gammaproteobacteria; order Pseudomonadales; family Pseudomonadaceae; genus Pseudomonas; species Pseudomonas sp. 3MA1. The sequence goes on along the minus strand of NZ_JAACFX010000004.1, from coordinate 475,778 downwards.
CGTGCACTTGTGGGGCGTCGAGCCTGCGCTGCAAGCGGGTGCGGCCCTGGTCAAGGGCCAGGTGCTGGGCGAGGTGGCGGCGGATGGCCGGCTCAAGGTCCAGCTGTGCCGGGGGGCCGAACTGGACCCACCGCTGTTTTGCAGCCCGTCCCGGGCCCCGGCCTGGCAAGCCCTGTGCCCCTCGCCGGCGGCGCTGCTGGGGCTGGCCTGCGATGCCGAACCGGAGCTGGATCCACAGACCCTGCTGGAACGCCGCGATGCCAGCTTTGCCCGCTCGCAGAAGCACTACTACGTCGACCCGCCGCGGATCGAACGCGGTTGGCGCAATCACCTGATCGACATGCAGGGGCGTTCCTATCTGGACATGCTCAACAACGTCGCGGTGCTCGGTCATGGCCACCCACGCATGGCGGCCGTGGCGGCCCGTCAATGGTCGCTGCTCAATACCAACTCGCGTTTTCACTATGCCGCGATCGCCGAGTTTTCCGAGCGCCTGCTGGCCCTGGCGCCGGACTCCATGGACCGGGTGTTCCTGGTCAACAGCGGCACCGAGGCCAATGATCTGGCGATCCGCCTGGCCTGGGCCTACAGCGGCGGGCGCGACATGCTCAGCGTGCTGGAGGCCTATCACGGCTGGTCGGTGGCGGCCGATGCGGTGTCCACCTCCATTGCCGACAACCCCCAGGCCCTCACCAGCCGCCCGGACTGGGTGCACCCGGTCACGGCGCCCAACACCTATCGCGGCGAGTTCCGCGGAGCGCACAGCACGCCGCAGTACCTGCGCAGCGTCGACCAGCAGTTGCACAAGCTGGATGAGCAGCATCGCCAGTTGGCCGGGTTTATCTGTGAGCCGGTGTACGGCAATGCCGGGGGTATCTCGCTGCCGCCGGGTTATCTGCAGGAAGTCTACGAACGGGTTCGGGCCCGGGGTGGCGTGTGCATCGCCGATGAGGTCCAGGTGGGCTATGGCCGCATGGGCAAGTTCTTCTGGGGCTTTGAAGAGCAGGGCGTGGTGCCGGACATCATCACCATGGCCAAGGGCATGGGCAACGGTCAGCCCCTTGGGGCGGTGATCACCCGTCGCGAGATTGCCGAGGCGCTGGAGGCCGAAGGCTATTTCTTCTCTTCATCCGGCGGCAGCCCGGTCAGTTGCCGCATTGGCCTTGCGGTGCTGGATGTGATGCAGGAGGAAGGGCTCTGGGACAACGCCCGGGTGGTGGGCGAACACTTCAAGCAGCGCCTGGAGGCGCTCAAGGAACGGCATCCGCTGGTGGGTGCGGTGCACGGTTCCGGTTTCTACCTGGGGCTGGAACTGATCCGCGATCACCAGACCCTGGAGCCGGCCACCGAGGAAACCACCCTGCTGTGCGATCGCCTGCGGGAACTGGGGATCTTCATGCAACCCACCGGCGATCACTTGAACATCCTCAAGATCAAGCCGCCGATGGTCACCAGCCGACAGAGCGTGGATTTCTTCGTCGACATGCTGGACAAGGTGCTGGGCGAGGAGCTGTAACGGCTCGTCGTTCGCTTGCGTTCATCTCCATTCGCCGGCAAGCCGGCTCCTGCACCCCTCAGTAGGAGCCGGCTTGCCGGCGAATGTGTTTATGGTTACTCGATTGTTATCGGTATTTTGTCGGATATTTTTCTCGATAAAGATCTATGCGGCTTTTTAAGTCGATATTTATCGGATATAAAGTGACCGTCGTCAGGCGCGACCTTGTCGTGCCCCGTCCTTTTCCTATCCGTTGTCATCGACCGCGTCCATTGCCCGGGAGTTGTTCCATGAGCCGTATCGTTACCGTCGCCGCTACCCAGATGGCCTGTTCCTGGGACCTTGAGGCCAATCTGGAAACCGCCGAAAAGCTGGTCCGTGAAGCCGCCGCCAAAGGCGCGCAGATCATCCTCATCCAGGAACTGTTCGAGGCCCCGTACTTCTGCCAGAAGCCCAACCCGGACTATTTGCAATTGGCCACCACGGTGGACAGCAACGTGGCCATCGCGCACTTCCAGAAAGTCGCCCGGGAGTTGCAAGTGGTGCTGCCCATCAGCTTCTACGAGTTGGCCGGGCGGGCGCGTTTCAACAGCATCGCGATCATCGATGCCGACGGCAGCAACCTGGGGATTTATCGGAAAAGCCATATCCCGGATGGCCCCGGCTACCACGAGAAGTACTACTTCAACCCGGGCGATACCGGCTTCAAGGTGTGGAACACCCGCTACGCGAAGATCGGCGTGGGCATCTGCTGGGACCAGTGGTTCCCCGAGTGCGCCCGCAGCATGGCCCTGCAAGGCGCGGAGCTGCTGTTCTACCCGACCGCCATCGGCAGCGAGCCCCACGACAGCAGCATTTCCTCTCGCGATCACTGGCAGCGGGTGCAGCAGGGCCATGCCGGGGCCAACCTGATGCCGCTGATTGCCAGCAACCGCATCGGCAACGAAAAGCAGGACGGCTACGACATCACCTTCTACGGCTCGTCGTTTATCGCCAATCAGTTTGGCGAGAAGGTTCAGGAGCTCAACCAAACTGAAGAAGGTATCCTTGTGCACCGCTTCGACCTCGACGAGCTCGAACACATCCGCAGCGCCTGGGGCAGTTTCCGTGACCGTCGTCCGAACCTCTATGGCGCGCTGAAAACCCTCGACGGTTCCCTGGAGTCCTGAACACTATGAGCACTTTGCACAGCACGCCGCGCGCCGACGGTTTCTACATGCCGGCCGAATGGGCGACCCAGACCCAGACCTGGATGATCTGGCCCGAGCGCCCGGACAACTGGCGCCTGGGCGGCAAGCCGGCCCAGGCCGCCCACGCCGCGGTGGCCAAGGCCATCGCGCGCTTTGAACCGGTGACCGTGGCGGTGTCCGCGGCCCAGTATGAAAACGCCCGGGCGCGCCTGGACGTGCCCAATATCCGCCTGGTGGAAATGTCCAGTGACGATGCCTGGGTCCGCGACACCGGCCCGACTTTCGTCATCAACCACAGCGGCGAAGTGCGCGGCGTGCACTGGGGCTTCAATGCCTGGGGCGGTTTCGAGGGCGGTCTGTACGCCCCCTGGAATCGTGACGAGCAGGTGGCCAGCAAGGTGCTGGAAATCGAGCGCTGCCAGGAATACCGCACCGAGGGCTTCGTGCTCGAAGGCGGTTCGATTCACGTCGACGGCGAAGGCACGCTGATCACCACCGAGGAATGCCTGCTCAATCACAACCGCAACCCGCACCTGTCCCGCGAGCAGATCGAGGCGGTGCTGCGCGAGCATCTGTCAGTGGAGCGCATCGTCTGGCTGCCGGACGGCCTGTACAACGATGAAACCGACGGTCATGTGGATAACTTCTGCTGCTACGTGCGTCCGGGTGAAGTGTTGCTGGCCTGGACCGACGATCCCCAGGACCCGAACTATCCACGTTGCCGGGCGGCCATGCAGGTGCTGGAAAACACCCTCGACGCCAAGGGCCGCCCCTTCAAGGTGCACAAGATGCCGATTCCCGGTCCCTTGTATGCCACCGAAGAGGAATGCGCCGGTGTCGATGCCGTGCAAGGCAGCCAGGAGCGCAATCCCTCGGTGCGCCTGGCCGGTTCCTATGTGAACTTCCTGATCGTCAATGGCGGGATCATTGCGCCGAGTTTTGACGACCCGATGGATGCCCCGGCCAAGGCCATCCTCCAGGAATTGTTTCCCGAGCATGAAGTGGTGATGGTGCCCGGGCGCGAACTGTTACTGGGGGGCGGCAATATCCATTGCCTTACCCAACAACAGCCTGCGCCACAGCGAGTTTGAGTGCCGTTGTAACAGCGGCCGCACAAGGCAGGTTGCTGCATCGGTCCTGAGGCTTGTCAGCGAGCCCGCAGCCCAGAGGGGTTGCGGGCTTTTTCATGGCCGTATGTCGGCGCATCCGACACATTGGCATAGCTCTTGTATCTGCCTTGGGGTGATTCTGAGACATGTGGAACATTTGTTGTTCTGTCATAAACCTTGGATAAGTTAGGCCGCTCAGATACCAGGAGAGAGCGCTGGAATGAACATGGTCAGCGAGCGGACGTCCCATCCCTTGGCAATGAGTAACGAGTCGCTGCAGGCTCTGGCGCAATGGTTGAAGTCCAATGGAACGCGTCAGATCAGGGAACCTGATCCGCGCCGGATCATCGTTGAGCGTTACCCCGCTGGATTGCTCAGCGAGGCGGAACTGCAGGCACTGTGGGATGTGGTGAAAGGATAGAAAACGACGGATTGTAAAAAGCGCTGCCGGGATGGCAGCGCTTTTTTTTGGCTGGGCGTTTTAGAAGCGGTAGTTGCCGGTGACCACCAGGCTGCGCGGATCTCCCGGCTGGATCTGGAAGGCGCTGGTGGCCGAGCTGTAGTACTCGCGGTCGGCGATGTTGTTCAGCGCCGCGCGCACGTCCCAGTCCTTGTGCCGGTAGCCGGCCAGGGCATCCCAGCGACCGTAGCCCGGCAGCACCACGGTGTTGCTGCTGTCGGCGTAACGGTCGCCCACTAGGGTCAGGCCGGTTTCGGCGTACCAGCCCAGCTCCGGTTTCCAGGTGATGAACAGGCTGCCATTGCGCTTGGCCACGTTGTTCACCCGCTTGTCTTCGAAACCGTTGTTGTCCTTGACCACCACCGCGTCCTGCAGGCCGATGCCGCCACGCAGGTACCAGTTGCCGACGAGCTTGCCGCTGGCGGTCAACTCGATACCCCGGGAGCGTTGCAGGCCGGTGAGCAAGGTGATGCTGCGGTCCTGTGGGTCAGGGGTACGACGGTTGTAGAGTTCCAGCTCGTACACCGCCAGGGTGGTGCTCAGGCGTTCGCCCAGCCAGTCGCTCTTGATCCCGACTTCCTTCTGCCGGGTCAGTTCCGGGCTCAGGTCATTGCCGTTGCCCGGGGCGTTCGGGGTGATGCCGATCAGGCCGCCCCCCACCGGTGCGAACGACTTGCTCCACGAGGCATAGAACGAGTGGTGCTCCAGCGGCGTCCAGACCACCCCCAGGCGCGGGCTGACGCTGTGGCTGGCGCGACTGTCGGATACCCCGGTGCGGCGGTTGGTGGTCTGCACTTCGAAGTTGTCGTAACGCAGGCCGGCCAGCAGTTGCCACTGATCGTTCAGGCGCAGTTGGTCCTGCACGTAGAGCGCCCGGCTTTCCACTTCGGTGTGGTTGTTGCTGGAAACCTGCATGCGCCCGGTGTGGCTCTGGTATGGATTGGGGGTGTACAGGTCCACTTCAGGCACTGCCTGGCTGTCGGGGCCCGAGGTGGCAGCGTTGTAGAGGATCGGGTCGCGGCGCTGGCTGCCGAATTCCAGGCCGGTGAGCAGGCGGTGCTCCAGGCCGAAGGTGTCGAAACGACCCTCCAGCTCGCTGTTGTTGTAGACGTTGCGGGTCTTCAGATCCTGCTGCCAGCGCTGACGCTTTACCTTACCGGTAGCAGCGTCGTAGTCGAACTGGTAGGTGTTGTCGAAGTCACTGTCGAGCTTGAACACCCCCAAGGTGTGGCGCAGCTGCCAGCTATCGCTCAGCTCGTAGCTCAATTTGGAGCGCAGGGATTGGGCCTTGTCATCGATGTAGTCGCGGTGGTCGCCGTAGGTGGTTTCCCGGCCGACGTTCGCCGGGCGGCCGTTGAGGCTGGTGATGCCGCGGTCCGGGGTGCGGTTGTAGCGGCTGTATTCGTATTGCACCAGCCAGTTCAGCTCCGGGGTCAATTGCCAGCTCATGGATGGCGCGAACAGCTGGCGGTTGCCGCTGACGCCATTGCGGAAGCTGTTGCGGTCCTCGTTGCCCAGGTTCAGGCGCAGGCTGAGGTTCTCGGTGGGATCGGTGCTGAGGTCGGCATACAGGCTGCGCAGGTCCTGGCTGCCGCCCTGGACTTCGACGCTGGAGCGGCGACCGAACTCCGGCAGCTTGCTCACCCGGTTGACGATGCCACCCTGGCTGCCACGGCCGTAGAGCACCGCCGCCGGGCCCTTGAGCACTTCGATGCGTTCGATGTTGTGCAGGTCGCGCACGTACTGGCTGTCGTCGCGGATGCCGTCCAGGTAGAAGTCGTTGCTGGCGTCGAAACCGCGAATCCGCAGGCTGTCGAAGCGCGTGTCGGCGCCGCTGCTGACGTTGGGAATGCCGCTCAGGGCGCTGCCCAGATCATTGACGCCGTAGTCCAGCACATTGGCGGTCTTGATCGTGTCGATGGCCTGGGGCACGTAGCGCGCGGCGGTGGCGGTGCGGGTGGCGGTGCTGACTTCCTTGACCCGGGGATCGTCGGGATCGGCCTCGGCTTCGGCGCTGATGGAGGTGGTTGGCAGGGTGGTGCTGGCGGCGCAGGCAAAACCGGCGGTCAGCAGGGTGCAGAGTCCCAGGGACAGGGGCGTAAGGCGGAAATGGGCAGGCATCTGAAGCGCATCCGAAAGCGAGGTGAGTCGAGGGATGCAAATGATAATGCGTGCTATTTGCTTGCGTTAATTATTCTCTTATGGCGCCCTTGCTCTATTGTTTCTAATTATGTCGCTGCCTTATCTGCCCGCATACGCGGACTAAACAGGGAGATTCGTCCGGTTCGCGCAACAGACTAACAACCATTTCGAGGTTTTTCCCCTGGCGCCCGGGGCATAGTCTGCCTGCCATCGAACACTCAAGATCCTGTTGGAGTCCCCCATGTCCTCGGCCACCCTTCACTACATCTATGACCCGTTGTGCGGCTGGTGCTACGGCGCCAAGCCACTGGTGCAGGCAGCCCGCGCGGTATTGCCGGTACAGGCCCATGGAGGCGGCATGATGACCGGCCGCAACCGCCAGCCGGTGTCGCCACAGCTGCGCGATTACGTCATGCCCCATGACCGGCGCATCGCCGAGTACACCGGGCAGCCTTTCGGCCAGGCCTATTTCGAAGGCTTGCTGCGCGACCATTCGGCGGTTTTCGATTCGGCGCCGCCGATTGCCGCGGTACTGGCGGCCGAGGCCCTGGGTGGACGCGGACTGGAGTTGCTGGGGCGCCTGCAGACCGCCCATTACCTGGAAGGCCGGCGGATTGCCGATCGCGAGGTCCTGCTGGAACTGGCGCAGGGCCTGGGCTTGGCTGTCGAGGCATTCGCCCCGGCTCTCGATCGGGCCACGGCCACTGAGCTGGATGAGCACATAAAGGCTAGCCGCGCGCTGCTGGCCAAAGTCGGCGGTCAGGGTTTCCCGACCCTGGCGCTGGAGCGCGATGGCCGCTATCAGTTGCTCGATATCAGCCCCTGGCTGGGCAAGCCCGAGGCGTTCGCCCATTGGCTGAAAACCTCCCTGGGCGCTGGTTCCGGCCCGCAAGACGGCGCGCTCCACGCCTGTGGCCTGGACGGTTGCGCGCTCTGAACTCACCTGACCTGCATGGAGTCACCCATGGATAACCTCGCGTTGATCAAGAGCACCTACGAAGGTGCCAACTCCCAGGAAAATGCGCGCAACACCGCCGCGGCCCTGGCCCCTGATGCACGTTGGACTGAAGCGGCGGGCTTTCCCTATGCCGGCACCTACGTCGGCTTCGAGGCGGTGCTGGAGCATGTCTTCAAGCGCCTGGGCTCGGAATGGCAGGACTTCACCTTCAAGGTGGAAAACTACGTGGCCCAGGGCGACAAGGTCTTCGCCTATGGCAACTACCAAGGCATCTACAAGGCTTCGGGCAAGCCGATCGATGTGCGAGTGGCCCACTTGTGGACCCTCAAAAACGGCAAAGTCACCCACTTCGAACAATTTGTCGACAGCCATAGCGTGCAGCTGGCAATGCTCTAGCCCGCAGTTCTTAGAATATTTTCAGCTATTCAAAGACGATTCACGAAATTGACACGTTGTTCAGGGCGCAGATAGGATTCGCCCCCAACGCCTGTGGCCAAGAGCCATATTTCAGAATAATAAAAGGCCCGCCGCGATCCCTCGTGGGCGGGTCTTTTTGTTTCATCGGTAGAAGAGCGTTTAAACGCCATAGCCGTGAGTGCTCACAGCGCGTCTCTAACCGTAATAAGGAAAATAAAATGTTGAAACAGCGGATCTGCTTGATTGCACTGGGGATTTTGAGCGCTACACAAGCCATGGCCGACGGCCAGGCCGATGCCAAGGGTTTTGTTGAAGACAGCAGCCTGAAAGTGCTGCTGCGCAACGCCTACATCGATCGCGACAAGAAAGACGGTAACCGTGACCAGAGCGAGTGGGGCCAGGCGGCCATCGGCACCTTCTCCTCGGGCTTCACCCAAGGCACCGTGGGTGTCGGCGTGGACGCCTTCGGTCTGTATGCCCTGCGCCTGGACAAAGGCAGCCACAGCGGCGGCCAGGGCATCGACTTCTTCAAGCGCAGTGAGAACGGCAACCAGACCCCAGCGGGCGACCTGGCCAAGGCCGGCGCCGCGGTCAAGTTCCGCCTGTCCAACACCGTGCTGACCTACGGTGACCAGATGCCGTCCCTGCCGGTCCTGAACTACGACAACGCGCGCCTGCTGCCAGAAAGCTACACCGGCACCCTGATCACCTCCAAGGAGATCAAGGGCCTGGAGCTGAACGCCGGTCGCTTCACCGCCGAATCGCGCAAGAGCGCCGAAGGCCGTGACAGCGGTGGCCTGAAGTCGATCAACGTATTGGGCGGTAGCTACCAGTTCACCGAGCAGTTCAAGGGCGCGCTGTACGCTTCCGACGTCGAAGACGTGCTGAAGAAGCAATACGTCAACCTGAACTACGTGTTCCCGCTGGCCACCGACCGCTCCCTGACCCTGGACTTCAACGGCTACCAGACCAAGCTGGACAAGGCCTACGCTAAAGACGCCGGCGCCGGTGGCCAGGACAACAAGATCTGGAGCCTGGCAGCCACCTACGCCATGGGCCCGCACTCGTTCACCCTGGCGCACCAGCGCAGCACCGGCGACAGCCACCTGGGCTATGCCTACGGCGGCTACCAGCGTGGTCAGAACCGCGTGGGTGACGGTGGCGGCACCATCTACCTGGCCAACTCCTACTGGTCCGACTTCAACGCCGAAGACGAGCGTAGCTGGCAACTGGGTTACGGTCTGGACTTCGGCGCCTTCGGCGTACCGGGCCTGACCTACAACGTGGCCTACGTGCGTGGCGACAACATCACCACCTCGACCTCCACCGGCGGCACCGAGCGGGAAATCTTCAACCAGCTCAAGTACGTGGTGCAGAGCGGTCCGGCCAAGGACTTGAGCGTCAAGGTTCGCAGCTCGATCCTGCGTGTGTCGCAGAAATCCAGCGAGTACAACGACAGCGGCAACGAACTGCGGGTGTTCGTCGACTACCCGATCAACGTGTTCTGATGAGCGTTTGATCAGCACCTGATTGCAGGTGGCGCAATGGAAAAACCCCGACTGGTTCGGGGTTTTTTTGTGCCTGGTGGGGAGCGGCGCGCAAGCGGTGGCTCGATATCGATCTGTTACGGCCCGCCGCCGGGCCATGGCTGACCCGGCTCCTCGCGCGGACGTGCCTTTCAGTCATCCGGATTGATTGCGAACTTCAGCTGATCGCCTTCCAGGTACACCACCGCTTCACGACCATGGATATCCACGGGACGGGCTGAAATCGCCTCATGCTCCGGGACGATCTTGGACAGCACTTTGTGCTGTACGTCGACCCGCCAGATACAGGCCCGCGGCCCTTCGTTATCGAAGTACAGCACCGGGCGGGTTTCGCTCCAGGTGGGATTGACGATGCTCCAGCCGGCCTCGACCTCGTTGTGCTCGGTGACGTTCTCGGTGTAGGTGTTGTTGCTCTGCCGGTCGTAATCCAGGGACAGGCTGTAGTTCTCCTGATTGAGGTCTTGGCCGATCCGCGCTCGGGCATGGCGCAGGGTGTTGGAGGGCGACTGGAACACCTGCTGGCTGGCTTCGGGAGCACTGCGCGAGCCCAGGCGATAGCGCATGCCCTGCTGCAACTCGCCGCCGCCGCGCTGGCGGTAGTAGAACACCCCGTCGACAATCCCGGCGAAGCGCTGGCCCTGATCGTTGGCCCCGGGCAAGGCCCAGCCGACAAAGCCGATATCCCGGGCGATGGGGTGCAGGCCAGGCTGGTCATCGGCGTATTCGTAGAGGGTGCCGACATAGCCTTCCTGCCCCTTCTGGTACCGACCGACGAACAGCACCACATGCAGCACGCCATCCAGCACCTGGGCGTCGACGATCTGCTGATCGCCCTGAGGAGGGGCGGCGGTGAATCTGGCCAGGGTAAAGCGCTGCCAGTCGTCAGGGTCCTGCAGGCGGTACTGACGGGTGGGGTCCATGGGCAGCAGCTCGTCCTTGGCGGGTGCCGGAGGGATCGGCAACAGCCCGAGCAGCTTCACCTGGGCCCGATAGGCCGACTCCAGGCAGTCACTGTCGATGCAGGTGTCGCGCACCTCCCGCAACCACTGGGCCTGCAACAGGCGAAACACCTGCAGGTGCTTGAGCGCCTTGTAGCGGCGGTTCAACTCATCGTCCTGGGCGGACAGGGTCGGCGTGGCGCAGACGGTTTTTTCCACCAGGGTCGAGGCCTTGGTGCAGTCGAAACCGGCGGCCTGCACCTGAGGCATGTATGCCGTCAGGGCCAGGCCCATGGCGACAAGCGACAGCAGAGGAAACTTCATCCAAACATCCTTGTGGGCAAGCGAGCGCAGATCAGGGGGCGGGGAAGGTCTGCAGGTAGGCCAGCAGATTATCGATTTTTTCCTCATCGCTCAGCCCCCAGAAAATCATCCGCGTACCGGGCACCACGGCCTTGGGGTCTTCCAGGTACTGGATGAGCTTGTCCCGGGTCCAGACAATGCCCGACGACTTCATGGCCGTTGAGTATTGATAGTCCGTGGCACTGCCGGCCGGGCGATCGATGATGCCGTTGAGTTGCGGCCCGAACGAACTGCGCACCGACGGGCCGATATTGTGGCAGCCGCTGCACAGGCGCTTGAACAGCTTGGCGCCGGCTTCGGCATTGCCGGCCTGGGCAGGGGCGGTTAACAGCATGGAGTGGAGCAGCAGGGTCAGGATCGATAGGGAGATGGGCTTCATGGGCGGCCTGTGTACAACGGGGATCGGCGGGTATTGGAGCATGAAGTGCGGTGATTTGGGGATGTTGCGGTTATCCAATTTGTTGGATTCGGTATCAGTGCTTCAGCTCGATTTCGATACGTGCTGTTGGTCAGCCACGGCCCGTCCCTCGCTTTGCGAGGCGATACTTTGTGAGTGGCCGAGCAGTGGGGCATTGGCCTGATATGTCGACAAAACCAGCGTTTCTGGTGAATGAGCTGACAACGTGCACAAGAAAGCAGGCTTTCGAGTGCATGACGAGGCACTCAAGAAAATGTGCGGGCGCAGAAAGCGCAGGAGTGGACAATTTGTGGGCACTCTCACGGCACGGCGTGAGGCTTTTCGGAAGTACGGAAACAACAAAGCCCCTGCATTTCTGCAGGGGCTTTGTTTTGTATGGTGCCGGCACCAGGAGTCGAACCCGGGACCTACTGATTACAAGTCAGTTGCTCTACCAACTGAGCTATACCGGCGTGTTAGGGCGACGATTATAGCGATTGGCGGGGTTCTGTAAACCCCTGAAATCTGACTATTTTTGTGTGGGCGCCAGGTTTTTGCTCACGCGGAAAAAACCTGGGGCAGGTCGCAGCTCAAGGGGCGCCCGGGCTGTGCGGGTCGTTCTGCTGCAAACGGGGGTATCTTTCGGGCTTTGATCGTGGGCGTGGCGGCAGGTTTATGGGGGTATGGTTTTTTTGCTTGCCGATTATTTATTTGAATGTTTCGAGCCTCCAAGTTTTGTGTAAAACATGACCGTATATCCTTGCAGGTTGAATTAAAAAATAACTGGTCTAGGTTTGATTGGAGCCCCGTTGTAGCAGGTGGCTTACTTGTCGGCCTATAGGGCCTGTACAAAAAATGGAGAGAGTCATGTCGAAGGAAGCTATCAAGCACCATCATCTAACGGCTATCCAGCACCATGAGGCAGCGAAAAGGCATGAGGAGGCGGCGATTCACCATAAACACCTGGCTGAGCGCCACCAATCTGCGGTCCATGCCCATGAAAACTCACGGGATGGTGTTGTTTCGAAACTCAAGGGCGACTGGCGCAAGCATTTGGACGAGTCCAAGAAGAAAGTTGAGTCTGCGTATAAAACCTCAGCGCGGGCACACAAGAAAACCAGGGAAGTTGCCAAGTAACAACCCTGTTTGAAACTTGGGTCTGATGAGCTGTCTGTTTTTAATGGCAACTTTCAGTTCAAGTCTTAAACAGATTGGCTATCTGTGGTGTATCCCCCCTCTAGTTATCGCGAAGTGCATGGGTGCGATTATATGAGGGGGGATTGGTTCTGGCGTAGTTGTTTATTACTGTCCCTGTTTGTATGGCTCGTCATGGGCGGTATAGAACTGGCTGTCGGGATAGGGGTACCACCAGTTCTGAATGCGTGGTTTGTGATCGATGATCACCATCTTCGAACGGCGAAACGCATCCAGTCCCTGACGCCCCAATTCGCTGCCGATCCCCGACATTTTCCAGCCGCTCAATGGCAGCGCATCGTTGTCCACCAGGGGGTTGTTGATCCACACCATGCCTGCTTCCAGACGCTCGGCGGCCTCCATCGATTCGGTCAGGTTGGTGGAAAACAGAGAAGCGCCCAGGCCGAAAGGCGAGTCATTGGCCAAGCGGATCGCCTCGTCGAAATCCGCCACACGACAAATCGCTGCCACCGGCCCGAAGCACTCTTCCTGCAGGATCGCCATGTCGCCGGTGACGCCGCCGAGGATGGTCGGTTCGTAGAACCAGCCTACGGGCTGGTCTTGCGGGATGCGGCCGCCGCACAGAACCTGCGCGCCTTTGGCTATGGCGTCCTCCACCAGGCGTATGACTTTGTCCCGTGCCACTTCGCTGACCAGCGGTCCGATCTCGGAGTGCTGCAGGCCGTGGCCAATCCGCAGTTGGCGGGTCTGCTTGACGAAGCGCTCGACAAACTCCTCATAGATGTCGTCGACCACGTACAGGCGTTCGGCCGAGGTGCAGATCTGTCCGCTCAGATGAAAGGCTGCGGTCACTGCGCCCGCTACCGCGACGTCCAACGGTGCGTGTTTGGAGATGATCATCGGATCGCTGCCACCGGCCTCGATCACGCAAGGCTTCATCAGGTCGGCACAGGTCACGGCCACGGCGTGGGCAGCGGCGATACCGCCGGTGAAGGCCACCGCGTGGGTGCCGGATGATTGCACCAGCAATTGGGCCGTGAGGGCATCTCCCGGCACGCAACACACCAGGCCCGGCAGCAGACTGGTGAAGTGGCTGAGAAACTTCAGGGTGCAGAGGGTGGCGCTCTCCGCCGGCTTGATGATGCAGGCGTTGCCCGCCGCCAGGGAGGCCGCGACGGTCCAGCACATCAGCAGAATGGGGTAGTTGAAGGGCATGATGTGCACGCTGACCCCATAGGGTTCATAGCGCACATGCTGGAACGATCCGGCTTGCGTGGTGCCGGCCACCTTGCCAGCATCGTCCCGCGCCATCTCCGCGTAGTAGCGGAAAACCGATGCACAGTTCGCCAGTTCGCCTATGGCTTCCGGAAAGGGTTTGCCGGTTTCCAGGGTCATCAGCCGCGCCACTTCACGGTTGAGCCCGGTCGCTTTCTCTATGCTTTCGGCCAGTTCGTGCAGGCGTGCGGCCCGGCTCCGGGCATCCACTCTGGCCCATTGCTGTTGCGCCGCATTGGCGGCATTCACGGCTGCTCGCACGTCAGCCTTTTCGCCGAGGCTGATGCGCCCGACCCGCTCCAGGGTGGCCGGATCGAAGACTTCGCGGAGCCGGCCGCTGGCGGGGGGCAGGTAGTGAGGATTGATAAAATACAAAGCGCTTTCACAGGTAAAGCTGGTCATTGTTCTGTCCTTGAAACCCAGGGTGAATGAAGGGCCCTCAGCAGTGCTCTTCAGCGAATCATGTAGACCTTCTTGACCGTCTGGTGGACGGTGCAGGTGCCTTTCCAGTTCTGGCGAAAGAAAGCACTACTGCCCGGTCGGATCTCGATCACTTCCCCGGACTCATGGACATAGGTGCAGCGCCCTTCAAGAAAGTGACAGAACTCATCCCGGGTCACGTGGCACTTCCACTTGCCGGGAGTGCAGCACCACAGGCCGCATTCCGACTGGCCTTGCGCACCTTTGTGCAAAAGCACTCCGGCAACCCGTGACTGGCCTTCCAGCATCTCTGGCATTTCGCCCCAATCCTGCAGGTTGGTGATCTGCAGCGGGTCCTGTAGCAGCGGTGTGTTCATCGGTCGCGCTCCTTGTGCTGCACGCTCTTTTGAGCATTGGGTCGGGCACCGCGCTTGAGGAGCTCATCGAGCAGGCGTGCCGCTTCTGCGGTGCCCTGGCGCGATTGCATCTGGGCGCTGGTGCGTTGCAGGCGTTGGCGCAGCAGGCTGTCGTTAAGGCAGGCGTGCAGGGCTTCGGCCAATTGCGCCTCGGTCCATTGGTAACGGTCGAGCCGGAAGCCATGGCCGGTTTCCTGGGCCCGCATGGCGTTGTCATGGCCGTCCCAGACATAGGGCATGACGATGGCCGGCTTACCGAAGTACAGGCACTCGGTGAAGCTGTTGTTGCCACCGTGGTGGATGACCACGTCCACCTGGGCGATCACCGAGGGCTGTGGCAGCCAGTCGGCAATCTGCACGTTGTCCGGCAACACCGGGTACTGGTCCAGGTGCTCGCCGACATTGACCAGGGCTCGATAAGGCAGTTTGCCGAGGGCGTCTATCAGGCGCTTGAGCAAGGGGATGTCACTGCTGCCCAGGCTGCCGAAGCTGACGTACAGCAGAGGCTGGTGGCGTTGTGCCGGGAACTCGGGAATTTCATAGGGGCTGTCCTGGCGCACGCTGCCTTGCAGGTAGTGGAATCGTTCGGCAGGCAGCGGGTGGCGTCGCTTGAACCGGACGGCATCCGGATAGAGCAGCAGGTTCATGAACGGCGAAGGTTCGCAGAAGGTGCCCAGGGGATAGGGCTGCTCGCCATGGGCTTGGAGGAAAAGGTTGAAGTCCTCGTGGATCGGACGGATCACTTCCTCGAAACGCGCTCGGAAACGCTGATGCCCGGCTTTGTCCTGAACACTCATCCCTGACAGGTGTGGCGGTATGTCCGGGTCGCCGATTTCGTTTTCCGAGCAGGAAATGATGCGCACCCAGGGCGCCTGGTACTGCTTGATCGCGGGAAACATGACGACGTTGTCGACGCAGACCAGATCGGGTTTGAGCCGGTCCAGAACGCCCGGCAGCTCCTTCTGTGCCCACTTGGCCGTATCGACGATCGCAGCCCAGCATTCCTTCACGTAAGTGTCGATCTGCTCCAGGGGTGTTTTGCGAAAGTTCGGCAAGTGGCCGTTGATGAAGTCGACCCAGTAACGGGCCATCTCTTGCGCCGGCATCGGCGCGGACATGTTCACCCGGTGTTCCTCAAAGCCGAACCTGGCATACACGCCCTGCATGCCAGGGTCCGTGATGAATACGGCTTTGTGCCCGAGTGCCTCGCAGGCCTGGGCGATACCCACAGAGTTCAAGGCCGGCCCGTAGGCGGCTTCAGGAAAAAAGGCGATCACTTTTTGTGACATGGATACAGGCTCCCGCCCGGGCATCAGCCGGGCTCGCTAGTCCTTTAGGGGGTTCCTATCGCGCACAGCAGCGCTCTCCAGAGCGAAGCGTTCTAGGTGGGTAAACGAAGATCAGTGAGACGTAGGAACGAACACGCGTGAGGTGTTCGGCAAGGGGCGCTTAATAGGGCGGGACGAGCGTAGGCAGCGATCTGTTGATGCCGCGACGGCACACTGGGCGCAGCAGGCGTCGAGTGCTGATTTGCTGGGGAAGGAAAGCCGGTTGCAGGGGGCGCATCGAAACCCGCGGAGGGGGCTGGTTGTGGTGCAAGGGATTGGGCTTGTTCATGGGGTTCACCTGAGTGTTTGCTAGCTGACTCAAAGGCACGGCCTTGGAAGCTAGTGCCGACTCAGGCGACTGTCAAACTGCGGCTGCCTGACAGATGCCCAGTGAAGACTGCCGCCACCCGGCCGATAGCCTGCCGAACCGCGCATATCGCTTCAAATAAAGGAAAGATCAGTCATGCAACTCAGAAATATCGCTTCGCTAGCGCTGTTGTCGTTACTTGGTGCCTGTAGCGTCAAGCCGGTGCTGCCCTATTCGGAACCGCCCCTGAGCGTGCCGACCGCGCAGTTGCGGGTGATCACCAACGGTGAAGTGCGTGGGGAGGCTTATGCCGGTTGTCTGGGGGACAGCCAGCGCCTGGCCAAGGCCGGGCGGTTTGGCAGCAATCAGCAAGCCAATATCAATTACCCGCAGTTTCCGCTGCAGCCGCGGCAGATCGACATGCTGCCGCGCTTTGCGCCGAAGCTGCCGGCCTACATCGGCTCGATCCGCATGGGCGAGGGCGCGTACCACGAGATTGTCACCGAGTATCGGGTGCCGGCGGGGCGGCCTTTTTTGCTGGAAGGGAGCGGGGTGTCGGCCGCGGGATCCGGCAGCAGCTATCGCACCTGTCCCGAGGTGAAGAAGGTGGTGGTGTTCGAGCCCGGCAAGAGTTACGAAGCCTACGTCGGCCTGAACTACATCCCTCAGGCCAGTGGCGAAACTGCAGCGATGTGTGCCTTTGCGGTGTACCAGCTGTTGCCGCTTGGCAAGCCAGGGGCGGTGATGCCGCTGGCGGTTCAGGCCAAGCCGCCGGTGGACCGAAAGTGTCCGGGTAACTGAGTGACAGCGGGGTTCCCCGGCCTGCCGCTGCAGGCCGGGGAATGTCGTGCTAAGCCTTCCAGCCCGCGTCGCGCACCGCTTGCTGCACCAATGGATGCAGCTCTGCGCCTTGCTGCTCGGTCTGCCAGGCCAGCAGTTCCTGGCGCATGCCAGGGGTCCAGAACATCTGCATGTGGTTGCGCACGCTGAGCACCGCCTGAGCCTGATCCGGCTCGTTGGCAAAATACGCGGCGATCTGATTGGCCATCTTGATCAGGTTGGCGGTGCTCATCGGCGCACCTCCGCCTTGCCGCCCCGGGAGCGCCGGCGTTCATCCAGCAGGCGATGCTGTTCGTCGCTGAATGCCTGGTAGCGCTTCTGCCATTCGGAAGGGTGGTAGACGCGGCTGACCTCCACCGCCGTTACCTTGTACTCCGGACAGTTGGTGGCCCAGTCGGAGTTGTCGGTGGTGATCACGTTGGCCCCCGATTCGGGGAAGTGGAAGGTGGTGTAGACCACCCCCGGCGCCACCCGCTCGGTGACCCGGGCGCGCAGCACGGTCTGCCCGGCGCGGCTGCCGATGCCGACCCAGTCGCCTTCGTTGATGCCCCGGCTTTCGGCGTCGGTGGGGTGGATTTCCAGGCGGTCCTCGGCGTGCCAGGCGACGTTGTCGGTACGCCGGGTCTGGGCGCCGACGTTGTACTGGCTGAGGATCCGGCCGGTGGTCAGCAGCAGCGGGTAGCGGCCGTTGACCTTCTCGTCGGTGGGCACGTAGCCGGTGAGCATGAAACGCCCCTTGCCGCGCACGAACTCGTCGATGTGCATGGTCGGCGTGCCGTCCGGCGCGGCGGCATTGCACGGCCATTGCAGGCTGCCGTGGCGGTCCAGGCTGGCGTAGCTGACGCCGGTGAAGGTCGGGGTCAGGCGGGCGATTTCATCCATGATTTCCGAGGGATGGTTGTAGTGCATCGGGTAGCCCAGGGCTGCGGCCAGGGCCAGGGTGCCTTCCCAGTCGGCCTTGCCGCCCAGGGGCTCCATGACCTTGCGCACCCGCGAGATACGCCGTTCGGCGTTGGTGAAGGTGCCGTCCTTTTCCAGGAACGAGGAGCCCGGCAGGAACACGTGGGCGAACTTGGCGGTTTCGTTGAGGAAGATGTCCTGCACCACCACGCATTCCATGGCCGACAGCGCCGCGGTCACGTGCTGGGTGTTGGGGTCGCTCTGGGCGATGTCCTCGCCCTGGCAGTACAGGCCCTTGAAGCTGCCGCCCAGGGCCGCTTCGAACATGTTGGGAATGCGCAGGCCGGGGTCGGCTTGCAGGGTGACGTTCCAGGCCTGCTCGAACTCCTGGCGCACCGCCTGGTTGGAGATGTGCCGGTAGCCCGGCAGCTCGTGGGGGAAGGAGCCCATGTCGCAGGAACCCTGGACGTTGTTCTGCCCCCGCAGCGGGTTCACCCCCACCCCTTCGCGGCCGATGTTGCCGGTGGCCATGGCCAGGTTGGCGATGCCCATCACCGCGGTGCTGCCCTGGCTGTGCTCGGTGACCCCCAGGCCGTAGTAGATCGCCGCATTGCCACCGGTGGCGTACAAGCGCGCGGCGGCGCGGATATCGGCAGCGGGCACGTCGCAGATGGCGCCCAGCACTTCCGGCGAGTTGTCGGCGCGGCTGACGAAGGCGCTCCACTGGGCGAAGGCTTCCGGCTCGCAACGGGCGTCGACGAACGCCTGGTTGACCAGGCCCTCAGTGACGATCACGTGAGCCAGGGCATTGAGCATGGCGACGTTGGTGCCCGGGCGCAGGGCCAGGTGCAACTCGGCGCGGGCGTGCACCGAGTCCACCAGATCGATGCGCCGTGGGTCGATGACGATCAGCTTGGCCCCTTCACGCAGGCGCCGTTTGAGCTGGGAACCGAACACCGGGTGGGCGTCGCTGGGGTTGGCACCCATCACCAGGATCACGTCGGCCTGCATCACCGAGTCGAAGCTCTGGGTCCCGGCGGATTCCCCCAGGGTCTGCTTGAGGCCATAGCCGGTGGGCGAGTGGCAGACCCGGGCGCAGGTGTCGACGTTGTTGTTGCCGAAGGCCGCCCGCACCAGTTTCTGCACCAGGTAGGTTTCTTCGTTGGTGCAGCGGCTGGAGGTGATGCCGCCGATGGAGTCGCGGCCGTACTTGAGCTGGATGCGCCGCAGCTCGCTGGCGGCGTAGGTCACTGCCTCGTCCCAGCTGACTTCCTGCCACGGATCGTTGATGTGCTTGCGGATCATCGGCTTGGTGATGCGATCCGGGTGAGTGGCGTAGCCCCAGGCGAAGCGGCCCTTGACGCAGGAATGGCCGTGGTTGGCCTGGCCGTTCTTGTCCGGAACCATGCGCACCAGCTGGTCGCCCTTCATCTCGGCGCGGAACGAGCAGCCGACCCCGCAGTAGGCGCAGGTGGTGATCACCGCCCGCTCCGGCTGGCCCATTTCCACCACGCTTTTTTCCATCAGGGTCGCGGTCGGGCAGGCCTGCACGCAGGCGCCGCAGGACACGCATTCGGAGTCCAGGAAGTTGTCGCCACCGGCCGCCGCGACCCGGGATTCGAAACCGCGGCCGCTGATGGTCAGGGCGAAGGTGCCCTGGGTTTCCTCGCAGGCGCGCACGCAGCGGTTGCAGACGATGCACTTGCTCGGGTCGTAGTCGAAGTAGGGGTTGGAGGTGTCTTTCTGCTCGTCCAAGTGGTTGGCGCCGTCATAGCCGTAGCGCACTTCCCGCAGGCCCACCTGGCCGGCCACGGTCTGCAGTTCACAGTTGCCATTGGCCGAGCAGGTCAGGCAGTCCAGCGGGTGGTCGGAGATGTACAGCTCCATCACGTTGCGCCGCAGGGTCGCCAGCTTTGGCGTTTGCGTATGCACCACCATGCCTTCGCTGACCGGTGTGGTGCAGGAGGCCGGGTAGCCGCGCATGCCGTCGATCTCCACCAGGCACATGCGGCACGAGCCGAAGGCTTCCAGGCTGTCGGTGGCGCAGAGTTTGGGGATGGTGGTGCCCAGCAGGGCCGCTGCGCGCATCACCGAGGTGCCCTGGGGCACGCTGATGCTGCGCCCGTCGATGTTCAGGCTGACCTGCACCTGGCTGTCGCGGGCCGGGGTGCCGAAGTCCACGGCATTGAGGTCGATGTCTGTGGCTGGGTCGAAAATACTGATCATTGCTCGGCCTCCGAGGACGCCAGACCGAAGTCGGCGGGAAAGTGCTTCAGGGCGCTGGCCACCGGGTAGGAGGTCATCCCGCCCAGGGCGCACAGCGAGCCGTATTGCAGGGTGTCGCACAGGTCCTTGAGGATGATCGCCTGGGTCTGGCGCTCCTCGGCCTGTGGCGCGGCCAGCAGGCGGTCGATGACCTCCACGCCGCGGGTCGAGCCGATGCGGCACGGGGTGCATTTGCCGCAGGATTCCTCGGCGCAGAATTGCAGGGCGAAGCGCGCCATGTGGGCCATGTCCAGGCTGTCATCGGCCACCACCACGCCGCCGTGGCCGAGCATCGCGCCCATGGCGGCGAAGGCTTCGTAATCCAGCGGCGTATCGAACTGCGCCGGCGGCACCCAGGCGCCGAGGGGGCCGCCCACTTGCGCGGCCTTCAGCGGCCGGCCGCTGGCGGTGCCGCCGCCGTAGCCTTCCACCAGCTCGCGCAGGGTCAGGCCGAAGGCCCGTTCCACCAGGCCGCCGTGACGCACGTTGCCCGCCAACTGGAAGGGCATGGTGCCCAGGGAACGGCCCATGCCGTAGTCGCGATAGAACGCCGCGCCCTTTTCCAGGATCAGCGGCACCGAGGCCAGGGTCAGCACGTTGTGCACCAGGGTCGGCTGGCCGAACAGGCCTTGCAGCGCCGGGATCGGCGGCTTGGCGCGGACGATGCCGCGCTTGCCTTCCAGGGAGTCCAGCAGGGCGGTTTCCTCGCCGCAGATATAGGCCCCGGCGCCGACCCGTACTTCCAGGTCGAAGGCCTGGCCACTGCCGCCGACATTGGCCCCCAGGTAACCGGCATCCCGGGCGATATCCAGGGCCTCGCGCAGGGTGGCCACCGCCTGTGGATATTCCGAGCGCACATAGATGTAGCCATGGCTGGCACCGACCGCGAGGCCGGCAATGGCCATGCCTTCGATCAGCAGGAACGGGTCGCCTTCCATCAGCATGCGGTCGGCAAAGGTGCCGGAGTCGCCTTCGTCGGCGTTGCACACCACGTACTTCTGCTGCGGCGGAGTATCGCGCACGGTGCGCCATTTGATCCCGGCGGGGAACGCCGCGCCGCCACGGCCACGCAGGCCGGAGTCGAGCACCGCGGCCACGGTCTGCTCACCACCCAGGGCGATGGCGTGGCTCAGGCCCTCGAAGCCGCCGTGGGCTCGATAGTCCGCCAGGGACAGCGGCCGGGTAATGCCGGCGCGGGCGAACAGCAGGCGTTGCTGGCTTTTCAGGTAGGGCAACTCTTCGACCCGGCCCAGGGCCAGGGGATGGCTGGCGGGATCGCCTTGCAGGGCATCCAGCAGCGAAGGCACATCGGCGACGCTCAGCGGGCCGAAACCCAGGCGTCCTTCCGGGGTGTCGACTTCCAAAAGCGGCTCCAGCCAGTACAGGCCACGGGAGCTGGTGCGTTGCAGTTGCAGCGGCAGCTGGCGCTGCTCGGCCTGGGTGGCGATGGCCTCGGCCACCGCGTCTGCGCCCACGGCCCGGGCCAGGGAATCACAAGGCAGATAGAGGTTCGGCATCACGCGTCCTCCCGGCAGCTGTCCAGCAGCGCGTCCAGGCGCTCGGCGCTGACCCGGGCATGCAGTTGCCCGTCCAGCTCCAGGGCCGGCGAACAGGCACAGGCGCCCAGGCAATACACCGGTCGCAGGCTGATGCAACCGTCGGCGCTGCTGCCGTGGTCATCCAGCTGCAGACGCTCGCGCAATTGCGCCGCCAGCTGCTCGGAGCCGCGGCTCTGGCAGGACTCGGCGCGACACAGGCGCAGGATGTGCCGCGCCGGCGGCGCGGTACGAAAGTCATGGTAGAAGCTGATCACCCCGCGCACTTCCGCCTGGCTCTGATTGAGCGCGTGGGCGATCTCGGGGATGGCCAGGTCGGGGATGTAGCCGAGCTCTTCCTGGATCTGGTGGAGAATGGGCAACAGCGCACCCGGGACGCCTTTGTGACGTTCCAGCAGGGTGTGGATCAATGGCAGATGCAGCGTTTCATCAGGCATACAGCAATTCCTCACGGTCACGGACACACCTGGTGGTTGTCGGCTGTCCGAAAGTGTCGGCTGCGGCACTGCTTGCCACGTCACGGTAGCGCGGCGTTTCAGGCCGTTGGCCATGCACCCTGAATGGGCATCTTGTTGGACCCGGTGCGGTCGTTGCCGCACCTGTTCAGGGCATAAACGGCAGCTTGACACGCTGCCTCTGATTGAATCGCATGAAAGCGACCCGTTCGGTTCCGAATACGACCACCCCTTGAGTCTAGAAGAGCCCGGGCAAGCCGTTGGAGCGAGCTGCGCACTATCGGATAAAACGCGGGGGGCGGGGCATGACGTCGGTCAGCTGGGTAGCGAATAGCCGGGTGCGGAGGATGGCTGAGAAGGGGGGGTGTGGTGAGGGAGCTGGCTGCCGCTCGGCGGCGGCAAAGCCTGAGCCCGCGGTTCGTTGGGTGGAACCGGGATTCAGGCATTGGGCTGGCTTCGCCAGCCAGCGGGAGCAAGCTCCCTCGCCACAAAGCGGGGGCTAGGAGCGGGCGCGGCGCTGGGCGGCGTATTGCAGGGCCAGGCGGGCCATGAGCACCAGCAGGGTCAGGCTGATCAGCAGCACCGAGATCGCCGCCACGCTGGGGTCGACGTTGTCCCGCAGGCCGCTCCAGATCCGTCGGGGCAGGGTGTTGACGTCGACACTGGTGATGAACAGGGTCACCGCCACTTCCTCCCAGGACAGGGCAAAGCTCAGCAGCGCGGTGGAGAAGATCCCCAGCTTGAGGTTCGGCAGCATCACCAGGAAGGTGGTCTGCATCAGGCTCGCGCCGAGGTTGCGCGAGGCCAGTTCGATGCGCCGGTCCACCTGGCTCAGCGCCACCAGCATGGTCACCACGCCGTAGGGCACCACCATCACCACATGGGCGATCACCACCCCGGGCAGGGTGTCGTAGCCCCAGCCTGGGGCGATGCGCCCGAGGTTGGTTTCCATGAAGTACAGCACCAGCGCCGAGATCACCGGTGGAATGGCCATGGGCAGCAGCACCAGGCCGATCAGCAGGGTCGCCAGGCGCGAGCGCAGGTACCAGATGCCGAGGCTGAAGCTCACCGCCAGCACGGTGGCGATCAGGCTGGTGGCGCTGGCAATCGCCAGGCTCTGGCCGATGCTCGACAGCCAGTCGGGGTTGCTCAGCAGCGCCTCGTAGTGGCGCAGCGACCAGTTGCCGTCCGGCATCGACAGGTAGCGCTTGGCGGTGAACGACACCGGGATCACCGTCAGCAGCGGGAACAGCATGAAGGCCATGGCGACCACGGCGATCAAGCGGGTACTCAAGGCAGTGCGATGTGTATTCATAGTGACCTCAACCCACCAGTCGGTTGACACGGGTGACGCGCAGCAGCAGCCAGATCAGCGCGCTGACCAGGGTCAGCAGCACCAGGCTCAGGGCCGCGCCCAGGCCCCAGTTGCTGGTCTGGAACATCTGCAGGAACACGTACTCGGCGATCATTACCGTCTGCCCGCCGCCCAGCAGCACCGGGGTGATGAAAAAGCCCAGGCAGAACACGAAGACCATGATGAAGGCCCCCAGCAACCCGGGCAGGGTCTGCGGCAGCAGCACTTGCCAGAAGGTCCGCAGCGCGCCGGCGCCCAGTCCGCGGGAGGCCAGCAGCACCCGTTGATCGAGCTGGCGCATGCTCGACAGCAGCGGGAACAGCGCATAGGGGATCATGAAGTGCAGCATGCCGATCACCACCCCCAACTCGTTGCGGGTCAGCTGCAAGGGGTGATCGATCCAGCCCAGGGACAGCAGGCTGTCGTTGACCACGCCGTTGCTGCGCAGGGCGATCAGCCAGCCGAAGGCCCGCACCAGCACCGAGATCCAGAACGGAATGAACACGCAGATCTCCACCATGCGCTGCCAGAACGGCGGGCTGAACACCCAGCAGTAGGCCAGCAGGTAGCCGATCACCAGGGCCAGGAGGCTCACGCTCAGGCACAGGCGCAGGGTGCGCAGGAGCATGTCGTGGATCGCCGGATCGGTTGCGATGCGCTGGTACTGCTCGATCCCGGGCTCGGGCAGGGTGAAGCTCCAGCTCACCACGCCGAAGAACGGCAACAGATAGAACACCACCAGCAGCAGCGGCAGCGGGAACAGCAGCAAGCTGCGTTCCAGGCGTGCGGTTCGGGTTGCACTCATGGTCGACGGCTCACTTGGACAGGTGGGTCAGGTACTGCTCCAGGGTGCTGGAGTAGTGGTCGGCGTACCACTGGGTGTTGAGGAAGATCTGCTTCTTCATGTTGGCTTCCGAGGCGCAGTTGATCTCCCGCTGTTCGGCGCTCATCAACTGCTGGGTGGCGGCGTTGGACGGGCCGTTGCCCAGGGCTTGGAACAGCTTCAACTGGCCGGCGGGCTGCAAGGCGTGCTGGATGAACTGCATGGCCGGTGCGGCGCCTGCCGGGTTGTCCTTGAGCACGCCCCAACTGCTGGCGTTGAGGAAGGCATGGTCGAAGCCCCACTGGATGCGGCCGCCGCTGTCCTCGTGGAGCAGGGTGGCGCGGGTGTGCCAGATGGCGCCCATGGAGGCTTCGCCTTCGATCATCAACTGCTGGCTTTCCGCGCCCGAGCCCCAGAACGACAGGACATGGGGCTTGAGCTCATCGATCTTGCGCAAGGCCCGGGGCACGTCCAGCGGGTACAGCTGGTCAGCGGCCACGCCGTCGGCCAGCAGCGCGGCTTCGAGCATGCCGTTCATCCACTTGTAGAGGGTGCGCTTGCCGGGGAACTGCTCCACGTTCCAGAAATCGACCCAGGTTTTCGGGCCGTTGTTGCCGTATTTCTGGCTGTCCCAGGCGATCACGTAGCTGAACAGGTAGCCGGCGATGCCGTGCTCGTGGGACAGCTCTGGGGCCACCAGGTCGCGTTGCACCACGCTGTAGTCCAGGGGCTGGAGGATCTTGTCGCGGCCCAGGGTCATGGCGCTGTAGCTGTCCACATCCACCACGTCCCAGCTCGGCCGGCCGCTGGCCAGTTGCGAGCGGATCGCCCCTTCGGTGGGGCCGGCGCCGTCGATGCGCACCGGGATGCCGGTGTTTTTGGTGAAGCTGTCGGTCCAGGCGCTGCGGAAGGCGTTGAGCGCGTCGCCGCCCCAGTTGACCACCACCAGCGGCTTGTCCGCCGCCCAACTGATGCCACTGCGCAGCGCCAGGGGCACCGCGGCCAGCAGGCCCATGGCCTGGAGGAAGGTGCGGCGGCTGACCTGCCCGCCGCGGGCTTTTTCGATGAGGATTTCGATGCAGTCGCGTTGATGGTGCTGGCTCATGGGGCAAGTCCTCGCGAGGCCGAGGCGCAGGGCGCCGGCCGATAGTGTTATTGGCTTTCTACGCAAACGCTCGACAGCGAGCGTGGCCGGTTCAGGCTTCCAGCAGGAAGCTGTGGCGCACCGGCCAGCTCAGCCACACCGGGGTGCCGCTGGGCAAGCGGGCACCGGGGTGATCGCCGGGCACCGAGAGGTTGACCGGCGCCAGCTCCGGGCTGATGTTCAGCGCCAGGTGGGTGCTGGAACCCTGGTAGACCCGCTCGCCAAGGCAGGCGGGCAGCACGTTGTGTTCGCCGGCTTGCGGGCGCTCGGTGTGCAGGGTCATGTGTTCCGGGCGCACCGCCAGCAACTGCGGCTGGTTGCTGATGTCCCCGGTCGTGGTGGCGTGCAGCGGGCTGTCGCCAAAGCGGCCGCTGGCCTGGCTGCCATTGCGGGAAAGGCCCTGCAGCGGGAACAGGTTCATCTTGCCGAGGAACTCGGCGACGAAGCGGTTTTTTGGCCGGTCGTAGATGGTTTCCGGGGTGTCGATCTGCGCCAGCCGTCCCTGGTTGAAGATGGCGATGCGGGTCGACAGGGCCAGGGCTTCACCCTGGTCGTGGGTGACGAATACGAAGCTGGTGCCGACTTGGCGGTGAATGCGCTGCAGCTCGGTCTGCAACTGTTCACGCAGGTTCTTGTCCAGGGCCGACAGCGGCTCGTCCAGCAGCAACATGTCCGGCTCGAACACCAGGGCCCGGGCGATGGCTACCCGTTGCTGCTGGCCGCCGGACAGCTCGGACGGCTTCTTGTGCAGGTGAGCCCCCAGGCCCACCACGTCGAGGATGTGCTTGACCCGGCGCTGGCGCTCCTCGGCCTTCACCCCGCGAATGCGCAGCGGATAGGCGACGTTGTCGGCCACGCTCATGTGCGGGAACAGCGCGTAGCCCTGGAACACCATGCCGTAGTTGCGTTTTTCCGCCGGGCGCCGGCTGATGTCGACGCCACGCTCCAGCAGCTTGCCGGCGCTGGGGCTGAGAAAGCCCGCGAGGATCATCAACAGGGTGGTCTTGCCTGAGCCGGAGGGGCCCAGCAGGGTGAGGAATTCGCCTTGGCGAACGTCCAGATCGATGCCATCCAGGGCGGTGAAGTTGCCGTAATACTGGCTGATTCCTTGGGCACTGAGTTGAGTCGAGGGGCTGCTGGACACTTCAGAAATCTCCCGGAAGCCCACCTGCACGATTGAGTTTTTATTGTGTGTGCAGCAGGTGGTCGGATCATTATTGTGAAAAGCAACGCCACATCAATGGAATAATTTTTGCCTCATTGGTGAGTGAAATTTCCCATTCGACCCGGCTTTCACGGCTCGCTCAGCGGGCTGTCGCTGATGCTTTGGGCGCTGATGTGCAGCTGGTTCTTCAGCCAGTCGCTGAACGCCTGGACCACTGGCCGCTCGGCCTTGGCCGGGTCGATCACCAGGAAGTAACCGCGCAGGGCGCTGATGCTGATGTCAAACGGGCGCACCAGCAGCCCCCGGGCCAGAGCGTCGCCGCTGAGCAGGTTGTCGCCAATGGCCACGCCTTGCGCAGCGATGCAGGCTGACTGCGCACAGTGAGCGTCGGAGAAGGTAATACCCCGGTCGGGGTTGACCTGGCTGGCGCCTGCGGCCGCCAGCCAGACCCGCCAGTCGCTGGTGTCGCTCATGTGGATCAGTGGAAAGTCCTTGAGGTCCTGCGGGCTCTTCAGACCGCCAATCGCGTTGATCAGGCGCGGGCTGCACACCGGCGAGAAACGCAGGGTGACGATCTGTTCCACCAGCAGTCCCGGCCAGTCGCCGATGCCATAGGCAATGAACAGATCGGCCTCGGCGTCGCTGGTGTCGTCCTGGGCCCGGGGGCTGACCACCTGCAATTGCACCTGGGGGTATTGGCGCAGGAAGCCGTTGATGTGGTTGCACAGCCAGAAACTGGCGAACCCCGGGTTGCAGCTGATGCGCAATTTGCCCGACACCGCCTGGCCGTCGAAGCGCCGTCCGGCGTCCTGGATGTCCGCGAGGATGCGTCGCACCTCGCGGGCGTAGCACTCGCCCTGGTAGGTCAGGCCAATGCCGCGCCCGACCCGTTCGGTGAGGGCAAACCCCAGGCTCTGCTCCAGGCTGATGATCTGGTGGCTGATGGCGCTGCGGGTCAGGCTCAACTGCTGGGCGGCGGCGGTCACGCTACCGAGCCGGGCGACCGCGTCGAGGGCGCGCAGGGCGGTGATCGAGGGATAACGCATACAACCTCCGAATCAAGCAAACCTGTGTACGACGGCCCCGGGCAGGGCACCGAGGTGCGGCTGGCCGCGTCGCAGTATGGGCCGCGACGGCGCCGAACTGGTCAATTTTCTTTGACATTGCTGGCGAAAAAATTCGATTGATGTCGCCGCCGCTTCACCAATACTGGACCGCGATCCGGGCCGCAACCAACCGGACCATCCCTATAACAACAAGAGGTCCTGCAGGTCTTGCACGGGCGCCGAGGCGTCCGCGCAGCGGCCGGCCGGAACCTGGATAACCAGGAGTGCCGCGCATGTCCCGCTACAAAGCATTCGCTCTCGATTGGGTTGAGCGCCACCGCCAGCAACTGTCGGACTGGCACCAGATCATCTGGCATTACGCCGAGCCGGCGTTCCGTGAATACAAGTCCTGCGCCTGGTATGTGCAGCTGCTGGAGGCCGAAGGCTTCACCGTCGAGCGCGCCAGCGGCGGCATGCCCACGGCCTTCTGCGCCACCTTCACCCAGGGCCAGGGGCCGCTGCTGGCGACCTACGGCGAATACGACGCGGTGCCCGGCAACTGCCAGGCGGCCACCACCCGCAAGCAGCCGCGCGATGGCCTGTCGCGCTTTGCGCCAGGGCACACCGACCCCCATTCGGCCCTGGGCATCAGCGCCCTCGGCGGGGCCCTGGCGGCCAAGGCGACCATGGTGGAATTCGGCCTGCAGGGCAGCATCAGGTTCTTCGGCGAGCCGGCGGAAAAACTCCGCGCCTCCAAGCCGGTCCACGCCGCCAAGGGCTACTACGACGACCTCGACGCGGCCATCAGCTTCCACCCCACCTACATGCTGCCGCTGAACAACACCACCACCTGGGACACCCACTGCGGCATCGCCTACGCCTACATCTACAGCTTCACCTGCGAGGACCCGCAGAACTGGATCGCCGCCGACCGCTACAGCCCGATTCCGCAGAACCATCTGGCGGCCCGAGCGCCGGGGGCCAACGACGCCCTGGTGCATTTCTACACCCTCAACGAAAGCCTGCGCCGCTCGACCCTGCCGTTCACCGGGCTGTGGAGCTACAACGAGGCGATCCTTACCGCCGGCCAAGCCACCGCCGACAACCTGCCGCCGCACCTGTCGCAGATCCAGTACCTGCTGCGCTGCGACTCCATCGAGCAAGCTGAAACCATCTCCCAGGTCATGGACAACAACGCCGCCGCGGCGGCCATGGCCACCGGCTGCCGCTGGAAAAAGACCTGGGTCTGCAAATCCCGGGGCGGCCTGCCCAACCACGTCATGGCCCAGGCCACCTATGACAACCTGGCGGCGGTAGGCGCCCCGCAGTGGGATGAGGAAGCCCGGGAAATCGCCCGCGAGATCCAGCGCAACCTCGGCCTTGAAGCCATGGACCAGCCCTTCTTGCCGGCCACCGAAGAACTGATCGAGCCCCAGGAGTGCGAACGCCAGATGCGCCTGCAAATGCCCGCCTGGCAGAACTACCTGACCTCCGACGACTACCCGGAATACACCTGGCACTGCCCGACCGTGCGCCTGCTGGTGGCCCGGCCGATGCTCAGCGCGCCGCCGGGCACGGTCTACCCGGACTGGGTGTCCAACGCCCTGGGCGGCATCCGCCAGACCATCGACCCGATGATCGAGGTCGCCGCCAAGACCATCGCCGCGACCCTGGTCGACCTGCTGACCGACGAGGCGTTGCTCAGCGCGGCCAAGGCCGAGTTTGTCGAGCGCACCGGCGGCGGCATCGGCGGCAGCCGTTGGCAGGCGCCGCTGCTGCCCGAGGACTTCAAGGTGCCCCATGATTTCCGCTGGCCGGAGTACATCAGTACCGCCCGGGGCGAAGAATGGTGGATTCCGGTGCGGGCCGACGAGTAGGGGCAGCCGCTATCAGGCCCTTGCCTGAGGTCGCTCCAGGGCCCCTGGGCGAAGGGCGTTATGCCCGTTCGCTCAGGTGTTTATGCACAACGGATGGGTTGCCCGGTTCAGCAACGGCGGAATTTGTGCGGTCGTTCTCACTTTGATGCAACTGGCTGTTTTTCCGGACTTTTATTTTATGAACAAAAAATGACCAGCTGATGATGGAGGCTAAGCACCCTGCAATCCTGGGCTTTGCCGGAATTCCATCAACAGACTTATCCACAGGTCGCGACAGCCTGTCGCACGGTTCCACCGCCTGCTCTTCGAGCCAACGCCCAGGGTTGCCGAAGGCTCAGCCGAGCAGGCGCTGGTCATGCCGCAGGGGTGTGGCCAGGCGGCGACCTACTCGGCCTTTGTGGTCGGGATGGACAGTTCATGACGAAACAGGTTGTTGGGGTCGATGGCGGCTTTCAGGTCGCAAAGCCGGTCGATGAGTTCCCTGTTCCAGCCGTAGTACAAGTTCAGCCAGTCGGGGTCGACCGCGCCGGTGGCGGTGTACTTCATGTCGACATCGGGGTAGTTGATGTAGCAGCCATCGTAGGCGGGGCGCTTTGGCTTGCCGCCGTGCACGGCGGTGAAGATGTTGCGGATCCAGGCGATTTGCACCGCGTCGTCGGCAGCGTGGGTCCAGTACGTCTGGTACTGGGCTTTGAGCAGTGAGCTTCTTTGCGCAACCGCGGTGGTGCCCATGCCCTTCTTGTTGATCGCCCCGCCGTAGGAGTCGATCTGTACCAGTGACTGGCTGAAGCGTTTGTCTGGCGTGGCCTCGGTCAAGTGCGTCAGCAAGGCGTTGCAGGCCTGCTCGGAGAACTGTTCGACCTGATAGTCAGACTTGTATTTGCCCCGCTGATTGTTGCCCGAGCCGTTGATCATTTGCGTGACGTACAGCCAGTCCATCGCCGTGTGCTCGGCCACCGCCCCGGTGAATTTCCTGCCGGCGAGCGGGTGCCTGAGCGGGGCAATGTTGGGGGCGATAAAGCCGTCATGCAGGGTTGGCGTGATGCCCGCCGCGGCATTCATCTTGCTGATGAAGTCGTTGAGCGGGATGTCGTTGGCGCCACCGACCCGGCCATTCGGGCCGGTGTACTGGATCGCCAGCACCACATGGTCGGAGGTGTCCACATGGTTGAGTTTCAGCAGGGTGAACAAGCCGCCGTTGCCTACGCCTTCCACCGGGCTGGTCGCGTTGGCGTCGTTATCCGAAAACCATTGCCAATAGGCCCGCAGGAAGTTCGAGAAGTTGGGAATCAGCGTTTTCCACGGGTAGGCCAGGGGAATCCAGTAGGCCTTTTGCGGAGCCTGGGGCAGTTGGTCGAAGTAGTAGCCGATGATGATGCCGAAGTTGCCGCCGCCGGCCCCGCAACAGGCGGTGAACAAGGCCTTGTCTTGGATTGATGGACTGTCCGCGCGAACATGCCGGAACTCCAGTTGCCGTGAGTTTTCCACAGGCACAAGCATGTCGACCCCGGTGACCCAGTCCACGGTCAAGCCCTGCAGGCGCGATAACAAACCGTAACCGCCGCCGCTGAGGTGCCCGCCCAAACCGACTGAGTAGCATGAGCCGCCCGGAAGGGTGCGCCCGGCCTGTTTGTACAGCGACAGGTAGCCGTCCCAGTTCTGATTGCCGGTCAATGCCATGAAACGATACTTCTTGTTCTGGCTATCCCAGGGAGAAGTGATGGTTTGGCTCTCGTCGTACTTCAGGCCTTTCATTTCACCGATGTCGATAATCGCCAGGTTTTCTGTCTCGCCGGGTAGCTTGTTGGACACAAAACCCTCGTAGCAGTGGCCGCCACTGCGCACGGTGATGCGATAGCCCTCACGCAGTGCGCTATTGGCGGCCGCCAGGACTTCATCCGGTGTGGTGCAGACATAAATCCGCTTGGCGCCCTGTTCGATACTGGGCGGCCAGCGCAAGTTGAAACCCTTTTGCAGGGTTTCGTAGGTGTGTGCCTGATGGTCGATGACGTGCATGGTTAACTCCCTGTCAGTGGTGGTGATCTTGGTGACTTCCTGTCGAAACATGACCGCTGTAGTTGCGCCAGAGTTGTTGCTTGAGTGCGGCATATGCCCTGCACGCGTTAGAGACTAGTAGGCGTCATGAGCTTGGTTTTTTCTTTTTTGAAGCTGCGGACATCCCCCGGCTTGATCGGCGACTTTCAATGGGTTGTGGGTTTCCCATGGGGTGTCCGATGTCCGTTTTTCAAGGTCACTGGCCGCAGGGTGCCTGCACGACGAACATCGGCTAGAGCCGGTGCGGCGGCAGGTTAAGGGCGCTCTGCCAACAGCAGCAGATTGCGCGGGGTCAGGGGGGCCTCGCAGAAGGTGCCAAGGCGCACCGCATAGCCCTGCTCTTGCAGGAACAGCCCGCGGTCCAGCGCCAGCCACAACTCCAGCGGGCGGCGGAACAGGCCGCGCAGCAGTTCCAGGTTGCGCACCTGGGCCAGGCGCTGCCAGCCGGCGGCTTCGAGCGCGGCCCAATCCTGGCAATCGACTGTGGATAAGTCCTTGAGCGCGGCCAGGTTGCGGCAGTAGTCGGCGAAGGGTTTGTCCAGCCAGTGGCTGGGCAGCGAGGGTGTCGGCAGGTATTCGTCGCGGCCACGTACCTGCCGTTGCAGCAGGTCGAAGGCCAGGCGCCGGGCCATGGAGGTGTCGCGCTGGCGTCGCACCCGGGCGCCGGCAGTGACGGTTTCGCTCATGGGCAAGGCCAGGTCTTCCAGGGACAGCTCCAGGCGCGAGGCCTGGGCGCTTGTGGATAACCCCTGGTAGCGGCTGGCGCGGGTGCGGTTGTAGCAGCAGGGGGCAATGGCCAGCTGTGGACAACCCTGCTGGCTGGCCAGCTGGATCAGGCGCACATGCAGGTCGCCGCACGCGTGCAGGGCCACCGGGCTGTGCTCGGCGCAGAGGTGCTGGGCGGTGTCATCGGCCAGCACGTCCTGTTGCACATGGCGCGCGGGCCAACCGTGGCGGCGGCTCAGTTGCTCGCCACTCTCGATCAGCGCCGGGTCGTATTCCAGGCAGGTCAGTTGCTGCCCGGGTTGCAGCAGGCGCCGGCCGAGGTGGCCCTTGCCGGAGCACCAGTCAAGCCAGTGAGTGGGAGCGCGGTCGAATTGCAGGCAGGCGGCGAAGGCTTCGATCTGCTGCCATTTGCGCCCGGGCACGTCGACATTGAGGCGCGGGTGAGGCGCGGGCAGTGCCTGCATGGGGAGTTCGCCCAGCGCGCCGAGCGCTCGGGCCTGCTCCGCCAGTGGGGCAAAGGGCGCCGGTGCCTGGAGTTGCTCCGGGTGGTTGTGGGCCGCTTCGGCATCTTCCAGGGAGCGCTGGCGCAGCCACTGGGCCAGTTGGGGATGCGCGGTTTCCCACGGAAGTTGCAGATGATTGAACGGGCGCGGGCGCCAGAGTTCCTGGTGTTCAAGCAGGAAGCCGTCCAGGGCCTGGAAACGATCGAACAGCGCGGGGCCTTGGAGGATCGAGGGCATGGGCGGTGGGTCCAGGCAGGCCCGCTCCCGGGCGGGAGCGGGGGAAGGTCAGCGTCCCTGGCAGGCGTCGACTCGCAGCCAGCGTTCCAGCAGCTTGAAGCCGCGTACCAGGACGTAGGCCATCACCAGGTAGAACAGCCCGGCGGCGAAGAAGATCTCCACCGGCAGGTAGGTGCGGGCAATGATGGTGCGTGCCATGCCGGTCAGTTCCAGCAGGGTCACGGTGCTGGCCAGGGCACTGGCCTTGAGCATCAGGATCACTTCGTTGCTGTAGGCCGGCAGGCCGATGCGCGCGGCGCGCGGCAGGATGATGTAGAACAGCGTCTTGGGTCGGGACATGCCCAGGGCCCGCGCGGCCTCGATTTCACCCGGCGGGATGGCCTGGATCGCACCGCGCAGGATCTCGGCAATGTAGGCCGCGGTGTGCAGGGTCATGGTCACGGTGGCGCACCAGAACGGATCGCGCAGGTAGGGCCACAGCGCGCTCTCGCGCACCGCATCGAACTGCGCCAGCCCGTAGTACACCAGGAACAGTTGCACCAGCAGCGGCGTACCGCGGAAGAAGAAAATGTAGGCGTAGGGCAGGGCGCGCACGTACCACAGCCGTGATGAGCGGGCGATGCCCAGGGGGATCGCCAGCAGCAGGCCGGCGATGACCGCGATGGCCACCAGCTCCAGGGTCAGGGTTGCGCCCTGAGCCAGTTTCGGCAGCCATTTGATGATCACTTCCCAGTT
Source organism: Pseudomonas sp. 3MA1 (assembly GCF_029237275.1). Taxonomy (NCBI): domain Bacteria; kingdom Pseudomonadati; phylum Pseudomonadota; class Gammaproteobacteria; order Pseudomonadales; family Pseudomonadaceae; genus Pseudomonas; species Pseudomonas sp. 3MA1. The sequence continues at coordinate 442,180 of NZ_JAACFX010000004.1, read as the reverse complement.
CATTGAGCGCTCCTTGCGAAGCCGCGAGCGGCGCGTTTTTCCAGGAAGTGCATGCCGGTCATGGCCAGCACGGTCAGGCCCAGGTACATGAAGGCGGCGACCATATAGAAGGTGAACGGCTGCTTGGAGACGGTCACGGCAATCTGCGAGTGACGCATGATTTCTTCCAGGCCGATCACCGACACCAGGGCGGTGTCCTTCATCAGGATCATGAACAGGTTGCCCAGGCCCGGCAGGGCGATGCGCCACATCTGCGGCATGATCAGCCGGGTGAAGATCCGCCATTTCGACAGGCCCAGGGCCATGCCGGCCTCGCGGTGGCCCTTGGGGATGGCCAGGATCGCGCCGCGGAACACTTCGGTGGCGTAGGCGCCGAAGCACAACCCCAGGGCGATCACCCCGGCGGCGAAGGCATTGAGTTCAAGATCGGGGTTGCCGAAGAACTCGCCCAGGGCCCGCATCAGGTTGACCGTGCCGAAGTAGATGAGCAGGACCCAGAGCAGCTCGGGAACGCCGCGCACCAGGGTCGAGTAAGCGCCGCCAAGCCATTGCAGCGGCTTGTACGGAGAAGTCTTGGCCAAGGCGCCGAGCAGACCGAGCACCAGCCCCAGGCATAACGCCGAGAGGGCCAGCTTGACGGTCATCAGCGCGCCGGCGGCGAGCGCCGGGCCGAATCCGTAGAGATCGATATTCATGGGGTCTGGATGGCTTTGCTAAGGACCGGCGCCCAGGGGGCGGGCGCCGGTCAGGCAAGTCAGTATCAATAGATGCTGAACGGGAAGTACTTGTCGTTGATCTTCTTGTAGGTGCCGTCGGCCACGATTTCCTTCAGGGCGGCGTTGAGCTTCTCGCGCAGAGGATCTTTCTTGCGCACGGCAATCCCGATCTTGTCGCTTTCTTCAACCGGGTCGCCCTTGAATTCGTAAGGCTTGCCGGCGTCGCTTTTCAGCCACTCGTAGTTGACGTACTTGTCGGCCAGGATCGCGTCCAGGCGGCCGGACGTCAGGTCCAGGTAGGCGTTTTCCTGGGTGTCGTAGAGCTTGATGGTGATGTCGTCGCCCAGGTTGTCTTCCAGCCAGGTACCGGCCAGGGTCGCCCGTTGCGCGCCGATGATCTTGCCCTTGAGTGAGGCCTTGTCGGTCTTGAAGTCAGCCTTGGCCTTGGGCGCGATGAACTGCAGCTTGTTGGAGTAGTACGGGTCGGTGAAGTCCACCGCCTGCTTGCGCTCGTCGGTGATCGACAGCGAGGAGATCAGGAAGTCGAACTTCTTCGCGTTCAGGGCCGGGATGATGCCGTCCCAGTCGGAAGTGACCACGGTGCATTCGACTTTCATCTTGGCGCACAGGGCGTCGCCGATGTCCTTGTCGAAGCCGACCACTTGGCCGCTGGCATCCTTGTTGTTGAACGGTGGGTAGGCGGCCTCGATCCCCATCTTCAGGGTTTCGGCGGCAGCGCTGGCGCTGAAAGCCAGAGTGACGGCAGCGGCCAGGAGGATTTTCTTATAGCTCTGCATGCGTGTAGCTCCGTTAGCGGTTGCTGGACATGAATTGTTTGCAGCGTGCCGAAAGCGGGTTCTCGAAGACCTGCTGTGGCGATCCCTGCTCTTCGATCAGGCCCTGGTGAAGGAACACCACTTCACTGGAAACCTGGCGGGCAAAGCTCATTTCATGGGTGACCAGCAGCATGGTACGGCCTTCTTCGGCCAGGGCGCGGATCACGTTGAGGACTTCCTGGACCATTTCCGGGTCCAGGGCCGAGGTCGGCTCGTCGAACAGGATGACTTTGGGTTGCATCGCCAGGGTGCGGGCGATGGCGGCGCGTTGCTGCTGGCCGCCGGACAGCTGGGCCGGGTAGGCGTGGCGCTTGTCGGCGATGCCGACCTTGGCCAGCAGCGCCTCGGCCACTTCGATGGCCTCGGCCTTGCTCTGGCCCAGCACCCGGCGCGGGGCCTCGATGATGTTGTCGAGCACGCTCATGTGCGGCCAGAGATTGAAATTCTGGAAGACGAAACCGATTTCGCTGCGCAGGCGGTTGATCTGCTTGCCGTCGGCGGCCACCAGCTCGCCGTTTTTCGCGGCCTTGAGCTTGAGCTCTTCGCCGGCCACCAGGATCTGGCCCTGGTGCGGGTTTTCCAGCAGGTTGATGCAACGCAGGAAAGTGGATTTGCCGGAGCCGGAGGAACCCAGGATCGATATCACGTCACCGTCGCGTGCGGTCAGCGAAATACCTTTGAGTACCTCCTGAGAGCCGTAGCGTTTGTGCAAGTTGCGGATTTCAAGCGCGGGCGTGGCCTCAGCCATGTGCGGTCCTCATAGAGTTCATTGTGCTCCTGCTGTTGGCGGCCTTCCTGGCGAGGCGCCAAGCTAGCATAGGGTTCCAAGCGCAGCCAACAGCGCTACCGGAGGTAAACAGACGGCGTGTGGCAGGTTGTCGCATCAGCACAGAAGACTGTCGCCCCATCAACAACCGAACGCCCGTTTGAACCCGGAATCCGCCTGGAATCCGGTAGGTGTCGCGTAAAAAAAGGCGCGATGGTGCCAGCTTTGGCCGGGTGTTGGAAGGGTTAACGGGCCAAAGGTCATGGTTCTGCCACCTAATTGTGCATCGAGCACTTTTGGGGTGTGTTTCTGGTGCGCGGTTTCGTCCTACAAAGTGAGTCACCCGGTAACGAAATGGCGAAATGCCATTGAACTCAATGACTTGAGATTCCCGCCGGTCGGTTCGCCACGCCTTGCTCCACGGGACTCTGTAACATTTTGGCGCAATTCTTGCGTACGAAATAAACAACGCCCCGTTGAATTCTTTTTACGAGAACGAATGCCGACCGGGTGGAGTGACTCTTTTTTCGTTGCAAAGGTGCTTTTCATGAGCGGTACGCAACTCTCCAATGACCTCGAACAGGGGCTCAAACCACGGCATGTGACCATGCTGTCGATTGCCGGCGTGATTGGCGCGGGTCTCTTTGTCGGCTCCGGCCATGCCATCGCCGAAGCCGGCCCGGCCGTTCTCCTGGCCTATGCCGCTGCCGGCACCCTGGTGGTGCTGGTGATGCGCATGCTGGCGGAAATGGCCGTCGCCTCGCCGGATACCGGTTCGTTTTCGACCTACGCCGATCGGGCCATCGGCCACTGGGCCGGCTTCACCATCGGCTGGCTGTACTGGTGGTTCTGGGTGCTGGTGATCCCGCTGGAAGCCAACGCCGCCGCGACCATCCTGCATGCCTGGTTCCCCAACGTGGCGATCTGGGTCTTCACCCTGGTGATCACGTTGCTGCTGACCGCCACCAACCTGTTCAGCGTGAAGAACTACGGCGAGTTCGAGTTCTGGTTCGCCCTGATCAAGGTGGTGGCCATCATCGGTTTCGTGATCCTCGGCCTGGCGGCCATTTGCGGCTTGCTGCCCAATAGCCAGGTCAGCGGCGTCTCGCACCTGGTGGACACCCAGGGCTTTATGCCCAACGGCCTGGGCGCGGTGCTGGCGGCCATGCTGACCACCATGTTCTCCTTCATGGGCACCGAGATCGTGACCATCGCCGCGGCGGAATCCCACAACCCGGGCAAGCAGATCTCCAAGGCCACCAACTCGGTGATCTGGCGCATCGGCTTGTTCTACCTGGTGTCGATCTTCATCGTCGTGGCCCTGGTGCCGTGGAACGATCCAAGCCTGGCCCAGGTCGGTTCCTACCAGACCGTGCTTGACCGCATGGGCATCCCCAACGCCAAGCTGATCGTCGATCTGGTGGTGCTGGTGGCCGTGACCAGTTGCCTGAACTCGGCGCTCTACACCGCCTCGCGCATGCTGTTCTCCCTGGGCAAGCGTGGCGATGCTCCGGCTGCGGCCAAGCGCACCAATGCCAGTGGCACGCCTTACTGGGCGGTGATCCTGTCCACCGCGGCGGCCTTCCTTGCGGTGTTCGCCAACTATGTGGCTCCGGCTGCGGTGTTCGAGTTCCTGTTGGCCAGTTCCGGCGCCATCGCCCTGCTGGTGTACCTGGTGATTGCCGTGTCGCAACTGCGCATGCGCCAGAAGCGCATGGCCGCCGGCGAGAAGATCGCCTTCCGCATGTGGCTGTTCCCCGGCCTGACCTACGCGGTGATCGTGTTCATCGTGGCGATCCTGGGCATCATGCTGTTCCAGCAAGAGCACCGGGTGGAGATCCTCGCCACCGGCCTGCTGAGCATCCTGGTGATTGCTGCCGGCCTGCTGGTGGCCCGTCGGCGCAAGATCGAGGGCAAGGCTGCCCTGGTCCTGAACTGACGGTTTGACGCTTTGCCATACAAAAAGGCCGCCGTCAGCATTGACCGCGGCCTTTTTTATCGGATTTGTGAATTGTTACCTGGGGTTTCATGGACAGCATGCAGGCTAAATAGTAGCCTGCGCGCTCTTCGATAAGAGCTCTTGCGTGCCAGCGTGAGAGGAGCTAGGGAATAGCGCTGTATTGCAAGGGACTGAATGCTTGTCGGGACTCCGAATCCGTCTTGTGCTTCCCTCCCCTGATCCATCCGCGCCGGCCCATGTTCCTGATTGTCCGCACCTGCCTACGGCATGGCTGACGGTCCCGGCTCGAAGAATGAGCATTCAGGGTCCAATGGCGATCGCCCGGTCGTTGGTTCCTCAAAATGGGGCGGCAAGGAGACGCGCATGGCGTTCACTAAAATCATCTTCAAAAACCCGAACACCGGAGCCATCAAGGAAGCGCCAGTTGGTTTCTCCTGGACCGTGTTCTTCTTCGGTTTCATCCCGGCCCTGTTCCGCGCTGACTGGAAATGGGCAGCCATCATGTTCCTGCTGTCGATGTTCACTTTCGGCCTGAGCAACCTGGTGTTCATGTTCATGTACAACAAGCTGTACGTCCGCGACCTGATCGGCGCAGGCTTCAAGGCCCAGTCCATCGCCAGCGGCGACCTGAGCTTCGCCAGCTCGCGCATCGGCATGGAAATCCCTCGGCTGGAAGCGGCCTGAGCATAACGCCAGGCGGTTTAGCTGAAACGGAAAAGGGCGCATTCATTGCTGAATGCGCCCTTTTTTCATGCCCGCTGGCGGCTCAATCCTGATTGCTGAACAGCGCCTGGGACGCGGCCATGTAGTCGTTGCGGAAGGCGTCGGACTCGATCCACGCCAGCGCCGCGGCCTCATCGGCTTCGGTGGACCAGTTGCGGTACTCGATCAGCGCCGCGAGGATGAAGTCCGTGGCGCCCTCGTCGCCCTCCTGCTCATACACCAGCTCCAGCAACGGGTCCGAGAGGAACACCGTGCACAGGGCCTGCTGGCTGGTTTTCTCGGCGTCGCGCATTTTCACGAACAGCTCGGTCAGGTCCACCGACTCGAAGTCGATGCGGCTGTCGTTGGGGTCCAGTTCCAGCTCCGAGGTGGGGGCTGTGCGCTTGGCGCGGTTTTGCTTGGCCTTGGTTTTCGCCCGCTGGGCCCTTTTGTGTTGCTTGTTCGCAGATGCCATGGGCGCCTTACCTTGATGCTTGGGGGTGTATCGCGAGGCTCGCCGGGCAGCGGCGACCTTTTCAGGCGGCCAAGGATGCCAGCAAATCGAGGCTCGAGCACCTGCCGCCGGGCGAGAAGGGTGGCTCAGGTGCGCGGTACTAGCCGCCCCGGGCTGTTGTTGTCGAGTTCGCCATGGCGCAGCCAGCCCAGGATGATGGGCCAGAGTCGGGTGTCGAAACGGCTGTGGAAAAAGGCGAAATGGCCGACTTCGGTTTCGCCGATCTCCTGCGGGGCGATGCGCAGGTGGGTACGCGGACTGTGACTGAAGTAAGCCAGCAGGCGCTCGATGGCGGGCACGGTGCCGAAGGGATCGTCGCTGAGGCTGATGGCGAGGATCGCTGCCGTGACCTGGGCGAAGGGCTGGCCGTTGCGCTCTCCAGCGAGCCTGCGGCCGCTGGGGCGGCCTTCATAGCGCCTGTGTGGGGTGCACCAGTCGCCGACCACGCCGGCGGGAGTGTCCTCCATCCAGCCCAGGCGCTTGCCGGGGAAGTAGCCGTAGAGGCCCGTCAGCAGGGGCATCAACACATGCCATTTGCCCAGCATGCGCCAGCGCAGCCGGGGCTCGTAGTCGCGCCAGTAGGCGAACTGCGCGCCCATGGTGGCCACGCGGCGGATCTTCCCGGCGGAGGCCGCCAGGCCCACGGCGCAGCCGCCGAAGCTGTGGCCCACCACATCGATCGGCTGCCCGGGAAATTCGCGCTGGGCCCGTTGCAGCATGGCTTCGAAATCCAGTGCGCCCCAATCGGACCAGGACGCCTTGAGCCCCCTGAGCGAGGCCGGGCGCGACTCGCCGATGCCGCGATAGTCATAGGTCATGACGTCGAAGCCATTGGCGAACAGGTAGTCGGCGAAGCGAAAGTAATAACGGCAGCGCACCGAGGTCGCGGCGTTGATGATCACCACCGGCCGCGCCGGATCGGCTTGCCCATGGCGCCAGGCAAAACCGCCAAGCACAAAGCCGTCGGCTGCCGGTTCGCTGAAGGTTTCGCTGGGGCCCGAGCTGGCAGCGGCGAGGCGGGTGGCAGGCAGCTCGGGAGAGGACAGCAGGGACATGGGCAGGTGTTCCTGGGCGGTTGCGATAGGCCGGAGCGGCATCCGGCCTCAGCGAGGTTTTTTTTGTGCGCCCATTAATACCCGGCCGATCCACAGCGTGGCAACGGCCAGCGCGCCCAGCAACAGGGTGCTGGTGCCTTGCCACAGCAGCTCGATATAGAACTGGGTGGGTTGCTGCAGCTGGCTATAGACGAGCTTTGGCCCAGCGCGGTTGCGGGTGACAATCATGCCCTCCAGCAACGCGCTCACCAGAGTCCAGCCCAGCAGTGCGGTGAGTGCCAGCAGCACGCCACCGATCAGCAGGAATACCCAGGCGCCCCTGCCGGTCTTGCCGGGCTTGGGGTGGGGCAGGCGGACTCGGGTTCTCTTCTGGTTCACGCGAGCAGTTCCTTGGCAGTCGAATGGGCGCGAGCCCGCCACTTTACTCCCCTGCGCCGCCAGGGGAATAATCCGTGCCCGGCCAAAGCCGGCTATCCCCAGACGTCAATGGAGCCTTGAGCATGGAAGTCAATAATCGGATGACCCCGGAACAATGCCAGGGCATGGAAGACATCCGGCGGGAAATCGACACCCTGGATCGGGCGGTCATTGCCCTGCTGGGCGCGCGTTTCAAGTACGTGCTGGCCGCGTCGAAGTTCAAGACCTCGGCGGCCACCGTGCGCGCCGAGGAGCGCTTCAAGGCGATGCTCGCCACCCGCCGCGAATGGGCCGAGGCCGAAGGCCTGAGCGCGGATGCCATCGAGAAGCTGTACAGCGATCTGGTGCAGCACTTTATCGCTGAGGAGATGAAGCATTGGCAGGCGGTGCGGGCACTACCTGAACGACCAGCGCTTATGGCCAAGATAACTAGTGAAGACGGGGACAATCACACCAACAGCGTGAGATAGCTCTTTAGTGAAATGCGTTATACCTAATTTCGGTAAAGCATAATAGGCTAGAAAGAGAGTGGTTAATAAGGTTTGGAGTATAGCGGCTATATTGACAAGTATAAAGTATAGAATGGAGTGATGAGTTCTCTGGGTGCTTTCCTTGAACACAAATAGCTTACTGAGTAGGAAGGCTGTTGTCATGCCCGTAATATAGGAGAGGACAACAGCTGCTAAAAAACTCACCCAGTAGTTATAAAGAAATCGCGATCCAAAATTTACTGCGGCGGCGAAACCGCCAACCAGTAAAAACATTAAAAATTGTTTTGATTTGAATTGTTTTAGCACGCGGTAGCATCCTTCGCTAATTGTCTACCGAATCCAATACTTTCGGAAATCCCCCTGTCCTCAGGGTAGTAGTACGACGTGTCAGCAACCCACAGTCCATGGATCGGTAATGCTGCCGGGGGTAGGCTATCCAAGTACCCAGGATCGCATATAGGTTGTGCATGACGGTAGCGGTTTACACGAATCTCAATAAAGTCTTCAGTAGTCAGTGTTGGGTTGATTTTTTGTAGATATGCACGAGTCTTTTCGATAAAAATTTGGTCTGGGTCGGAAAATTTTTCGTGTTCGCCAGGCATATAAAATGGAATATAGATTATATGTTGATCTAGCGGGCGGAGATTTGAGTACTCGACTAGTCCAGGAATATCCATTTGTGGATCATTAGTGTTAAGCCAGAAGTTTTCGGTTAGGGTTTTGCGAAGTTTGGCAATGACGCAGACGACTGCAATATTTTTGAGAGAGCGGAATTTTTCTTGTATCTCTGTTGGTAAGCCAGGTATGATTTTTGGCACATAAGGTAGCGGAATGGTACTTATAACTTTTTCGAAGGGATGTTGTATTCCTGCGACTTCTACGCTAGTAACTCGTTCGCCAATAATATGCACGCAGTCGACTTTTGCTCTCAAGTGTATTTCGCCGCCAAGAGCCTCAATTTTTGTTTTCAATGCATCTAATAATGTTGTCGAGCCTCCTTCAAGGTAACCCAACTTTTCTCGGAACAGGCTATATCGAGATCGGCCAATCCGGCGAATTCGACTCCATATCCACGCGGCTGATAGCCCGCTGGCATAGTTATAAAATTTATAGTCAAATAGACGCCGCCATAAAACCTCCCACGCTTCTTCACCTACCCAGCGACGAATCCATACTGATGCTTCGATCTTGTCCAATTGTGTCCAATCATTACGCTTAGTAGATAGGAAGGCGTGTAGTCCGTAACGAATTTTTGCGATTAGTCCAAGACCGCGAAACCTCAGTAGAGCAATGGGGTTGCCCCAAGGTTGCAGTCGATCTTGGTACCAATAACCCATCTTTGTTTCGACCCAGCGCATTTTTTCGGCGAGGCCTAACTCAGTTAGTAACGTTAGGAATGCGTGATCTGAAATGCAATGAAAGTGGTAGTAACGTTCGATTGTCAAGCCGCTAAAATCAAAGCATGCCGTCATTCCACCAATGCGATCGTCAGCTTCGAACAAAATGGGTTTATGTCCGTCTTTTGCCAATTGATAAGCCACAGCGAGACCCATTGGACCTGCACCTAGAACTGCAATACGCTGCCCCATGTTCAAAACTCCAGTTCTACCTTGCTATAAATCGGATGATTGAAAGTTTCTTCCACTGCTCGAGAAAATGGGGTGTAGGAAACATCAAATATTTTAGGCCAGTTAATAATTTCGAATTCGTCTTTTGCAATTAATGCCGCGAGCTGCTGTGTAGTAAAAGGTGGGTTTCTGTCAAAAATTCCCCAAGTCCATAGCAGAGCATAAAAAAATCTATAAGGTATACGAGTAATGATGGTTTTGGCTTTTGTAGTTCTCTTGATCTCTTGAATTATGTCGATGTAATCAATTTTTTCGTGCCCTGAAATATTAAATGTTCCGTTTACTGTATGCGAATTTAGGCAGCTGATTATAATGTTGCAAAAGTCACCTACATATAAAGGTTGTCTAATATACTGTCCGTGACCAGGTATAGGGAATACTGGGGATTTTTTCATGAACCTAGAAAGCCAGCCAAGGTGCTTCCTGTCGAACCATCCAAACATCAGCGTGGGGCGGAGTATAGGGCAGAGTATGCCGCTCTCTAGCACCATTTGTTCCTGTGTCTTCTTTGTTTGTGTGTAAAAGTCATCGGCCACCGACATAACTACTGAGGAGCTAATGTGTATGAGTCGTGGAATTTTATTGATTTTTATTTGTTCAAGAATAATTCTTGTTGAATCTATGTTGTTGCGTATAAAGTCCTGAATGTCGTTTCCGCCTATTTGTGCTTGAAGCATTACAACGACATCGGCGCTGGCAAAATGCTGTTGCCAATCTCCCGCTATAGCCAAGTCAGCATAGACAGTATTGATCGTTGGTTGAATTTTTTTTAGTATGTTAAGGTTTGCTTGATGTTTATCAATAACAACTATGTTTTTATACCCTTTTTTTATTAGTCTTGCTATTAGGTTTTGCCCAACTAAACCTGCGCCGCCTGGCAGTAAAATTTTGCTGTTTAAATTCATTTTTTAAAAGCCAGATTAAAAAATTTAATAATGAAAGAAAGGCTCAATGTATAAATGACCCAGTTTACGGCTTCATCGAAGCAATATAGGGCAGTTCGCGCATATAGGAAACTGTTTAAATAGTGTGCTGCGAGAAGATACCAGAATGATAGCAATATCGCGGCAATAAGGATTTTGGTGTGAATGCGTGATTTTCTATTTGTGAATATTTTTAGTGCGGAAACGAGTGTCGGAATCGTTAGCATCAAGAATATTAAACGATAGTCCCAGTTGTTTCCGATAAAAAAAGTTCCTACGTAGATCAGCGCGCCGGCAAGAAAAAAACCTTTACCTTCTAGAGAATGAAGTTCTTGCTGGTTGATCTGTAGCAGTTTTTTGCTAATCAAATATGAGCATGCTGATGCTAGTATGAAAAAAGAGTTAATTATAATGTCAACGTAGATTGAAAAAACTATTGGAATATTTCCCTTGAGACGATTCGCGAAAACACTTCTTCCATATGAAAAATCCCCAGCTCTGGGTGTGGCATTGCTGATTAGTATTAGGTCCTGGTAGGTGATAATGAAATATGCTATGCATAAAAGTGTTGCTGTAATAAAGATCTTGGTAAGGTTTTTCTTTGTTGATGAGAAAATTATTATAGGAAGGCAGAAAAAAGGGAATATTTTTAGTACGGTTGATGAGGCTATAAGTAGTGCGGTGATTAGAGGGCGCTTATTTACATAGACTGCAGATGCTATGACTAGTAAGAATATTAGTAAGTCAATATTTCCTCTTTCAATGCCTAGCATTGCTGCGGGTGATATGGCGCAACATGTGATTAAAAGATTGGTTTGAAGGTTTTTACTTGTCTTCAGTAGTGTGAAAACTGCCACCAAATATGATGCGAGCATTAAGTAGCCGATTATATTTGTATGATTTTGATTGAGGCCGAAATAGAAAAGAGAGTGCCACACTCTCGGGTAATTCATAGGGTTTTTTGACCACATCATGGGGTTGTTCACTAATGGGTCGAATCCTCGATAGTAAGACTCTGCGCCAGCAGTTATAACTCGGGAGTCATTGAAGATAGGTTTGACTACCTGGACTCCTAGTGCGGACCATAACTCGTCATAATAAAAAAAGCAAAGGAAAATGAATAATGCAATTATGAAGAAAAATAGAGTTGAGTTGTGTTTTTTTAGTTGGTTCATATGTAATGACTCTATTCTGCTAGAAAGCCAATATTATTGTAAAATGTCTGATCTTGGTAGCTGTCGATGGAGCAGTTGTTTATAGATTTGTTCTCTTGAAGATAAAGTGTGGAATAAGTTTTATTATTAGCATGATTGCTTTCCAGAAGCCTGGAGCATAGAGAATAGTCGTTTTTTCTTCGATTCCTTTGATGATGCGCTTAGCTACTTGTTCGGGCTTGGCGATCAGTGCTGCTGGTAGTGGTAGGCCTTGGGTCATTGGGGTATCTACAAATCCGGGTTTGATATCGATGACGTGCACCCCGGCCTTGTATAAGCGAGCACTTAGCCCCTCGCAGAAAGTCGATACTGCTGCTTTGGCTGTACCATACAGATAGTTTGAAGGGCGTCCACGGTCGCCAGCAACAGAGGAAATCACTGCGAGTGTACCGCAATGCTGAGTCTCAAACTGTTTCGCCAAGAGGGTGAGAAGGCTGATAACGGAAGTACCGTTGATTGTGAACTCTCTGAGGGCCATCTCTACATCTTGTTCGCATAGTTGCTGATTCGGCAGCGTCCCGTGTGCGATTAGAGCAATGTCAATCTGCTTTAAGGCTGCAAGACATTGCGTTAGCATCTTCACATGGCTAGAAAAGTCTGAAACATCCATACTGTAGCATGTAGTGGCCGTGGCTCCGCGTGCCATCAGGTCTGCACCCGTCTGTTCAAGCTTTTCTTTATTGCGTGATACCAGAAAAAACTCTGCGCCTCGCTCTGCCCACATGCGTGCGCATGCTGTGGCAATAGCCGACGTTGCGCCAATAATCAAGACTCGTTTCATAGGATAACTCGTTTCCAAAAGCGGGACATCAAAGAGGGATCGCGAAGCGCTTCAAGCTTTTCCCAAGCAGGGTATGCCTTGCGGAAGTCGATGCCATTCATGTGAGCATCTTTAGCGGGATAAAGACGGCCACCAGCCTCGTGAACTATTTTGTCCAGGCGATCAAAAAGCGCAGCAAGGCTAGGGTTCTGCGGGAAGTCTAAGGCTAGTGAAGTGCCAGGTAGCGGAAATGACATCAGGCCGGGGGAGGCAATATTTCCGCAGCGTTTGAGCACGGCTAGGAAGGAACCCTGCCCTGATTTGGCAATGATCTTCAGAAGTTCTTTCGTTGCCGATTCGGCTGCTGCATCAGGTATCACGCATTGATATTGTTGAAAGCCTTTTCGTCCGTAAATTCGATTCCAGTGGAGAAGACTATCCAATGGGTAAAAGAAGGAGTCATAACTGCTGCGCTTAAACGTTTGCTTGGGGGGGTGGAAACGCCAATAGGTTTCGTTGAAGGCGCGTAGTGACAAGTTGTTGATCAGGGAGAAGCATGGGGTCAGTGGGATGCTCATCTTATGATGAGTTTCAATCTCCAGTGGGCCATAAGTTGCATGATCGCCAACAATGAATACTCCGCGCCCAGCATTATTGTCTTTAGCTAGGCAGTCTATCCACGCGACACTGTACTCATGTTGGTGATCTAGTTCCGCAGACAGCGTGAAGAACTCAGCCAGGTTGCTGAAGCGTACGACGCTGGTATCGATCTGACTGCTGCTAATTGGCATCAGTTGGATTTCTGTCCAGGCAATAATCCCCGTCAGGCCGAGTCCGCCAATGGTTGAGGCGTAGAGATCGGAGTTCTCTGTAAGAGAGCAGGTCAACATACCTTGATCGCTGCGCACTAGGCCAAAGCGGCGAATGTGATTGCCAAAGGTTCCACGCATATGGTGGTTTTTGCCATGTACGTCGTTAGCAATAGCTCCGCCTAGGGTGGCGAACTGGGTACCAGGTGTGACGCAGAGGAACCAGCCATGGGGAATTGCCAGGGCGAGGATTTCCGCAAGGGTCACCCCTGCTTCAGCTAGCACGGTCCCTTTTTGCCAATCGACATGTATAAAACGATCCAAGCTGCGCATATGCAGCGCCTGACTGCTAATTGCTAGACAGCTGTCGCCATAGCTTCGTCCGTTACCATATGGCAAGGTGCTGCCATAAGCATCGGTCAGCCTTGTGATTTGGTTCTGAAGTTCGCTGCGCCAGTGAAAGGTATGCGCAGTTTGTGGTGCGTAGGGGTACTTGCCCCATGAGTAAAGTAATTCGCTCATGCGGCAATCCAGAACACGAGGCCGAAAAGTGCGCCTACAATCAGGCTGACACGATCACGAATTGAAAAAACAACTGGATCGTCATGCATTTGTCCGCGATGGGTGAGCATCCATACTCGTGTTATCCAGAACAGCAGTAAGGGGCAGGAAATCCAAATTAATTGTGGATGAGCGTAAAGCCCAGTGCTGGACTGGTCATGGATATACAGCGCTAAAACCATCACTGCAAGATAGCCAGATGCTGCTCCCAAGGATGAAAGCATTTCAAGATCCGAAGGAAAATAACCTCGTCCTCGCGTTTTTTCGATATGTCCCTTGTGTCGAGCTTGATTCAGCTCAGCATAGCGCTTTACGAGTGCAAGACTAAGGAAGATGAACATTGAAAAAGCGAGCATCCAAAAGGTCAGGTCGAGGTTAAATGCTGCTGCGCCGGCGATAAGGCGAATGGTATAAAGGGTTGCTAGAGCGATTACGTCGATTGCCATATGTCGCTTTAATGACAATGAATAGACTAAGGTTAAAAAATAGTAAGTCAGTAGTGTTGCAGAGAACTGCCATGGCAGTAATAAAGTTGCGCCAGAAAATGCACCAGCCAGTAATAATGGGAAGGTAAGCAATCCCGATTTTATCGATAAACGTCCAGCTGCGAATGGGCGATTTCGCTTGGTGGCGTGATGGCGATCATCGGCTAGATCCAGTAGGTCGTTAAGCAAATAGACACTGGAAGCGCATAGTCCAAATAGCATGAAGGCTAGTATGCCTTGCCATAGCAATGAAATATTGGTCAGCTGATGCGCCGCTAACAGCGGAACAAAAATTAGTAGGTTTTTCATCCACTGGTGTAAGCGTAGCGCTTTCAGCCAATCTTTATATCCCAGAGGATTGGAGTGCACGACTTGTTCGACGTTGCCTTGGGCCTTTGCGCGCCGCTCTACACCATGTTCTGGATTGATGACATAAGCCTTGCGAGCTTTAGACCAGACTGGAAGATCGTCACTGGAGTTGCCTACGTAATCGAAACCCTGCTCGCCGTAGTGTTCTACTAGTAAGTCACGCTTGTAATGTGAGGACAGATTTCGTTTACCGTCAGACGCCAGTACTTGGTCAAAAAGTTGCAAGTGCTCAGCAATGCGTTCAGCCAAAGTGTGGTGACTAGCTGTCGCCAGCACGATTTTCCGCCCATGACTTCGTTCAAGCTTGATCAGAGCAATGACCTCAGGGTCATATGGCAGTACGCTAATATCCATATCTGTTGCGCAGGCAAGTCCTTCCTTCAGGGCCGCTTTGCCCTTGACCAGCCATCCGAAGGGTTTGAACAGTTTTAGCGGTTGAAGTCGTATATAGGCCATGCCCGTTTCCAAAAGCAAGTCGGAGCGTAGCAGGGTGCCATCGAGATCAACTACTAAGGGGGGGGGCGAAAAGGCGGTCAAAGGAGCTATTCCCTAATTGTTGGTTAAGTAGTGCTGTGCCTGCGTAATGAATTCAAGATAGTGGCGTAGGATATTGTAACGACGTGGGCAGGTATCCAATCGGCTGGAGTTGTACGCCCGATGTAGGTCTCTTCTTGCTCGAATTTTATGTCTTTATTTTCGAGCTCTGGTCGTTTTCTATGTAAATCAGTCACTTCTGCCGGAAGCGCTTGTCAGGGTGGGGCGTTCGGTTGAAGGCATCATATCATTCCGCAAGGAGTGCCTGAACATGATACGGAGAACCTGCTTGGAATGGTCTGTGTCTTTCTACAATTAGATTCGTAGAATCCTTTAGGCAACAAAAAACCCGCACTAGGCGGGTTTTTTGGTTGCTCTCACGTGGTGCAGACACCACCTGAAAGCTGAAGGTGGTGCCCAGAGACGGAATCGAACCGCCGACACGGGGATTTTCAATCCCCTGCTCTACCGACTGAGCTATCTGGGCAACGGGGCGCATTAAACGGGTTTTTCAGGGGGGCGTCAAGCAAGTTTTGAAAAAAAGTTTAATTATTACCGCCGCTTACGTTCCGCCCCCGATTTTCCGTGGGTTTACTCCGCCGGCGGGACGTAGCCTTCGGCCTTGGCGTATTCCTCGCCGGAGAAAAATTTGTCCATCTCGCCCTGCAGATATTTGCGGTCTTCGGCATTCATCATGTTCAGGCGCTTTTCGTTGATCAGCAGGGTTTGGTGTTTCTGCCAGTCGGCCCAGGCCTTGGCCGAGACGTGTTCGAAAATATCCTGGCCTTTGGCGCCCGGGTACGGGGGGCGTTCCAGGCCCGGCAGTTGTTCCTGGTATTTGCGGCACATTACGGTGCGGGTCATGACGACTCTCCTGCATTCAAGACTTCGGCCGCGCGTTTGAGCAGTGTTTTCACCGGGGCGGCAAGGCCCAGGCGCGGCGGGGTGGCGAGGTTATACCAGAGCCAATCGGCCTCGGCGACGTGCAGGGCCGACTCTTCGACCCGGATCAGCCAGGGCTCGATGGCCAGTTGGAAGTGACTGAAGGTGTGGACCAACTCAGGCATCTGCTGTTGCTGGCCCAGCTCCAGGGAGTGCTGCAGAGCCAGGTGCGGGATGTCGTCCGGGCCATCCAGTTCCGGCAGGCTCCACAAGCCGCCCCAGAGGCCGCTGGAGGGGCGCCGGTAAAGCAGGATGGCGCCTTCGCGGTTGGCCAGCAACGGCATCAGGGTGCGCTTCTGCGGCACCTCCTTGCGCGGCTTGGGAATCGGGTAGCGGGTTTCCAGGCCGAGCATGTGGGCTTCGCAGCCGCGTTCCAGGGGGCACAGCAGGCAGCTGGGCTTGCTCCGGGTACAGAGGGTCGCCCCCAGGTCCATCATCGCCTGGGTGTAGTGGTTGACCCGGCTGTGGGGCGTGAAGCGTTCCGCAGTGGCCCACAGCTGCTTGGCCACCTTGGGTTCCCCCGGGTAGCCCTCCTGGGCGGTGAAGCGTGCCAGTACCCGCTTGACGTTGCCGTCGAGGATCGGCGCCCGCAGGCCCATGCTGATGCTGGCGATGGCGCCAGCGGTGGACAGGCCGATGCCGGGCAGCTCGGTGAGTTTTTCCACATCGCGGGGGAACTCGCCGCCGTACTCGGCCATGACGATCTTCGCGGTCTTTTGCAGGTTGCGCGCCCGGGTGTAGTAGCCCAGGCCGGTCCACAGGTGCAGCACTTCGTCTTCCGGGGCTTCGGCCAGGGCCTGCACCGTGGGCAGCGAGGCCATGAAGCGGTCGAAGTAGTTGAGCACGGTGCTGACCTGGGTCTGTTGCAGCATGATCTCCGACACCCACACCCGATACGGGTTGATGTCCTGCTGCCAGGGCAGGTCATGGCGGCCGTGGCGGTCGTACCAGTCCAGCACCGCCGGTGCAAAGGCCTCGGCTCTCATCGTTTGAACAGCCCCTTGAGTGCGTTTTTCAGTTCCGGGCTGACCTTGTCACCCAGTTTTTCGTCGATCTTCTGTTGCAGGCGGTCACCGGCCAGTTTGGCGGCAACCTGGCCCAGGCCGTCCTTGTCCAGGCGGCAGGCCTTGGCCCCCAGTTCCAGCGGGCCGCGGCAGCGCAGGGGCAGTTCAACGCCGGTGAAGCGTTCACCGACCTGGCAGGCCGGGTCCGGGTTGTCGCTGAGGTCGCCCTCGACGACGATGCCGACCCGGTAGTCCATGCCCAGTACCCGCAGGTCGATATCGCCATTGCCGTTGACGCTCAGGCCGGGGATGCGCACTTTCAGGTCCGGGTTGCTGGCCACGCCGTTGCGCAGCGTCAGGTTGCCCTTGAGCTCCTGGAACGGTGTGTCCTTGCCCCGTGGCGTGTTGCTGAGGTTCTTGCGGTTGAGCACGGCGATGCCCTGGCACAGTTGCTGTTCGATATTGGCGTTGAGCAGCACGCCGTTGTTGATGGCGAAACTGGCCGTGCCGTTGAGGCTGTCGATCAGCGCCTTTTGGCTGTTGCCGCTGCCGCTGAGGTTGCTGTTCAGGGTCACCAGGCCTTTGACCGGAGGATTCTGGCCCTGGCTTTCGAGGATGCGTTCCACCGGCACCCGGTTGATCTTGGTCTGCAGGTTCAACTGCGGTGTGCTCTGGCGCACATCGAGGTTGCCGCTGGCTTCGAAGCTGCCGTTGTACAGCTCGCCGCGCAGGCTGGACAGCTTGAGCAGGCCGCCCTGGCCGCTGGCCTTGAGCGCGGCGTTTTGAATCGGCAGCTTGTCCAGGGTCAGTTGGCCGAAGCTCAGGTCGGCGTCGACGTCGAGCTTGTTCAGGCGCTCCACCGGCAGCAGTTTGTCGGTGCTCCAGGCGCCCTTGGTCGGCGAGTTGGGCAGCGGCGTGGTGCCGGCGCCGGCCATGGCGTCAGCTTCGCTGCTCTGCACTTCGGCCTTGCGCGCGCTGCTGGCGCTGTTGGCTTCGGCGGACTTGGGCGGCAGGTAGCGGTCGACATTGAAGGTGTCGGCCTTGAGCTGGGCGCGCAGGGATTGCTTGTCGAAGTCCTCGATGGCCAGGCGTCCGCTGAAGGTGCTGTCGTCGAGCTTCAGGTTCAGGTCTTCCAGGGCCAGGCTGCTGGGCGTGCCTTGCAGGCGGCTGACCAGCTCGACCTTGCTCAGGCTGCCTTCGGCCATGGCCGGCAGGGTCTGGCCGATGCCGTCGACGAACTTCGCCAGGTCGAACTGGGCGATGGAAATGCCGCCGCTGATCTGCGGGGTCTTGTCCAGGTCGTTGACCTTCAGCTCGCCCAGGGCGCGCAGTTGGTTGAAGGAGACTTTAAGACCGGTCCACTGGCCGACGTTGGCGGCCTTGTCCAGCAACAGCTGGCCCTGGGCGGCGAAGGTCACGGTCTTGCCTTGCAGCGGGTCGCCGGTGGCCTCGCCGGACAGGCGCATGTCTTCGAACTGGTAGCGCTGCAGGGCGCGGTCGAAGCGCAACTCGCCATTGAGCTCGGTGCGCACGCGCACGGCTGGCTGGTTGCTGGCCAGGAATGCGGTGAGCTTGAGCGGAGTGTTGGTGGCTTCGTGAATTGGCCCGGTGCTCAGTTGAATGCTCTCGGCGGTGAACTGCTTGCCGGTCTGTTCGTCGTTGTACTCCACCCGGGCGTTGTTCACGGTCAGGCTGTCGATGTCCAGGCGGATCGGCTGTGAAGACTTGTCCGAACCGGTGCCGGGCGGGCTCGCTTCGCCGGTGCTGGTGGCCGGGATTTCGGCCTGCTTGTCGGTCGGGGCGGCCTTGCCGATGTCCTGCCAGTTGCCATGGCCTTCCTTGTTGCGGGTCAGGCGCAGGTTCAGGCCTTCGACCCGCACATCGCTCATCTGCACTTCGCGGCGCAGCAGCGGCAGGACGCGCACCGACAGGCCGAGCATCTGCAGGTCGGCGAAGGGTTGGCTCGGGTTGGCCAGGGTGGCCACGCCGGCGTCGTGCAGCTCTAGGCCAAGCCAGGGGAACAGGCTCCAGCCGATATCGCCATTGAGCGTCAGCTCGATGTGGGCCTTGTCGCGGGCAATCTGGCGAATCTCGTCTTTGTAATCGTTGGGATCAAACAGGTGGGTCAGGGCGAAGCCCAGAGCCACGATGATCAGCAACAGCCCGAGAATTACCAGACCCAGGATTTTGCCGAACGCTTTCATGGGCGAGTCCTTGTATGTCGAATTCAAAATTTAGCCGGGGAGTATAGCGCTCTGAACCTGACGGCTGGTCAGCCATTGCAGTCAGAGGTTTTTCGTTTTGGCGGGGGACTTTTGGCCAGTGGCCCGGCTTGCGGACAGCACAGTTGTCGGAAAAAAGGTGAGGGCAGTTTGGTTTTTTAGTTTGTCGCAAATGGTAACCTCTCGCGGTTCATCCGTCCTTCCGCGACTTTTTGTCGCGCCTGCCAAAAGGAAGCTTTACTCATAAAACGACCGTGCCCGCGTGCCTAAGGTCGTCGCAGAGGAGTGGCCGATGAACAATTCTAATAATTGGGGGAAACAACCATGAGCACTAGCAACGCGGTGGCCAGTTCGACCGCTCAGCCAGCGTTCTTGTCCAAAGAACGCATCATCGCCAAGCCCGGTTTCAACCGCTGGCTGGTTCCACCGGCCGCTCTGGCCATTCACCTGTGCATCGGCATGGCCTACGGCTTCTCGGTGTTCTGGCTGCCACTGTCCAAGGCGCTGGGCATCAGCGCGCCGGTGGCTTGCGCACCGGACATGGGTTTTATCGCGCAGATCTTCTCGTCCCAGTGCGACTGGCCGATCTCCATGCTCGGCTGGATCTACACCCTGTTCTTCATCTTCCTCGGCTGTTCGGCGGCGATCTGGGGCGGCTGGCTGGAACATGCCGGGCCGCGCAAGGCCGGTGTGGTGTCGGCACTGTGCTGGTGCGGCGGCCTGCTGATCTCGGCCCTGGGGGTGTATACCCACCAGATCTGGCTGATGTGGATCGGCTCCGGGGTGATCGGCGGTATCGGCCTGGGCCTGGGCTACATCTCGCCGGTATCGACCCTGATCAAGTGGTTCCCGGACAAGCGCGGCATGGCCACCGGCATGGCGATCATGGGCTTTGGCGGCGGCGCCATGGTCGGCGCGCCCCTGGCGGCGGCGCTGATGAGTCACTTCGCCACGCCGACCAGCGTTGGCGTGTGGCAGAGCTTTTTGGTGATGGCGGCGATCTACTTCGTGTTCATGATCGGCGGCGCCCTGGCTTATCGGGTTCCACCGACCGGCTGGAAGCCTGAAGGCTGGACCGCACCGGCGAAAAAAGCCGCCAACGCGATGATCACCCACCGCCATGTGCACGTGAACGTGGCCTGGAAGACCCCGCAGTTCCGCCTGGTCTGGCTGGTGCTGTGCCTCAACGTATCGGCCGGTATCGGCATCCTCGGGATGGCTTCGCCGCTGCTGCAGGAAGTGTTCGCCGGCAAGCTGCTGGGCAACGGTCTGACCTTCAGCCAGCTGGATGCCGGGCAACTGGCGCAGATCGCCGCCATCGCGGCCGGCTTCACCGGTCTGTTGAGCCTGTTCAACATTGGCGGGCGGTTCTTCTGGGCGTCGTTCTCCGACTACCTGGGCCGCAAGAACACCTACTTCGTGTTCTTCGCCCTGGGCTTTGCCCTGTATGCGCTGATTCCGAACCTCGGTCACCTGGGCAATATCGCCCTGTTCGTGGCGGCGTTCTGCATCATCCTGTCGATGTACGGCGGTGGTTTCGCTACGGTGCCGGCCTACCTGGCCGACCTGTTCGGCACGCAGATGGTGGGGGCGATCCACGGTCGCCTGCTGACCGCCTGGGCGGCGGCGGGCGTACTGGGCCCGGTGCTGGTGAACTACCTGCGCGAGTACCAGCTGAGCATCGGCGTCGAGCGTGCCGCGGCGTATGACATCACCCTGTACATCCTCGCCGGCCTGCTGGTGCTGGGCTTCCTGTGCAACCTGCTGGTGCGTCCGGTGGCCGACAAGTACTTCATGACCGACGAGCAACTGGCGGCCGAGCAGGCCCTGGGCCATGACAAGGGCGCCGACAGCAGCGTCGTGCTGGAGTGGAAGGCGTCGTCCGCCAGCTTGCCGGTGGTGGTCGCTGCCTGGTTGGTCGTGGGCATTCCCCTGGCCTGGGGTGTGTGGGTGACCTTGCAGAAGACCGCAGTGCTGTTCCATTAAGGGCTGCGCCGGCAAGCCAGCTCCTGCGTGGGGGCCGGCTTGTCGGCGGACGCATCACACTGCTTGTCATGACAGGTACAGCCCCGCATTTATTGGCTGGCGCCCGTCAGGATATTGTCCAGCGTGTTTCTGTTTAGCCGCCGTCGGGCCTATACTATTCGCCTTTTTCGCCCAATGATTTTGCGGAGCTGGTGATGGCCGAACGTAAGGCATCTGTCGAGCGCGACACTCTGGAAACCCAGATCAAAGCCTCGATCAACCTGGATGGCACCGGAAAGGCCCGATTCGATATCGGCGTGCCCTTCCTTGAGCACATGCTGGACCAGATCGCCCGGCACGGGCTGATCGACCTGGACATCGAAAGCAAGGGCGACCTGCATATCGACGACCACCACACCGTGGAGGATGTCGGTATCACCCTCGGCCAGGCGTTCAGCAAGGCCATTGGCGACAAGAAAGGCATCCGTCGCTACGGCCATGCCTATGTGCCGCTGGATGAAGCCCTGTCCCGCGTGGTGATCGACTTCTCCGGCCGTCCCGGCCTGCAGATGCACGTACCCTTCACCCGCGCCACCGTCGGCGGTTTCGACGTTGACCTGTTCCAGGAGTTCTTCCAGGGCTTCGTCAACCACGCCAACGTGACCCTGCACATCGACACCCTGCGCGGCACCAACACGCACCACCAGATCGAGACCGTGTTCAAGGCCTTCGGCCGTGCACTGCGCATGGCGGTGGAGCTGGACGAGCGCATGGCCGGCCAGATGCCGTCCACCAAGGGCGTGCTGTAATGCAGACCGTCGCCGTTATCGACTACGGCATGGGCAACCTGCACTCGGTGGCCAAGGCCCTGGAGCACGTGGGCGCCGGCAAGGTACTGATCACCAGCGATGCCAACGTGATTCGCGAAGCCGACCGGGTGGTGTTTCCCGGCGTGGGCGCGATTCGCGACTGCATGGCCGAGATCCGTCGCCTGGGCTTCGATTCCCTGGTGCGTGAAGTCAGCCAGGATCGTCCGTTTCTCGGGATCTGCGTGGGCATGCAAGCCTTGCTCGACCACAGCGAAGAGAACGAGGGCGTTGACTGCATCGGCCTGTTTCCCGGCCAGGTGAAATTCTTCGGCAAGGGCCTGATCGAGGACGGCGAGCACCTGAAGGTGCCGCACATGGGCTGGAACGAAGTGCAGCAAGCGGTGGATCACCCGCTGTGGCACAACATTGCGGACCGGGCGCGCTTCTACTTCGTGCACAGCTACTACATCCATGCCGGTAACGCGCGGCAGGTGGTGGGCAGCGGCCACTACGGGGTGGACTTTGCCGCGGCGCTGGCCGACGGCTCGCGTTTCGCCGTGCAGTTCCACCCGGAAAAGAGCCACACCCACGGCCTGCAGTTGCTGCAGAACTTCGCCGCCTGGGACGGTCGCTGGTAAATGGCGATCAAGAAATCCAAGCCGCCGATCCTGAACCTCACTGCCGAACAGGAGAGTGAGGCGACGCACAAGATCAAGCGCTTCATGGAGGAGCGCTTCGAGCTCGACCTGGGCTCGTTCGAGGCGGCGGAGATTCTTGAGCTGTTTACCCGGGAAATTGCTCCGCACTATTACAACCGGGCGATTTTCGATGTGCAGGCGCACCTCAAAGAGAGGTTCGAAAGCATCGAAAGCGACCTGTGGGCGCTCGAGAAAAATTAGGGCAGCGGCAAGCTTCAAGCTGCAAGCTGCAAGAAGTAGACACGCGTGCGCGCTTGCAGCTTATGGCTTGCAGCTTGCAGCTCTTTGACGAAGGAAAAGCATGCTAATCATTCCCGCTATCGATCTTAAAGACGGTGCCTGTGTACGTCTGCGTCAGGGCCGCATGGAAGATTCCACAGTGTTCT
This sequence comes from Pseudomonas sp. 3MA1, assembly GCF_029237275.1. NCBI lineage: Bacteria > Pseudomonadati > Pseudomonadota > Gammaproteobacteria > Pseudomonadales > Pseudomonadaceae > Pseudomonas > Pseudomonas sp. 3MA1. The sequence continues at coordinate 419,414 of NZ_JAACFX010000004.1, read as the reverse complement.
CCGATGACCCGGTGAGCATGGCCGCCAAGTGGGTTGAAGGGGGTTGCCGTCGTCTGCATCTGGTGGACCTCAACGGCGCCTTCGAAGGCCAGCCGGTGAACGGCGAGGTGGTCACGGCCATCGCCAAGCGCTACCCGAACCTGCCGATCCAGATCGGTGGCGGCATCCGTTCCCTGGAAACCATCGAGCACTACGTCAAGGCTGGCGTGAGCTACGTGATCATCGGCACCAAGGCGGTCAAGGAGCCGGAGTTCGTCGCCGAGGCCTGCCGCGCGTTTCCGGGCAAGGTCATCGTCGGCCTGGACGCCAAGGACGGTTTCGTCGCCACCGACGGCTGGGCTGAAGTCAGCAGCGTGCAAGTGATCGACCTGGCCAAGCGCTTCGAAGCCGACGGCGTGTCCGCCATCGTTTATACCGACATCGCCAAAGACGGCATGATGCAGGGCTGCAACGTGCCGTTCACCGCAGCCCTGGCGGCGGCCACCAAGATCCCGGTGATCGCGTCGGGCGGTATCCACAACCTGGGCGACATCAAGGCCCTGCTGGATGCCAAGGCTCCGGGGATCATCGGCGCTATCACGGGCCGCGCGATTTATGAGGGCACGCTGGATGTGGCAGAGGCCCAGGCCTTTTGTGATGGCTACGCGGCCAGCTCCAAGCCTTAAGCGGGCAGCGGCCAGTTGGCAGCGTGACCGCGATCCGCTCCTGCTTGCCGCTTGAAGCTTGTCGCTTGCAACTCTTAATCGGAGATTAAGCCCATGGCCTTAGCCAAACGCATCATCCCTTGCCTGGACGTGGACAACGGCCGGGTGGTCAAGGGCGTCAAGTTCGAGAACATCCGTGACGCCGGCGATCCGGTGGAAATCGCCCGTCGCTACGACGAGCAGGGTGCAGACGAAATCACCTTCCTCGACATCACCGCCAGCGTCGATGGCCGCGATACCACCTTGCATACCGTCGAGCGCATGGCCAGCCAGGTTTTCATCCCGCTGACCGTGGGCGGCGGCGTGCGCACCGTGCAGGACATCCGCAACCTGCTCAATGCCGGCGCGGACAAGGTTTCGATCAACACCGCGGCGGTGTTCAACCCCGAGTTCGTCGGTGAAGCGGCGCAGCATTTCGGCTCGCAATGCATCGTGGTCGCCATCGACGCCAAGAAAGTCTCCGGCCCGGGCGAAACCCCGCGCTGGGAAATCTTCACCCACGGCGGACGCAAGCCCACCGGGCTGGACGCGGTGGAGTGGGCGAAGAAGATGGAAGGCCTGGGCGCCGGTGAAATCCTCCTGACCAGCATGGATCAGGACGGCATGAAAAACGGCTTCGACCTGGGCGTGACCCGAGCCATCAGCGATGCCCTGGGGATTCCGGTGATCGCCTCCGGCGGCGTCGGCAACCTGCAGCATCTGGCCGACGGCATCCTTGAAGGCCACGCCAGCGCGGTGCTGGCGGCAAGTATTTTCCACTTCGGCGAATACACGGTTCCCGAGGCCAAGGCCTACATGGCGCAGCGCGGGATCGTGGTGCGATAGCCACTGGACAGCATGGCGTGCTCACGGCACTCTTGAGCACGCCATGGATTCTGGTATCCCGTCATGTTCAAACCTCTTCTTGTGGTTGTCGCCAGCGCCACGCTGCTGCTGAGCACCCTGGCCCGCGCCGCTGATACCGCCGACACCTCCCTGGTGTTGCTGACGGAAAACTTCCCCCCCTACAACATGGCCAAGAACGGCAAGAACTTTGCCCAAGGCGAGAACATCGACGGCATTGCCGTGGATATCGTCCGCGAAATGTTCAAGCGTGCCGGGATCAATTACAGCCTGACCCTGCGGTTTCCCTGGGAGCGCATCTACAAGATGGCCCTGGAGCAGCCGGGCTATGGCGTGTTCGTCATGGCCCGCCTGCCAGACCGCGAGCCGCTGTTCAAGTGGGTCGGTCCCATCGGCCCGGATGACTGGATCATGCTGGCCAAGGCCGGCAGCACCATCAGCCTCGAATCCCTGGAGCAGGCGCGCAAGTACAAGATCGGCGCCTACAAGGGCGATGCCATTGCCCAGACCCTGGCCAAGCAGGGCCTGGCGCCCCAGGTGGTGCTGCGGGACCAGGACAACGCCAAAAAGCTGGTGGCGGGGCAGATCGATCTGTGGGCCACTGGCGATCCGGCGGGACGTTACCTGGCCAAGCAGGAAGGCATCAGCGGCCTCAAGACCGTGCTGCGCTTCAACAGTGCCGAGCTGTACCTGGCCCTGAACAAGGACGTGTCCGATGAGGTGGTGGCCAAGCTCCAGGCGGCCCTGGACGCGATGCGCGAGGAGGGGCTGGTGGAAGAGATCATGGGGCGCTATCTCTAGTTCAGCGGCAAATTGCAAGCGGCAAGCTACAAGTAACAGCAGGTCGGCGGCGTTTTGGCTTGCAGCTTGAGGCTTGCCGCTGCCCTATCTGTACTTGCCGTTCTTGCCATGCCCGGCCATGGCTTCGTTGCTGCGCAGGCTGATCATCGACTTGATATCGATCCACTCGATGCCCTGGGCCTTGAGCTTGGGCAGTTCGCGTTCGAGCACGGCCAGGGTCTGTGGATAAGGGTGGCCGATCATCACCGCCGAGCCCTGTTTGCGCGCCAGCTTGATCGCCGTCTGCAACTGCTGGGCAATCGCCGCTTCGGTGCGCTCGTCGTCCAGGAACACATCCCGGGAAACACTGGCCAGGCCGATCTTCTGCGCTTCGGCGGCGGCGACCGTCTGGGCGCTGGTGCGGCTGTCGACGAAGAATTTGTGGCGACGCTGCAAGTCGGCCATCAGCCAGGCCATGGCCTGGGGTTGGGCGGTCATGCGGCTGCCCATGTGGTTGTTGATGCCGCTGGTGTAGGGCACGGCCTGGAAGGCGGCTTCCAGGCGTTTTTGCAGCTCTTCGATGGGCAGCTCGGGGTGCCAGGCGAAGGGCCCGGTAGCCGGGTCCATGGGCATGTGCAGGATGACGATCTTGCCGGCGCGATGGGCTTCGCGGGCAAATTCGGTGGCGTGGGGCGTGTCGGGCATGATCGCCGTGGTCACCGGGCCCGGCAGGGCCAGTACGCGGCGGTCGCGGGGCAGGTTCTGGCCGAGGTCGTCGATGATCAGGCTCAGGTAGGCCGTGGGCGCGCTGGCGGTGGGTTCGGCGGCTTGGGTGGTCAGGGGCAAGAGGCACAGCAGGCTGAGCAGCGGGGCGCGGAGCGAGCGTAACAGGGGTGGGCAGCGGGAAATCATGGGAATAGGGATCAGGCCTTCAGGGCAATGGGCGCCCTGGCGGGCGCTTCGCTGGCAAGCCAGCTCCTACGCAAGCCGGCTCCTGTAGGAACCGGCTTGCCGGCGAAGGGTTCAATCACTTGCCGCGGGTAATGCTCAGCCCCTTGAGCAGGCTCAGGGCCTGGGCCAGTTGGTAGTCGTCATCCTGCGGCATCGGCTTGGCCTTGCTGGCCGAACCGCTCGGCTTGTCGGCGCCGCCGTTGCCGTTGCCCAGGTGACCCTGCAGGTCGGCTTCCTTGAAGTACTCGCCGTCCTGGGCCTCGCTGGTGATCTTGGCGCGGCGCACTTCGATGTCCGGAACGATGCCCTGGGCCTGGATCGAGCGGCCGTTGGGGGTGAAGTACAGCGCGGTGGTGATCTTCAGCGCGCGGTCGTTGTTCAGCGGCAGCACGGTCTGTACCGAGCCCTTGCCGAAGCTGGTGGTGCCCATCAGCACCGCGCGTTTCTGGTCCTGCAGGGCGCCGGCGACGATTTCCGATGCCGAGGCGCTGCCGCCGTTGATCAGTACCACCATCGGCACCGCTTCGCTTTCGTCCTTGCCGGTGGCGGAGAAGCGCAGCTCGGAGTTGGCGATGCGGCCCTTGGTGTAGACGATCAGGCCCTTGGTGATGAAGTGGTCGACCACTTCCACCGCCGCCTGCAGCACGCCGCCCGGGTTGTTGCGCAGGTCCAGGATGATGCCGTTGAGCTTCTTGCCGTTGTCCTTGCGCAGCTTGGCCAGGGCCTTGGAGACTTCCTCGCCGGTCTTGACCTGGAACTGGGTGATGCGGATGTAACCGTAGCCCGACTCCAGCAACTGGCTCTTCACGCTTTTCACCTGGATGGTGGCGCGGGCCAGGGTCACGTCGAACGGCGTGCCGCCGTCGCGCACCAGGGTCAGGGTGATTTTCTGGCCGATCTTGCCGCGCATCTTGTCCACGGCTTCGGTCATGGTCTGGCCGCGGGTCGGCTGGCCGTTGATCTTGACGATCAGGTCGCCGGCCTGGATCCCGGCCTTGGACGCCGGGGTGTCGTCGATCGGCGAGACCACTTTGATAAAGCCGTCTTCGGCGCCGACTTCGATACCCAGGCCGCCGAATTCGCCGCTGGTGCTTTCCTGCAGTTCGGCGAAGTCTTCCGGCCCCAGGTAGGCCGAGTGCGGGTCGAGGTTGCTGAGCATGCCCTTGATGGCATTCTCCAGCAGGGTCTTGTCATCCACGGGTTCGACATAGGCCGCCTTGATCCGGTCCATGACCTCGGCAAAGGTGCGCAGTTCTTCCAGCGGCAAAGGTGCCTTGGTGGTCGCTGCGGTCGCTGATTGAGCGGTTTCGGCGGCAAACGCCAGAGGCGCTCCGATCACCAGGGCGATCGTCAGGGCCAGCGAGGTAAGGCGGGACAAATGCAGCATGTCGAACGAACTCCTAATTTAGATGCAGCGCTTATCCTTGCGCGTGGCACCACTGTGCCGGGTCGCTGGGGCGGCCCTGCTGACGAATTGCAAAGTACAGCGCAGGAGTGTCCTGTCCGCCACTATTACCCACGGTGGAGATGGACTCTCCGGCCTTGACCACATCACCCGCTTCCTTGAGCAGGGTCTGGTTGTGTCCGTAGAGACTCAGGTAGCCGTTGCCGTGATCGAGGATCACCAGCAGCCCGGCGCCGCGCAGCCAGTCGGCGAACACCACCCGGCCACCGTGCACGGCGTGCACCTGGCTGCCGGCGGCGGCGCTGATCATCACCCCGTCCCACTTGGAACGGGAGTCATCGCCGCGGGTTTCACCAAAGCGTGCCAGCAATCGACCATCAACCGGCCATGGAAGTTTTCCCCGGGCCGCAGCAAATGCACCACCAAAGGACGGGCCGGCGCTGGAAACCAGGGCGCCGGGGCTTGATCTTGCGGGTTTGCGCGGCGCATCGCTGGCGTCGGCCTGGGCCTCACGCAAACGCTTTTTTTCCGCTTCCTGCTGGGCGATCAGCGCTTTCTGGCGCGCTTCCTCTGCCTCGCGGGCCTGGCGGGCCAGGGTTTCTTCAATGGTTTTCAGGACCTTGGCCAGGTCGGCCTGGTCCTGTTCGCGGGCCTTGAGCTTGTCGTCCCGGGCCTTCACGTCGTCATTGAGCTTGGCCAGGGCCAGTTGCCGCTCCTTGCGCACCTTGTCGAGTTCTTCGCGCTGGGTGTCGAGGCTGCTCTTCTGCACCAGCAACTGGGCCTGCTGCAGGGAAATGTCCTTTTCCACATTGGCCAGCTGACGCAGGGTTTCGTTGAAATTCTTCAACTGCTCCAGGCGCGCCTGGCTCAGGTAGTCGTAGTAGGTCAGGGTACGGGCGAATTTTTCCGGATTCTGCTGGTTGAGCAGCAGCTTGAGGTATTCCTGGCGCCCGTTCTGGTAGGCCGCGCGGGCCTGGATGGCGATCAGTCGCTGTTGTTCAGTGCGCGCGCTCTGGAGTTTTTTTTTCTCCTCATCGAGTCGCTGCAGCTCGGTTTCGCTTTTCTTCAGCTCTTTCTGCAGGGCTTCGACCTGCTTTTCCAGCTTGCCCATCTCGGTTTCGGTGCCGCGCAGTTCTTTCTGCACCCCGGATTTTTCTTCCTGCAGCTTGCCCAGCAGTTTCTTCAGCTCGGCAATGTCCTGACGAGTGGCGTCCAACTGTTGTTGGGTTTGCGCGCGCTCGTCGGCAAAGGCCGGTTGGAGCAGGCAGATCAGAGCAAGGGCAATCAGGGCGCGAAGCATAGAGGCGGGCGACACCAGGGAAAGGGACGGCCTAGTATGCCCGCCCATCGCGGCAAAAAAAACGCCTCAAGGCCAACTGCTTTGCGGCGTTCGTCATAAAAAGCCGTTTCCGGGCGGTTATTGGGCGATTTGCTATCAGCACGCCGCCGATTCCCGGGCTGATCAGCCAGACGCTTGCGCGTGGGGCGGATGCTGTTGCGCCTGGGCGCTGCTCTCTGAGGTGGAGGCAGGGTGATCGGCCAGGTCGGTTGGCCGGGCGCGCAGGACCACGATGCCCGGAACGTCGTGGACGTATTCCATGAACGGCGAGTCGATCACCACGCGCTGGTTCTGCTTCGAGGACGCGTTGCGCAGGACCGGGCCCTGGGCGGTCTGGATGAACAGCCCGGTATGGGTGACGTCCAGGCCCGCGAGCGGGGTGTAGATGCCGATGTAATCGCCGGTGCGCAGGCGGCTGAGCACATGCTGGTCGATCCGCGCGCTGGGAATGTAGGTGATGTCGCGTTCGGCCACGGGCAGGCCCGACAGGTAATGGCCGCCATCGGCCTTTTGATTGAGGTGCTTGGCGACGGTCACCGCATCGGCACCGAGCAGGGCGGTGACGTCATCGGCCAAGGGCTGCCCGGCCTGGGCCCAGTCGCTGAAGAAGTGTCGGCGGTTGAGGAAATTGATCTCGCCGTTGACGTAGCGAATCTGCACCAGGTTGTTGATGAAACCGGCCTCGTCGTGGGACTGGCGCAAGGCCTCGACGTAATCCAGGTAGGTAAAGCAGTCCAGGCCTCTGAAGTCGACCACCAGTTTCTCGGCCAGGGTCGCGGAGCCTTGCAGTTTGTTCGGCACATAGGGCGTCTGCAGGAACTCCCGTGAAATCAGGTCGTTCATCTGCCCGATGTCGGCCGCGTGCTGCTGGGGCTGGATCTGCAACAGCGCGTGCAGTTTGTCGGCGGTCAGCGGGTCCATGGTCACCCGGGTGTGTGGCTGCTCGGGCGTGCTGCCACGGGGATCTACCGACGGTTTTGCCGGAACCTGGCTTGCGCAGCCTGAGAGGAGGGAGGCTAGAAACAGCGTAGCCATCTTGTTCATGGGGATTCTCTCTGCGGGCATTTCCGATAACGATAATCATTATTCAGCAAGTGGCAGGGTTTGTCTGTTGCCGCGGTCATGCGCTTGAGCCTTTGCGCCGTGCCTTGAGGGCGGCGGGGTCGCGATGAAAAACGCCCGATGGGCTGCATCGGGCGTTTTTCATGCAACGGTCACCGGGCTGTTTCAGTGCGCGGGGTCGACCAGGATCGAGGTGCCGGTCATTTCCTCGGGCTGGGGCAGGTCCAGCAGCTTGAGCATGGTCGGCGCCACGTCCGCCAGCACCCCGCCTTCGCGGACTTTCAGGGCGCGCTTGCCGTAATAGATGAAGGGCACCGGCTCGGTGGTGTGAGCGGTGTGGGCCTGACCGGTGGAGGCGTCGGACATCTGCTCGACGTTGCCGTGGTCGGCAGTGATCAGGGCTTCGCCGCCGACCTTTTCCAGGGCATCGACGATGCGCCCGACGCACAGGTCCAGGCATTCCACGGCTTTCACCGCGGCTTCGAAGACACCGCTGTGGCCGACCATGTCGCCGTTGGCGTAGTTGACGATGATCACGTCATAACGCTGGTGCTCGATGGCATCGACGATCTTGTCGGTGACTTCAGGAGCGCTCATTTCCGGCTGCAGGTCGTAGGTGGCGACTTTCGGCGACGGAATCAGGATGCGTTCCTCCCCCGGGAACGGCTCTTCACGGCCACCGGAGAAGAAGAAGGTCACATGGGCGTACTTTTCGGTTTCGGCGATGCGCAGCTGGGTCTTGCCGTTTTTCGCCAGATAGTCGCCCAGTACGTTTTCCAGGCTGCCCGGAGCAAAGGCCGCCGGCGCGGGGATGCTGGCGGCGTACTGGGTGAGCATGACGAAGCCGGCCAGCTTGGGCTGGCGCGCGCGTTCGAAGTCCTTGAAGTCGTCCTCGACGAAGACCCGGGTCAGCTCGCGGGCGCGGTCGGCGCGGAAGTTCATGAACACCACGGCGTCGCCGTCTTCGACCTTGACCGGCTCGCCGATGGTGGTGGCCTTGACGAATTCGTCGCTTTCATCGCGAGCGTAGGCGGCTTGCAGGCCTTCCTGGGCGGTGGCGGCGTTGAACTGGCCCTGGCCGTCGACGATCAGGTTGTAGGCCTGGGCCACGCGGTCCCAGCGGTTGTCACGGTCCATGGCGAAGTAGCGGCCGATCAGGCTGGCGATGCGGCCCTTGCCCAGGGTCTTGAAGGTCTCGTCCAGCAGTTCGATGGACGACTGGGCGCTTTTCGGCGGCGTATCGCGACCATCAAGGAAGGCGTGCAGGTAGATCTTCTCGGCGCCGCGCTTGAAGGCCAGCTCGGCCATGGCGATCAGGTGGTCCTGGTGGCTGTGCACGCCGCCATCCGACAGCAGGCCGAGGATGTGCACCGCCTTGCCGGCGGCCACGGCCTTGTCCACGGCGGCGCAAATGGTCGGGTTCTCGAAGAACTCGCCGTCACGGATGGCCTTGGTCACCCGGGTGAAGTCCTGGTACACCACGCGACCGGCGCCCAGATTCATGTGGCCGACCTCGGAGTTGCCCATCTGCCCATCCGGCAGGCCGACGTCCATGCCCGAGCCCGAGATCAGGCCGTTGGGCATGCTGGCGCACAAGCGGTCCAGGACTGGCTTCCTGGCCGCATAGACGGCGTTGGATTCGTGGCTCTCGCTGTGACCGAAGCCATCCAGAATCATCAGGACCAAAGGTTTAGGCGTGGTAGTCATGGCGTCCACTCGTGGCTGGATAGGAAAGTGTTGAAAAAGGAGGTGTGGAAAAACGGAGTGGCAGTTTAAAGCGAAGTTCCGGTGGCGTCACCGCCGGGCGGGGTTTGGCCGACCTTGAGGGCTGTGTATACTGGCCGACATTTTAACGCCCTGGAACCTCCTTAGATGGTTGCTCACCTGATTCAATTCGCCACTGAACACTACTTGCTCGTCGGCGCCTTCGCCATCCTGCTGGCTCTGTTGATCGCTCATGAATTGAGCCGCGGTGGCCGCAGCCTCAGCACCCGTGAACTGACCGCGCTGGTCAACAGCGAGCAGGGCGTGGTGATCGATATTCGTCCATCCAAGGACTACGCCGCTGGCCATATCGTCGGCGCGCTGAACATTCCCCAGGACAAGCTGGTCGCCCGTGTCGGCGAGCTGGAAAAGCACAAGGCCAAGACCATCATCCTGGTGGACGCCCAAGGCCAGCACGCCGGCACCCACGCCCGTGAGCTGCTGAAGTCCGGTTTCACCGCCGCCAAGCTGTCCGGTGGTGTAGCTAGCTGGAAAGCCGACAACCTGCCATTGGTGAAGTAATGCCCAAGGTCATCGTCTACTCCAGTGATTACTGCCCTTACTGCTCGCGGGCCAAGCAACTGCTCGGGAGCAAAGGCGTAGCCTTCGAAGAGATCAAGGTCGATGGCAAGCCGCAGGTGCGCGCCGACATGGCCCAGAAGGCCGGACGCACGTCCGTGCCGCAGATCTGGATCGGCGCCACCCATGTAGGTGGTTGTGATGATTTGTTTGCCCTGGAGCGCGCCGGCAAGCTCGACGCGCTGCTGGCGGCCTGAAATTCCTAACCCTATTAGACCCAAGATCAAGAAGGATCTGAGATGACTGACCAACAGAACACTGCTGCTGCCGAAGACGAAAGCGCACCGCAATTCTCCCTGCAGCGCATCTACGTGCGTGACCTGTCCTTCGAAGCGCCGAAAAGCCCGGCGATCTTCCGTCAGCAGTGGGAGCCAAGCGTCGGCCTGGATCTCAACACCCGTCAGAAGGCCCTGGAAGCCGACTTCCACGAAGTGGTGCTGACCCTGTCCGTGACCGTGAAGAACGGCGACGAAGTGGCCTTCATTGCTGAAGTGCAACAGGCCGGTATCTTCCTGATCAAGAACCTGGACGAGGCTTCCATGAGCCACACCCTGGGTGCCTTCTGCCCGAACATCCTGTTCCCTTACGCTCGCGAAGCGCTGGACAGCCTGGTGACCCGTGGTTCGTTCCCGGCCCTGATGCTGGCCCCGGTGAACTTCGACGCGCTGTACGCCCAGGAACTGCAACGTCTGCAGTCCGCCGGCGAAAACACCGTTCAATAAGAGCGGCCCGCGGTACGAAAAAAGCGCCTGTAACGGCGCTTTTTTCATGCGTGAGCCTTAGCTGTGCAAACCCTGTAGCCGCTGCCGCAGGCTGCGATCGACCACGAAGTGGGCGCCGCGATGGTGCACCCAAGAAGGCCCTTCGGGCCTTGTCGCAGCCTGCGGCAGCGGCTACAGAGAAGGGTTACTTGAACCCCAGTTGCCGCCAGCCTTCATAGACCGCCACCGCCACGGTGTTGGACAGGTTCAGGCTGCGGCAGCCTTCGCGCATGGGCAGGCGCAGGCGCTGCTCGCCGGGCAGGGCGTCCAGCACGTCCGCCGGCAGGCCGCGGCTCTCGGGGCCGAACAGGAAGGCGTCGCCCTCCTTGAAGCTGGCGTCATGGAAGGGCCGCGAGCCCTTGGTGGTGAAGGCGAACAGGCGCGGATGGCCGAGGCTTTCCAGGCAACTGGCGAGGTCGGCGTGGCGTTGCAGGGTGGCGTATTCGTGATAGTCGAGGCCGGCGCGGCGCAGGCGCTTGTCGTCCATTTCGAAACCCAGTGGCTCGATCAAATGCAGGTGGCAGCCGCTGTTGGCGCACAGCCTGATAACGTTGCCGGTATTCGGCGGAATTTCTGGTTGAAAGAGGATGACGTGAAACATGCACGGCTCCGAAGAAAAAGATGGGCTGCATTCTACGCCTGAAGAGGACCCGCGACCGAAGCTTATGCTGCGGGTGTTCGGCTCGCTGGCGATTGTCGGGATGATGGTGGGACTGATGATTGGTCGACTGACCCAGCCCGATCCGGTGGAGTTGCAACAGGTCGAGGTGGCGGCCGATGGCCTGGTGGTCTGGTTCAACCACGAACCCAAGGTTCACGGCGAACATATCGATGGCACCGTCGCCTTGCTGTTCGATGCGCAAGGACGGGCGCATAACGGTCAGTTGCAGGTCAATCAGAAGACCGTGAACTGGCGGGTGCGGCTGGCGGACCAGGGCTTGCTGCTGAACCTGGTGGCTGCCCGGCCGCTGCGGGGCCAGTGGAGTGCCAGCCAGGTGGACGGGCGCTGGCGCCTGGCGATCCACCTGCAGGAGGAATAAAAGAGGGAAACCCCGGCCTGCCTGTACCAAGGCCCCCAAAAGCGGGAGGGGCTGATCGCCTGGGTGGGCGATGAGTCCCGGTGTAAAGAGGGGGATTCCCGGCCTGCCTGTATCAGGGTCCCCGAAAGGGTTGTGGGCGCGTCGCTCGCAGCGTGCTGAGCCCGGTGTTAAAGAGGGAAGCCCCAGCCTGCCTGTACCGAGGTTTCCGAAAGCTTGGGCGCGTCGCTCGCAGCGTGCTGAGCCCGGTGTTAAAGAGGGAATTCCCGGCCTGCCTGTACCGAGATTCCCGAAAACGTGGCCCGTCGCTGTGAGCGGGATGGGCCGGGTGTTAAAGAGGGGAATCCCCGGCCTGCCTGTACCAAGGTCCCCTAAACTGGGTGGTGACTGGATTAATGCAGAGGGCGTGCCAGTTTTCGCAATAGCCGCGTGTGCTGCCGTGAAAAAAGTTGAAAGCCCCGTAATCCGGGGCTTTTGGGTTTTCGACGGAGGGCTTTTCAGCGCTGAGGCCCGGGGTGTGCCCAGGATCGATGGCGCTGCAGCGCGCCTTCGGGCAGTGCATGCACCCCATCCTGGTGCACGCACATCCTCGTCGTAGGAGCCGGCTTGCCGGCGAAAGCGCCGGTCAGCGCTCTGCAAGGCTCAGGGGTCTTTTCGCTGGCAAGCCAGCTCCTACGTGCCGTGGGGCGGGGCTTCAGCCTTCTTCGCTTTCGTCCTCGTCGCCACCGTCGACCTTCATCCCCAGCTCCTTGATCTTGCGAGTCAGGGTGTTGCGGCCCCAGCCCAGCAGCACAGCGGCGTCGCGGCGGCGGCCGGCGGTGTGCTTGAGGGCGGTTTCGATCATGATCCGCTCGAAACTCGGCACCGCGCTGTCCAAAAGGCTCGATTGCCCACGGGCCAGGGCCTGGTCGGCCCACTGGCGCAGGGCCTGTTCCCAGTTGGTCACCGGTGCCGAATCCTGGGGCAGGCTGAGCAGCTCCGGCGGCAGGTCGCTGATGTGCACCTCGCGCCCCGAGGCCATGACGGTGATCCAGCGACAGGTGTTCTCCAGCTGGCGCACGTTGCCCGGCCACGGCAGGTTCTTCAGGTATTCCTCGGTTTCGTTCTTCAGCAGCTTGGGTTCCACCGCCAGTTCCTGGGCGGCGCGGCTGAGGAAGTGCTTGGCCAGGGTCGGGATGTCTTCGCGGCGGTCCGACAGGCGCGGGATATGGATGCGGATCACATTGAGGCGGTGGAACAGGTCCTCGCGGAACTTGCCGGCGTGCACCAGGGTTTCCAGGTTCTGGTGGGTCGCGGCGATGATCCGCACGTCGACCTTGACCGGCGTGTGGCCACCGACCCGGTAGAACTCGCCGTCGGCCAGGACCCGCAGCAGGCGGGTCTGGGTATCGGCCGGCATGTCGCCGATCTCGTCGAGAAACAACGTGCCGCCGTCGGCCTGTTCGAAGCGTCCACGGCGCAGGTTGGCGGCGCCGGTGAAGGCGCCTTTTTCATGGCCGAACAGCTCGGATTCCATCAGGTCCTTGGGGATCGCCGCCATGTTCAGGGCGATGAACGGCGAGGCCGCCCGCGGGCTGTGGCGATGCAGGGCATGGGCCACCAGCTCCTTGCCGGTGCCGGACTCGCCGTTGATCAGCACGGTGATGTTGGAGTGGCTCAGGCGGCCGATGGCGCGGAACACCTCCTGCATCGCCGGCGCTTCGCCGATGATTTCCGGGGTGCGGGCCAGGGTCGGTGCCACTTCCAGGCCCTGCTGCTCCTGGGCGTGCTGGTTGGCGCGCTTGACCAGCGACACCGCTTCATCGACATCGAACGGCTTGGGCAGGTACTCGAAGGCCCCGCCCTGGTAGGAGGCGACCGCGCTGTCCAGGTCCGAATGCGCGGTCATGATGATCACCGGCAGGCGCGGGTGCAGCTCGCGAATCCGCGCCAGCAGGTCGAGGCCGCTGGCACCGGGCATGCGAATGTCGGAAATGATCACGTCCGGCTGCTGGCGCGCCAGGCGACTCATCACCCCGTCGGCGCTGTCGAAGCTCTGGGTGGTCATGCCTTCCTGCTGCAGGGCTTTTTCCAGGACCCAACGGATAGAACGGTCGTCATCGACGATCCACACGGTTTCACTACGGCTCATGTCGATGGGGCTCCTTGTTCCAGAGGCAGAAAGATCGAGAAGGTGGTGTGGCCGGGATGGCTGTCACATTCGATCAGGCCCTGGTGCTGGCTGATGATGTTCTGGGTAATGGCCAGGCCCAGCCCGGTGCCGTCCGGGCGGCCGCTGACCATGGGGAAGAAGAGGGTGTCCTGCAGCTCGGCGGGAATGCCCGGGCCGTTGTCGATGATTTCGATCTTGGTCACCAGGCGATGACGCACATGGCCGATGGTGAACTGGCGCATGGTGCGGCTGCGCAGGGTGATGCGCCCCAGGCGCATTTCGTTCTGGCTGCTGATGGCTTGCATGGCGTTGCGCACGATGTTGAGCACCGCCTGGATCATCTGCTCGCGGTCGATCAGCACGTCCGGAATGCTCGGGTCGTAATCGCGCACCAGGGTGATGCAGCCCTGGCTTTCGGCTTCCACCAGGCTGCTGACCCGCTCCAGCACTTCGTGGATGTTGGTCGGCGCCAGGGACGGCAGCTTGTTCGAGCCGAGCATGCGGTCCACCAGGTTTCGCAGGCGGTCGGCCTCTTCAATGATGACGTTGGTGTAGTCCTTGAGGCTTTCCTCGGGCAGCTCGCGAGCCAGCAATTGGGCGGCGCCGCGAATCCCGCCCAGCGGGTTCTTGATTTCGTGGGCCAGGCCGCGCACCAGCATCTTGCTGGTTTCCTGCTTGGACAGCTGGGCCTCTTCCTTGGTGATGCGCAGCAGCCGGTCCCGGGGGTGGACTTCCAGCAGCAGCAAGGTGTCGCCATTGCTGAGGATCGGCGTTACCGCGTAGTCGACGGTCAGGGTCTGGCCGGTGAGGGCGGTGAGCATGGCTTCGCGCTTGGTAAACGGATGCGCCTGTTCCACCGCCTGGCGCAGGGAGCTCAGGGCCTCGGCGGATTCGGTGAACAGCTCGCTGATGAATTGCCCATGGCTGCGCTGGCCGCTGATGGCCAGCAGCATCTCCGCCGCCGGGTTCATGTACTCAAGGCGCAGGTCGGCGTTGAGCAGAATGGTGGCGGTGGTCAGGTTGTCCAGAAGCAGACGGTGCAGTGGGTCGCTGATGGTCATTCGGACCTCTTTTGGAGCAGGGCGAGCCGGAGCCGGTCCGGGATCGCGCGCGGGGTTAAAGCGCTGATGTGGAGAAAATGCAAAAACCAAACCAAGGCTCCGAAAAGAAGCGTTAGCGCCCTGAAACAGGCGTTTGAAGCCCGCTTACGTGGCGCTTTGCCAGCTTTGCCGGGTATTTTCGAACCAAAATGGGCTGGGAATGGTCTGTCGGTGCACGCTGTTGCACCAATATAGTGCATGAATCGTCAGGGCGCTTGGCGGCTGCCCGGATCGGCGAGAATCAACGCCCGTTTTTCAGCGGCAGCGCATAGAGCGTGGGTTTAGAGTGCTCGAACCCGACGCTTCAAGGTTTAGGATGCGGCCATGGAAAACGCCACTTTGCTGTTCCAGCTCCCCGATGACGACACCCTGTATCAGGCCCTTTTGGACCGCGACCCGGCTTATGAGGGCTTTGCGTTCGTCGGGGTCAAGAGCACGGGGGTGTTCTGCCGCCTGACCTGCGCCGCGCGCAAGCCCAAGCGCGAGAACACGGTGTTTTTCGGTTCGATCAAGGGCTGTGTCGAAGCCGGGTTTCGTGCCTGTCTGCGTTGTCGTCCGCTGGAACGGGCCGGGGTGCAGGAACCCTGGGTCCAGACCCTGCTGGAGCAACTGCACGGCGACCCCGAACGTCGCTGGTACGAAGACGATCTGACCCGGCTGGGGCTGGACCCGTCCACTGTGCGTCGCGCCTTCAAGCGCTACTTTGGGGTGACTTTCCTGGAAATGGCCCGCCTGCGGCGCATGGGCCAGGGCATGCAGCAGCTGGCAGGCGGAGAGTCGGTGATTGCGGCGCAGATCAGCGCCGGCTTTGATTCCGACAGCGGCTTTCGCCGGGCTTTTTCCCGTCTGGCCGGCCAGCCGCCGTCGAACCTGCGGGGGCGCGAGCTGCTCAAGGTGGACTGGTTGCAAACCCCCATCGGCGTGATGCTGGCGGTGGCCGACGCCCAGGTCCTGCATCTGCTGGAGTTCTTCGATCGCCCGGCGCTGGCCAGTGAGCTGCAGGCCCTGCAAAAGCGCAGCGGTTCCAGCATAGGTTTCGGGCGTTTCGCCCCGATCGACCAGATCGAGGCCGAACTGCAGCGTTATTTTGCCGGTGAGCCGGGCGGTTTCCACACGCCTCTGGCGATGAACGCCTCGCCCTTCACGCGCACGGTATGGCAGGCCTTGCGCGCCATTCCCCTGGGCAGCACCTGCAGTTATGCCGAGGTGGCGAGCCGGATCGGTTCGCCATCGGCGGTGCGCGCGGTGGCCCGGGCCAACGGCGCCAATCAGATCGCCATCGTCATTGCCTGCCACCGGGTGATCGGCAGCGACGGCACGCTCACCGGCTACGGCGGCGGATTGTGGCGCAAGCGCTGGCTACTGGAGCATGAGCGCCGCTTGCGCCCTTTGGCCGGTGGGTCAGCGAGCGGGTTGTAAAGGGGGCGCGGGAGTGGCCGCGGCGGCTGGAAGCTTATCCACAGGCCACTGAGCCGAACCCTGGTGATTGGCTTCGCGCGCCAGTTCGTCAGCATCCGCCTGTTCTGCCGTGGACAGTTCGGCGGCGTTGTGGCCGATGCGCTTGAGCAGGGCCAGCATGCACAGCAGCGAAACCAGGGCGTAGCAGGCCGAGGCGATGGCCACGCCGATGATGCTGCCGGTGCCATTGAGGATGCTTTGCGCCAGCATCGGGGTGGCGCCGCCGACCAGCAACGAGCACAGCTGGTAGGAGATCGACAGCCCGCTGTAGCGCACCCGGGTTGGGAAGGCGCGGGCCAGGATGCCGCCCACCGCGCCATAGAACATCGAGTGGGGCACCGTGGCCAGGCACATGCCGAGCACGGCAATCCAGTAGTTGCCGGTTTCCACGGCGAAGAACATCGCCGGCATCAGCAACAGCTCCGGCACCACCATCAGCACCATGGCCTTGCGCATGTCGATGCGCGACACCAGCACCGCCCCCAGGGGTTGGGTAATGAACTGCACCACCAGGGCGATGACGATCACGCTGAGGAAGCTGCTCTGGCTGTAGCCCAGCTCCTTGGTGGCCCAGGACAGGGCAAAGGTGCTCTTGAAGTAGGTGACGTGGATGATCGGCAGCACCCCGGCGCCCAGCAGCACCAGGCGCCAGTGGTCGCGCAGCACTTCGAGAATCGGCAGTTTGACGGTCTTTTTCTGCGCCATCAGGCGTTGCATGTCATCGGACTCTTCGAGCTTGAGGCGGATGACCATGCCGACGATCACCAGCAGTGCCGAGAGCAGGAACGGAATGCGCCAGCCCCAGAGCAGGAAGTCCGGCGCGGGCAGGGCGCTGAGGGCGAAGAACACCAGGGTCGCCAGCAGGTTGCCGGCCGGTGAGCCCTGTTGGGCGAAGGCGGCATAGAGGATCCCCTTGCCCTTGGGCGCACTTTCGCTGGCGATCAGGATCGCCCCGCCCCATTCGCCGCCCACCGCGATGCCCTGGATGATGCGCAGGGTCACCAGGGCAATGGGCGCCCAGATGCCAATCTGCAGGTAGCTGGGCAGCAGGCCGATGCAGGTGGTGGCTACGCCCATCATGATCAGGGTGATCACCAGGGTGGTCTTGCGGCCTATCTTGTCGCCCATGTGGCCGAAGATGATGCCGCCGATGGGGCGAGCGACAAAGCCGGCCCACAGGGTCAGGAAGGACAGCAGGGTCGCGGTGCCCGGGGGCAGGTCGGCGGGGAAGAAGACTTTGCCGAACACCAGGGCGGCGGCAATTCCGTAGGCGTAGAAGTCGTACCACTCGATGGTGGTGCCGATGAACGAGGCGATGCCCGCCTTGCGGGCTTTCTTGTGGGCGGCAGCTTCCAGGGCGGCGGTCATGTGCAACTCCTGCTTGTTATTGTTATGGGCGCACCGGCAGGGCGCATGGGCTTCATGCAAGACCCGACCGCTGGGAGCCTATACAGGCAGGAATCGAAAAATATAATGATTAAATCTTATGGTTTGATACGTGATTTCGTATCGCCGGGCAGCGCTCAGACCTGGGTGGCTGGCGGTTGCAGCAAGGATCTGAACAAGGCGAGGAAACTGTCGGCGGCGGCCGAGGGTTTGTCCGGCAGATGGATCGCCAGAATCTCCGAAGGCGCGCCCTGACCTTCAATCTCGCAGCACGTCACCCCCGATTGGCCGAGCAGGGCCAGGGTCTGGGGCACCAGTGCCACCCCCATCTCATGGGCCACCATCGCCACCACGGTTTGCCAGAGCCGGGTTTCGTGGCGAATGCGCGGGCTGAACCCGGCGGCCACGCAGCGGGCGATGATCAGGTCGTGGTAGTGCGGCGAAACCTCCCGTGGAAACAGGATGAAATCATCATGGGCCAACTGTTTCAGGTCGACCCGCGCCTGCCCGGCCAGCGGGTGAGCCTGGGGCAGGCAGCAGAGAAAGGGTTCGGTCAGCAGGGTTTCACTGTGGATGCCGGCGGCGAAGGTGCCGGCGTGAACGAAGCCGATATCGATCTGCCCGCGTTGCAGGGCCTGAGCCTGGTCGGCACTGTTCATTTCCATCAGCACGATCTCGGTGTCCGGATGATCGCGCTCGAAGGTCTTGACCGCCTGGGGCAGGCCACGGTGCAGGATCGAGTTGACGAAGCCCAGGCTCAGGCGCCCGGCAAAACCTTCGGCCGAGCGCTGGGTCAGGCGCCGAGCCTGGTCGGCCCGCAGCAGCAGGTAGCGCGCTTCGCCCAGCAGCACCTGGCCGGCGTTGGTCAGGCTCACGGACTTGTTGTTGCGGTTGAGTAACTGGATGTCCAACTGCCCTTCAAGCTTCTTGATGTCGAAGCTCAGCGCCGGTTGCGAAATGCACAGCCGCTCCGCGGCGCGCCCGAAGTGCAGTTCCTCGGCCACGGCGACGAAGTAGCGCAGTTGTTTGAGGTCCATGGGGAGGCTGCCCTCTACGATATGATTTTCTTATCGTAGTTGATGGATTTTGTATTAGATAGTTATCGATGGCGACTCTAGTCTCGGCCTAAAAAAACCAGGAGACGCGCCATGACCGCCGAGCCCCGCCCCATCGAAGACAGCCTGAATATCCCCGACAGCCGTGGCATCAACCTGTTTGCATGTGACGCCGGCCTGGCCGCGCTGCTCCAGGTCTATCTGCCGCCGGCGGTCTATCAGCGGTGGTTGCCGACCCTGCAGCGCCTGGGCGCCCGGGCCGGTGGCGAGTTGGATGTGCTGGCCCTGTGCGCCGACAAGCACCCGCCGGTGTTGCAGCCCCGTACCCGGCGCGGCGAGAACCTGCAAAGCATTGCCAAGCACCCGGACTACGTGGCCCTGGAGCGGGTGGCCTACGCCGAACTGGGCCTGGCCGCCATGAGCCATCGCCCCGATGCTCCGCTGCCGCTGGTCAAGTACGCCCTGACCTACCTGTTCGTCCAGGCCGAGTTCGGCCTGTGCTGCCCGGTGAGCATGACCGACTCCCTGACCCGCACGCTGCGCAAGTTCGGCGCGCCCGAGCTGGTGCAGCGCTACCTGCCGCAGTTGCAGTCCCAGGATTTCGACGAGCTGTTCCAGGGGGCGATGTTCATGACCGAGCAAGCCGCCGGCTCCGACGTCTCACGCACCGAAACCCGTGCCCGGCTGGAAGAGGGCCAGTGGCGCCTGTATGGCGAGAAATGGTTCTGTTCCAACCCGGACGCGGACCTGGCCATGGTCCTGGCACGGCCGGAAGACGCACCGTCCGGCATGGCCGGGGTGACCCTGTTCCTGCTGCCGAAAGTGCTGCCCGATGGTTCGCGCAACCTGTACCGGATCCAGCGCCTGAAGGACAAGTTGGGCAGCCGTTCCATGGCCAGCGGTGAGATCACTCTGGAAGGCGCCACGGCCTACCTGATCGGTGAGGTCGGCCGCGGCTTTCAACAGATGGCCGACATGATCAACATGTCGCGCCTGTCCAACGGCGTGCGCGCGGCGGGGCTGATGCGCCGGGGCCTGAGCGAGGCGCTGTACATCGCCCGTCAACGTCGGGCGTTTGGCAAGTACTTGATCGAGATGCCGCTGATGCAGCGCCAGTTGCTGAAGATGATGCTGCCTACCGAACAGGCGCGCTCGATGTTCATGCAGATCGCCACCTTGCTGCCCCGGGCCGATGGCGGCGAGGAGATGGCGCGCAAGTGCGTGCGGATTCTTACGCCGCTGATCAAGTTCCGCGCCTGCCGCGATGCGCGCCGGGTGACCGGCGATGCCATGGAGGTGCGAGGCGGGGTCGGCTACATCGAGGAGTGGAGCGATGCCCGGCTGGTGCGTGATGCCCACCTGGGGTCGATCTGGGAGGGCACCAGCAACATCGTCGCCCTGGACATAGCCCGGGCGGCGACCCGGGAGCAGGCGCTGGAGCCGTTGCAGGGCTATCTGGCCGGGCTTTTGGCCGAGGCCGATTTGCCGGAAGCCAGCCGCAAGCTGTTCGACTCGGCGCTGCTGCGCACTGTGACCAGCTTTCATACGGTGGCGCAACAGCGCCGGGACGAACAGGTGCGTCAGGCCGGCAGTGTGCTCTATCACCTGACCAGCGCGATCTTCATGGCCTGGGAGGCCACGCGCCAGGCCGCGGATTATCGGCGCCTGGCCCTGGCTCACCTGGTGCTGGCGCACAAGGTCCTGCCGCGCGATCCCCTGAGCCTGGAACCGGTTATCGATGCCGAACTGCTGGCGCGGCTGGCCAATGAAGGCCCGTTGTCCCAGGCCGAAGCCATGCAATTGCTGCCGGCCTGAAGGCGCGCCCTTTGCCGATTTTCCGGAGTCCTCACATGAAGCAAGCCCAAGGGGCCCTGGCGGGCCTGAAAATCATCGACCTCAGCCGCGTGCTGGGCGGTCCCTACTGTTCCCAGGCCCTGGCTGACCATGGCGCCGAAGTGATCAAGCTGGAGCCCTTGAGTGGTGACGAGACCCGTGGTTGGGGGCCGCCGTTCGAAGGTGATGACGCCTCGTACTTTCGCGGTATCAACCGCAACAAGCAGGGGATTGCGGTCGACCTGTCGCGCCCCGCAGGCCTGGAACTGCTGATGCAGTTGCTGGAAGGCGCCGATGTACTGATCGAGAACTTCAAGCCGGGCACCCTGCAGCGTTGGGGCATCGGTTTCGAGGAGGTGCTGAGCTTGCGCTTTCCGGCATTGATCCACTGCGGAATTTCCGGCTTTGGCGCCGATGGCCCGCTGGGCGGGCTGCCTGGTTACGACGCGGTGATCCAGGCCATGGCCGGCTTGATGAGCGTCAACGGCGAAGGCGAGGGCGGGCCGCTGCGCATCGGCTTGCCGATTGTCGATATGGTCACCGGCCTGAATGCCCTGGCGGGGATCCTGCTGGCCCTCAACGAGCGCCAGCGCAGCGGCCGCGGGCAGTCGCTGGACATCTCCCTGTACGATTGCGGCGTGTCCTTGCTGCATCCTCATTTGCCGAACTACTTCGCCGCCGGCAACACGCCCAAACGCACGGGCAACGCCCATCCCAACATCGCTCCCTATGACAGCTACCGTACCGCGGGCGAGCCGATTTTCCTGGCGGTGGGCAACGACCGCCAGTTCGCCCGGCTGTGCCAGGAACTGGGGGCCGGCGCGTTGCTGGAGGACCCGCGCTTTACCGACAACGGCCAGCGCTCGGTTAATCGCGAGGCCTTGAAGCAGGCGCTGGAGCAGCATCTGGCCGCTCACGATGGGGCCGCGCTGGCGCCGCGGTTGATTGGCCTGGGGGTGCCGTGCGGCTCGATCGCCACGGTGGACCAGGTGGTGGCTCATCCCCATACCCGGCATCGCGGCCTGCTGGTGGAGATAGGCGATTATCGCGGCGTTGGTTCACCGGTGAAGCTCTCGCGAACGCCGGCCAGCTATCGCACTGCGCCACCCAGGTTGGGCCAGGACACCCGCGCGGTGCTGCAGGGATTGGGGCTGGATGAGCCGACGATTGCCAAATTGCTGGCCAGTGGCGTGGTGCGCGGCTGAGGCCCCTGATCAGCGACGGTGGGCGCGCAGCAGGGTGAAGGTGATGCTCGGGCTCTGTTGCAGCACCCGCGTGCCCTCAAGGATCTGCACCGCCAGGCGATGTTGGCCACGGTCGATGTTCACCAGCGCCAGCTCGGGGCCCCGGCTGGTGGCGCCATACGCCTGATCGTCCAGCAGCAGGCGCAGACGATGCTGCGGTTGCAGGTCCGGGGCCAATAGCACCCGCACATTGAAGCTACCGTTGTTGGCCCGCAGCGCGCCGTGCTCGGGCACGCCGAGCACCTGCAATTGCGCATAGGGCTCTGCGCAGGCGGGCAGGGCTGTTATCCACAGCAGGCAAAAGGCAGCAATGCGCATCATGCTGAGTCCGCTCGTTGAAGGGCTGCGGTTGAAAGGCTCCAGCATAGGGTGCGACCGGGCATGGCGCGGGCGTGGTTAACCTTTGAACACACATAACTCGGCGGTGGCGCGGACCATCGTCAGCTGCCGCAAAGGGTCGTTGCTGGCGGCCTGATTGGCCCGGGCCAGCCATTGCGGGCATTGCGGGTCGGTCTGGTACGGGGCGAAGTCAGCCAGTTGCTGCAGCAGGCGTTTTTGTAACTGATCGAGTTGTGGGCGGATCTGTCCGGCCAGGTCCTGGCGCGGGGTGTCCGGCGCCCGGCCTTGCAGGTGCCAGGCCGAGAGTCGGGCGTATTGCACCAGCTTGTTGGCTTCGATCTGGGCGGCGAAGAACTGCCCGACCGTTTCTTCGCTCAGGTGATAGGTGGCGGCCTGGGCCGTGGCACCGGCAATCACCTGCTGTTCCCGAGGGCGGTCCTCCACCGCCTTGTGGCTGTCCCATTTGCTCAGGGCCACCTGATCGGCCATGGTCAGGCGCTCACTGATGCTCTGCAGCAGTGGGGCGAGGGTTTGCGGTGCATCGTTGGCCCAGGCGGCGCTGGTGAGCAGGCTGCAGGTCAGGGCGAGGCACAGGTTGAGGCGCGAAGTCATGGGCGGGCTCGGCTGATGGGAAGGAGGACGCCCATGATGCACGCAACCACCCCGGGTCGGGCCAATGGGCGGGCATAAAAAAGGCCTCCCGAAGGAGGCCTCTCGATCACGCGGCTTGCGCCGGCGCTAGCGGATCAGCAGCTGTAGTACAGCTCGTATTCCAGTGGGTGTACGAAGGTACGGACCTTGATCTCTTCTTCGCTTTTCAGGGCGATGTAGGCGTCGATGAAGTCGTCGCTGAAAACGCCGCCTTTGGTCAGGAACGCACGACCTTTGTCCAGCTCTTCCAGGGCTTCCTTCAGGCTGCCGCAAACCTGTGGGATCTCTTTGGCCTCTTCAGGCGGCAGGTCGTACAGGTTTTTGTCAGCGGCGTCGCCAGGGTGGATCTTGTTCTGGATACCGTCCAGGCCGGCCATCAGCAGAGCGGCGAAGGCCAGGTACGGGTTGGCAGCCGGGTCCGGGAAACGGGCTTCGATACGGCGGGCTTTAGGGCTCGAAACGTAAGGAATACGGATCGAAGCGGAACGGTTGCGTGCCGAGTAGGCCAGCATCACCGGGGCTTCGAAGCCTGGAACCAGACGCTTGTAGGAGTTGGTAGCCGGGTTGGTGAAACCGTTCAGGGCCTTACCGTGCTTGATGATGCCGCCGATGAAGTACAGAGCGGTATCGGACAGGCCGGCATAGCCTTCGCCAGCGAAGGTGTTCTTGCCGTCTTTCCAGATCGACATGTGCACGTGCATGCCCGAGCCGTTGTCGCCGTACAGTGGCTTAGGCATGAAGGTGGCGGTGCGACCGTAGGCGTCGGCCACGTTGTGCACGACGTATTTCAGGGTCTGGGTTTCGTCGGCTTTCTTCACCAGGGTGTTGAACTTGACGCCGATTTCGTTCTGGCCGGCAGTCGCCACTTCGTGGTGGTGAACTTCAACGGTCAGGCCCATTTCTTCCAGTGCGTTGCACATGGAGGTACGGATTTCGTGGTCGTGGTCGAACGGTGGAACCGGGAAGTAGCCGCCTTTGACGCCTGGACGGTGGCCCTTGTTGCCGCCTTCGATGTCCTGGTCGGACATCCACGAACCTTGTTCGGAGTAGATCTTGAACATCGAGCCGGAGATGTCGGACTTGAATTTCACCTGGTCGAAGATGAAGAACTCTGGCTCTGGACCGGCGAATACGGTGTCGCCGATACCGGTGGCTTTCAGGTGCTCTTCAGCGCGCTTGGCGATGGCCCGTGGGTCGCGATCGTAACCTTGCATGCTCGAAGGTTCGATGATGTCGCAGACCAGGATCAGGGTCGGTTCTTCGGTGAACGGGTCCAGCACGGCGGTTTCGTCGTCCGGCATCAGGATCATGTCGGAGGCTTCGATGCCTTTCCAGCCAGCGATGGAGGAACCGTCGAACATCTTGCCGGATTCGAAGAAGTCTTCATCCAGCGCATCACGGGCCGGCATGGTCACGTGATGTTGAGTGCCCTTGGTGTCAGTGAAGCGCAGATCAATCCATTTGACGTCATGATCTTTGATGAGTTGAACCGACTTCGACATAGTGTCCTCCGGGGTGGCTTCGGGCTTGGTGTTGGAGTGCCCTTAGAATGTGGGTGATGCCGGCGCGAATACTCTGCCATGGCAACCTGCCTCACAAGGGAGCAAATTGCATGCCAGTGCCCTGTGATGGGTTTTCTGCCCCAAAATCAGGCTTTGTGCGGCGGATTCGGCTAAATTTCGGCCTGTGGCGCACTGCAATGTAGCGCCTTACTCGATAAATGACCTGTTTTGGTGCACCGAAAACCTTCTGCACATTAATTGGTTAAACCTTGAGCAATTTCCGCTATAATCCGCGCCCCCCTTTTTCGGCTGGCCCAGCGCGCACAGTTTTCATGAAACTAATCGTTAAAGTTTTCCCGGAAATCACCATCAAGAGCCGCCCGGTACGGATGCGTTTCATCCGTCAGTTGGCCAAGAACATCCGTGCCGTGCTCCGCGATCTGGACCCGGCCGTGGTGGTCAATGGTGTGTGGGACAACCTTGAGCTGGAAACCACCCTCAGCGAGCCCAAGGCCCTGAAGGAGCTGGCCGAGCGCCTCTGCTGCATGCCCGGTATCGCGCACTTCCTGCAGGTCGACGAATACCCGCTGGGCGACTTCGACGACATCGTCGCCAAGTGCCAGCAGCACTTCGGCGAGGCCTTGCCCGGGAAGATTTTCTCGGTGCGCTGCAAGCGTGCCGGCAAGCATGAATTCAGCTCCATGGACGTGGAAAAGTACGTCGGCAGCCGGCTGCGTCGGCAGTGCGGCGCCGCCGGAATCTCCCTCAAAGAGCCGGAAATCGAAGTGCGGATGGAAATTCGCGACCAACGGTTGTTCGTGATCCACAGCCAGCACGATGGCATCGGTGGCTACCCGCTGGGTGCCCTGGAACAGACCCTGGTGCTGATGTCCGGCGGTTTCGATTCCACGGTGGCGGCCTACCAGATCATGCGCCGTGGCCTGATGAGCCATTTCTGCTTCTTCAACCTGGGCGGTCGTGTCCACGAATTGGGCGTGATGGAAGTCGCGCACTATATATGGAAGAAGTACGGCAGCTCCCAGCGCGTGCTGTTCGTCAGCGTGCCGTTCGAGGAAGTGCTCGGGGAAATTCTCGGCAAAGTCGACAACAGTCATATGGGCGTCATTTTGAAGCGTATGATGTTGCGTGCCGCCTCGAGCATCGCCGACCGCCTGCACATCGATGCACTGGTGACCGGCGAGGCGATTTCCCAGGTGTCCAGCCAGACCCTGCCGAACCTGTCGGTGATCGACTGCGTGACCGAGAAGCTGGTGCTGCGTCCGCTGATCGCCAGCCACAAGCAAGACATCATCGACCTGGCCGAACAGATCGGCACCGCCGACTTCGCCAAACACATGCCGGAGTACTGCGGGGTCATCTCGGTGAACCCCAAGACCCATGCCAAGCGCCATCGCGTCGAGCATGAAGAGAAAGAATTCGATATGGCGGTGCTCGAGCGTGCGATCGAGCGGGCCAAGCTGGTGCCGATCGATCGGGTGATCGACGAGTTGGGCCAGGATTTGCAGATTGAAGAAGTCAGCGAGGCGCTGGCCGGTCAGATCGTCATCGACATCCGTCACCCGGATGCCCAGGAAGACGACCCGCTGGAGCTTGCTGGCATCGAAGTACAAGCGCTGCCGTTCTATGCATTGAACGCCCGCTTCAAGGAACTGGACCCTACGCGCCAGTACCTGCTGTATTGCGACAAAGGCGTCATGAGTCGCCTGCATGCTCACCATCTGCTCAGTGAGGGACATGCCAATGTGCGCGTTTATAGACCGAGCTAAGTGCCCGGGGATGTTCGCCTGTGGCTTGCGTCACCGGCCCCCCGACGCCGCCGTCCAGCTGTAACGGCCAGGCCTGACTCTATTGTTAATCGCTGCCAGCATTTGTCAGCACACCGAATCCTCTGATCGAGATACACAAGTGATCGAAAATCTACGCAACATCGCCATCATTGCCCACGTTGACCATGGTAAGACCACCCTGGTAGACAAACTCCTGCGTCAATCCGGCACCCTGGAGCGCAACGAGCTCAACGACGAGCGCGTGATGGACTCCAACGACCAGGAAAAAGAGCGCGGTATTACCATCCTGGCGAAAAACACCGCCATCAACTGGAACGGCTACCACATCAACATCGTGGACACCCCGGGCCACGCCGACTTCGGTGGCGAAGTTGAGCGCGTAATGTCCATGGTCGACTCCGTGCTGCTGCTGGTCGACGCTCAAGACGGCCCGATGCCGCAAACCCGTTTCGTGACCAAGAAGGCGTTCGAAGCCGGCCTGCGTCCAATCGTGGTGATCAACAAGGTCGACCGTCCGGGCGCGCGTCCTGACTGGGTTCTGGACCAGATCTTCGACCTGTTCGACAACCTGGGCGCCACCGAAGAACAGCTGGACTTCAAAGTCGTCTACGCCTCGGCCCTGAACGGCATCGCCGGTCTGGACCACACCGACATGGCCGAAGACATGACCCCGCTGTACCAGTCGATCGTCGACAACGTACCCGCGCCGGCCGTTGACCGTGACGGTCCGTTCCAGATGCAGGTTTCCGCTCTGGACTACAACAGCTTCCTGGGTGTGATCGGCGTTGGCCGTATCGCTCGCGGTCGCGTCAAGCCGAACACCCCGGTTGTGGCCATCGACGTCAACGGCAAGCGCCGTAACGGTCGTATCCTCAAGCTGATGGGTCACCACGGCCTGCACCGTGTAGACGTTGAAGAAGCCGCTGCCGGCGACATCGTCTGCATCAGCGGTTTCGACGAGCTGTTCATCTCCGACACCCTGTGCGATCCGACTGTTGTCGAAGCGATGAAGCCACTGAGCGTCGACGAACCAACCGTTTCCATGACCTTCCAGGTCAACGACTCGCCATTCTGCGGTAAAGAAGGCAAGTTCGTGACTTCCCGTAACATCAAGGAACGTCTGGACAAAGAGCTGCTGTACAACGTTGCTCTGCGCGTTGAAGAAGGCGACTCGGCCGACAAGTTCAAGGTTTCCGGCCGTGGTGAGCTGCACCTGTCGGTACTGATCGAAACCATGCGTCGCGAAGGCTTCGAGATGGGCGTTGGCCGTCCTGAAGTGATCATCCGTGAAGTGGATGGCGTGAAGCAGGAACCGTTCGAAAACGTCACCATCGACATCCCTGAAGAATCCCAGGGCAAGGTCATGGAAGAAATGGGCCTGCGTAAGGGCGACCTGAGCAACATGGTTCCGGATGGCAAGGGCCGTGTACGCCTGGAATACAACATTCCAGCCCGTGGTCTGATCGGTTTCCGTAACCAGTTCCTGACCCTGACCAACGGTGCAGGCATCCTGACCTCGATCTTCGATCGCTACGCTCCGATGAAGTCCGGCCACATGTCCGGCCGTCAGAACGGCGTACTGGTATCGGTAGAAACCGGCAAGGCCCTGACCTACTCCCTGGAAACCCTGCAGGCGCGCGGCAAGCTGTTCGTCGAGCACGGCCAGGAGATCTACAACGGTCAGATCGTTGGTCTGAACAGCCGTGACAACGACCTGGGTGTGAACCCAACCAAAGGCAAGAAGCTCGACAACATGCGTGCTTCGGGCAAAGACGAAACCATCGCCCTGGTTCCACCTGTTCGCTTCACCCTGGAACAGGCTCTGGAATTCATCCAGGACGACGAGCTGTGCGAAGTGACTCCTAAGTCCATTCGTCTGCGCAAGAAGATCCTGGACGAAGGCGAGCGTACCCGCGCTGCCAAGAAAGCCAAGAACTGAGTCTTTAGTTCCGGCTGAATGAAAACGCCCCCGGTCTTGCGACCGGGGGCGTTTTTTTTCGCCTGGAGAAAACCTGTAGCCGCTGCCGAGCCTGCGAGGCTGCGCCCGGGCGCGCAGCGGCCGTCAACCCGGGCGGCGCCTAGTGCCTGAGCTACCGCGCTGGCCGTCTTGCGGCTGCCTTGCAGCCGTTCGCAGCCTCGCGCTGCTCGGCAGCGGCTACAGCAGTGCCAGCCAGCCTGAGGGGCAGGGGCTCAGAAGCGTTCCAGGGTCCGGCTGCTGGTATTGGTCGGACGCTCCAGGGGCTTGGGCTTGTAGGCGCAGTAGCCCGGACGCGGACCGATCTTCGGATGGTTGCGGCAGGTGTCCGGGCGCTTGTCATAAATGGTGCACAGGCGGCTTTTACGATCCAGATACAGGCAATCGTTGTTGCTCATGCGCTGCAGGGTGAAGATTTCCGATTTCTGGTTGTAGCGCTCGACGATGCCTTCTTTCTGCAGGCGCTTGGCGATGTTCTTCGCCGGCTCGCCGCGCTCGAATTCATCGACGATGCCAATCCGGATCAGGTCCTTGATCTTCACTTCCACCGGCAGCGTGCAGCAGCTGGACATGCAGGAACCGCACATGGGCGCGGAGTATTTGGCCCAGGTATCGAGACGATCGATTTCCGCGGCGGCGATCAGGTTGGACTTCATCAAGGTGGTTATTCCGGCATGTTCCAGGGCGCGCGATCATACCGGGACTGATGGATTTTTGAACGACTTTGGGTCGGATTTTTCTTAGAGGGCGTCGGATTTACGCCCGGCGGCACGGCATCTGCATCTTTTTCCCCGCAGGCGCCGAAGACTCCCCCTTGAGCCGAGCCATTTGCAGCAGCGCCGAACCAGAGCCTTCGCCTCGTGTCAGACCGACTAGGCTCAGACCATTCCATGCTCACTGTGTATCTCGTCAGAGGTCGTATCGATGACTCAGGAACCCCTAGCTCGTGACGCTGAGGTGGCCGCTTTTCGCGAAGCGGTCTTGACCAAACTCACCTACGCGGTCGGCAAAGATCCGGACCACGCCTTCGACCACGACTGGTTCGAGGCCATTGCCCTGGCCGCGCGGGACCACATGGTCGACCACTGGATGGATCACACGCGGCAGATGTACCGCAAGGGGCAGAAGCGGGTGTACTACCTGTCCCTGGAGTTCCTCATCGGCCGGCTCTTGTTCGACAGCCTGAGCAATCTTGGCCTGCTGGACGTGGCCCGCGAAGCCCTGACCGACCTGGGGGTGGACCTGGAGCGCATTCGCCTGCTGGAGCCCGACGCGGCCCTGGGCAATGGCGGCCTGGGACGCCTGGCGGCGTGTTTCATGGAAAGCATGTCGACCCTGGGCCTGGCCGGTCACGGCTACGGCATTCGTTACGAGCACGGGCTGTTCCGCCAGGCGATCGTCGATGGCTGGCAGCAGGAGCAGACCGAGCACTGGCTGGATTTCGGCAACCCCTGGGAGTTCGAGCGTCCCGAGGTGATCTATTCCATCGGCTTTGGCGGCAGTGTCGACAGCGTGACCGACGAGGCGGGCAATACGCGCCAGGTCTGGTGGCCGGCGGAGACGGTGCGCGCGGTGGCCTACGACACCCCGGTGGTGGGCTGGCGCGGGGCCAGCGTCAACACCCTGCGCCTGTGGCGGGCCCGGGCCATGGAAGACCTGCACCTGGAGCGTTTCAACGCCGGCGACCACTTGGGCGCGGTGGCGGAAGTGGCTCGGGCCGAGAGCATCTCCCGGGTGCTGTACCCGGCCGATAGCACCGAAGCCGGCCAGGAATTGCGCCTGCGCCAGGAATACTTCTTTGTCTCGGCCTCGCTGCAGGACTTGCTGCGGCGCCACAAGAACATGCACGACTCGGTGCTCAGCCTCGGCGAGCATGCGGCGATCCAGCTCAACGACACCCATCCGTCGATCGCCGTGGCCGAGCTGATGCGCCAGCTGGTGGACCTGCACGGCATCGCCTGGGACGCGGCTTGGCAGATCACCGTGGACACCCTGGCCTACACCAACCACACGCTGCTGCCCGAGGCCCTGGAAACCTGGCCGGTGGGCTTGATGGAGCGCATGCTGCCGCGGCACATGCAGATCATCTACCTGATCAACGCCCAGCACATCGATGCCTTGCGGGCCAAGGGCCTGCACGATTTCGACGTGCTGCGGGCGGTGTCGCTGATCGAGGAGGACAATGGGCGCCGGGTGCGCATGGGCAACCTGGCGTTCCTCGGCTCCCACAGCGTCAATGGCGTGTCTGGCCTGCATACCCAACTGATGCGCAGCACGGTGTTCTCCGAGTTGCACAAGCTGTACCCGGAGCGGATCAACAACAAGACCAACGGCATCACCTTTCGCCGCTGGCTGTACCAGGCCAACCCGCCCCTCACCGAAATGCTGGTGGATGCCCTGGGTCCCGAACTGCTGGACAGCCCCGAGCAGCTGTTGCGGGGGCTTGAGCCCTTTGCCGAGAAGCCGGCGTTTCGCAAGCAGTTCGCCGAGCAGCGCCTGCACAGCAAGCGCGCCCTGGCGGCGCTGATCCACGAGCGCCTGGGCATCGCCATCAACCCGGCGGCGCTGTTCGATGTGCAGGTCAAGCGCATCCACGAGTACAAGCGCCAGTTGCTCAACCTGCTGCACACCGTGGCGCTGTATCAGGCAATCCGCGCCGAGCCGGAAACCGACTGGGTGCCGCGGGTGAAGATCTTCGCCGGCAAGGCGGCGGCCAGCTATCACCAGGCCAAACTGATCATCAAGCTGACCAACGACATCGCCCGCACGGTGAACAGCGATCCGACCGTGCGCGGTTTGCTCAAGGTGGTGTTTTTGCCCAACTACAACGTCAGCCTGGCGGAAAGCATCATTCCTGCCGCCGACCTGTCGGAGCAGATTTCCACCGCCGGCTTCGAGGCTTCGGGCACCAGCAACATGAAGTTCGGCCTCAACGGCGCCCTGACCATCGGCACCCTGGACGGCGCCAACGTCGAGATGTGCGAGCAGGTCGGCGCCGAACACATGTTCATCTTCGGCCTCAGTGCCCAGCAGGTGGAGGCGCGCAAGCGCAATGGCGAATTCAGCGCGGTGCCGGACATCGCCGCCTCCCATCGGCTCAACGATGTGCTGCAGGCGATTCGCGGCGGGGTGTTCTCCCCGGATGATCCGTCGCGCTACACCGGGCTGATCGATTCGCTGATCGACTATGACCGGTTCCTGGTCTGCGCCGATTTCGACGCCTATTGGGACGCCCAGGCCCGGGTCGAGGAGCGCTGGCACGACTCCAAGGAATGGTGGCGCTCGGCGGTGCTCAACACGGCGCGCATGGGCTGGTTCTCTTCGGACCGGACCATCCGCGAATACGCCACGGAAATCTGGAAGGCCCTGGACTGACGGGCCCGGAAAAATGCCTGAACTGTGCACAAGGCCCAACGTTTGTTGGGTCGGGTCGATATACTGAGCGGCGATTTTATCTCCCATCGGGTGTCTTTTGGGCCGCGCTCGGCTTCCAATCGGGGAGAAATCTTCGCCGGCACGCCGGCTCCTGCAGTGATTGGTCGGAGCCTGAGTGCCGGTGAAAACCTCAACACCGCCGTACCCGTCCGTCCGTGGACCGCTTAGGGATATCGACACATGCAATGGATGTTCATGCTGCTGGGTGCCTTGCTGGGCTGGATCGTCGACCAGTCCATCAGCGACGCCCTGATTGGCGCGCTGCTGGGCCTGGTGCTTGGCCTGGCCATTCGTTTCGGTGCCCTGCAGCGACAGGTGCTCGACCAGCACCGTGAGCTGGAGCGGGCGAAAAGCACCCTCGAAGCCCTGGGCCAGCGCCTGGCCCTGCTGGAAAGCCCCGACGGCGCGGCCCAGGCGCTTGCAGAGCCCCAGGTCAGCAACCCACCTGCCGAGGCAAGCAGCGTCTTGAGCGCCGCGCCGGACCTGCAGGACCTGCCTGAATTCATTCTTGACGACGTGCGGCCGGTGGAACCGGCAGCGCCGGCTCCCGAGCTGGTCTGGGAGTTGCCCGCCGCGCCGCCGCCCGGTGCGGCAAACGAAGCCAGCCAGCCGCTGCCGGAGTCGGTCTGGCAGCCCCAGGCAGCGGCCCGTGAGCCTGCCGTGGCGCAGCCGCAGGAGCCGAACCTGATCGAGCGCGCCATCAGCGGGGCGCGCAACTGGCTGTTCGGCGGCAACACCGTACTGCGGGTCGGCGTGGTGCTGCTGTTCCTCGGCCTGGCCTTCCTGCTGCGCTACGCCACCGAAGGCATGGTGGTGCCCATCGAACTGCGCTACGCCGGGGTCGCGGCCAGCTCCCTGGGCCTGTTGGGGCTGGGCTGGTGGCTGCGGCGGCGCAACAGCAACTACGCCCTGATGCTGCAGGGCACCGGCATCGCCGTGCTGTACCTGACGGTGTTCGCCGCCATGCGCCTGCACCCGCTGCTCGACCCTTCCGCGGCCCTGGGCCTGCTGGTGGCGGTCACGCTGTTTTCGGCGATTCTGGCCATCACCCAGGATGCCCTGGGGCTGGCGGCCGCGGCGGCCCTCGGCGGCTTCGCCGCGCCAATCCTGACCTCCACCGGTGCCGGCAGCCATGTGGCGCTGTTCAGCTACTTCGCGCTGCTCAATGCCGGCATTCTGGCCATCGCCTGGTTCAAGGCCTGGCGCCTGCTCAACCTGATCGGTTTTGTCGGCACCTTCGGCATCGGCCTGGCCTGGGGCCTGCGTTCCTATACCCCGGAGCTGCTGTGGAGCACCGAGCCGTTCCTGATCCTGTTCTTCTTCATGTACCTGGCCATCGGTCTGCTGTTTACCCGGCGCAAGTTGCTGGAACTCAGCGATGCGCCGGCGGACGCCGATCGTCAGGCGCTGCTGCACTGGTCCGCGCGCAAGGGCGACTACGTCGACGGCAGCCTGCTGTTCGGTCCGCCGCTGGTGGGCTTTGGCCTGCAACTGGCGCTGGTCCAGCACCTGGCGTTCGCCGCCTCTTTCAGTGCCCTGGCCCTGGGCCTGATCTACATGGTCCTGGCACGGCTGCTGATGGGCGGTCGCGCGCTGTTGCTCGGTGAAACCTGCCTGGCCCTGGGGGTGATCTTCGCCACCCTGGCCATTCCGCTGGGCCTGGATGCGCGCTGGACGTCCGCGGCCTGGGCGGTGGAGGGCGCGGGGATCTTCTGGCTCGGCCTGCGTCAGCAACGTCCCCTGGCCCGGGTCTTCGCCCTGCTGCTGCAGTTGGGTTCGGCCCTGGCCTTCCTCAGTGAGCTGCGCCCCGGCGATTCCAGTCTGTTGGAGGGTGCGCCGTTGGGCGCGCTGTTGCTGGGCGCGGCGTTGCTGTTCAGTTTCGAGCAACTGCGCCGGGCCGATAAGGCCTGGTCGGCGAGCTGGGAGCAGGGCATGGCGCCGATCCTGGCAGTGGCCGGGCTGGGCTTCCTGTACCTGCTGGCGCCGCTGTTCTTGTTGACCCAGGGCACGGCCATCAGTTGGGCCCTGGCTGGGCTGGGGACCTTGTTTGTCGGCCTGCGCCTGCAATCGCGGACCTTCCTGTTCACGGCCTTTGCCGTGCAGCTGTTGGGCGGAGGGTTGTTCCTGATGCGCCTGCAAGGCGCGGACGGCGATGCCGGCGCGGTATTCAACGCCGGCTGGAGCGGCCTCATGAGCGCTTCGCTGATTGGCCTGACCCTGGTCGGTGGCATGCTCCTGGCCGCGCGCAACGACATGGTGCGCCATGAACCGCGCCTGCTGCGGGGCTTGTCGGTGGTGCTGCTGGCCGGGCTGATGATGATCAACCTGGCGGTGCTGTTCGTGCTGCCCTGGCGCACCGCCAGCGGCGTCTGGGCTGCCAGTGGGTTGTTGATCATCTGGCTCAGCCTGTACCTGCAGCAGCGCGCCAGTTTTGCCTTCGGCCTGCTGTTGCAGGTGATCGGCGGTAGTACTTTTCTGCTGGCCGGCACGGACGGCTTCTTCAGTGGCCTGGTCGAGGGCGTGCGGCCGTTGGCCAATGGCGATTTCTGGACGCCGATGGTCCTGGCGCTGGCGGCATTGCTCGGGGCGTGGCGCTTGCAGCGGGGCAATCACGGCTCGGCCTTCGACGCCTTGAGCCTGGGCCATCTGTCCGATCTGCTGCTGGCCTGGGGCGTTTGCTGGTGGGCGTTTACCTGGCTCCAGGAAGTGCTGCGTTTCGCCCCGGCCCATTGGCAGGCGAGCCTGTTGCTGTTGATCACTGCCCTCAGCGTGCTGCTCTGTGCGCTGTTGGCCCGGCGCCTGCAGTGGAAGTCCCTGGGGCTGGTGTGCAGCCTGTTGATACCGGCGGGGGCCCTGGTGCTGCTGGCCTCCTGGACGTCGCGCTATCACCCGGCGGCGAATCTGGGCTGGCTGGCCTGGACCCTGTTGTTCGCCGTGCACTTCTTCAGTGTGCGGCGCCTGGAAGCCTGGCTGCCGAAGCGGGTCTTGAGCATCGCCCATGTGCTGGGCTGCTGGTTGCTGATCGGCGTGCTGGCGCTGGAGCTGCGCTATGGCTTGCTGCTGTTGTCCGAGCAGTACAACGCCTGGCGCTGGCTGGGTTGGGCGATCCTGCCGAGCCTGTATCTGGTGGCGATGGCCGCGCCG
Source organism: Pseudomonas sp. 3MA1 (assembly GCF_029237275.1). NCBI lineage: Bacteria > Pseudomonadati > Pseudomonadota > Gammaproteobacteria > Pseudomonadales > Pseudomonadaceae > Pseudomonas > Pseudomonas sp. 3MA1. Next base: position 385,107 of record NZ_JAACFX010000004.1, on the reverse strand, counting down.
CGAACCTGGCCTTGGCCGGTCAGTGCGCATTCCCGTGAATATCGTCTGTATGCCGCGCTGCCCCTGGCGCTGCTGATGCTGGGCTGGTTCTGGCTGGCCAATACCTTCAGCGATGGTCGCGCCGAACCGTTGCCGTACCTGCCGCTGCTCAACCCCCTTGAACTGGGGCTGCTGTTTGCCCTGTTCGGCGTCTATGTCTGGTCGCGCAGTGCGCTGCAGCAACTGGCGATCCGCGCCGATTACGCCGAGCGCGGCGCGCCGTTGCTGGCGGGGATTTCCCTGTTCGCCTTCTTCACCGTGCTGGTGATGCGCGCCGCCCATCATTGGAGCGGCGTGCCGTTCCAGGCCGATGCCTTGCTGGCGTCGATGATGGTCCAGGCCGGGCTATCCATCGTCTGGACCCTGATTGCCCTGGGCCTGATGATCGGCGGGCATCTGCGCCATCGCCGCGAAGTCTGGCTGATCGGCGCGGTGCTGATCGCCGTGGTGGTGGCCAAGCTGTTCCTGGTGGAATTGAGCAACCGTGGTGGACTGGCGCGGATCGTCTCGTTCATCGGGGTGGGGGGACTGCTGCTGGTGGTGGGCTATTTCGCGCCATTGCCGCCCAAGCGCGCCGAGGCCGAATCCGCGCCCGGAAAACCGTTGGATGAAGGAGTGTCATCGTGAGTTCGAAGCTGAGCCTGGGCTGGTTGGGCACTGTGAGCCTGTGTGTGGCGCTGTCCGCCGTGGCCCAGGACAAGCCGGGGGACTTCAAGTCCCAGGTGCCCTTGACCCTGAGTGGCGAGGGGCCTTGGTATCGCCTGGAGCTGCCGCTGGACGTGCAACTGCATGCCAGCCAGACCGATCTGCGGGATATTCGCGTGTTCAACGCCGCCGGCGAGCCCCAGGCCTATGCCCTGGCCCGTCAACAGGCCCAGACCCGCGAGCAGCAGAGCCTCACCGAGGTGAAGTGGTTCCCGCTGTACAGCTCGGCGCAAGCCGGCGACAGCACCCCCAGCGTGCGGGTGCAATCCAGTGCCAACGGCACCCTGGTGGAGGTGCAGCCTGCCACGCAGTTGGAGGCCGGCGAGGAAGTGCTGCGCGGCTGGCTGCTGGATGCCAGTGGCATCAAGGCCCCGCTGCAGCAATTGGTGCTGGACTGGACCAGCGAGCGCGACGGTTTCCAGCGTTTCAGCATCGAGGCCAGCGACGACCTGCAGCACTGGCAATCCTGGGGCGACGGTCAGGTGGCGCGCCTGTCATTCGCCGACGAGCGGATTGAGCAGCACGAAGTGGCCTTGCCCGGGCAGTCGGCGCGCTACCTGCGCCTGCTGTGGAACACCCCGCAATCGGCGCCGGTGCTGACCTCGACACAACTGCAGAGCAGCAGCACTACCAGCCTGGCGTCGCCGCTGGTGTGGTCCCAGCCGCTGCGCGGCACCGCCGCCAAGGCCGGTGAATACACCTGGCAGTTGCCCATGGGGCTGAATGTCGAGCGGGTGCGCATCGATCTCAAAGAGGCCAACACCCTGGCGCCGGCGACCCTGTATGGCCGCCGTGAAAGCAGCCTGCCCTGGCAGACCCTGAACAACGGCCTGCTGTACCGCCTGACTCAGAATGGCCAGGACGTGCAGCAGAACGAACTGCAAGTGCCGGGGCAGACCGTGCAGCAGTTGAAACTGGCGGTGGACGAGCGGGGCGGTGGCCTGGGGGCCGAGGCGCCGACCCTGGCGTTTGCCGTGCGCGGTACGCAGCTGGTGTTCCTGGCCCGTGGCGCCGGGCCCTACACGCTGGCGCTGGGCAACCCGAGCGCGACGGCGGCCAACCTGCCGCTGAGCACCCTGATTCCCGATTACAGTCCGCAGCGCCTCAGGGAGCTGGGCCAGGCCAAGGTCGAAGGCGCGACGCCATTGCCGCCAGCCACTGCTACGTCGCCGGCCGCCGCCGTGGCCGGCGGGCCGGACTGGAAGAAGATCGGCCTGTGGGCCGTGCTGCTGCTGGGGGTGCTGGCCCTGGGCGGCATGGCGGTGAGCCTGCTGCGCAAACCGGCGGCCAGATCCTGATCACCGTGGCGGGGGCAAGCGCCCCCGCGACGAATCCGTCTACGCTGAAAACCGGCGCCTGAACTCTATCTGCCAGTTCCCTGTCTGAGAGGAGGAAATGCGCCCCGACTCGCGTTAAACTGCGCGGGTTTTCAACCTCCCCCATTCCTCCGGAGCCGTCCATGTCCCGCGTTACCCTGAGTCGCTATTTGATTGAGCAGACCCGCAGCAACAATACTCCTGCCGATCTGCGCTTCCTGATCGAAGTGGTGGCGCGTGCTTGCAAGGAGATCAGCCACGCCGTGTCCAAAGGCGCCCTGGGCGGTGTCCTGGGCAGCATGGGCACGGAAAACGTGCAGGGCGAAGTGCAGAAGAAGCTCGATGTGATCTCCAACGAGATTCTCCTGGAAGCCAACGAATGGGGCGGTCACCTGGCCGGCATGGCGTCCGAGGAAATGGACAATGCCTACCAGATCCCGGGCAAATACCCGAAAGGCGCCTACCTGCTGGTATTCGACCCGCTGGACGGTTCGTCGAACATCGATATCAACGCGCCGGTCGGCACCATCTTCTCGGTGCTGCGCTGCCCGAACGAGTACCTGAGCCAGAACGAAGCCTTGAATGAAAAGGCCTTCCTGCAGCCGGGCACCCAGCAGGTCGCTGCCGGTTACGCCATCTACGGTCCGCAGACCATGCTGATCCTGACCCTGGGCCACGGCGTCAAGGGCTTCACCCTGGACCGTGAAATGGGCAGCTTCGTCCTGACCCACGAAGACATCCAGATTCCGGAGTCCACCCAGGAATTTGCCATCAACATGTCCAACGAGCGTCACTGGGAAGCCCCGGTCAAGCGCTACGTGAGTGAGCTGCTGGCCGGCGACACCGGTCCGCTGAAAAAGAACTACAACATGCGCTGGGTCGCGGCCATGGTCGCCGACGTGCACCGTATTCTGACCCGTGGCGGTCTGTTCATGTACCCACGCGACAGCCGCGAGCCGGAGAAGCCGGGCAAACTGCGCCTGATGTACGAAGCCAACCCGATGTCCTTCCTCATCGAGCAGGCCGGTGGTGCTTCCACCGACGGTCACCAGCGCATCCTCGACATTCAGCCTGAAGGCCTGCACCAGCGCGTGGCGGTGTTCCTCGGTTCGAAAGAAGAAGTGGCTCGCGTGACGGGCTACCACAAGGAGTAAGACATGGCCGCGCCTTGGCAGCCTCTGCTTGATTGGTGGTTCGGTTCAGCCGAAAAGCCGGCAGAGATGGTCGCTGCCAAGGGCCGGTTGTGGTTTGGCAAGCGCGACAGCCAGGACCTCGAAGCGCGCCAGCGCTTTGGCGACCTGACGGAGCAGGCACTGGCCGGCGGATTGACCGAGTGGACGCAAAGTCCCCACGGTTGGCTGGCCCTGGTGCTGTTGCTCGATCAGTTACCGCGCATGATCCACCGCGATACGCCCAAGGCCTTTTCCGGCGATGCCCGGGCCCAGGCCCTGGTGGCGCAAGGCATCGCGGCGGATTTTGACCGGCGCCTGTCGGCCATGCAGCGCAGTTTCATCTACCTGGTGTTCGAGCATTGCGAGCACCTGGCGGTGCAGAACGAAGGGGTTTCGCGCTTTGCCGCCCTGCATGACGAACAGCCCGAGGACGACCGCCCGGTGTTCGCCGATCAGCTGGACTACGCCGAACGGCACCAGAAAGTCATTGCCCGCTTCGGGCGCTTTCCCCATCGCAATGCCATTCTCGGCCGTGAATCCACTGCCGAAGAGCTGGCTTTCCTGCGCGAGCCTGGTTCGCGTTTCTGACGGCCGGCAAGCATTACCTGTCCGCTCGCAACAGGCGCTTCATCAGCAACGACTGCAGGTCTTTGCGTGTATCGGCAATGATGTGGATAAAGACGGTGTTCTCCCGCACTTCGTAGATCACCCGGTTAATGCCGCAAAGTACCTGGCGATAGTGGCGCAGATTGAGCTGCTGAATTTCGTCAGGTATCACGCCAGCGTAGGGCGAGGTCGCCAGTTGAGCCACGGTGGATTTCAAGTGCTGGAAGGTGCTGTGCCAGGCTTGGGGAGAGAATCGACTGATCAGGTAGTGTCTGAGTTCTTTCAGGTCATGTTCTGCCGAATGCAGAATGACCACCTTGAATCTCATTGCGGGTCGTCCCGCTCCAGGTCGGCAAACACCTGTTCTGCATCACGGAACTGGCCGGCTTCAATCTCCCGGTTGCCCAAGGCCAGAAGTTTCAACATGGCCAGGGTCGCTTCCTGTTCCTCAAAGCTCTGTACATCCATAACCACCAGCTTGGCTTCGCCATTCTGGGTAATAACCAGAGGCTCGCGGCTTTCCGTCAGTTGCTTGACGATCTCGGCGGTGTGGCTTTTCAGGTAACTGATGGGCTTGACCTGGGATGAAAGCTTCATGGGGCGGGCTCGACTGGAAAGGCAGGCCTGAGTTTAGTCTTAATCCAGTTCTGTTGGGGGCGTGCAGACCAGCGACTGTATTGCCGGATGTCCGCAATCGAATGATTTCGCCGGCAAGCCGGCTCCTACGAATACTGGTAGGAGGCGGCTTGCCGGCGAAGCTGCTCCTCAGATGCGGAAGCTGCCCACCAGGTGCTGCAGGCGCTTGGCCTGTTGTTCCAGGTCGGCGCAGGCGCGCAGGGTGGCTTGCAGGTTTTCCACCCCTTCTTGATTCAGGGTGTTGATCTCGGTGATGTCGACATTGATCGACTCCACCACCGCGGTCTGCTCCTCGGTGGCGGTGGCCACCGACTGGTTCATGCCGTCGATCTCGCCGATGCGCTGGGTCACGCTGCCCAGGCGCTCGCCGGCCTGGTTGGCAATGCCCACGCTGCTTTCGCTCTCGCGCTGGCTCTCGGTCATGGTGCCCACCGCTTCACGGGCACCGACCTGCAGTTCTTCGATCATCTTCTGCACTTGCTGCGCCGAATCCTGGGTGCGGTGGGCCAGGTTGCGCACTTCGTCCGCCACCACCGCGAAGCCGCGCCCGGCCTCGCCGGCGCGGGCCGCTTCAATGGCGGCGTTGAGCGCCAGCAGGTTGGTCTGCTGAGAAATGCTGGTGATGACTTCGAGGATCTGCCCGATGTTCACCGTGTTGCTGTTGAGGGTCTCGATGTTGTCGCAGGAGCTGCTGATCTTGGCCGACAGCTGGTGCATGGCGGCGATGGTCTGGTCCACCACTTGCTGGCCGTCTTGCGCCAGGCTGCGGGCCTCGCTGGAGTGCTGCGAGGCGAGGGCGGCGTTCTGGGCGATTTCCTGGGCGGCGGCGCCCAGCTGGTTGATGGCTGCGGCCACGCTGCTGGTGCGCGAAGCCTGTTGGTCGGAGTTGAACATCGACGAGTTGGAGGCGGCGACCACGCGCAGGGCCACTTCGTTGACCTGGCCGGTGGCCGAGGACACTTCGCGGATCGAGCTGTGGATGCGCTCGACGAAACGGTTGAACGACAGCCCCAGGGTGCCGAACTCGTCGTGGCCATGGATCACCAGGCGCTTGGTCAGGTCGCCTTCGCCTTCGGCGATGTCGTGCATGGCCCGGCCCATCACGTGCAGCGGCTGCATCAGCATGCGGATCAGCATGCCCAGCAGGCTGATGATGATCACCACCGCGATCAGCATGGCGATGATTGCCGAGGTGCGAAACTCGCTGAGTACGGCGAAGGCGGTGTCCTTGTCCAGCACCAGGGCCACGTACCAGTCGGCCGAAGGCACGCCGTTGACGTGGGTGAAGGAGATCAGCTGGGTCTTGCCATTGAGCTGCACTTCCTTCAGGCCGGGGCTGATGCTCGGGGCACCCGCGGGATAGGCCTCGGCGAGACTCTTGAGCACCAGCTTGCTGTCGGGGTGAATGAGGATCTTGCCGTCGGCGCTGACGATGAAGGCCTGGCCATGACCGCCGAAGTTCAGCGAGTTGATGATGGCGCTGATGCTCGACAGATCGATGTCGGCGCCGGCCACGCCGATCATCTGGTTCTGATGCTGCACCGGGGTGGCCACGGTGATCACCAGCTTGCCGGACGACGCGGCGATGTAGGGTTCGGTGACGATGGTCCGTTGTGCGCCGGTGGCCGCCTTGTACCAGCCGCGGGCGCGGGGGTCGTAGTCGGCGGCGCGATTGCCGGCCGGCACCGAGAACATCACGCCGTCCTGGCCGCCGAAGTAGCTGAGCTGGAAGTTGCTGGTATAGGCGGGCAGGCCGACGCTGCGTTTCAGGCTTTCGGCGCCACTGCCGTCCACGGCGATCTGCTGGGCCAGGGACTGCAGGAGCTGGATGCGGCTTTCCAGCCAGGTCTGGATATTGCTGGTGGTCAGGCTGCCCAGTTCCTGCATGGTTGACTCGGTGCTGTTGCGCAGGGCTTCGCGCTGTCGGTAGTCGTTGAACAGAATAAAACAGGCGAACGCGACGGCCACCACAAGGGCGGCGGCGAGCAGGATCTTGTGGCTGAATTTCATATTTCTGGTCATTAAGTGAACTACCGCGATGGGCTGGTCAACGAGGGGCGTCAATTTGCCACAGTGGAAGGCTTTGCGCTGCAGTTATGTCGACTGGCCATCAAGGAAGATGAGGGCCGGGCGGGGAAAACCGACGAACTGCAGGGCGGTCCGAAGAGGTGCTTGATTTACCGGGAAAATGCCTTGCTCGCCGGGTAAGAAATACCCGGCCGCGCGGGGAACCAGAAGGGGGTTTTCTCTTCTAAGCTTCTGGTTGGCTGACAGGCCTTCCCCCCTTCGTCCAGGAGTTCACCATGTCCCTGCGTTCTCTCGCTCTGTTGTCCTTCTGCGTGCTGCTGGCCGCGTGCAGCAAGGTCAATCAGGAAAACTATTCCAAACTCTCGGCGGGCATGCCCAAGGCCGAGGTCGAACAACTCCTGGGTAAACCGACCGACTGTTCGGGCGCGCTGGGTATGTCCAGTTGCACCTGGGGCGACAAGAACAGCTTTATCAGCGTGCAGTATGCCGGTGACAAGGTTCTGATGTTTTCCGGGCAAGGCCTGAAGTAAGAACCGGGGCCTTGGGCCCACGGGAGAAAAATAATGATGCGTTTTGTTTTCACTCTTCTGGTCGGCCTGCTCTTGGCCGGCTGCGCCACGTCCCGGGACGATTCGCTGGCGCCCAAGACCGTCAACCACGTCGATCTCAAGCGTTACCAGGGGACCTGGTACGAGCTGGCGCGGCTGCCGATGTATTTCCAGCGTAACTGTGCGCAATCCGAGGCGCGTTACACCCTGTTGCCCGAGGGCAACGTGGCAGTGCTCAATCGCTGCCTGACCCCGGAGTGGAAGTGGGAAGAGGCCCGTGGTACCGCCACGCCTCAGGTGCCGGGCAAGACCGACAAGCTGTGGGTCGAGTTCGATAACTGGTTCTCGCGGCTGCTGCCGGGAGCGACCAAGGGCGACTACTGGGTGCTGTATGTCAGCGATGACTACAAGACCGCGATTGTCGGCAACCCGAACCGGCGCTACCTGTGGTTGCTGTCGCGCACGCCGGAAGTCAACGAAACGGTGCGTGAAGAGTTGCTGAGCAAGGCGCGTCAGCAGGGCTATGACACCACGCGTTTGATCTGGCGGGTGTCGGACTCGGCCATGGCCAAGACTTCGAAGTAGACCTGTAGGAGCCGGCTTGCCGGCGAAGGCGCTCGCATGGACGCTTTCGCCGGCAAGCCGGCTCCTGTGCCTATGGGTCAGTTGAGCAGGTCGCGCAGAACCTGGGTGAAGGCCCGGTTGCTGTCTTCTTCGGCGGCGTGATGCCCGTCACGCACCACCCATTGCCCGCCCACCATCACATCCCGCACCTGACGGTCGCCGCCGGCGAACAGCCAGCGGTTGAGAATCCCGTCGCCATCGGCCGTGGCCAGGTAAGGGTCGTTGCCATCCAGCACCAGCCAGTCGGCGCGCTTGCCCACGGCCAGGGTGCCAATGTGTTGCCCCAGCGCCTGGGCGCCGCCATCCAGCGCGGCATCGTACAAAGTGCGGCCGACCATGGGCTGGTCCGCGCGGTACAGACGGTTGCGGCGCTGGTCCCGCAGGCGTTGGCCGTACTCCAGCCAGCGCAGTTCTTCCACCACACTCAAAGACACATGGCTGTCGGAGCCGATGCCCAGGCGTCCGCCTTGGGCGAGGAAGTCCACCGCCGGGAAGATGCCGTCGCCCAGGTTGGCTTCGGTGGTCAGGCACAGGCCGGCAATGGCCCGGCTGTTGGCCATGAGGCTGACTTCTTCCGGGTTGGCGTGAGTGGCGTGGACCAGGCACCAGCGTTGATCCACCGCGACGTTTTCGTACAACCATTGCAGGGGACGGCGTCCGCTCCAGGCCAGGCAGTCGTCCACTTCCTTCTGCTGCTCGGCGATGTGGATATGCACCGGGCACTGGCGGTCGCTGGCGGCCAGCACTTCGCTGATCTGCTGGGGCGTGACCGCGCGCAATGAGTGAAAGCACAGGCCCAGTTGCTGGTTGGCCTGTTGCGCCAGCACCGGTTGCAGGCGCTGTTGCAGTTGCAGGTAGTGTTCCGTGCTGTTGATGAAACGGCGCTGGCCGTCATTCGGCGCCTGGCCGCCAAAGCCGGAATGGCTGTACAGCACGGGCAGCAGGGTCAGGCCGATGCCGCTGCTGGCGGCCGCCTGGCTGATGCGTCGGGACAGCTCGGCGGGGTCGGCGTAGGGCTGGCCGTCGCTGTCGTGGTGCACGTAATGGAATTCGGCCACCGAGGTGTAGCCGGCCTTGAGCATTTCGATGTACAGCTGGCGAGCGATGATCTGCAACTGGTTGGGGCTGATCTTGCCTACCAGGCGGTACATCAGGTCGCGCCAGGTCCAGAAGCTGTCGTTGGGGTTGCCGGCCACTTCCGCCAGCCCGGCCATGGCTCGCTGGAACGCGTGGGAGTGCAGGTTGGGCATGCCGGGTAGCAGCGGGCCCTTGAGCCGTTGTGCACCTTCGGCGCTGGCGTTGGCCTGGATCTGTGTCAACAGGCCATCGGGGCTGACTTCAAGACGTACATGATTGGCCCATCCATCAGGCAGCAGCGCGCGTTCGGCGAAGAAGGCGGACATGGTTCAAGCACCCTATCGTGTGTTATTTGTATATACATATACAGACGTTTGCCTGCCCGGTAAACTCCGGCAAGCTAGTCACCTTTTTTGCTCAACAAGGATTTCCTGTGCCGACTCCGCCTGCCAAATCGCCGCTGGCTGCCCATCTGGGCGATAGTCCGGCGCCCTTGTATGCCCGCGTCAAACAGATGATCACCCAGCAGATCGAGAGCGGAAACTGGCCGCCGCACTACCGGGTTCCCTCGGAAAGCGAGCTGGTCAACCAGCTGGGTTTCAGCCGCATGACCATCAACCGCGCGCTGCGCGAGATGACCGCCGAAGGCATGCTGGTGCGCATGCAGGGCGTGGGGACTTTCGTCGCCGAGCCCAAGAGCCAGTCGGCCCTGTTCGAAGTGCACAACATTGCCGACGAGATCGCCTCCCGCGGTCATCGCCACACCTGCCAGGTCATCACCCTGGGCGAAGAGGCCGCCGGTTCCGAGCGCGCCCTGGCCCTGGACATGCGTGAAGGGCAGAAGGTCTTCCACTCGCTGATCGTGCATTTCGAGAACGATATCCCGGTGCAGATCGAGGACCGTTTCGTCAACGCCCTGGTGGCGCCGGAGTACCTCAAGCAGGACTTCACCCTGCAAACCCCTTACGCCTATCTGTCCCAGGTGGCGCCGCTGACCGAGGGCGAGCATGTGGTCGAGGCGATCCTCGCCGAGCCCGAGGAGTGCCGGCTGCTGCAGATCGAACGCGGCGAGCCGTGCCTGCTGATTCGCCGGCGTACCTGGTCCGGGCGTCAGCCGGTGACCGCCGCCCGGTTGATCCACCCCGGTTCCCGTCATCGCCTGGAAGGACGCTTTCACAAATGATCCAGCCCACCCTGTTACGCGCCGCCGACTACCCGCGCATGCCCTGGAAGAACGGCGGCGGCAGCACCGAAGAAATCACCCGTGACGCCGGCACTGGCCTGGAAGGTTTCGGCTGGCGCCTGTCGATTGCCGATATTGGCGAGTCCGGCGGCTTCTCCAGCTTTGCCGGTTATCAGCGGATCATCACCGTGCTGCAAGGCGCGGGCATGCAACTGACGGTGGATGGTCAGGCTGCGCGGCCCCTGCTGGCGCTGGACCCCTTCGCCTTCAGTGGCGCCAGCCAGGTGAGCTGCACGCTGCTGGACGGGGCGATCCGCGACTTCAACCTGATCTACTGCCCTGAGCGTTATGCCGCTCGTTTGCAGTGGTTCGATGGTCAGCAGCGCTTCTTTACCCAGGCCCACACCGTGCTGGTGTTCAGTGCCGCCGAGCAAGCCTGGGTCGACACGGGCAGCACCCCGTTGCAGGCCCTGGGTCGTTACGATTGCCTGCGTCTGGATGGCAATGCCGGAGTGCTGGAGATCGCCACCGACGGACGCTGCTGCGTCATCGAGCTCAGCGCCCGCTGATTCCCATGGGCCGTCGCTGGCCGGGACACGGACGGCGACGGCTGCAGGTTTTCCTTCCTTATATCCGCCCTTCGCTTGCCCCCGGATGCTGGTCCGCGGCGCAGGTTCGTGCCGTGCATCTTTCCCGGCCCGGGCGCTGTCTCCCGCGCACCCATTTGTTACCGAACGCCCCAGAACAGCGCGAAACCGTTGTTTGGTAACAGCCTCGCGGCTGAGCAAAATCCCCTTCTCGAAAAATCTCCCTCCTTTGAAAGCCTTGTTCCACAAGGGTTGCAGTTTTATCCCCAGGCTTTTCAGTGAAGTTTCATACAAGTTGGCCGCTTGATTGCATATGCTTGTATGTACAAGTAAATATGTGTGCGTAAGAGTCGATGGAATCCTCTTCGCACCTTGGACTCATCGCCGAGGAGTTTTTCCGTGACTGATAGCAAACCCACTAAATTCCGCAACGTCGAAATCCGCGCCGCACGTGGCAACAAGCTGACCGCCAAGAGCTGGCTGACCGAAGCGCCGCTGCGCATGCTGATGAACAACCTCGACCCGGAAGTGGCCGAAAACCCCAAGGAACTGGTGGTCTACGGTGGCATTGGCCGTGCCGCGCGCAACTGGGAGTGCTACGACAAGATCGTCGACGCCCTGACCCAGCTCAATGACGACGAAACCCTGCTGGTGCAGTCCGGCAAGCCGGTGGGCGTGTTCAAGACCCACAGCAACGCGCCGCGGGTGCTGATCGCCAACTCCAACCTGGTGCCGCACTGGGCCAGCTGGGAACATTTCAACGAGCTGGATGCCAAGGGCCTGGCCATGTACGGCCAGATGACCGCCGGCAGCTGGATCTACATCGGCAGCCAGGGCATCGTCCAGGGCACTTATGAAACCTTCGTCGAAGCCGGTCGCCAGCATTACGACTCCAACCTCAAGGGCCGCTGGGTCCTGACCGCCGGTCTGGGTGGCATGGGCGGCGCTCAACCGCTGGCCGCGACCCTGGCCGGGGCCTGCTCGCTGAACATCGAGTGCCAGCAGACCAGCATCGACTTCCGCCTCAAGACCCGCTACGTCGACGAGCAGGCCACCGACCTGGACGACGCCCTGGCACGTATCAAGAAGTACACCGCCGAAGGCCGCGCGATCTCTATCGCCCTGTGCGGCAACGCAGCGGAAATCCTGCCGGAACTGGTACGCCGTGGCGTGCGTCCGGACATGGTCACCGACCAGACCAGCGCCCACGACCCACTCAACGGCTACCTGCCCAAAGGCTGGACCTGGGAGCAGTACCGCGACCGCGCCAAGACCGAGCCCGCCGCCGTGATCAAGGCCGCCAAGCAGTCCATGGCCGAACACGTCAAAGCCATGCTGGCCTTCCAGAAAATGGGCGTCCCGACCTTCGACTACGGCAACAACATCCGCCAGATGGCCCAGGAAGAAGGCGTGGAAAACGCGTTCGACTTCCCGGGTTTCGTTCCGGCTTACATCCGTCCGCTGTTCTGCCGTGGCGTCGGTCCATTCCGTTGGGCGGCGCTGTCCGGTGACCCGCAGGACATCTACAAGACCGACGCCAAGGTCAAGGAACTGATCCCCGACGACGCCCACCTGCACAACTGGCTGGACATGGCCCGCGAGCGCATCAGCTTCCAGGGCCTGCCGGCACGGATCTGCTGGGTCGGCCTGGGCCAGCGCGCCAAGCTCGGCCTGGCGTTCAACGAAATGGTGCGCAGCGGCGAGCTGTCGGCGCCGATCGTCATCGGTCGCGACCACCTGGACTCCGGTTCCGTGGCCAGCCCGAACCGTGAAACCGAATCCATGCAGGACGGCTCCGACGCCGTGTCCGACTGGCCGCTGCTCAACGCCCTGTTGAACACCGCCAGCGGTGCGACCTGGGTTTCCCTGCACCACGGCGGCGGTGTCGGCATGGGCTTCTCCCAGCATTCGGGGATGGTGATCGTCTGTGACGGCACCGATGAAGCAGCCGAGCGGATTGCCCGGGTGCTGCACAACGATCCGGCCACCGGGGTCATGCGTCACGCCGACGCCGGCTACCAGATCGCCATCGACTGCGCCAAGGAACAGGGCTTGAACCTGCCGATGATCACCGGCAAGTAACCGCAACATCGGTTCACTCCACCCTCCCTGTAGGAGCCGGCTTGCTGGCCAAGCAAGCACCGCGGTGCATCAGTTGCACCGCCTCGCGAGCCAGCTCGCTCCTACAGTGGAAATCGTCTGCAGTGCCCATAGAGGTTTGACGTCCATGGCCTTAGCGAATGATCGTGCAAGCAACAAACCGTTGATCGAAAGGCGTTCGATCGACTACATCCCGGAAGCGGAAAGACACGGTCGTCTCTTGAGCCAGTTCACCCTGTGGCTGGGTGCCAACCTGCAGATCACGGCGATCGTCACCGGCGCGCTGGCGGTGGTGCTGGGCGGCGATGTGTTCTGGTCGTTGATCGGTCTGCTGATCGGCCAACTGCTGGGCGGCGGGGTGATGGCCCTGCATGCGGCGCAAGGACCGAGGCTCGGCCTGCCGCAGATGATTTCCAGTCGGGTGCAGTTCGGGGTCTATGGCGCGGCCATCCCGATGGTGCTGGTGTGCCTGATGTACCTGGGGTTCACCGCAACCGGCACGGTGCTTTCCGGTCAGGCGCTGGGCCAGATGTTCGGCGTCAGCGACAGTCTCGGCATCCTGATGTTCGCCAGCGTCATTGTGCTGGTCACGGTGCTTGGCTATCGGGTGATTCACTACATTGGCCGGGTCGCCAGCGTGATCGGTGTGGTCGCCTTCTTCTACCTGTTCAGTCGCCTGCTGGGGCAGACCGATGTCAGCGCCTTGCTGGCCATTCGGCACTTCAGCTGGAGCAGTTTCCTCCTGGCCGTGTCGCTGGCCGCGTCCTGGCAGATCGCTTTCGGTCCTTATGTGGCCGACTATTCGCGCTACCTGCCGAGCAAGACGTCGCCATTGAAGACCTTCTTCGCCGCGGGCGCAGGCTCGGTGATCGGTGCCCAGGTGGCGATGGTGCTCGGGGTGTTCGCCGCGGCCCTGTCCCAGGGCCAGTTCGCCGGTCGTGAAGTGGCCTACATCGTCGGCCTGGGCGGCAGTGGCGCGATTGCCGCGTTGCTCTACTTCAGCATCGCCTTTGGCAAGGTGACCATCTCCACGCTGAACTCCTACGGCAGCTTCATGTGCATCGCCACCATCATCAGCGGCTTTCGCGGCGAGCTGAAAGTGACGCGCTTGCAGCGGCTGGTCTTCGTGTTGCTGATCGTCGGTGCCGCGACCCTGATCGCGCTGCTGGGCCAGCACTCGTTCCTCGGCGCATTCAAGTCCTTCATCCTGTTCCTGCTGGCGTTCTTCACGCCCTGGAGCGCGATCAACCTGGTGGATTTCTACTGCATCACCAAAGAGCGCTATGACATCCCGGCACTGTCCAACCCGGACGATCGCTACGGTCGCTGGAATGTCATGGGCATCAGCATTTATGTGTTCGGCGTGCTGGTCCAGATGCCGTTCATCTCCACCCACTTCTACACCGGCCCCCTGGTGGCCAGTCTGGGCGACACCGACATCTCCTGGATCATCGGCCTGGTGGTGCCGGCGGCGTTGTACTACGTCTGCGCGAAGAAGTGGCATGGCGCGGTGCCCGAGCACCTGATCCTGCCGCAAGAGCAGGTTGCGCCGATCGAACAACAACTGAGTGGGACCGGCCGCGCTACAGCGGTGTGAGTCTTGATGGGACGTGGACAGGGCTGGATGCCTCTTAACTGCCGTAAGCCAACTCACGATTAGGAGCGTCACACAATGAAAATGCATAAGACCCTGCTGACCACGTTGCTGTCCATGGGCCTTGCGGCCGCTTCCGGCGCCCAGGCGGCCGGCTGGTGCGAGTCGGGCAAAGCGGTGAAGTTCGCCGGCCTGAACTGGGAAAGCGGCATGTTGCTCACTGATGTTCTGCAGTTCGTCCTGGAGAAGGGCTACGACTGCAAGACCGACAGCCTGCCGGGCAACTCCATCACCATGGAGAACGCCCTGGGCAGCAATGACATCCAGGTCTTCGCCGAAGAGTGGGTGGGCCGCAGCGAGGTGTGGAACAAGGCCGAAAAGGCCGGCAAGGTGGTGGGTGTTGGCGCGCCGGTGGTGGGAGCCGTCGAAGGCTGGTACGTGCCGCGCTATGTGATCGAGGGCGACGCCAAGCGCAAGCTCGAAGCCAAGGCGCCGAACCTGAAAAACATCGCCGATCTGGGCCAGTACGCCAGCCTGTTCAAAGACCCGGAAGAACCGAGCAAGGGCCGCTTCTACAACTGCCCGGCCGGTTGGACCTGTGAGCTGGACAACAGCGAGATGCTCAAGAGCTACGGCCTGGAAAGCAGCTACACCAACTTCCGTCCCGGCACCGGCCCGGCCCTGGATGCGGCGGTGCTGTCGAGCTACAAGCGGGGCGAACCTATCCTCTTCTACTACTGGTCGCCAACCCCGCTCATGGGCCAGGTGGACCTGGTCAAGCTGGAGGAGAAACCCGGCGTCGACAAGAGCGTGAGCATCAAGGTCGGCCTGTCCAAGACCTTCCACGACGAGGCCCCGGAACTGGTGGCGGTGCTGGAAAAGGCCAACCTGCCCATCGACCTGCTCAACCAGAACCTGGCGCGCATGACCCGCGAACGCATCGAGTCGCCGAAACTGGCGAAACTCTTTCTCAAGGAACATCCTGAAGTCTGGCACCCATGGGTCAGCGAAGACGCGGCCAGGAAAATCGACGCGGCCTTGTAGGTCGAGCCTTTCCGGCGGTTCGCAAGCACCGCCGGAAGCCGGACCACAACCTCCTTTGATCGAGAGTTTCTTATGTTTCCAGACCGTTTCACTTTTTCCATCGCCGACTGGGTCAACGGCTGGGTCGACGCCCTGGTGACCAACTACGGCGATGTGTTCCGGCACATTTCCGACACCCTGCTGTGGGCCATCGTCAACCTTGAAGGCCTGCTGCGGCTGGCGCCCTGGTGGCTGATGCTGGCGATTGTCGGCGGCATCGCCTGGCATGCGACCCGCAAGCTGCTGACCACGGCGGTGATCGTCGGCCTGCTGTTCCTGGTGGGCGCCGTCGGCCTGTGGGACAAGCTGATGCAGACCCTGGCCCTGATGCTGGTGGCCACGCTGATCTCGGTACTGATCGGCATCCCCCTGGGGATCCTTTCGGCCCGTAGCAACCGCTTGCGTTCGGTACTGATGCCGCTGCTGGACATCATGCAGACCATGCCCAGCTTCGTGTACCTGATCCCGGTGCTGATGCTGTTCGGCCTGGGCAAGGTGCCGGCGATCTTCGCCACGGTGATCTACGCCGCGCCGCCGCTGATCCGCCTCACCGACCTGGGGATCCGCCAGGTGGACGGTGAAGTCATGGAAGCGATCAATGCCTTTGGCGCCAACCGCTGGCAGCAGCTGTTCGGCGTGCAACTGCCCCTGGCCCTGCCGAGCATCATGGCCGGGATCAACCAGACCACCATGATGGCCCTGTCGATGGTGGTGATCGCCTCGATGATCGGGGCCCGTGGCCTGGGCGAGGATGTGCTGGTGGGGATCCAGACCCTCAACGTCGGGCGTGGCCTGGAAGCGGGACTGGCGATCGTGATTCTGGCGGTGGTGATCGACCGCATTACCCAGGCCTACGGTCGTCCACGTCATGAGGTGAGCAAATGAGCAGTGCTGCCGTGAGCAAGATCGAAGTCAGGAACGTCTTCAAGATATTCGGCAACCGCCCCTCTGACGCCCTGGCGATGATCCGCAAGGGCCAGAGCAAGGATCAGGTACTGGCCCAGACCGGTTGCGTGGTGGGGGTCAATGACCTGTCGCTGAGCATCGGCACCGGTGAGATCTTCGTCATCATGGGGTTGTCCGGTTCCGGCAAGTCGACCCTGGTGCGCCACTTCAACCGTCTGATCGACCCCACCAGCGGGGCGATCCTGGTGGACGGCGAAGACATCCTGCAATACGACATGGAAGCCCTGCGCCAATTCCGCCGGCACAAGATCAGCATGGTGTTCCAGAGCTTCGGCCTGCTGCCCCACCGCAACGTGCAGGACAACGTCGCCTATGGCCTCAAGGTGCGTGGCGAGAGCAAGGCGCTGTGTGCCGAACGGGCCCTGCACTGGATCAACACCGTGGGCCTCAAGGGCTACGAGAAGAAGTACCCGCACCAGCTGTCCGGCGGCATGCGCCAACGGGTCGGCCTGGCCCGGGCCCTGGCCGCGGACACCGACATCATCCTCATGGATGAAGCCTTCAGCGCCCTGGACCCGCTGATCCGCGCCGAGATGCAGGACCAGTTGCTGGAGCTGCAGAAGACCCTGCACAAGACCATCGTCTTCATTACCCACGATCTGGACGAGGCGGTGCGCATCGGCAACCGCATCGCGATCCTCAAGGACGGCCGCCTGATCCAGGTGGGTACGCCGAAAGAGATCCTGCATTCGCCGGCGGATGAATACGTCGATCGTTTTGTCCAGCGCCGCGCCGCCACCGTGTAGGAGCCGGCTTGCCGGCCAAAGGTCCGGCAAAGCGGCAGACAACCCAAGGTTTGCAAGAAGAGGTCCCCGATGTCCCAGGCTGAAAAAATCGTTATCGCCGACGCCCCCCTGGGTTGGCAGGATGTTGTCGCCGTCGCCCGTCATGGCGCGCAGCTTGAGCTGTCGGCCCAGGCCTGGGCGCGTATCGACAATGCCCAGGCCATCGTGCGCCAGGTGGTGGACAGCGGCGAGCGCGCCTATGGCATCAGCACGGGCCTGGGCGCCTTGTGCAATGTGCTGCTGGCTGGTGAGCAACTCAGCCAGCTGTCGCGCAACACCTTGCTCAGCCATGCCTGCGGCGTGGGCCCGGCCTTGGCCGATGAGCAGACCCGAGCGATCCTCTGCGCCGCCATCATCAACTACAGCCACGGCAAATCCGGCATCCACCGCCAGGTGGTCCAGGCGCTGCTGAACCTGCTCAATCGCGGCATCACTCCACAGGTGCCATCCCAGGGTTCGGTGGGTTATCTGACCCATATGGCGCACATTGGCATCGCCTTGCTCGGCGTCGGTCAGGTCAGCTATCGCGGTCGTATTGTCAGCGCCGAACAGGCCCTGGCCGAGGAAGGGCTGCAGCCGGTGCAACTGGGGGCCAAGGACGGCCTGTGCCTGGTCAACGGCACGCCGTGCATGACCGGCCTCAGCTGTCTGGCCCTGGCCGACGCCAGTCGCCTGTTGCAGTGGGCCGACGTGATCGGCGCCATGAGTTTCGAGGCCCAGCGCGGCCAGATCGACGCCTTCGATGCGCAGATCATTGCCCTCAAGGCGCACCCCGGCATGCAGGTGGTGGGCAGCAATTTGAGGGCCTTGCTCGACGGCAGCGAAGTGATCGCCAGCAGCCGGGGCATCCGCACCCAGGACGCCTTGAGCATCCGTTCCATTCCCCAGGTGCATGGCGCTGCCCGGGATCAACTGGCCCACGCCGTCCGGCAGGTGGAAATCGAGCTCAATGGCGCCACCGACAACCCGTTGCTGCTGGGCACCCCGGACCACTACCGGGTGGTGTCCCAGGCCAATCCCCATGGCCAGTCGGTGGCCCTGGCGGCGGATCTGCTGGCGATCGCCATGGCCGAGATCGGCTCGATCGCCGAGCGGCGCCTGGACCGCCTGATCAACCCCCATGTCAGTGGCTTGCCGGCGTTTCTGGTCAGCGAGCCTGGGGTCAACTCCGGAATGATGATCGTGCAGTACGTGGCCGCCTCGCTGTGTGCGCAGAACCGTCAGCTGGCCCAGCCGGCAGTGCTGGACAACTACGTGACCTCGGGCTTGCAGGAAGACCACCTGAGCCTGGGTACCAATGCCGCCCTGAAGCTGCATCAGGTGCTGGAGAACTGCACCCAGATCCTCGCCATCGAGTACCTGCTGGCGGCCCAGGCTTTCGAGTTTCTCAAGGCGCAGCGCTTCGGCACCGGCACCGGTATCGCCTGGTGCCTGTTGCGCGAGCGGGTCCCGGCCTATGACCAGGACCGCTGGCTGGCGCCGGACATTGCCAGCGCTGCGGCCCTGCTCAAGGACCCGGAGCTGCTGCACAAACGTTTTTCCAAGGTGCAATGAACCGTTTTTTCCATCACCAGCGTGCCAAGGCGTCACTCGCGCAAAACCGCGAATGACGACGGATAACGGAAGCTTCCGGAGCGACTGGTAGTTATTACAAAACTCTCAAAAGGAGCATGAATGTGACTGCGCTTAACCTGATTCCCGGCCAACTGACCCTGGCCCAACTGCGGGCCATCTATCAGCAGCCGCTGACCCTGACCCTGGACGACAGCGCCTCCGCGCAGATCGATGCCAGCGTCGCTTGTGTCGAGCAGATCCTCGCCGAGAACCGCACCGCCTACGGTATCAACACCGGTTTCGGCCTGCTGGCCTCGACCCGCATCGCCAGCGCCGATCTGGAAAACCTCCAGCGCTCCCTGGTGCTGTCCCATGCCGCTGGCGTGGGCGAGCCGATCAGCGACGATCTGGTGCGCCTGATCATGGTGCTCAAGGTCAACAGCCTGAGCCGCGGCTTCTCCGGCATCCGTCGCCAAGTGATCGATGCCCTGATCGCCCTGATCAACGCCGAGGTCTATCCGCATATCCCGCTCAAGGGCTCGGTGGGCGCTTCCGGCGACCTGGCGCCTCTGGCCCACATGTCCCTGGTGCTGCTGGGCGAGGGCAAGGCGCGCTACAAGGGCCAATGGCTGGAAGCGACC
This sequence comes from Pseudomonas sp. 3MA1, assembly GCF_029237275.1. Lineage (NCBI taxonomy): Bacteria > Pseudomonadati > Pseudomonadota > Gammaproteobacteria > Pseudomonadales > Pseudomonadaceae > Pseudomonas > Pseudomonas sp. 3MA1. Next base: position 365,863 of record NZ_JAACFX010000004.1, on the reverse strand, counting down.
GCGGCCCTGGAAATCGCCGGCCTCAAGCCGCTGACCCTGGCCGCCAAGGAAGGCCTGGCGCTGCTCAACGGCACCCAGGTGTCCACCGCGTTCGCCTTGCGCGGGCTGTTCGAAGGTGAAGATCTGTTCGCCGGTGCCCTGGTGTGCGGCGGCCTGACGGTGGAAGCGGTGCTGGGTTCGCGCTCGCCGTTCGACCCACGGATTCACGCCGCGCGTGGTCAGCGCGGGCAGATCGATACCGCCGCGGCCTATCGCGCCTTGCTCGGCGAGAGCACCGAGGTGTCCGCCTCGCACCAGAACTGCGACAAGGTCCAGGACCCGTACTCCCTGCGTTGCCAGCCGCAAGTGATGGGCGCCTGCCTGACCCAGTTCCGCCAGGCCGCCGAAGTGCTGGTGATCGAAGCCAACGCGGTGTCCGATAACCCGCTGGTGTTCGCCGCCGAAGGCGATGTGATTTCCGGTGGCAACTTCCACGCCGAGCCCGTGGCCATGGCGGCCGACAACATGGCCCTGGCGATTGCCGAGATCGCGTCCCTGAGCGAGCGTCGTATCTCGCTGATGATGGACAAGCACATGTCCCAGCTGCCGCCGTTCCTGGTGGCCAATGGCGGGGTCAACTCCGGCTTCATGATCGCCCAGGTCACCGCTGCGGCCCTGGCCAGCGAGAACAAGGCCCTGGCCCACCCGCACTCGGTGGATAGCATTCCCACTTCCGCCAACCAGGAAGACCACGTGTCCATGGCCCCGGCCGCCGGCAAGCGCCTGTGGGAAATGGCCGAGAACACCCGCGGTGTGCTGGCCGTGGAATGGCTGGCGGCCTGTCAGGGCCTGGACCTGCGCGAAGGCCTGAAAACCTCGCCAACCCTGGAAAAAGCCCGCGCCATCCTGCGCGAGAAGGTGGCGTACTACGAGAAGGACCGTTTCTTTGCACCGGATATCAACGCGGCCAGCGAGTTGTTGGCTTCGCGCTGCCTGAATGGGCTGCTGCCAGCCCAGTTGTTGCCGAGCCTGTAATGCACGCCGGGCCACCCGATCACTCCGCGCTCGGCCGAGAGCGGTGGCCCGAGTGGGTTCGCTTTACCTGCAAGACGGGCGCGGAGCGTCCGCTTATGTCGCCCCGCGCTCCGGCGTGGGGTGCACTTGTCCGATAACAATAAAAGGGACGATGACATGCAATCGCAAGAAACAGGATTACGTCGGGGGCTGACTGCTCGCCACATTCGCTTCATGGCCCTGGGGTCGGCCATTGGCACCGGATTGTTCTACGGCTCGGCCTCCGCCATCCAGATGGCCGGCCCGGCGGTGCTGCTGGCCTACCTGATTGGTGGCGCGGCCGTGTTCATGGTGATGCGCGCCCTGGGGGAGATGGCGGTGCACAACCCGGTGTCCGGCTCCTTCGGGCAGTACGCCAGTCAGTACCTGGGGCCCTTGCCGGGCTTTATCCTGGGCTGGACCTATGCGTTCGAGATGCTGATTGTCTGCCTGGCGGATGTCACGGCCTTCGGCATCTATATGGGCTTCTGGTTTCCCGAGGTGGCGCGCTGGATCTGGGTGCTGGGCATCGTCCTGCTCATTGGCGGGTTGAACCTTTGCAGCGTCAAGGTCTTCGGCGAGATGGAGTTCTGGCTGTCGCTGCTCAAGGTCGGGGCGATCATCGCCATGATCCTCGGCGGCTTCGGCATCATGCTGTTCGGCGTTGGCAGCGCGCTCACCGAGCAGGCCACCGGCGCCAGCAACCTCTGGACCCATGGCGGCTTCATGCCCAACGGCATTGGCGGGGTGATCGCCTCCTTTGCGGTGGTGATGTTCGCCTTTGGCGGCATCGAGATCATCGGCGTCACCGCCGGCGAGGCCAAGGACCCGCAGCGGGTCATTCCCAAGGCGATCAACGCGGTGCCGCTGCGCATCCTGCTGTTCTACGTACTGACCCTGTTCGTGCTGATGTCGATTTTCCCCTGGCCGCAGATTGGCACCCAGGGCAGCCCGTTCGTGCAGATCTTCGACAGCCTGGGCATCAGCTCGGCGGCCACCATCCTCAATATCGTGGTGATTTCGGCGGCGGTGTCGGCGATCAACAGCGACATCTTCGGTGCCGGGCGCATGATGTACGGCCTGGCCCAGCAAGGGCAGGCACCCAAGGGCTTTGCCCAGATTTCCAAGGCCGGGGTGCCGTGGATGACTGTGGTGGTGATGGCCGTAACGCTGTTGGGCGGCGTGGTGCTGAACTACCTGATCCCGGAAAACATCTTCCTGCTGATCGCCTCCCTGGCCACCTTCGCCACGGTCTGGGTGTGGCTGATGATTCTGCTGACCCATGTGGCCATGCGTCGCTCCATGACCGCCGAGCAAGTGGCCCGGTTGCAGTTCAAGGTGCCGTTCTGGCCTTGGGCGCCGGCGGCGGCGATCGCCTTCATGCTGTTCATCTTTGGCGTGCTGGGCTACTTCCCGAAAACTCAAGCGGCGCTGATGGTGGGCGTGGTGTGGATCGTTCTGCTGGTGGTGGCCTATCTGTTGTGGGTCAAGCCGGCGGCGGGGCAGGCTCAGCAGATCCGCGCCGATTCTTCTTTACCTACTGATCATTAACGGAGGCCTTGGATGAAAACTCTTTGGCAACACTGCAACGTCGCCAGCATGGCCCAGGGCACTTACTCGATCATCGAGGACGCGGCCATCGTGACGTCAGGGGCGCACATCGAGTGGATCGGCCGGCGCCAGCAGGCGCCGGTCGCCGATGACCACCAGGTCCAGGACCTGGGCGGCGCCTGGGTCACCCCGGGGCTGATCGATTGCCACACCCACACGGTGTTTGGCGGCAACCGCAGCGGCGAGTTCGAACAGCGCCTGCAAGGCGTGAGCTATGCCGAGATCGCCGCCGCCGGTGGCGGTATCGCCAGCACCGTGCGGGCGACCCGCGCGGCCACTGAAGAAGAACTGTTCGTCAGCGCCCGCAAGCGTCTGCTGAGCCTGCTGCGCGATGGTGTGACCAGCGTCGAGATCAAGTCCGGCTACGGCCTGGATCTGGCCAGTGAGCGCAAGATCCTGCGGGTGATCCGTCGTCTTGGCGAGGAACTGCCGGTCAGTGTGCGCAGCACCTGCCTGGCGGCCCACGCCCTGCCGCCGGAATATGCCGAGCGCAGCGACGACTACATCGAGCATATCTGCAGCGAGATGCTTCCGGCCCTGGCGGCCGAGGGGCTGGTGGATGCGGTGGATGCCTTCTGTGAATACCTGGCGTTTTCCCCGGCCCAGGTGGAGCGGGTATTCATTGCCGCGCAGCAGCTCGGACTGCCGGTCAAGTTGCATGCCGAGCAGCTGTCGTCGCTGCACGGTTCGAGCCTGGCGGCGCGCTACCGGGCGCTGTCCGCCGATCACCTGGAGTTCATGACCGAGGACGATGCCATCGCCATGGCGGCTTCGGGAACCGTCGCGGTGCTGCTGCCGGGGGCGTTCTATTTTCTTCGGGAAACCCAGCTGCCACCGATGGACGCCCTGCGCAAGCACGGGGTGAAGATGGCGGTGGCCAGCGATCTCAATCCCGGGACGTCGCCGGTGCTGTCGCTGCGCCTGATGCTGAACATGGCCTGCACCTGTTTGCGGATGACGCCGGAAGAGGCGTTGGCCGGGGTGACCCTGCACGCCGCCCAGGCCCTGGGCATGGACAAGACCCATGGCTCGCTGGAAGTGGGCAAGGTGGCGGACTTCGTCGCCTGGCAGATCGATCGTCCCGCCGACCTGGCCTACTGGCTGGGCGGTGACCTGGAAAAACGCGTCGTGCGACACGGCGTTGAAGTGACTGTGTAGGAGAAGGCTTGTGGATAAGGTTCTGACGTTCAAACAAGGCCGGGTGCCGCTGCTGATCAGCATGCCCCACGCCGGTACGCGCCTGACCCCGGACGTGGCGGCCGGGTTGGTGCCCCAGGCACAGAGCCTGCCGGATACCGACTGGCACATTCCGCGGCTGTATGAGTTTGCCGAGGCGTTGGGGGCCAGCACCCTGGCCGCCGAGTATTCGCGCTTCGTCATCGACCTGAACCGGCCGTCCGACGACAAGCCGCTGTACGTGGGCGCCACCACCGGGCTGTATCCGGCGACGCTGTTCGATGGCCAGCCCCTGTTCGTCGAGGGGCAGGCACCGTCCAGTGAGGAGCGGCAGCAGTACCTGCAGCAGGTCTGGGTGCCCTATCACCGCACCCTGCAGGAGGAGCTGGCGCGGCTCAAGGCCGAGTTCGGCTATGCCTTGCTGTTCGATGCCCACTCCATCCGTTCGCTGATTCCGCACCTGTTCGAGGGCAAGCTGCCGGACTTCAATCTCGGCACCTTCAATGGCGCCAGCTGCGATCCGCAACTGGCCAGCCGCCTGGAGAGCATTTGCGCGGCCCACGGCGATTACACCCATGTACTCAACGGGCGTTTCAAGGGCGGGCACATCACCCGGCATTACGGCAACCCGGCCGAGCACATTCATGCGGTGCAGCTGGAGCTGGCGCAGAGTGCCTACATGGAGGAGTTCGAACCGTTCCGCTATCGCGAGGACCTGGCGGCACCGACCCAGGTGGTGCTCAAGGCGCTGCTGCAGGGGCTGCTGGACTGGGGGCAGGAGCGTTACCGCTGACATTGCTTGCGCCAGCAGGCTGGTTCCTACCGCTGATGCACACCTTCATGTAGGAGCGAGCTTGCTCGCGAAGCACCCTGCGCTACGCGTCGCAATCCCCCGAACAACCCTGTTTTCTTCAAGGACATGCTGATTGCGTGATTCGGGTTTATGATGCCGAACGGCAGAATAAATGAAGTCCCACCAGGGATGAACCCGACCTCCACGGAGCGCGTAATGCAGACTTTGTACCCGCAGATCAAACCCTATGCCCGGCACGATCTGGCCGTCGACGAGCCTCATGTGCTGTATGTCGACGAAAGCGGTTCACCGGAAGGGTTGCCGGTGGTGTTCATTCATGGCGGGCCGGGGGCCGGCTGCGACGCGTCCAGTCGCTGCTACTTCGATCCGAACCTGTACCGTATCGTCACCTTCGACCAGCGCGGTTGCGGGCGCTCCACCCCTCACGCCAGCCTGGAAAACAACACCACCTGGGACCTGGTGGCGGACCTGGAGCGGATTCGCCAGCACCTGGGCATCGACAAATGGGTGCTGTTTGGCGGCTCCTGGGGTTCGACCCTGGCCCTGGCCTACGCGCAAACCCATCCCGATCGGGTGCTGGGGCTGATCGTGCGGGGGATCTTCCTGGCCCGTCCCCAGGAAATCCAGTGGTACTACCAGTGTGGCGCCAGCCGCCTGTTCCCCGACTACTGGCAGGACTATGTGGCGCCGATTCCCCTGGAAGAGCGTCACGATCTGGTCAGCGCCTTCCACAAGCGCCTGACCGGCACCGACCAGATCGCCCAGATGCATGCGGCCAAGGCCTGGTCGGGCTGGGAAGGGCGCACCGCGACCTTGCGTCCCAATCCATTGGTGGTTGACCGTTTCTCCGAGCCACAGCGAGCGCTGTCGATTGCCCGGATCGAATGCCATTACTTCATCAACAATGCCTTCCTCGAACCCGACCAACTGATCCGCGACATGGGCAAGATCGCCCATCTGCCCGGGGTCATCGTGCATGGCCGCTATGACGTGATCTGCCCGCTGGACAATGCCTGGGAGCTGCATCAGGCCTGGCCCAACAGCGAGCTGCAGGTGATTCGCGACGCCGGTCACGCCGCTTCCGAACCGGGCATCACCGATGCTCTGGTGCGTGCCACTGATCAGATGGCACGGCGCCTTCTCGATCTGCCACCCGAAGAAGCATGAAGGGGCTGTTGCAGCGCGTAACCGGCGCGCGGGTCGAGGTGGCCGGGGAAATCGTCGGCGCGGTGGACCAGGGGTTGCTGGTGCTGGTGGCGGTGGAGCCCGAGGATACTCGGGCCAGCGCCGACAAACTTCTGCATAAGCTGCTTAACTATCGGGTGTTCAGCGATGCTGAAGGCAAGATGAACCTGTCCCTGACCGATGTGCAGGGCGGGTTGCTGCTGGTGTCGCAGTTCACCCTGGCAGCGGACACCAAGAGCGGGTTGCGCCCGAGCTTTTCCACGGCCGCGCCACCCGCCCTTGGCGAGGAGCTTTTTGACTACCTGGTAGTGAAGGCGCAACAGTTGCATGGCAAAGTGGCATCAGGGCGTTTCGGCGCGGACATGCAGGTGCATCTGGTCAATGACGGCCCGGTAACCTTCCTGTTACAGACCTGAAAACGCCTGAAACAGCTTTTTCCACCGAAATGCGGCGCAAACGGCTGTTTTTCGCAATAAATACTTTGTTACCCCTGATGCGTTGTAACGCGGGCTACTAGATAATCGCGCGCTACGGGGATCAGCGTTCGTTGGTCCATTTTGACTTAAGTAGAGACTTGTCCACGGCCGCTTGGGGAATCATTTAGCCCCATCGGAGTCGGAACAATGCTCGCCAACCTGGCATATAGATAGCTGGCCGTTGGTTTTTTGATCTGTTTTCGGCGAGGGTTGCTCGTGATTGTTAGTCCCTGTAATGCACCAAACTTGTTTGCCAAACGGTTACGAAACGCACTGGTGACGGGCTCTGCTCTGGTCTGCCTGTTCGGTGCCGGTCAACTCATGGCATTCAATCTGGATGATGTGTCGGCCAAGGCCAAGGACCTGGCCGGGCAGAAGTACGAGGCCCCGCGCAGTAACCTGCCGAACGAGTTCCGTGAGATGAAGTTCGCGGACTACCAGAAAATCCGCTTTCTCAGCGAAAAAGCCGAATGGGCCGATCAGAAGACCCCGTTCAAGTTGTCGTTCTATCACCAGGGCATGCACTTCGACACGCCGGTGAAGATCAACGAGATCAGCGCCAATACCGTATCCGAGATCAAGTACGACCCGAACCGTTTCGATTTCGGCGACGTCAAGTTCGATCCCAAGGCCACCGAGAAACTCGGCTATGCCGGTTTCCGTGTGCTGTACCCGATCAACAAGGCTGACAAGCAAGACGAAATCATGACCATGCTCGGCGCCAGCTACTTCCGCGTCGTTGGCAAGGGTCATACCTATGGCCTGTCCGCCCGCGGCCTGGCGATCGACACCGCCTTGCCGTCCGGCGAAGAGTTCCCGCGTTTCAGCGAGTTCTGGATCCAGCAGCCCAAGCCGACCGACAAGCACCTGGTGATCTACGCCCTGCTGGACTCGCCACGGGCCACCGGCGCCTATCGCCTGACCCTGCGTCCGGGCGCCGACACCATCGTCGACGTCAAAGCCCGGGTGTTCCTGCGGGACAAGGTCGGCAAGCTGGGCCTGGCCCCGCTGACCAGCATGTACCTGTTCGGCGCCAACCAGCCGTCGAAAGTCCTCAACTACCGTCGCGAGCTGCATGACTCCAGCGGCCTGTCGATCCATGCCGGCAACGGCGAGTGGATCTGGCGTCCGCTGAACAACCCGAAACACCTGGCCGTGAGCAACTTCTCGGTGGAAAACCCGCGTGGTTTCGGCCTGCTGCAGCGTGGCCGCGACTTCAGCCACTACGAAGACCTCGATGACCGCTACGACAAGCGCCCAAGCGCCTGGATCGAGCCCAAGGGCGACTGGGGCAAGGGCACCGTCGACCTGGTCGAGATCCCGACCGCGGATGAAACCAACGACAACATCGTGGCGTTCTGGAACCCGGAAAAACAACCGGAGCCCGGCCAGCCGCTGGACTACGCCTACCGCCTGCACTGGACCATCGACGAAGCCGCCCTGCATTCCCCGGACAGCGCCTGGGTGCAACAGACCCTGCGTTCCACCGGCGACGTCAAGCAGTCCAACCTGATCCGTCAACCCGATGGCAGCGTGGCTTACCTGGTGGACTTCCAGGGCCCGTCCCTGGCGGCATTGCCGGAGAATGCCGAAGTTCGCAGCCAGGTCAGTGTCGGCGACAACGCCGAGCTGGTGGAAAACAGCGTGCGCTACAACCCGGAAACCAAGGGCTGGCGCCTGACCCTGCGCATGAAGATCAAGGACGCGAGCAAGTCCACCGAGATGCGCGCCGCCCTGGTCCGTGACATTGCCCAGCCGGAGCCGGCCAAGGCCTCGATGCCGAACTCCAACTCCTCCGTGGCCAAGGCCGACAAGCTCGCCGCCAAGCAGCAGGAGAAGAAGGACAAGGAAGCCGCCGCAGCCGCCGCCAAGCAGGCGGAAGCCAAGCCGGCCAAGGATGCCAAGGGCACCAAGGACAAGGACCACAAAGACGCCAAGCAGCCTGCTGCTGCCGAAGCGGCCCCTGCCACACCGGAACCGGTTAAAACTGAACAAGTCCTGACCGAGACCTGGAGCTATCAGTTGCCTGCCGATGAGTAACTCTCAACTACAGCCAGAGTCTCTTGCCGAGTACCTGGCGCACCTGCCGATGTCGGATGCGCAGCGCGCGGAACTCGCGGGCTGCCAGTCCTTCAGCGAACTGCACCAACGCCTGTCGTCAAGCACCTTCGACGCCCCCGCCGATGCCGCCCAGGCCTCGGTGGGCCAGCGCCTGAACATGAGCACCGCCGCTGAACTCGAAGAAGCGGAAATGCTCGGTGTCGACGCCGAAGGCCGGGTCTGCCTCAAGGCCACGCCCCCCATCCGCCGCACCAAGGTGGTACCGGAGCCGTGGCGCACCAATATCCTGGTGCGTGGCTGGCGGCGCCTGACCGGGCGCAGCAACCCGCCGGCGCCGAAGAAGGACGAACGCGTGCTGCCCGCTGCCCGCTGGCGCACCGTGGGTTCGATCCGCCGCTACATCCTGCTGCTGTTGATGCTTGGCCAGACCATCGTCGCCGGCTGGTACATGAAAGGCATCATGCCGTACCAGGGCTGGTCGTTCGTCGATCTGGAAGAGGTCATGCACCAGCCGCTGATGCAGACCGCCCAGCAAGTGCTGCCCTATGCCTTGCAGACCAGCATCCTGATTCTGTTCGGGATCCTGTTCTGCTGGGTGTCGGCGGGTTTCTGGACCGCCCTGATGGGCTTCCTGGAACTGTTGACCGGTCACGACAAGTACCGCATTTCCGGGGCCAGCGCCGGCAACGAGCCAATCCCCAAGGATGCGCGCACCGCCTTGGTCATGCCGATCTGCAACGAAGACGTGCCGCGGGTGTTTGCCGGCCTGCGGGCGACCTTCGAGTCGGTGGCGGCCACCGGTGACCTGGACCGCTTCGACTTCTTCGTCTTGAGCGACAGTAACGACAGCGATATCTGCGTCGCCGAGCAGCAGGCCTGGCTGGATGTCTGCCGCGAAGCCAAGGGCTTCGGCAAGATCTTCTATCGCCGTCGCCGTCGCCGCGTGAAGCGCAAGAGCGGCAACCTCGACGACTTCTGCCGTCGCTGGGGCGGCGACTACAAGTACATGGTGGTGCTCGACGCCGACAGCGTGATGAGTGGCGAATGCCTGACCAGCCTGGTGCGCCTGATGGAAGCCACGCCGGACGCCGGGATCATCCAGACCGCGCCACGGGCCTCGGGCATGGATACGCTGTATGCGCGCATGCAGCAGTTCGCCACCCGGGTCTATGGTCCGCTGTTCACTGCTGGCCTGCACTTCTGGCAGTTGGGCGAGTCGCACTACTGGGGCCACAACGCGATCATCCGCATGCAGCCGTTCATCGAGCACTGCGCCCTGGCGCCGTTGCCCGGTAAAGGTGCTTTCGCCGGTGCGATCCTGTCCCACGACTTCGTCGAAGCCGCGCTGATGCGTCGCGCTGGCTGGGGCGTGTGGATTGCCTACGACCTGCCGGGCAGTTACGAAGAATTGCCGCCGAACCTGCTGGACGAACTCAAGCGTGACCGTCGCTGGTGCCACGGCAACCTGATGAACTTCCGCCTGTTCCTGGTCAAGGGCATGCACCCGGTGCACCGCGCGGTGTTCCTCACCGGGGTGATGTCCTACCTGTCGGCGCCGCTGTGGTTCTTCTTCCTGGTGCTGTCCACGGCCCTGCTGGCGGTCAACACCCTGATGGAGCCGCAGTACTTCCTCGAGCCGCGCCAGCTGTATCCGCTGTGGCCGCAGTGGCACCCGGACAAGGCCATCGCGCTGTTCTCCACCACCATCGTGCTGCTGTTCCTGCCGAAGCTCTTGAGCATCATCCTGATCTGGGCCAAGGGCGCGAAAGAGTTCGGCGGCAAGTTCAAGGTGACCCTGTCGATGCTCCTGGAGATGCTGTTCTCCATGCTGCTGGCGCCGGTGCGGATGATTTTCCACACCCGTTTCGTCCTGGCCGCGTTCCTCGGCTGGGCCGCGACCTGGAATTCGCCGCAGCGTGACGACGACTCCACGCCGTGGAGCGAAGCGGTCAAGCGCCACGGTCCACAGACCCTGCTGGGCTTCTGCTGGGCGCTCTTGGTGATCTGGCTGAACCCGAGCTTCCTCTGGTGGCTGGTGCCGATCGTCGGTTCGCTGATGCTGTCGATTCCGGTGTCGGTGATTTCCAGCCGGGTGGGCCTGGGCCTGAAGTCCCGTGACGAGAGCCTGTTCCTGATCCCTGAGGAATACAATCCGCCGCAGGCGCTGCTGGCCACCGACCAGTACACCCACGAGAACCGCTGGCACGCGCTCAACGACGGCTTTATCCGCGCCGTGGTCGATCCGCAGCAGAACGCCCTGGCTTGTGCCCTGGCGACGTCCCGTCATACCCAGGCCGAGCCGATCGAATGGCTGCGTCAGGAACGGGTGCGTCATGCCCTCAAAGCCGGCCCGGCGGCCTTGAACAACAGCGAGCGCCTGGCGCTGTTGAGCGATCCAGTGGCCCTGGGACGCCTGCATGAGCAGGTGTGGAGCGAGGGGCACAGCGAATGGCTGAGCGCCTGGCGCCAGTCGGTGGATACCGATCCCCATGCCCCCCTGCTGCCGTTGCAGCCGCTGAACGCGGCGCCGCAACCGGCCTGAAGCCAACGCCCTTGAGCTCCTGCTCAAGGGCGTTTTGCTATGTGCGGCCGATAGTCTCCATGCCCTTGGCCGGCAACAAAAATCCTTGTGCAAATGGCCGAGTGCGTTAGCATCGCACCCGCAAATTTCTGTGCGTGATCGATAACGGCTTGATCGTCGAAGACTTTCCTTCCAAGGCCCGCCGCGCGCAGACACCACAATAAAATGGCTTCAGGGGACTTGAGATGAAGAAGTATCTTTCGCTGCTGCTGGCAGGCGCTGCCGCCATGCTGGCGGTCACTACCGCCCAGGCCGGCGCCATCGATGACGCGGTCAAGCGCGGCACGCTGAAAGTCGGCATGGACCCGACCTACATGCCGTTCGAGATGACCAACAAGCGCGGCGAAATCATCGGTTTCGAAGTCGACCTGCTCAAGGCCATGGCCAAGTCCATGGGGGTCAAGCTGGAGATGGTTTCCACCGGTTATGACGGCATCATCCCGGCCCTGCTGACCGACAAGTTCGACATGATCGGCAGCGGCATGACCCTGACCCAGGAACGCAACCTGCGCCTGAACTTCAGCGAACCCTTCATCGTGGTCGGCCAGACCCTGCTGATCCGCAAGGAGCTGGAAGGCACCATCAAGTCCTACAAGGACCTGAACAGCGCCGATTACCGCATCACCTCCAAGCTGGGCACCACCGGTGAAATGGTCGCCAAGAAGCTGATCGCCAAGGCCAAGTACCACGGCTATGACAACGAGCAGGAAGCGGTGCTGGACGTGGTCAACGGCAAGGCCGACGCCTTCATCTATGACGCCCCGTACAACGTGGTGGCCGTCAACAAGGTGGGCAATGGCAAGCTGGTATTCCTCGACAAGCCGTTCACCTACGAGCCCCTGGCCTTCGGCCTGAAGAAGGGCGACTACGACAGCATCAACTTCATCAACAACTTCCTGCACCAGATCCACGAAGACGGCACCTACGATCGCATCCATGACAAGTGGTTCAAGAGCACCGAGTGGCTCAAGGACATGGAATAGGCGTCAGGCAACTGATTGGCGGTTGATCGCGAGCAAGCTCGCTCCTACAGGGCGTACCGCGTTTTTGTAGGAGCGAGCTTGCTCGCGATGATGCCCACCCAGGCTCTGCCGAACCTCCCCGCTGCAAACCGCTGGAACCTGCAAAGTGAACAAACAGAAAAAAGCCCAATGGCCCTGGCACGTGCTGACCGTGCTGGTGCTGATCGGTCTGGCTGGCGCGCTGTACTACGCCACCTCGTTGATGTCCTACGAGTGGCGCTGGAACCGTGTCCCCCAGTACTTCGCCTATCAGGCCGAAGAATCCCAGCGGGCGGCGGAGATCTCCACCGTCGCCGAGGTCGTGCGCCAGGGCGGCAAGGCCCAGGTCACCCTGCGCGGTGACTCGGGTGCCGAGCAGCACCTGAGCGTCGATGAAAGCAGCCTGCAGGTGGCCAGCGGCGATGACGTGGCCGAAGGCGACGTGATCGGCGTCACCCGGCACTGGGCCGCGGGGCCTTTGTTGTGGGGCCTGTGGACCACCTTGTGGCTGTCGGTGGTGTCCGGGGTGCTGGGCCTGATCATCGGTCTGGGCACCGGTCTGTGCCGGCTGTCCAGTAACCCGACCCTGCGCGACCTGTCGACGATCTATGTCGAGCTGGTGCGGGGCACGCCGCTGCTGGTGCAGATCTTCATCTTCTATTTCTTTATCGGCACGGTGCTCAACCTGTCCCGGGAATTCGCCGGGATCGCCGCGCTGTCGCTGTTCACCGGGGCTTATGTGGCGGAGATCGTCCGCGCCGGGGTGCAGTCCATCGCCCGCGGCCAGAACGAAGCCGCCCGCTCCCTGGGGCTCAGCGCCGGCCAGTCGATGCGCCATGTGGTGCTGCCCCAGGCCTTCAAGCGGGTGCTGCCGCCCCTGGCCGGGCAGTTCATCAGCCTGGTCAAGGACACTTCGCTGGTGTCGGTGATCGCCATTACCGAGCTGCTCAAGAGCGGCCGGGAAGTCATCACCACCTCGTTCTCGCCGTTCGAGATCCTGTTCTGTGTGGCGGGCCTGTATTTGTTGATCAACCTGCCGCTGTCGAAGATGGCCAGCCGGCTTGAGCGGAGGCTCGCGCAAAGTGATTGAAGTCCGCGATCTGGTAAAAGTCTTCGACACCCGTGGCCAGGTGGTGCGCGCGGTGGATAACGTCACCACCCAGGTGGCCAAGGGCGAAGTGCTGGTGGTGATCGGGCCTTCCGGTTCCGGCAAGTCGACCTTCCTGCGCTGCCTCAATGGCCTGGAAGCGTTCGACTCCGGCTCGGTGAGCATCGACGGCCTGCAGCTGGCCGATCCCAAGACCGACGTCAACGCCTATCGCCGGGAAGTCGGCATGGTGTTCCAGCATTTCAACCTGTTTCCCCACATGACCGTGCTGGACAACCTCTGCCTGGCGCAGAAGGTGGTGCGCAAGCGCGGCAAGCAGGAGCGCGAGGCCAAGGCCCTGGCGCTGTTGGAGAAGGTCGGTATCGCGCAGAAGGCCCACGAGTTTCCTTCACGGCTTTCCGGCGGTCAGCAGCAGCGGGTGGCGATTGCCCGGGCCCTGGCGATGGAGCCCAAGGTGATGCTGTTCGACGAGCCGACCTCGGCCCTGGACCCGGAAATGGTCGGCGAGGTGCTGGACGTGATGAAGACCCTGGCCCTGGAAGGCATGACCATGGTCTGCGTCACCCACGAAATGGGCTTTGCCCGGGAAGTGGCGGATCGGGTGCTGTTTTTCGATCACGGCAAGTTGCTGGAGGATGCGGCGCCGGAGGTGTTCTTCGAGGCGCCGAAAGACCCTCGGGCCCAGGCTTTCCTGCGTCAGGTGCTGTGAGGCCTGCGCCGGCAAGCCGGTTCCTACATCCCCTGTAGGAGCCGGCTTGCCGGCGAAGCGGTTCAGACCCGGAAACGCCCCACCAGGCTCTGCAAGTGAATCCCCAACCGCGCCAGCTCGGCGCTGGAGGCCGCGGTTTCCTCGCTGGCCGATGACGTCTGTTCGGACACATCACGCACATTCAATACGCTGCGGTTGATCTCTTCCGCTACGGCGCTCTGCTGCTCGGCGGCGGCGGCGATCTGCTGGTTCATCGCCTGGATCGCCGACACGGTGCGAGTAATGTTCTCCAGCGAACCCCCGGCCCGGCGGGTCAGCTCGACGCTGCTGTCGCTCAGGCTGCGGCTGGTGTCCAGGGTGCTGGCCACTTGCTGGGTGCCGCTTTGCAGGCCGACGATCAGCTCGGCGATTTCTTCGGTGGATTGCTGGGTGCGTTGCGCCAGGCTGCGCACCTCGTCCGCGACCACGGCGAAACCGCGTCCGGCTTCGCCGGCCCGGGCGGCTTCGATGGCGGCGTTGAGGGCCAGCAGGTTGGTCTGCTGGGCCACGGACTTGATCACGTCCAGCACGCTGCCGATCTTGTCGCTTTCCTGCTTGAGGTGGCCCATGGCTTCGGTGGAGTTGCCCATCTCGCGGGCTAAGCGCTCGATCTGGGCGATGGCTTCGTTGACCACCCGGTCGCCTTCGCGTGCCTGCTGATCGGCGGCTACGGCCGCTTCCGAAGCCTCTTCGGCGTTGCGTGCCACTTCCTGCACCGTGGCGGCCATTTCATTCATGGCCGTGGCCACTTGGTCGGTTTCGACTTTCTGGCTGTTGACCCCGGCGCTGGTCTGCTCGGTGACGGCGGACAGTTGTTCGGCGGCGCTGGCGATCTGGGTCACGCCGTCGCTGATACCGCCGATCAGCTCCCGCAGGCCCAGGGTCATGCGTTGCATGGCGCGTTGCAGCTGGCCCATCTCGTCGCGCCGGTCGACTGTCAGGTCCTGGCTGAGGTCGCCGGACGCCACGCGCTCGGCGGCCTTGAGGGTCTGTTGCAGGGGCTGGATGATCTGCCGGGTGATGGCCCAGGCAGCGACCATGCCGAAGACCAGCGCCAGTAGCGTGGCGATCAACAGGGTGCTCTTGGCCTGGCTGGCCTCGCTGTCACGCTTGGCGGTCTGCGCGGCGGTCAGTTGCTTGCTCAGGTTCATCAAGCGGTCGCCCTGGGTGGCCATGCGCTTGAGGGCGGCGGCGCCGGCTTCCTCGGAGTCGCTGAAGGCACTGACCGCCGCGCGGTAGGCCTTGAGCGAGTCGCTGGCCTGTTGCAGGTTGGCGATGTGCTGTTCTGGCAGGCGCGAGGGCAGGCCGGTGAGGTTGTTCAGGGCGTTGTCGATGGCGTCCAGGGCCGGCTGCTTGGCTTCGGGCTTGCCGCTGTAGGTGTAGCCGCGAACCTGGAAGCGTGCCTGCTGGATCAGCCTGGAAAGCTCGATGACGTTGTTGAACTGGGCCACGCTGTCGCCTTGCAGCAGCGACTTCTCGACTTCGGCGACCCGGGCCGCGGCGTTGTCCGCGCTGGCCCCGAGCTGGGAGCGGGCCGCTTCGCGGGCTGCGGTGGCGCGTGTCATGTCGTTGAAGGCCCGGTGATACTCGGCGACGGCATCCAGTTGCTGTTCGACCATGGCGATGCTTTCAGGTTGCTGCAATTGCGCGCGGGCTGCTTGCAGGCCTTCGTCGAGCTGCTTGAGCATGGCGTTGACGGCATCGGGACCTTGTTCGCCATGCAGCATCTCGTAGTTGAGGCGGGCGATGCGCAGGTCCTTGGTCATGGCGTAGAGGGTGGAGATGTTGCCCAGCTTGTCGCCACGATCGATGACTCCCGCCAAGCCCGTCCAGCCGGTGGCGGTGATCAACAGGGTCAGCAGCAGTACCAGGCCGAAGCCGATGCCGAGCTTGAGGCTGACGCTCAGGTTTCCCAGTTTTTTGGCTAGCCAACCGTACATGCCGCGAACTCCCTTTTAGCAATATGGGCTTAACCATAGGCTATCGGCGGGAACCCTGGATTCTGTAGCTGACTGGCGGTTTGCTATTACTGGCGACAGGCCCGGCTGAGGCCGTGCCCATCCTCAGAACAGACGGGCGAGCAGGGCGGTGACGGCGGTTTCCACCCGCAGGATGCGTTCGCCCAGTTGCACGGGTTGCAATCCGGCCTTGCCCAGCAGGTCGATTTCGTAGGGAATCCAGCCGCCTTCCGGGCCGATGGCCAGGGTCACCGGCCGATCCACGTCGCGCGGGCAGGGCGGGTACTGCCCCGGGTGGCCCACCAGTCCCAGAGTGTCGGCGCAAAGGGCCGGCAAACGGTCCTCGACGAAGGGCTTGAAGCGCTTCTCGATGACCACTTCGGGCAGCACAGTGTCGCGTGCCTGCTCCAGGCCAAGGATCAGTTGTTCGCGGATGGCTTCGGGTTCAAGGAACGGAGTCTGCCAGAAGCTCTTCTCGACCCGGTAGCTATTGACCAGCACCAGCCGGGGCACACCCATGGTGGCCACGGTCTGAAACACCCGGCGCAGCATTTTCGGCCGTGGCAGGGCCAGGACCAGGGTCAGTGGCAGCTTGGCCGGTGGCGCTTGTTCCAGGGTGACTTGCAGTTCGGCCTCGCCGGCTTCCAGGCGCAGGACCTGGGCGTTGCCCATCAAGCCGTCGATGCGCCCCACCCGCAGGCTGTCGCCCACCGCTACCCGATGCACTTCCTGCATGTGGGTCAGGCGCCGATCGTGCAGTACCACTCGGTCGGCCGCGATGAAGTCGGCCTCCTCCAGAAGCAGCAGGTTCACCCTCGGGTCGCTGGCGGCTGGTCGTTGTGATCGTCGGCCGGGGCGTCGTCCGCATGTTCGCCGCGCTTGCTGATCAGCCCGCCGAACAGCACGCCGATCTCGAACAGCAGCCACATGGGCACGGCCAGCAGGGTCTGGGAGAAGATGTCCGGCGGCGTGAGGATCATGCCCACCACGAAGCAGCCGATGATCACGTAAGGCCGGATCTTCCTCAGGTACGCCACGTTGACCACGCCGATCCACACCAGCAGGACCACGGCCACCGGGATCTCGAAGGCCACGCCGAAGGCGAAGAACAGGGTCATGACGAAATCGAGGTAGCTGGTGATGTCGGTCATCATTTCCACGCCGGCCGGGGTGGCGGCGGCGAAGAACTTGAAGATCAGCGGGAACACCAGGAAGTAGGCGAACGCCATGCCGATGTAGAACAGCAGGATGCTCGACACCAGCAAGGGCACGGCAATGCGTTTTTCATGCTTGTACAGGCCAGGTGCGATAAAGCCCCAGATCTGGTGCAGGATCACCGGAATGGCCAGGAACAGCGAGACCATCATGGTCAGCTTCAGCGGCGTCAGGAACGGCGAGGCGACGTCGGTGGCGATCATCGTCGCGCCGACCGGCAGGTACTGGCGCAGTGGCGTGGAGACGATGGTGTAGATCTGCTGGGTGAAGGCGAACAACCCGGCGAAGATGATGAAGATCGCCGCTACGCAGCGCAGCAGGCGGGTACGCAGCTCGGTGAGGTGCGATACCAGCGGCATGTGTTGGTCGTTCTCTGGGATATCGCTCATGGTGCTCGCGGCGGCAAGGTGGAGTCGTGGGGGGCCGTGGTGGCGGGTGTTGCCACCGGGGCTGCTGGCTCTGCGGTCGGTGCCGAGGTCACTGTCGCGGGGGCGGGCACTTCACTGACTGGCGAGGCTTCGGCTGGCGGCGTGGCGCCTGGCGCGTGGATCGTCTGCACGGCCACAGGCTCCACTGGAGTGGGTTGCTGCTGGGTCGGGGCGAGGATTTTCCGCGCCTCCTGTTCCAGGGACAGAATGTGCTCGTTGTGCAGTTGCCGACGAATTTCATCGGCCCCGATTTCCCGTTCAACTTCCTGTTTTATCGCGTTGAAGCTGCGCTTGAGGCGCCCGACCCACAGGCCGGCGGTGCGCGCAGCGCCGGGCAGGCGCTCGGGGCCGAGCACCAGCAGGGCCACCAGGCCCACCAGCAGCAGTTCAGAGAAGCTGATACCAAACATTAGTCAGTGCTCACGAGTCTTTGCGGGTCGGCTCTTCGACTTTCTGGGCCTGCACGTCGATGGTGTGCGGCTGGTTCAGCGGCGCGCTTTGCTGGGGCTGGGCCGGTGGCACCGGTTGGGCCGCTGGAGGAACCACGGGCTCGGCCGGTTTTTCGTCGTCGTTCATGGCCTTGCGAAAGCCCTTGATCGACTCGCCGACATCGGTGCCCAGGTTCTTGAGCTTCTTGGTGCCGAATACCAGTACCACGACCACCAGGATGACGATCCAGTGTTTCCAGTCAAAAATGCCCATGCTGCGTTTCCTCTTAGAAAGTTGTTCAGGCGGACGGGCGCGAGGCTTTCTCGGCGTGTCCGGACAGACCGAAGCGGCGGTCCAGCTCATCGAGCACGGCCTGGGGATGCTGCCCCAGCTGCGCCAGCATGACCAGGGTGTGGAACCACAGGTCTGCGGTTTCGTAGATCAGGTCGCTGCAGTCGCCGCTGATGGCGGCGTCCTTGGCGGCGATGATGGTTTCCACCGACTCTTCGCCGACTTTTTCCAGAATCTTGTTCAGGCCCTTGTGATACAGGCTGGCGACGTAGGAGCTGTCGGCTGCGGCGTCTTTACGCTCTTCCAGCACCTGGGCCAGACGGGTGAGGGTATCGCTCATGTCAGTGTCCTGCAGAATAAATCGCGTGCGGGTCCTTGAGGACCGGTTCGACGGTTTTCCACTCGCCGTCTTCGAAGACGCGGTAGAAACAGCTGTGGCGGCCGGTGTGACAGGCAATGTCGCCGATCTGCTCGACCATCAGGATGATCACGTCGGCGTCGCAGTCCAGGCGCATTTCATGCAGTTTCTGCACATGCCCGGACTCCTCGCCCTTGCGCCATAGCTTGCCACGGGAACGTGACCAATAAATGGCGCGGTTCTCGGCGGCGGTCAGGCTCAGGGCCTCGCGGTTCATCCAGGCCATCATCAGCACGCGCCCGGTCTTGTGGTCCTGGGCGATGGCCGGCACCAGGCCGTCCGCGTCCCATTTGATCTGGTCCAGCCAATCTTTCATGTTCGACTCCGACAACCGGGCGCCACCCGCTGGTAGCGCCTCGGCGATTGCGACAGTTTGCCAGCAGGTCGCGCCACTGGCTATCGGCGCACGATCAGATACAGACCCACTGCGATCATCACGCCGGCAGGCCAGTGCCCCAGTTCCTGCAGTGGGCCGCCAGCGGCCAGAACGGCGCCACCGGCCAGATGAGCGGTGCCCAGCAAGCGCAGGAACCAGTCGTCCTTGCGTCGCTGCCAGGGCGCAGGAGGATCGGCGGCGTGGGGCTGCGACATGCGTTCCAGCAGGTCGCGGGTCATGTTGGCCAGGTGCGGCAGTTGCTCGATCTGGCTGTGGATATTGCCCAGCACCGCCTTGGGGCTGACCCGCTCGCGCATCCAGCGTTCGAGGAAGGGTTGCGCGGTGTTCCACAGGTCCAGGTCCGGGTACAGCTGGCGGCCCAGGCCTTCAATGTTGAGCAGGGTCTTCTGCAGCAGCACCAGTTGCGGCTGCACTTCCATGTTGAAGCGCCGAGCGGTCTGGAACAGGCGCATCAGCACCTGGCCGAAGGAAATGTCCTTCAGCGGCTTTTCGAAGATCGGCTCGCACACGGTACGGATTGCCGCCTCGAATTCGTTGAGTTTGGTTTCTGCCGGGACCCAGCCGGAGTCGATGTGCAACTGGGCCACGCGGCGGTAGTCGCGCTTGAAGAAGGCGAACAGGTTGCGCGCCAGGTAGTCCTGGTCTTCCGGGGTCAGGCTGCCGACGATGCCGCAGTCGATGGCAATGTACTGCGGGCTCCAGGGCTGCACGGTGCTGACGAAGATGTTGCCCGGGTGCATGTCGGCGTGGAAGAAACTGTCGCGGAACACCTGGGTGAAGAAGATCTCCACGCCGCGCTCGGCGAGCATCTTCATGTCGGTGCGCTGGTCGGCCAGGGTCGCCAGGTCGGTCACCTGAATGCCGTAGATGCGCTCCATCACCAGCACTTTCGGCCGGCACCAGTCCCAGTAGACCTGGGGCACATACAGCAGCGGCGAGCCTTCGAAGTTGCGCTTGAGCTGGCTGGCGTTGGCCGCCTCGCGCAGCAGGTCGAGCTCGTCGTAGATGGTTTTCTCGTAGTCGCTGACCACGTCCACCGGGTGCAGCAGGCGCGCGTCGGCGGAGAGTTTTTCCGCGGCGCGGGCGAGGATGAACAGCCACGCCAGGTCCTGGGCGATGATCGGCTTGAGCCCGGGGCGGATCACCTTGACCACCACTTCTTCACCGGTCTTGAGCTTGGCGGCGTGGACCTGGGCCACCGAGGCCGAGGCCAGGGGCTCGATGTCGAAGCGGCTGAATACGTCGCTGATCTTCTTGCCCAGTTGCTCCTCGATCAGGGCCACGGACTTTTGCGAGTCGAACGGCGGCACCCGGTCCTGCAGCAGCATCAGCTCGTCGGCGATGTCTTCCGGCAGCAGGTCGCGGCGGGTGGAGAGGATCTGCCCGAACTTGATGAAGATCGGGCCCAGGTCCTGCAGCGCCAGGCGCAGTCGGGCGCCACGGCTCAGGTCCAGCGACTTGCGCGGGAACCAGCGCCAGGGCAGGGCGAAGCGCAGGGCCAGGAGAAACCAGGGCAGGGGCAGGGCGAACAGCAGGTCATCGAGGCGGTAGCGGATCACGACGCGCTGGATGCGCAACAGACGGCGGACGGCAAGCAGCTTCATGCGTTATCGCTTGGGTCAAGGGAGCGGGAAAGGCGCTCGAAGCGCGCCTCAAGGCGTTCCAGGTCGAGTTTGGCCTGATCCAGTTCGCGAAAGCGCGCTTCGGCTTCGCGCTGACCCACCAGGGTCCGCGATTCTTCGGCGAGGAATTCGGCAAGGTTCTGATTCAGGCTGGCAAAGCCCTGTTGATAGCAGCGTGCCCGGCTGCGCACATGGCCACTGAACAGCTGGGTGGCCACGGGGCCCAGCCAGCGGGACAGTTCGTATTCCCAGTCCAGCTCCAGATCCTGGAGGATGGCCGCCAGGTCCAGCAGCACGCCGCTGTCGCCTTCCAGCTCCACCTCCGGCGCGTGCAGCACTGCGGTCTTGTCCTTGCTCAGGGCCAGGCGTACCAGGCTCGATGCCGGCGCGCGGAGGATGCAGTCCGGGTCGGCGGCCCACTGGCTGGCCAGTATCAGGCCTTCATCGCTGGGCAGGATGAACAGTTGCAGTGCCGGGCTGCGGCAGTCGACGGCGATCACCTTGCCGTTGAGGTGCTGCAGGCGCGTCAGGGCCGTGCTGTCCAGACGCAGCATCCGGTTGATGCCGGTCTCGACGCTGGCGAGCAGGCCGCTGAGCAACATCAGGGCTTGATGCCGCGGTGCAGGGCGACGATGCCTGCGGTCATGTTGTGATAGGTCACGCGGTCGAAACCGGCCTCGACCATCATCGACTTCAGGGTTTCCTGGTTGGGGTGCATGCGGATCGATTCGGCCAGGTAGCGGTAGCTTTCCGAGTCGTTGGTGATCAGCTTGCCGGCCAGGGGCATGAAGGCGAACGAATAGGCGTCGTAGACCTTGGACATCAGCGCGTTGGTCGGCTTGGAGAATTCCAGCACCAAGAGGCGGCCACCGGGCTTGAGCACCCGCAGCATGGAGCGCAGGGCGTCTTCTTTATGGGTGACGTTGCGCAGGCCGAAGGCGATGGTCACGCAGTCGAAATGGTTGTCGGGGAACGGCAGTTTTTCCGCGTCGGCCTGGACGAATTCGACGTTGCCGGCCACACCCAGGTCCAGCAGGCGGTCACGGCCGACCTTGAGCATGGATTCGTTGATGTCCGCCAGCACCACTTGGCCGGTCGGCCCAACCAGGTGGGAAAACCGCTTGGTCAGATCGCCCGTGCCGCCGGCGATATCCAGCACACGGTTGCCGGCGCGCACGCCGGAGAGCTCGATGGTGAAGCGTTTCCACAAACGGTGCATGCCGCCGGACAGTACGTCGTTCATCAAGTCGTACTTGGCCGCTACCGAGTGGAACACCTCTGCGACTTTTTCCGCTTTCTGGCTTTCAGGAACGTTCTTGAAGCCGAAATGCGTGGTGGGTTCGGCATCGCTGCCTTTGCGCTGATCAGTCATATCGCTGTCACCAAAAGAGAATGCGCGACATTCTAATCCCGGTGGCGGTCTTTGTCTTGGCAAGGCTGAATGTAAGATAGCGAACCGCCGGGACGTTTTGACGCACGCAGGGTCAAGATGCTTCAGGCAAGTCCGGAAACAGCAGGAGTCCTTCGATGGCCCGTATTAGTGTTGAACGCGCCCATGGCCTGGGTAAGCAGGTAGCCCGTGAAAAGGCCGACAAACTGGCGCAGAAACTCGCCGATCAATATGGCCTGGAGCCGCAATGGGCGGGAGATACGCTGAACCTCAAGCGCTCCGGGGTCAAAGGCGCGGTGCATGTGGGCGAGGCGTCGATCCGGATCGACGTGGAGCTGGGCCTGTTGATGTCGGCCATGAGCGGCACCATCCAGTCCGAAATTGAAAAAGCCCTGGACAAGGCCCTGGCCTGACCTCCACTCCCCAGGAGCCGGCTTGCAGGCCAATCCAAGGCACTGCAATGGTTGCCAAGGTTAAGCGCCTTGCCGGCGAGCCGGCTCCGACATGAATTGATGACATTCGTTAGGGTGCCGATTCTAATTTTTCTCTCTAGGTTGTGCCTCAGGTCCTCGTTTCGAGGACGGTTCCTCAAACCATCCGCGCGTGAGGTGCACCATGGCCAAAGTGATTCTGAAGAAAAAAGTTGATGCTCAATCGACTGCTCTGAGCGAAGTCAAATCCTATGCCCGCAAGATCTGGCTGGCAGGCCTTGGTGCCTACGCCAAAGTCGGCCACGAAGGCAGCGAATACTTCCAGGAGTTGATCAAGGCCGGTCAATCCGTTGAAAAGAAAGGCAAAAAAGTTGTCACTGAACAACTTGAAGCGGCCAATAGTCAGATAGATAGCGTTAAAGGGGATGTCAGTACTCTTAAAGGCAAGGTCGAAGTGCAACTGGACAAGGTCGAGAAGGCCTTTGACACGCGCGTCGCCAGTGCCTTGAATCGCATCGGCATTCCGTCTAAACATGACGTCGAGACACTCTCTGCTAAGCTCGATGAGCTGACGGCGTTGCTCGAACGTGTCGCGCGTAAACATTAAGGAGAACGGGATGGCTGGTAAAAAGAATACTGAAAAAGAAGGCAGCTCGTGGATCGGGAAAGTCGAAGAGTACTCCCGTAAAATTTGGCTTGCTGGTTTAGGCGTGTACTCGAAAATCGACTCTGACGGCAGCAAGCTTTTCGAGACACTGGTCAAAGATGGCGAGAAAGCCGAGAAACTGACCAAGAGTGTAGTCGGCAAGAAAGTCGATGCCGCCAAAGACTCCGCAAGTTCGGCCAAGTCGCGCATCAGCGACGTCAAGGACCGCGCCCTGGGCAAGTGGGACGAACTGGAAGGCGCTTTCGACAAGCGTTTGAACAGTGCCATCTCGCGTCTGGGCGTACCGAGCCGCAACGAGGTGAAAGCACTGCATGACAAGGTCGACACCCTGACCAAGCAGATTGAAAAACTCACAGGTGCCAAGGTCGCGCCGGTTGCGGCCAAGACCGCCGCTGCCAAGCCTGCGGCAAAACCTGCAGCCAAGCCTCTGGCCAAAGCTGCCGCTAAACCCGCCGCCAAGCCTGCCGCGAAAACCGCTGCCGCCAAACCGGCTGCCAAAACCGCTGCCAAGCCTGTTGCAGCAAAACCTGCGGCCAAGCCCGCCGCCAAGCCTGCGGTGAAAGCCGCCGCCAAGCCTGCGGCTAAACCCGCTGTGGCGAAAAAGCCTGCCGCCAAGAAGCCTGCTACCAAGCCCGCAGTGGCGGCCAAGCCAGCAGCGCCAGCCCCGACGGCTTCGGCCAGCTCGGCAAACTCTGCCGCAGCCCCCAGCCCGGCGGTAGCGCCGACTGCTGCGCCAGCTCCAGCGACGCCAAGCAGCCAGTCCTGATTGCATCGGGCACAAACAACGCCCGGCCTGTAAAGGCCGGGCGTTTTTTATTGGGCCGCGTTCGGTACTCGCCAGGCGCGCCTATGCCTGTTCTTCCAGGTAGCGCAACGCCATCTGTTCGGTGGCCAGCTTCGCCGGCGGTAACAGGTGCGGAGCCACCAGCATCATGATCTGGTAGACCACCAGGCGCACTTCCCCCTCGCGATCAAGAATCCGCTGGTAGTCCAGGGAAAACAGCAGGGTCAGGGTGATCTGTTCCACCAGTTGGCCCAGGGCCTGGGTCCCGCTGACCAGTTGCCCCTGGGCTTTGAGCCGGGCCAGCAGCGAGGCCAGGGTGCGCTTGAGGGCGTTGAGCAGGTGGCGAATGCCCTTGGCCAGTTTCGGCAGGCGCCCCGCGAGGTTGGACAGATCCTGGAACAGGAAGCGGTAGTGGGCCAGGCGCTCGACAATCAGGTGCAGGAACAGCCAGTAGTCTTCCGGCGCCAGTTGGGCATCGGACGGCGGGTCCAGCAGCGGTGTCAGCTCGTTCTGGAAACGTTCGAACAGGCCGAGCACCAGGGGCTCCTTGCCATGGAAGTGGTAGTAGAGGTTGCCGGGGCTGATGCCCATCTCATTGGCCACCTCCATGGTGGAGACGTTGGGCTCGCCCTTCTGGTTGAACAGTTGCAGGGCACATTCGAGTATCCGGTCGCGGGTCTTCATCCTGACTTCTTGTCGGTCCATTGGGCGGACGACTCCGGCATGGAGTCGTGGAGCAAAGTGTTTTCAGCGCACGCGCACGTAGGTGCCCGGTGCATCCTCCATGGGCGGATAGTTCGGGTTGCCGAGGGTGGTCAGGGTTTCCCGCTGCGCTCCAGAGTGCTCCTGGACCCAGCTCAGCCACTGGCCCCACCAACTGCCGTCGACATGCTTGGCGTCGTAATACCAGGCTCGCGGATCGCTGCTGAGCTTGTGGTTTTCCACGTAGTTGGCCTTGGGGTTGCTCGGCGGGTTGAGAATGCTCTGCACATGCCCGCTGTTGGACAGCACGAAGCGCCGTTCTCCGCCCAGCAGCAGGGTCGAGCGGTACACCGCATCCCAGGGAGTGATGTGATCGTTGATGCCGGCCACGCTGAAGCTGTCCACCGTGACCTTCTGCAGATCGATCGGGGTGCCGCAGACTTCAAGTCCGCCTTCGTGGCTCAGAGGGTTGTGCTTGAAGAAGTCCAGCAGGTCGCCGTGCAAGGCGGCGGGCAGGCGGGTGCTGTCGTTGTTCCAGTAGAGAATGTCGAAGACCGGCGGCTCCTTGCCCAGCAGGTAGTTGTTGACCCAGTAGTTCCAGATCAGGTCGTTGGGGCGCATCCAGGCAAACACCTTGGCCATGTCGCGGCCATCGAGCACCCCTTGCTGGTAGGAGCGACGCTTGGCCGCTTCCAGGGTTTTCTCATCGGCGAATAGGGTGGCCGGGCTGTCCAGCTGGCTGTCCAGCAGACTCACCAGGTAAGTGGCGCTGGCGACCCTGCGCAGCTGGCGCTTGGCCTGCAGGTGACCTTGCAGGGCGGCGATGGTCAGGCCGCCGGCGCAGGCGCCCACCAGGTTGACGTCCCGACTGCCGGTGATGGCCCGGGCGACGTTCAGTGCCTCCTCGGTAGCCTCTACGTAGCTCGACAGGCCCCACTCGCGATGGCGCACGTCCGGGTTGCGCCAGCTGATCATGAACACCTGCAGGCCGTTCTTCAGGGCGTACTGGACGAAGCTGTTGTGCGGGCTGAGGTCGAAGATGTAGTACTTGTTGATTTGCGGCGGCACGATCAGCAACGGCTTGGCGTACTGTTTCTCGCTCATGGGGCTGTACTGGATCAGTTCCAGCAGCTCATTGCGAAACACCACCGAGCCTGGGGTCACGGCCAGATTCTTGCCGATCTCGAAGGCGTGCTTGGTCACCTGGCTGGGCAGTCCGTTGTTGTGCAACAGGTCGTCCAGCAGGTTGCCGATGCCGCGCACCACGCTGTTGCCGCCGGTGTTGAAGATTTCCTTGAGAGCCAGGGGATTGAGCAGGGTGTTGGAGGGCGACACCGCGTCGTTGAGCAGGGAGAAGGCAAAGTGCGCCCGGGCCCGGTCGTCCTCGCTCATGCCGCTGTCGTCGATCCAGTGCCGGACCTGCTTCTGCCAGCTGAGGTAGGCCTGCAAGCCTCGTTTGTAAAAGGGGTTGAGGGTCCAGGCCGGATCGGCGAAGCGGTTGTCCTTGGGATTGGGTTTATGCAGGGTTTCCCCCAGCAGTACACGTCCCAGCTGGCCACCCAGGGCCAAGGTATGGCGGGCGCTGTGCAACGGGTTGCGCAAGCTGTGGGCCGCAATGCTGCGCAGTGTCGAGAGCAGATCCCGGCCGCGCAGACCGGTGATCGCGCTCTGCGCATTGATGTAGGCCGCAGGGGCCGGAAGCGAACCCTGTGCAGGCTTGTCTTGCATGAGTCAACACTCCTTCGTCAAACCACTAACAAGCAGACCAATCCAAGACAGACAACATAGTCGCTCCTGGCCTTTCTTGCGCGCGACGACCCTGTCGGCAGCGTTGTTTTATTTCGTTGGGTGCGATGGCAGTGGATGCGGGTGCATCACGGCGCGTTGTCGCTCTTCCTGGAGGAATTTCATGATGATCGGGGCGACGGCCTCGGCCCGGGTGATCAGGAACAGGTGGCCGTCGTCGATGATGTGCAACTGCGCGTTGGGAATCCGCCAGGCCAGCATGCGCATATTGATCAGGGGGATCAGTGGGTCATCGTCGCCGGCCAGCACCAGTGTCGGCTGGTGGATCTTGTGCAGCCAGTGGATGCTGGTCCAGCCCAGTCCGGCGAACAGCTGCCAGTAGTAGCCCAGCTTGCCGGCCGAGCGGACCTTGGCGGCGTGTTCGGCGGCCAGGTTCGGATCGCGACGGAAGGCACCGCCGTAGATCAGCGGCGCGATGCGCATCACATGGGAAGGCTGCACGTAGCGCCGTGGGCTGGCCATCATCCACAGCACCTTGGGTTTGCCGGGGACCATGAAAGCGCCAGCGGCAGTGGCCGCCAGTACCAGTTTCTTGCAGCGTTCGGGGTAGTCGTAGGCGAACTGCTGGGCCAGGGCTCCACCCCAGGACACGCCCACGGCATTGACCTGGCCGTAGTCCAGGTAATCGAGCATGCGGGCGGTCAGCTTGGCCAGGCCGGGAAAACGATAAGGCCGGCTCGGGGTCGAGGAACCGCCCACGCCGGGGACGTCGAAGGCAATGACTTCCAGGTCAGGATCCAGGGCCTGGACAAAGGGAAAGACCAGCTCCAGGTTGGCGCCGATGCCGTTGAAGATCAGCAGCGGCGTCAAGTGAGGCTTGCCGGGGCGTACCGCCGTGCGGATGGTCTGCCCATCCAGATCAACGGTGCGAAAGATAAAAGAGTGTGGCATGCCGTAGCCCTGTGAATTGAACCAAGGGCGACGCCGTTCCTGGCGTCGTCCGGATTTTCTGAGGCTAGGCCTCGTACCAAGAATAGGGCTTGGCGACGCCTCCTGGCGCCGCATCGTTCAATGCCTTGACTCAGCGCTCGTGGACGTAGGTCCCCGGTGCGGCTTCGGCGGCGGCGTACTTTTTGTTGCCCAGCGTGCTGGGGGCCGCTTTCAGCTCGCCGGAACGCTCTGCTTGCCAGGCTTGCCAGTACAGCCACCAGGAGTCGGTGTGCTTGATCGAGTTTTCCTGCCATTGATCGGGGCAGACCGGGATCTCGGTGCTGGTCATGTAGCGCGCCTTGGGGTTGCCCGGCGGATTCAGGATGCTCTGGATATGCCCGCTGCTGGACAGCACGAACTCCACGTTGCCGCCAAACAGTTGCGCCGACTTGTAGCAGGACTTCCACGGGGTGATGTGATCGTTGGTGCCGGCCAGGGAAAAGATATCGGCGGTCACCTGTTTCAGGTCGATGGGCGTGCCGCACACTTCCAGTGCATTGGGGCGCACCAGGGGGTTGTTCTTGAACATCTCGATCAAATCGCCGTGGAACGCCGCGGGCAGGCGGGTGGTGTCGTTGTTCCAGAACAGGATGTCGAACACCGGTGGTTCGTTGCCCAGCAGGTAGTTGTTGACCCAGTAGTTCCAGATCAGGTCGTTGGGGCGCATCCAGGCAAATACCTTGGCCATGTCGCGACCTTCGAGCACGCCGGCCTGGTAGGAGTGGCGCTTGGCCGCTTCCAGGGTCTGCTCGTCGACGAACAGCGCCACCTGGGTATCCAGGGTGGTGTCGAGCACGCTGACCAGCAGGGTCAGGGCATTGACCTTCTTTTCCCCGAGCGCGGCGTAGTGGCCCAGCAGCGCGGTGCAGGTGATGCCGCCGGAGCAGGCCCCGAGCATGTTCACATCCTTGCTGCCGGTGATCGCGGTGACCACGTCGACCGCCTCCTTCAGGGCCTCGATGTAGGTCGACAGGCCCCATTCCCGTTGTGCCTTGGTGGGGTTGCGCCAGCTGACAATGAAGGTCTGCACGTTGTTGCGCAGGCAGAAGCGCGCCAGGCTCTTGTCCGGGCTGAGGTCGAAGACGTAGAACTTGTTGATCTGGGGTGGCACCACCAGCAGCGGGCGTTCATACACCTGCTCGGTGATCGGCCGGTACTGGATCAGCTCCAGCACATCGTTGCGGAACACCACCGCACCTTCGCTGGTGCCGAGGTTCTTGCCCACTTCAAAGGCGTCCATGTTGACCTGGCTGGGCATGCCGCCGTTCTGCACCAGGTCCTTGGCCAGATGGGACAGGCCGTCCAGCAGGCTCTTGCCGCCGGTTTCGAAGAAGCGCTTGACCGCGGCGGGGTTGGCCATGCTGTTGGTCGGCGCCATGGCCTCGGTCATCAGGTTGATCACGAAATGACCACGGCTGATGTCCTGGTCGGACAGGTTGCTGTCGCCGATCCAGTCGTGAAGCTCCTTGCGCCACGCCAGGTAGGTTTGCAGATAGCGTTTGTACAGCGGGTTCTGGCTCCAGGCCGGATCGTTGAAGCGACGGTCGTCGCTCTCCGGTTGCAGGGTCGACTTGCCAAATAGCACGTTCTTCAGCTCAAGGCCGAAATGGGCGACATGCTTGACGCTGTGGATGGGTTGTTTGATGGCCTGGGTGAGCACCATTCGAGCAGAGGTAAGCAGATCCTTTCTACGTAAGCCGATGACCGGATTGAGCCCCAGGGTGTTTTCCGAGGCTTGGCGTTTCAGGTCATCGATATTCTTGTTACTCATCTACGACGCTCCATTGTCCTGAGACGAGTACCGGACCTGCTGTGCAGTCACACAGCACGATGCCAGGTACTACTGCTCGGGTGACCGTTGATTGCGTACCGCTGCTTTAAAAGTGCAGAGAACTCTGCAGGGAACTTGCCAGTTCCATTGGTTACCCGAGTTTAATTTTTTTCGCAAGCAGGCCATTCATTGGCCATGCAGCCCAGCATTCAAACAGATGAAATTAGAAAATGCCCTCTAAACAGCCGGAGGCTCGGGCTAGAGCATCAGCTTGATTATCGACTCATTCGGATCGCGGGATTTTCCGGCCGCTTTGAGCTCTGCCAGATAATCGCTCCACAGCTCGTCCTGACGCAAAGCCAACTGGTACAGGTAGTCCCAGGTGAACAGTCCGCTGTCATGGCCATCGTCGAAGGTCAATTTCAGTGCGTACTGGCCCGCCGGTTCAACCTTGCTCAGGCCGACGCCGAGCTTGCCGAATTGCAGGATGGGCTTGCCGTGGCCCTGGACCTCGGCGGAGGGAGAATGCACCCGCAGGAATTCCGCAGGCAGGTGATAGACCTCGTCCGGCCCGTAGGTCAGGGTCAGGGTTTTCGAGGCTTTGTGCAGGTTGATGCCGGAGGGGAGTTTAGTCATGGAGGCAGCTTAAAGCTGCAAGCTGCAAGCTACAAGATGACCGCGATCAACTTGCAGCTTGAGGCTTTGAGCTTGTCTCTTAGAGGATGTAGCGCGACAAATCTTCGTTCTGCGCCAATTCGCCCAGGTGACTGTTGACGTAGGCCGCGTCGATGCGGATCGGCTCTTCGTTATGAGCGCTGGCCAGGTCGCCGGCACTGAACGACACCTCTTCCAGCAGGCGCTCGAGCAGGGTGTGCAGGCGACGGGCACCGATGTTCTCGGTCTTCTCGTTGACCTGCCAGGCAATCTCCGCCAGGCGCTTGATGCCCTCGGGCAGGAACTCGATGTTCAGGCCTTCGGTCTTGAGCAGCTCACGGTATTGCTCGGTCAGCGATGCGTGAGGCTCGCTGAGGATGCGCTCGAAGTCTTCCGGCGACAGGGCCTTGAGTTCGACACGGATCGGCAGGCGCCCTTGCAGCTCCGGCACCAGGTCGCTGGGCTTGCTCAGGTGGAAAGCACCGGAGGCAATGAACAGGATGTGGTCGGTCTTGACCATGCCCAGCTTGGTGTTGACGGTGCAGCCTTCGATCAGGGGCAGCAGGTCGCGCTGCACGCCTTCGCGGGACACATCGACGCCGCCGGAGTTGCCGCGCTTGGCCACTTTGTCGATTTCGTCGATGAACACGATGCCGTGTTGCTCGACGGCTTCCAGCGCCTTGGCCTTCAACTCCTCGTCGTTGACCAGGCGGCTGGCCTCTTCATCCCGCACCAGCTTCAGCGCTTCCTTGACCTTGAGCTTGCGGCTCTTGCGCTTGCCCTTGCCCATGTTGGCGAACAGGTTCTGCAGCTGGTTGGTCATTTCTTCCATGCCCGGAGGTGCGGAGATGTCGACGCCGGTGACTTCCGCCACTTCGATCTCGATTTCCTTGTCGTCCAGCTGACCTTCGCGCAGGCGCTTGCGGAACAGCTGGCGGGTGTTGGAGTCCTGGGCCGGCGCTTCATCGCTGCTGAAGCCCATGCGCGCCGGTGGCAGCAGGGCGTCGAGGATGCGCTCTTCGGCGGCGTCTTCGGCGCGGTGGCGAACCCGGATCATTTCCTGTTCGCGGAACATCTTGATCGCCGCATCGGCCAGGTCACGAATGATCGATTCGACGTCGCGACCGACATAGCCGACTTCGGTGAACTTGGTGGCTTCGACCTTGATGAACGGTGCATTGGCCAGCTTGGCCAGGCGGCGGGCGATTTCGGTCTTGCCGACACCGGTCGGGCCGATCATCAGGATGTTCTTGGGCGTCACTTCAACGCGCAGTTCGGCCGGCAGTTGCATCCGGCGCCAGCGGTTGCGCAGGGCGATCGCGACGGCGCGCTTGGCATCGTCCTGGCCGATGATGTGGCGATTGAGTTCGTGGACGATTTCGCGGGGTGTCATGGACATAGTAATTGGCGGTCCTCAAGCAAGAATGAATGCCGTGGCGCGAGCGCCGCAACAGGCTTATTCCGCGAGATCCTGCTCCTCGATGGTTTGAGTGTGGTTGGTGAATACGCAGATGTCGCCGGCAATGCCCAGGGCCGTCTCGACGATTTCGCGAGCCGACAGGTCGGTCTTTTTCAGCAGGGCGCTGGCCGCGGCCTGGGCGTAGGCGCCACCGGAACCCATGGCGATCAGGCCGTCCTCCGGCTCCACCACGTCGCCGTTGCCGGTGATGATCAGGGAGGCGTCTTTGTTGGCCACGGCCAGCATGGCCTCCAGGCGGCTGAGGGAGCGGTCGGTGCGCCATTCCTTGGCCAGTTCGACGGCGGCGCGCACCAGGTGGCCCTGATGTTTCTCCAACTGGCCTTCGAAACGTTCGAACAGGGTGAAGGCGTCAGCGGTGGCCCCGGCAAAACCGGCAATCACCTGGCCGTGGTACAGGCGACGGACTTTTTTCGCGTTGCCTTTCATCACGGTGTTGCCGAGAGAAACCTGGCCGTCGCCGCCCATGACGACTTTGCCGTGGCGGCGGACTGAAACGATGGTGGTCAAGGGGAAGTCTCCACACAGCGGGGCGAAAGTGCCCTGATGGAAACTCATATGGGGGTGGCTGAGCGTTTTTCAACTGGAGGCTTTGGCGGGGGACCGGCGGTCATTGTTGCCAGCTGCAAGCGCTTCGCGGGCCAGCCCGCTCCTACAGCGCGTTGTGCAGGAGTGGGCTGGTTCGCGATCCATCGTGGAGCGGTCGGCTCAGCGGCTCTGGCGCTGTTGTAACAGCAGGTTGCTGAAGCCGGCGCCGGCCAGTTGTTTCTGGGCCACGGTGAGCTGTTCGCGGTTGCTGAACGGCCCGACCAATACCCGGTACCAGGTTTCGTCCTTCACCGTGCCGGATTCCACCGCCACCGACTGGCCTAGCAGGATGATCTGCGCCCGTACCTTGTCGGCATCGGCCTGCTTGCGGAACGAGCCCGCCTGGAGGAAGAACCTGGTCACCGGCGCCGCCTTGGCCACCGGTGGCGCCGGTGGCGGGGTGATGCCGGCCAGGGCCGCCTGGGCCCGGGCGGTGTCGATCTTCGCCGCTTCCGCCGGGGTTACCGGGGTGGTGGGCACCGGCGGCACTTGCGGCGTCGGCAGGGTTTTCTCCGGCACGGCCTCTGGCGGCACTATGACCTCCGATTCCGGCAGCAGGGTATAGAAGTCGTACTTGGGCTTCACCGGTTGCTGCGGGCTCGGCGGGGTCTTGTTGGCCTCGGCGATCTTGCTGGCTTTCTGCTGTTCGATCTTCTCGCGCTTGACGCTGTCGCCGCCCTTGCCCGGTTCGAGCTTCATCAGAAACACGATGAAGGCACCGATGGTCAGGCCGATGGCCAGCCACAACCAGCCCGGAATCGGCTTCTTGGCCGGGGCCTGGTAGCGGCTGGCGCCACGCTTGGGTGCGGGTTTTTTCTTGGCAGCCAACTTACATTTGCTCCAGGACTTTGAGGCCCAGCAGTTCCAGACCTTGCTTGAGGGTACGGCGTGTCAGCTCGGTGAGGCGCAGGCGGCTGTGCATCTGCGTCGGCGTCTCGGCCGCCAGGATCGGGCAGTTCTCGTAGAAGCTGGAGAACAGGCCGGCCACGTCATACAGGTAGGTGCAGAGGATGTGCGGCGTGCCCTTGTCGGCGACGTTGTTGAGGATCTCGCCGAACTGCGCCAGCTTGGCCGCCAGTTCCATCTCCTGGGCCGCGTGCAGTTCGATCTGCCCGCCGACTTGGCTGAAGTCCTTGCCCAGCTTGCGGAACACACCGGCGGCACGGGTGTAGGCGTACAGCAGGTAAGGGGCGGTGTTGCCTTCGAAGTTGAGCATCAGGTCGAAGTTGAAGCTGTAGTCGCTGGTGCGGTGCTTGGACAGGTCGGCGTATTTCACCGAATCGATGCCCACCACCTTGGCGATGCTGCGCAGATCGGCTTCCGGCAGTTGCGGGTTTTTCTCTTTGACCAGGGCGTAGGCCCGTTCTTCGGCTTCGGTGAGCAGGTCGATGAGCTTCACGGTGCCGCCGTCGCGGGTCTTGAACGGACGGCCGTCGGCGCCGTTCATGGTGCCGAAGCCCATGTGCTCCATTTCCATCGGATGGGTCACGAAGCCGGCCTTGCGGGCCACGGCGAACACTTGCTGGAAGTGCAGGGCCTGGCGCTGGTCGACGAAGTACAGGGCGCGATCGGCCTTGAGCTTGCCACTGCGGTAGCGCACGGCGGCCAGGTCGGTGGTGGCGTACAGGTAGCCGCCGTCGGCCTTGACGATGATCACCGGCAGCGGCTCGCCTTCGGCATTCTTGAACTCGTCGAGGAACACGCACTGGGCGCCGTTGCTTTCTACCAGCATGCCCTGGGCCTTGAGGTCGTTGACCACGTTGATCAGGTCATCGTTGTAGGCGCTCTCGCCCATGACATCGGCCATGGTCAGCTTGACGTTGAGCAGCTCGTAGATCTTCTGGCAGTGGGACAGGGAGATGTCCTTGAACTTGGTCCACAGCTCCAGGCAGTCCGGGTCGCCGGCTTGCAGCTTGACCACCAGGCCGCGGGCGCGGTCGGCAAAGGCTTCGGACTCGTCGAAGCGCTGCTTGGCGGCGCGGTAGAAGTTTTCCAGGTCCGACAGCTCGTCGCTGGTGATCGGGTTTTCTTCCAGGTAGGCCATCAGCATGCCGAACTGGGTGCCCCAGTCGCCGACGTGGTTCTGACGGATCACGGTGTCGCCGAGGAACTCCAGGACCCGCGCCACGCCGTCACCGATGATGGTGGAGCGCAGGTGGCCGACGTGCATTTCCTTGGCCAGGTTGGGCGCCGACATGTCGATCACGGTGCGCTGCACCGGGCCGGCCTTGCGCACGCCCAGGTGCTCGTCGCCAAGGGCGGCGTCCAGGCGCGCGGCCAGGGCCTGGGTGTTCTGGAAGAAGTTGATGAAGCCCGGGCCGGCGATTTCCGCCTTGCTCAGGTCCTCATGGGCCGGCAGCGCGGCGATGATTTTTTCCGCCAGGTCGCGGGGCTTCATGCCGGCGGGCTTGGCCAGCATCATGGCGATATTGCTGGCGAAGTCGCCGTGGGTCTTGTCGCGGGTGTTTTCGACCTGGATCGCCGGCGTCAGGCCTTCTGGCAACACACCTTCGGTGACGAGTTGGGTGATGGCTTGCTGGATGAGCTGGCGAATGGTGTCTTTCATGGTCTTCTCGTTCGACCGCTGGCGCGGCGGCGCGTTGGTGCGCGGGTGGAAAAACTGGGCATTATCCGTTGCTGGAACGGGCTTGCCAACTATAGAGGGCAGCAGGGGGATCGGTGGCGGCTATTCGGTCCTGTTCGCGGGCCGGCCCGCACCTACGGGTCTGATGCTGCCCATTGTAGGAGCGGGCTGGCCCGCGAAAACGCGATATCGGTCAATACAAATCCACCGGGTCCACATCCAGCGACCAGCGGACCTGGCGTCCGCTGGGCATCTGCTCCAGCACCAGCAGCCAGCTGCTCAGCAGCCGATGCAGCGGTGCCCGGGCATTGGCTTGCAGCAGCAGCTGCGCGCGATAACGCCCGGCGCGCCGCTCCATCGGCGCCGGAACTGGCCCCAGCAGCTCGATGCCCCCCAGATTCAGTTCCGCCAGCAGGCGCTCGGCCTCGCTGCAGGCCTCATCGAGAAAACCTTCGGCCTGCCCCGGTTTGTGCGCCTCGGCCCGCAGCAGGGCCAGGTGGGCAAAGGGCGGCAGGCCAGCGGCGCGGCGCTCGCTCAGGGCCTGTTCGGCAAAGGCGAAGTAGCCCTGTTCGGTTAGTTGCACCAGTAGCGGGTGGTCGGCGAGGTGAGTCTGGATGATCACCTTGCCGGGCTCTTCGGCACGCCCGGCGCGCCCGGCGACCTGGACGATCAGTTGCGCCATGCGCTCGCTGGCGCGGAAGTCCCCGGAGAACAGGCCACCGTCGGCGTCGAGGATCGACACCAGGGTGACCCGGGGGAAGTGGTGACCCTTGGCCAGCATCTGGGTGCCCACGAGGATGCACGGATGTCCTTTCTGGATGGTGGCGAACAGCTGGTTCATCGCGTCCTTGCGCGAGGTGCTGTCGCGGTCCACCCGCAATACCGGGTAGTCGGGAAACAGAATGCCCAGGCGTTCTTCCGCGCGCTCGGTGCCGGCGCCCACGGGACGCAGGTCGACCTTGCCGCATTGCGGGCAGTGCCGGGGCACCCGCTCGACATGGCCGCAGTGGTGGCAGCGCAGCTCGCCGGAGCGCTGGTGCACGGTCATCCGGGCGTCGCAGCGCTGGCATTCGGACATCCAGCCGCAGTCGTGGCACAGCAGGGTCGGGGCGAAACCGCGCCGGTTGAGGAACACCAGCACTTGCTGCCCGGCGGCCAGGGTCTGGCCGATGGCTTGCTGCATGGGACCGGAAATGCCGCTGTCCAGGGGACGGCTCTTCACATCCAGGCGCAGGAAGCGTGGTTGCTTGGCGCCGCCGGCCCGTTCGTTGAGGCGCAGCAGGCCGTAGCGGCCGGTATAGGCGTTGTGCAGGCTCTCCAGGGACGGCGTGGCCGAGCCGAGGACGATGGGGATGTTTTCCTGGCGGGCGCGCACCAGGGCCAGGTCGCGGGCGTGGTAGCGCAGGCCTTCCTGCTGTTTATAGGAGCCGTCGTGCTCCTCGTCGATGATGATCAGCCCGGGGTTCTTCATCGGCGTGAACAAGGCCGAGCGGGTGCCGATGATGATGTCGGCCTCGCCATCCCGGGCGGCGAGCCAGGCGTCCAGGCGTTCGCGGTCGTTGACCGCCGAGTGCAGCAGGGCGATGCGGGCGTTGAAACGCTGCTCGAAGCGCGCCAGGGTTTGCGGGCCCAGGTTGATCTCCGGGATCAGCACCAGGGCCTGTTTGCCGGCTTCCAGGGTTTCGCGGATCAACTGCAGGTAGACCTCGGTCTTGCCGCTGCCGGTGACCCCGGCCAGAAGAAAGGCGTGGTAGCTGTCGAACCCGGCGCGGATCGCTTCGTAGGCGGCGCGCTGCTCGCTGTTGAGCGGCAGTTCGGGCTGGGCCAGCCAGTGTTCATGGCGCACGCCCGGCGCGTGCTTGCGTACTTCCACTTGCACCAGGTCCTTGGCCAGCAACAGGTCCAGGCTGTCCTTGCTCAACATCAGCTTGCTCAGCAGCGCGTGGGGCACGCCATGGGGGTGTTGGGCCAGGGTGGCCAGCGCCTCGCGCTGGCGCGGGGCGCGGGCGATGCGCGGGTCATCAAGGCGGGCGCCGGGAGCTATCGACCAGAAGCGTTCCTGGCGGGCCTCGGCCAGCTCGCCCTGGCGCAGCAGCACCGGCAAGGCCCAGCTCAGGGTGTCGCCGAGGCTGTGCTGATAGTACTGGGCGGTCCACAGGCACAGCTTGAACAGGGCCGGGGGCAGCGGTGGCATGGGGTCCAGCAAGGCCAGGGCCGGCTTGAGCTTTTCTGCCGGAACCTCGCTGTGATCCGCCACCTCCACCAGGATGCCGATCATTTCCCGGCGGCCGAAGGGCACTCGCAGGCGCATCCCCGGATGCAGCTGGGCGCGCAGCACACCGGCCGGGGCACGGTAGTCGAAGAGGCGGCGCAGAGGCGAAGGCAGGGCGAGGCGCAGAATGGCGTCGGGCACGCGGGACAATCTCGATGAGCGGACGGTGAATAGGCTCCGGAGCCTAACAGACGAGCCGTGGGGTGTCCTGCATAAGCGTGCGTGCCTCCTGCTCTGCGAAGGTTTTCTCGCGGCCGGGCAGGCGCCGCCGTTCAGTGCTTGGCAAAGCCTGGGCTGTCAAGGTTGTGCTGGCTTTTTCTGATGGGGGGTACTCAGGATCTCTTGCGCGTTTGATGCGGTCTGGTAGAATCCGCGCCCTAATTCGTGCGGTATTCAACAATAGTGTTGGGTGGCGGCACGCTAGCCTGAGGAATACACCATGAAAGCCGATATCCATCCAGTATACGAAGCCGTTACCGCTACCTGCAGCTGCGGTAACGTCATCGAAACTCGCTCCACCCTGGCCAAGCCTCTGAGCCTGGACGTGTGCAACGAGTGCCACCCGTTCTACACCGGTAAGCAAAAGACTCTGGACGTTGGCGGTCGTGTCGACAAGTTCAAGTCGCGCTTCGGTGCTTTCGGCGCAACGAAAAAGGCCTGAGGCTGATCGTTCTGGAAAGCCGATACCGACTTTCCTCGCTGATGAAAAAGGCGTCCCTAGTGGGCGCCTTTTTTGTGGGCGCGATTTGGCTGACCACCGCCCAGGCGTTTTGCCCGGCGCCCGAGGGGCTGATTCCTGCAACGGTCCAGCGGGTGGTGGATGGCGATACCCTGCGCCTCAAGGATGGTCGCAGTGTACGGATGATCGGCCTCAATGCGCCGGAACTGGCCAGCCGGGGGCGTCCGGCCGAGCCGTTCGCGCTGGCGGCGCGGCAACGTTTGCAGCGCCTGGTGGCGCAGAGCGGTGGGCGGGTCGGCTTGTTGCCCGGGCGTGAGCGGCGCGACCGTCATGGTCGGATGCTGGCCCATGTCTATGACGGCAGCGGGACCAATCTCGAAGCCCGGCTGATTGCCGAAGGGCTTGCCTATCAGATCGCCATCGTGCCGAACGTCGCCCTGGTCGCGTGTCAGCAGGCTGCGGAAAACCATGCGCGCCGAGCGGGGCTGGGGCTTTGGCGGCGACCAGCTGTACTGAAAGCGCAGCAGATCCGCCGTTCGGGCTTTGTCCTGCTCGAGGGGCGTGTGAGCAAGGTCGAACGCAATCGTGGCGGGGTTTGGATCACATTGCGTGGTGCAGTTGTATTGCGTATTGCACCCAATGTGCTGGGGCGTTTCGAGCGTCGGTGGCTCAAGGGGCTGTCCGGGCGGCGGATCGAGGCCCGGGGCTGGGTGGTGGCACGATCGCGTTCGGCTGGTTTCAGGTCGGGCGGGGCGGACTGGATGTTGTCGCTGAGCGACGTTTCCATGGTCAGACTTCTCTGATAAAGAAAAATTGTAGACATTTTTTAAATGGATTGTGAACAGTTGAAAGCCTTGTACCCCGTGGCTCTTGGCCCAAAGTCGTACGCTACGGGCCTTGACAGGGGTGACTGGGCAGTCTTGTAGGGACTATGCGACACGCGTATCCTCGGCGGTCCGTCTGTCCAACAGTAAAAAGCGGAATGCCCACATGTCTGATTTGAAAACTGCCGCTCTCGAATATCATGCCAATCCTCGTCCAGGAAAGCTGAGTGTCGAGCTCACCAAGGCCACTGCTACCGCTCGTGATCTGGCCCTGGCCTACAGCCCCGGCGTAGCCGAGCCGGTACGCGAAATCGCTCGCGATCCGGAACTGGCCTACAAGTACACCGGCAAAGGCAACCTGGTTGCCGTCATTTCCGATGGCACCGCGATTCTCGGCCTGGGTAACCTCGGCCCACTGGCCTCCAAGCCGGTGATGGAAGGCAAGGGCGTGCTGTTCAAGCGTTTCGCCGGCATCGATGTATTCGACATCGAAGTCGACTCCGAGAGTCCGCAGGCTTTCATCGACACCGTCAAGCGCATCTCCATCACCTTCGGTGGCATCAACCTGGAAGACATCAAGGCCCCCGAGTGCTTTGAGATCGAACGCGCTCTGATCGAGCAGTGCGACATTCCGGTGTTCCACGATGACCAGCACGGTACCGCGATCGTGACCGCCGCCGGCATGATCAACGCCCTGGAAATCGCTGGCAAAACCCTGTCCGACGCCAAGATCGTCTGCCTGGGCGCCGGTGCGGCCGCCATCTCCTGCATGAAACTGCTGGTGAGCATGGGCGCGCAGATCGAGAACATCTTCATGGTTGACCGTACCGGCGTTATCCACGCTGGCCGTGACGACCTGAACCAGTACAAGGCGGTGTTCGCCCACACCACCGACAAGCGCACTTTGGCCGACGCCCTGCAAGGCGCCGACGTGTTCGTCGGCCTGTCCGGTCCGAACCTGCTGAGCGCCGAAGGCCTGAAGTCCATGGCGCCGAACCCGATCGTGTTCGCCTGCTCGAACCCGGATCCGGAAATCGCTCCCGAGCTGGCCCACGCCACCCGTAACGACGTGATCATGGCCACCGGTCGTTCGGACTACCCGAACCAGGTGAACAACGTGCTGGGCTTCCCGTTCATCTTCCGTGGTGCCCTGGACGTTCGCGCCAAGCGCATCAACGAAGAAATGAAGATCGCTGCGGCCAACGCCCTGCGTGAGCTGGCCAAGCTGCCAGTGCCGCAGGAAGTGTGCGACGCCTATGGCGGCATCAAGCTGGAATTCGGCCGTGAGTACATCATTCCGAAGCCAATGGATGCCCGCCTGATCACCGTGATCTCCGATGCCGTGGCCAAGGCCGCCATCGAGACTGGCGTTGCAACCCTGCCGTATCCGAAGAACTACCCGCTCAAAAGCGTGGATGACGTGTTCAACGGCTAACAGCCGCCCATAAAAAACCCGGCCATCGAGCCGGGTTTTTTTATGGGCGGGCAATCGGCGGCTAGCTGCAAGTTTCCAGCTGCAAGAGCGGGGTGCGCTCTTGCTTGCCGCCGATCACTTGCAGCTTGCCGCTGCTCTTAGAAGAGGTCGATCGGCGCCGCTTCGTCCGCCGGCAGCGGGCTGCCCGGGGCGACGCCATTGCCCAGCTCATTGACCGAGGGTGGCGTGTCTTCGCTCTTGAACAGCTCGAAGTAGGCATTCGGTGTGCCCGGGGCGGCGGCGCGGCCGCTGACCGGATCGACCCGCAGGCTGAGGATGCCTTCCGGTTCGGCCTGGGTGTGCGGCGGCTTGCCCTTGAGGGCGGCGCCCATGAAATTCATCCAGATCGGCAGGGCCACGGTGCCACCGTATTCGCGACGTCCGAGGCTTTCCGGCTGGTCGAAACCGGTCCAGACGGTGGTCACATAGTCTGCGTTGTAGCCGGAGAACCAGGCGTCCTTGGATTCGTTGGTGGTACCGGTCTTGCCGGCCAGGTCCGAACGGCCCAGGGCCAGGGCTCGGCGGCCAGTGCCCAGCTTGATCACGTCCTCGAGCATGCTGTTGAGGATGTAGGTGGTGCGTCCGTCGATGATCCGTTCGGCGACGGCAGGCGTCTGTACCGGCGCCTGGACCGGGTTTTCGCCGGCCACGGTGTTGACCGTGAAGCTGTGCTCTGGCGCCGCGATGCCGCTGCTGGCGGTGTTCCCGGTGGGGACGCTGGGCGGATTGGCGCTGAACAGCAACTCGCCGTTGCGGCTTTCGATCTTGTCGATGATGTACGGGGTGATCTTGTAGCCGCCGTTGGCAAAGGTGCTCCAGCCGGTGGCGATCTCCATGGGGGTCAGGGTCGCGGTGCCCAGGGCCAGGGACAGGTTGCGCGGCAGGTCCTGCTTGTTGAAGCCGAACTTGCTGATGTAGTCGATGGTGTGGTCCACGCCCATGCTCTGCAGCAGGCGGATCGACACCAGGTTGCGCGACTTGTACAGCGCCTCGCGCATGCGAATCGGGCCGAGGAAGGTGTTGGTGTCGTTCTTCGGCCGCCAGACCTTGTCCAGGTATTCGTCGACGAACACGATCGGTGCATCGTTGACCAGGCTGGCCGCGGTGTAGCCATTGTCCAGGGCCGCGCTATAGACGAACGGCTTGAAGCTCGAGCCGGGCTGGCGCTTGGCTTGCATCGCGCGGTTGTAGTTGCTCTGTTCGAAGGCAAAACCACCGACCAGGGCGCGGATCGCACCGTTTTGCGGGTCCAGGGTCACCAGGGCGCCCTGGGCGACCGGGACCTGGCTGAACTTCAGGGAATTGTCCGCCTGGCGCTGCACGCGTATCAGGTCGCCGACCTGGGCCACGTCCGCCGGCTGGCGAGGCGCGGCGCCCATGCTGTTGGTGTTGAGGAACGGCCGGGCCCATTTCATGCTTTCCCAGGCCACATGTTCCTCGCCGTTGCGGGTCAGCACCTGGATACCGTTCTTCTCGACCTGGGTGACGATCGCCGGTTCCAGGCTGCTGATGGTCCGCTGCTTGGTCAGCTCTGTGGCCCAGGCAGCATGGGTCTTGCCGGGCAGGCGCGACTCCGGCCCGCGGTAGCCATGGCGCTGGTCGTAGGTCATCAAGCCTTCCTGGACCGCGGTATTGGCCATTTCCTGCAGGTCGCTAGGCACCGTGGTGGTGACGCGGAAACCTTCGGTGTAAGCGTCGCTGCCATAGCGGCCGACCATCTCGGCGCGGGCCATTTCGGCGATGTAGGGCGCGTTCACTTCCGGTGTCGGCACGTGGTAGCTGGCGTTCAGCGGCTCGTTGATGGCTTCGGTGTAGGCCGCTTCGGTGATCTTGCCCAGCTTGTACATGCGGCCGAGGATCCAGTCGCGGCGCTCCTTGCTGCGCGCCGGGTTGGCCAGCGGGTTGAAGCGCGAAGGGGCCTTGGGCAGGCCGGCGATCATCGCCATCTGCGCCAGGCTCACGTCACGAATGGACTTGCCGTAGTACACCTGGGCTGCCGCCTCGATCCCGTAGGCGCGGTTGCCCAGGTAGATCTTGTTGACGTACAGCTCGAGGATCTCGTCCTTGGTCAGCTGCCGCTCGATCTGCAGGGCCAGGAGAATCTCGGTGGTCTTGCGCGAGAAGCTGCGCTCGCTGCTGAGGAAGAAGTTCTTCGCCACCTGCATGGTGATGGTGCTGCCGCCGGACTGGATGTGTCCGCTCTTGACCAATTGGGTCGCGGCGCGCATCAGGCTGCTGGGGTCAACTCCGTAATGGTTAGCGAAGTTGTCGTCTTCAGCACTTAGTAACGCATTGATGAAGTTGGGCGGAATTTCGGCGAAACGTATGGGGGTACGGCGCATTTCGCCAAATTCTGCGATCAACTTGCCGTCGCTGCTGTACACCCGCAGAGGAATCTGCAACTGGATGCTTCTCAGG
Organism: Pseudomonas sp. 3MA1; assembly: GCF_029237275.1. NCBI lineage: Bacteria > Pseudomonadati > Pseudomonadota > Gammaproteobacteria > Pseudomonadales > Pseudomonadaceae > Pseudomonas > Pseudomonas sp. 3MA1. The sequence continues at coordinate 323,861 of NZ_JAACFX010000004.1, read as the reverse complement.
GCCTCAACCGATGGAAGGCCGGGACTAAGATAGAGAAACGCACCGGAGAGGGCGAGAAGCAGCCCGCAGAACACAGCGACGATGGACCACCCGAAAAACTTCAGCAGACGAATCAAGGCTTTTGGATTTCCAGAGAAAGGAATGAATTAGGCGTCAGGGCATTCAAGGTAATCAGGGACCGACCCACGCAGCAGGAAAAGCGGAAAAAAACGCTGGGCATTATAAGCATTTTCCGCCGAGAGCGTCATTTGCCCGTCTGTCAAGGTGTGGCGATTGAACGCGGTGCTGCTCCTGGGGTTCGTAAGTCACGGATAGTCAAAGGGAATTGATGTGCTTGGAGTCTTCAGCAGAAAGCCGGGTTCCCTATTGGGGATCGATATCGGCGCCACGTCGGTCAGACTCCTGGCCTTGAGTCGGGAGGGTCGGGGCTATCGGGTCGAGGCGTATGCCCGGCAAGACCTGGCCCCCGACTCATTTCTCGAGTCGGGTGGGGTCGATCCCGAGGCGCAGGCCATGGCCTTGTCCCGGGCCTGGCGCGCCAGCGGCAGTCGGCTCAAGGCGGCCGCGGTGGCGGTCCCCGGTGAAGCGGTGATCAGCAAACTGATCGAGATGCCGGCGGAGCTGGATGAAGCCGAGCTGGAGTGCCAGCTCAGTCTGGAAGCGGGCCAATACATTCCCTATCCCCTGGACGAGGTGGCCACCGATTTTGAGGTGCAGGGCAGGGTGCCGGGCAATCCCCGGCGGGTCCAGGTGTTGCTGGTGGCCTGTCGTCACGAGACGGTCGAGGCCCTGGAGGTGCTGCTGGCCCGGGCCGGTCTGACGCCGCAGGTGGTGGAGAGCGCGCCCCTGGCCCTGGAGCGTTGCCTGGCGCTGTTGACGGCGCAGAGCCCGGTGGCCGCGCAGTCTGCGGTGGCGTTGTTGGACATCGGCTCGGGCGTGAGCGGTTTCAGTGTCATGCGCGACCAGCGAATCATTTACCGCCGCGAGCAGCTGTTCGGTAGCCGACAGCTGGCCCAGGTCCTTGAGCAGCGTTTCTCGTTGACCCTGGATCAGGCGCTGCGAGCCGAGCGCCAGGGAGCGTTGTCGCCTGCCTGTATCGAGCAGGCGCTGCGGCCCTTTGAGCAGGACGTGCTGCAGAACGTCCTGCGTGCCTTGCAACTGTTCGCCGAGTCGCCACAGCGGCAACCGGTGCAGTTGCTGCTACTGGCTGGCGAGGGCAGTCGCCTTGCCGGGCTGGAGCGGCGGATCGAACAGCAACTGGGAATAGCCACGACCCTTGCCAATCCGTTCGTCGGCATGAGCGTCGGGCCTCGGGTCGATGCCCAGGCACTCGCCGAGCAGGCGCCGGAGCTGTTGCTGGCTTGCGGGCTGGCCCTGAGGGGATTCGACTGATGGCCCGGATCAACTTTCTTCCCTGGCGGGAAACCGCGCGGGCGCAGCAACACCGACGCTTTCTGCAGGTATTGGCGGCCATCATGCTGCTGGGGCTGGCGCTGGTGCTGCTGGCCGCTGCCGGCATCGAGCGGATGAGTGCCCGCCAGCAGGCCCGCAACCAGTACCTGGAGCAAGCGAACGCGGGCCTGGATCAACAGATCGCCGATGTTCGCCAGATCAAGGTTCAGCGCCAGCAATTGCTTGAGCGCATGAGGGTTATCGAGGACCTGCAAGGCAACCGCCCGACCCGGGTGCGGATTTTCCAGGAGCTGGCCCGCAGCGTGCCCGATGGCCTGCATTTCACCGAAGCCGATCTGCAGGGGCAGAACTTGAGTATCAGTGGGGTGGCTCAGGCCAATGGCCGGATTTCCGACTTGCTGCGCAATCTGCAAGCGACCGCAGTTTTTGCCGCTCCCAGCCTGGCCGAAGTGAAAAAGGCCAGCGAGGCGCAACCGCAGCCGAGCAACCGGTTTCGGCTCAGTGTCGGGTTGCTGCCGTCACTGCCTGAGGAGGCGAAGCGATGAATCCGGGCGGTTGGCTGGCACAGTTGCGTGGCACCGATCTGCGAGAGCTGGAGCTGAGCAGCCTCGGCTCCTGGCCGACGCCGCTGAAGACGCTGGCGGCGACCTTGCTTCTGCTGGTGGTCCTGGCAACGGGCTACGGCCTGTACCTGAGCCCTCATCTGCGGCAACTGCAGCAGGTGCGTCACGAAGAAACCCGCCTCAGGCAGCAGTTCGCTATCAAGGCCCGGCAAGTGGCCAATCTCGAGCTTTATCGGGAGCAACTCGCGTCCCTGCGCAACAGCTTCGAGCAGTTGCTGCGTCAGTTGCCCAGCGATAGCGAGGTCCCGGGGTTGCTTGAAGACATCAGTCGCCTGGGCTTGGGCAGCGGCCTGGTGTTCGAGGCGATCAAGCTGCAACCGGAAGTACCGCGGCCGTTTTATGTCGAGCTGCCGATTCAGATCACGGTGACTGGGGGCTATCACGATCTGGCGACCTTCGTCAGCGGCGTCGCCGGCCTGCCACGAATCGTCACCTTGCATGACTTTCAGCTCAGGCCCCTGGAGTCGGGTGATCCTGCGCGACTGCGCTTGAGCATCGAGGCGCGAACCTACAGGTACGACCGCCCGGAACCGCGATCATGAAGGCCTGGCGCTGGCTGATGTGTGCTGGCTTGGTTCTTGGCTTGTGCGGGTGTGAGGGGACCGCAGATTTCGCTGGAGCGCAGGCTTATATGAACCAGATGCGCCGGCAAGCGCCGGAGCCGATTGAACCGCTGCCGGTTGTCCGCTCCTACCCCGCGTTCACCTATGACGCCAGCGGGTTGCGCAGCCCGTTCCAGCCTCCGCAGAGCGTCGAACCAGTCGCGCGTCGGCGGGGCGAGCGCGCGGTCCGCCCCGATCCGCAGCGAGCCCGGCAGTACCTGGAGGGCTTTGATATCGAGCAGTTGCAGATGGTCGGAACCTTGTCCAGCGCCAGAGCAAGCTTGGCTCTGTTGCGCAGCGCCGAGGGTGTCCACCCTTTGCAGGTTGGCGATTACCTGGGGCGAAGCGAAGGTCGGATCGTGGCGATCAGCGAGTCCCGGGTGGAAGTGGTGGAAATTGTTGGCGATGGCGCGGGTGGCTGGCAGGAGCGACCACGGACGCTGCTGCTGAAAAAACACTCTTAGGTGGAATCTGCACAATGAACAGGACTGTTTCAGCCATCGGTGTGGCGCTAGGGATGGCGCTGCTGGCACCGCTGGTCGGCGCCGCCGAGCTCACGACCACTGCGGTGGCTAAGGCGGCTCGGGTCTCCGCGGCGCTTCAGGCAGGGGACGCAACCCCGCCACACTCGGTTGGCGGTGCTGTGGCCGGGCCTGCTTATGGGGGTGCCAGGCTTTCGTTGAACTTTCAGGACATCGAAGTGCGTTCGGTGCTGCAACTGATCGCCGACTTCACGGGCCTCAACCTGGTGGCCAGCGACACGGTGCAAGGCAGCATTACCCTGCGCCTGCAGAGCGTGCCCTGGGATCAGGCCCTGGATCTGGTGCTCAAGACCAAGGGTCTGGACAAGCGCCAGGTGGGTGATGTCTTGCTGGTGGCCCCGGCGGATGAAATGGCCGCCCGGGAACGCCAGGAGCTGGAGTCGCAGAGGCAGTTGCAGGACCTGGCGCCGCTGCGCCGGGAGCTGCTGCAGGTCAACTACGCCAAGGCTGCGGACATCGCCAAGCTGTTCCATTCGGTGACCGGCGCCGAGGAGCGGGCCGGCGAACGGGGCTCGATCACCGTGGACGAGCGCACCAACAACATCATTGCCTACCAGACCCAGGAGCGCCTCGACGAGCTGCGGCGCATCGTTGGCCAGCTGGACGTTGCGGTGCGTCAGGTGATGATCGAGGCACGGATCGTCGAGGCCAACCTCGATTACAACAAGAGCCTGGGAGTGCGCTGGGGCGGTTCGCTGCCCAACAGGGGCAACTGGCACGCCTCCGGGGTGCAGGGTGGCGGCTCATCGGCCGTCGAGGTGCCGGGCAGTAGCAGCGCGCCGTTCGTCGACCTCGGGGCTGTGGCCAATACCTCGGGCATCGGCATCGCCTACATCACCGACAACGTGCTGCTGGATCTGGAGCTGAGCGCCATGGAGAAGACCGGCAATGGCGAGATCGTCTCCCAGCCCAGGGTGGTCACCTCCGACAAGGAGACCGCGAGGATCCTCAAGGGCACCGAGATTCCCTATCAGGAAGCCAGTTCCAGTGGCGCCACGTCCGTGTCGTTCCGGGAGGCCTCGCTGTCCCTTGAGGTGACGCCGCAGATCACCCCCGACAACCGCATCATCATGGAGGTCAAGGTCACCAAGGACGAGCCGGACTACCTGAACAAGGTCCAGGATGTGCCGCCGATCAAGAAGAACGAGGTCAATGCCAAGGTCCTGGTCCGTGACGGCGAAACCATTGTCATTGGCGGGGTTTTTTCCAATACCCAGAGCAAGGTTGTAGATAAAGTGCCATTTCTTGGCGATGTGCCGTATCTTGGCCGCCTTTTCCGGCGTGACGTGGTGTCGGAGAAAAAATCCGAGCTGCTGGTATTTCTCACTCCGCGTATCATGAACAACCAGGCGATTGCTGTGAGTCGTTGATTCTGTGCGAAATTTGATTCTTGTTGGGCCGATGGGAGCTGGAAAAAGCACCATAGGCCGCTTACTGGCCAAAGAGCTGCGCCTGCCATTCAAAGATTCCGATAAGGAAATTGAACTGCGCACAGGCGCGAACATCCCGTGGATCTTCGATAAGGAAGGCGAGCCGGGCTTTCGCGATCGCGAGCAGGCAATGATCGCCGAACTCTGCGGCACCGACGGCGTGGTCCTGGCCACCGGTGGTGGTGCGGTCATGCGCGAAGCCAATCGTCGGGCGCTGCATGCCGGCGGACGAGTGGTGTACCTGCACGCCTCGGTGGAGCAACAGGTCGGCCGGACTGCCCGGGACCGCAATCGTCCCTTGCTGCGCACCGCCGATCCGGCCAAGACCCTGCGCGATCTGCTGGAAGTCCGCGATCCGCTTTATCGGGAAATCGCCGATCTGGTGGTGGAAACCGATGAGCGGCCCCCACGAATGGTGGTGCTGGACATCCTGGAGCGCCTGCAGCAGTTGCCGCCCCGTTAATGCGCCGAGCGAAATGCGCTATTCTCGGCGGCGCGCCATGACCGCCAGGGTGTGGCGCAGAGCTATCGGGCAGCGTCAGAAGACCTGACGAGGCCCATCGTCAATACAAGGCACAACGCCTGCTTCCATCTTCACTGTGGGGACACATGCAGACACTTAAGGTCGATCTAGGCGAGCGCAGCTACCCGATTCACATTGGTGAAGGACTGTTGGACCAGCCCGAGCTGCTGGTGCCACATATCGCCGGGCGGCAAGTGGCGATCATTTCCAATGAGACGGTCGCGCCGCTGTACCTTGAGCGCCTGACCCGCAGCCTGGGGCAATACTCGGTGATCTCGGTGGTCCTGCCCGATGGCGAGGCGCACAAGAACTGGGAAACCCTGCAGTTGATCTTCGATGGCCTGCTGACCGCGCGCCATGATCGGCGCACGACCATCATCGCTCTGGGTGGCGGGGTGATCGGTGACATGGCCGGCTTTGCCGCCGCCTGCTATCAGCGCGGTGTGGACTTCATCCAGATCCCGACCACCCTGCTGTCCCAGGTGGACTCTTCGGTGGGCGGCAAGACCGGTATCAACCACCCGCTGGGCAAGAACATGGTCGGCGCCTTCTATCAGCCCAACGTGGTGCTGATCGACACCTCCAGCCTCAATACCCTGCCCAGCCGAGAACTGTCGGCGGGCCTGGCGGAGGTGATCAAGTACGGCCTGATCTGTGACGAACCCTTCCTGACCTGGCTGGAAGAGAACGTCGACCGCCTGCGGGCCCTGGACCAGCAGGCACTGACTTACGCCATCGAACGCTCCTGTGCGGCCAAGGCCGCCGTGGTGGGTGCCGACGAACGTGAATCGGGGGTGCGCGCCACCCTCAACCTGGGCCACACCTTCGGCCACGCCATCGAAACCCATATGGGCTACGGTGTCTGGCTGCATGGCGAGGCGGTTGCTGCGGGCACCGTCATGGCCCTGGAAATGTCCGCGCGCCTGGGCTGGATCAGCCACCAGGAGCGTGACCGCGGTATTCGCCTGTTCCAGCGCGCGGGCCTGCCGGTCATCCCGCCTGAAGAGATGACCGAAGCGGATTTTCTCGAACACATGGCAATTGACAAGAAAGTGATCGACGGTCGTTTGCGTCTGGTGCTGTTGCGCCGCATGGGCGAAGCCGTAGTGACCGACGATTATCCGAAAGAGGTTTTACAGGCCACGCTGGGAGCGGATTACCGCGCCCTGGCTCAGCTTAAAGGTTAATAAAATCCCGATGACTAGTTTGCACGCCGACGAGGCTTTCCTCGGCCATTACCAGTTGAGCCATGATCCTTTCGCTCCCCGGGTTCCTGGCTTCAAATTCTTTCCTGCCCAACGCAAGCCAGTGTTGGGGCAGTTGCATCACCTGGCTCGCTATAGCCAGCTGCTGCTGGTGGTTACCGGCCCCCAGGGCAGCGGCAAGACCCTGCTGCGCCAGGCGCTGGTCGCCAGCACCAACAAGCAGTCGGTCCAGAGCGTGGTGGTTTCCGCCCGTGGTGCCGGCGATGCCGCCGGCGTATTGCGCCAGGTGGCCCAGGCGCTGAATGTGGCCCAGGCCGAGATCGGCGCGATTCTGGCCCAGGTGGTGCAACTGGCCCTGACCGGCCAGGAAGTCTATCTGCTGGTGGATGACGCCGAGCAGCTCGACGAGTCGGCGCTCGAGGCGCTGTTGGCCCTGGCGGCGGGGGCTCCGGAAGGCCGCCCTCATGTCTTCCTGTTCGGCGAGTCGTCGCTGATCGCGACCCTGGATCAGTTGAGCACCGAGGAAGAACGCTTCCACGTCATCGAGCTGCAGCCCTATACCGAAGAAGAAACCCGTGAATATCTGGCCCAGCGCCTTGAAGGCGCGGGTCAGGGCATCGAACTTTTCTCCGCAGATCAGATCAGTGATATTCACGAAAGCTCCGATGGCTGGCCGGGCAACATCAACCAGGTCGCCAGGGATGCAATGATCGAAGCCATGATCGCCAGCCGCTCTGCGGTCAAGCGTCCAAGTATGGGGTTCAACATGCCGAAGAAACACGTATTGGCCATTTCCGCTGTGGTAGTGGTGGCCTTGGCTGCCGCCTGGCTGATGCCGGGGCGCAGCAAGGCACCGACCAGCGGTACGCCGACCAATGAGCAGGCGCAGTTGCCTCTGGGGCAGACGCCGACGCCAAATGCCAATGGCAGTCCATCCGTGGAGTTCGCCGGCTCATCCCAGCCGATGCCTCTGCCGTTGGTCGGCCAGTCGCAGCCAGTGATGCGTGGTCCTCTGGCGGAAGCCGCGGGCGGCATTACCGAGGGGGATGACGGGGTTCCGGTGGAGGGTTCCAGCGCGGTTCCGCCCACCGTGACCACCACCGCGCCACCTGCTGGCGCCGTGGCCGGTCCGGCACCGACTCCGGCTGCGCGGCCAACCCCGGCGCCGACCCAGGTCGCCACCGCCAAGCCGACACCAGCGCCCAAGCCGGTGGAGAAACCGGTTGCCGCCAAGCCTGCTCCAGCCGCCAAGCCAGCGGAGAAGCCGGCCACCGTGGCCAAGGCCGCCGGTGGCAGCTGGTACGCCGGTCAAGCGCCAGGCAACTACGTGGTGCAGATCCTCGGTACCAGCTCGGAAGCCACCGCGCAGAATTTCGTCAAGGAACAAGGCGGCGAGTACCGCTACTTCAAGAAAGTCCTCAACGGCAAGCCGCTGTATGTGATTACCTACGGCAACTTCGCAAGCCGCGACGCCGCGGTCAGCGCCATCAAATCCTTGCCAGCGAAGGTTCAGGCTGGTAAACCTTGGCCTCGCACTGTCGCTAGCGTTCAACAAGAACTGGCAACAACTCGCTGAAGATTCGGCGGCCTTACCCAGGCCGCCTCTCCCGGCAACCTCAAATTTCCGCATCGGCATGCTGCCTTACAGGCCGCGTGCCTTGTGGTGTCTGCGTCACAGTAGTTTTTGAGTCGCGGCAGTCAAAAGCAAAACTTTTTGACTAGCACAGCATATCGCTTTAAAACGTTCATAAATGCGACATAAATTTGCGACGAATCGTCGCTTAATTTGTGGGCCTTTGTGTCGGTGTGTACAATGACCTCCCTTTTGCCCCCGCAAAGTCGGCGTACGTTCGACGTGGATGGTAAGTGGTTGAATTGAAAAGAAATTTGTCTCGATAAGAGGCAGCCTGGTGAGAAAGTGTCTATGAAAGCAGGTCTGTACCAACCAGATGAATTTAAGGACAACTGTGGTTTCGGCCTGATAGCCCATATGCAGGGCGAACCCAGTCATACCCTGTTGAAAACGGCCATTGAGGCCCTGACCTGCATGACCCACCGCGGTGGGATCAACGCGGACGGCAAGACCGGCGACGGTTGCGGTCTGCTGATGCAAAAGCCCGACCTGTTCCTGCGCGCCGTCGCCAAGGAGCAATTCGGCACCGACCTGCCCAAGCAATATGCCGTGGGCATGGTGTTCTTCAACCAGGATCCGGCCAAGGCCGAAGCCGCTCGCGAAAACATGAACCGCGAGATCCTGGCCGCCGGCCTGCAACTGGTGGGCTGGCGCAAAGTGCCGATCGATACCAGCGTGCTCGGGCGTCTGGCCCTGGAGCGCCTGCCGCAGATCGAGCAGGTGTTCATCGGTGGCGAAGGCCTGAGCGATCAGGATTTCGCCGTCAAGCTGTTCAGTTCCCGTCGTCGCTCCTCGGTCGCCAACGCTGCCGACACCGACCACTACATCTGCAGCTTTTCCCACAAGACCATCATCTATAAAGGCCTGATGATGCCGGCGGACCTCGCCGCCTTCTATCCGGACCTGGGTGATCCGCGCCTGCAGACCGCGATCTGCGTGTTCCACCAGCGCTTCTCCACCAACACCCTGCCGAAATGGCCGCTGGCCCAGCCATTCCGCTTCCTCGCCCACAACGGCGAGATCAACACCATCACCGGCAACCGCAACTGGGCCCAGGCCCGGCGCACCAAGTTCAGCAACGATCTGATGGATCTGGAAGAACTCGGGCCGCTGGTCAACCGCGTGGGTTCCGACTCTTCGAGCATGGACAACATGCTCGAACTGATGGTCACCGGTGGCATCGACCTGTTCCGTGGCGTGCGCATGATCATTCCGCCAGCGTGGCAGAACGTCGAAACCATGGACCCGGATCTGCGGGCGTTCTACGAATACAACTCCATGCACATGGAGCCCTGGGACGGCCCGGCCGGCGTGGTCATGACCGACGGCCGCTACGCCGTCTGCCTGCTGGACCGCAACGGCCTGCGTCCGGCCCGCTGGGTCACCACCAAGAACGGTTTCATCACCCTGGCTTCGGAGATCGGCGTCTGGAACTACCAGCCCGAGGACGTGATCGCCAAGGGCCGGGTCGGTCCGGGGCAGATCTTTGCCGTGGACACCGAAACCGGGCAGATCCTTGACACCGACGCCATCGACAACCGCCTGAAGTCGCGCCATCCGTACAAGCAATGGCTGCGCAAGAACGCCCTGCGCATCCAGGCCACCATGGAAGACAACGACCACGGTTCGGCCTTCTACGACGTCGACCAGCTCAAGCAGTACATGAAGATGTACCAGGTCACTTTCGAAGAACGTGACCAGGTCCTGCGTCCGCTGGGCGAGCAAGGCTACGAAGCCGTGGGTTCGATGGGCGACGACACGCCGATGGCGGTGCTGTCGCAGCGCGTGCGCACCCCTTACGACTACTTCCGCCAGCAGTTCGCCCAGGTCACCAACCCGCCGATCGACCCGCTGCGCGAAGCCATCGTCATGTCGCTGGAGATCTGCCTCGGTGCCGAGCGCAACATCTTCCAGGAATCGCCCGAGCACGCTTCGCGGGTGATCCTCAGCTCGCCGGTGATCTCCCCGGCCAAGTGGCGCTCGCTGATGAACCTCGACCGCCCGGGCTTCGAGCGGCAGATCATCGACCTCAACTACGACGAAAGCGTCGGTCTGGAAGCGGCGATCCGCAACGTCGCCGATCAGGCAGAAGAGGCCGTGCGCGCCGGTCGTACCCAGATCGTCCTCAGCGACCGCCATATCGCGCCGGGCAAGCTGCCGATCCATGCGTCCCTGGCCACGGGCGCGGTGCACCACCGCCTGACCGAAAAAGGCCTGCGTTGCGACTCCAACATCCTGGTGGAAACCGCCACCGCTCGTGACCCGCATCACTTCGCGGTGCTCATCGGTTTCGGCGCTTCGGCGGTCTATCCGTTCCTGGCCTACGAAGTGCTGGGCGACCTGATCCGTACCGGTGAAGTGCTGGGCGACCTCTACGAGGTGTTCAAGAACTACCGCAAGGGCATCACCAAGGGCCTGCTGAAGATCCTGTCGAAGATGGGCATCTCCACCATCGCCTCCTACCGTGGCGCGCAGCTGTTCGAAGCCATCGGCCTGTCCGAGGAAGTCTGCAACCTGAGCTTCCGTGGCGTGCCGAGCCGGATCAAGGGCGCACGTTTCGTCGACCTCGAAGCCGAACAGAAAGCCCTGGCGGCCGAAGCCTGGAGTCCGCGCAAGCCGATCCAGCAAGGCGGCCTGCTGAAGTTCGTCCACGGTGGCGAATACCACGCCTACAACCCGGACGTGGTCAACACCCTGCAGGCCGCCGTGCAGCAGGGCGACTACGCCAAGTTCAAGGAATACACCGCGCTGGTGGATAACCGCCCGGTGTCGATGATCCGCGACCTGTTCCAGGTGAAGACCCTGGACACGCCGATGGACATCAGCGAAGTGGAGCCCCTGGAATCGATCCTCAAGCGCTTCGACTCCGCCGGCATCTCCCTGGGCGCCTTGTCGCCCGAGGCCCACGAAGCCCTGGCCGAAGCCATGAACCGCCTCGGTGCGCGTTCCAACTCCGGTGAAGGCGGCGAAGACCCGGCGCGCTACGGCACCATCAAGAGCTCGAAGATCAAGCAAGTGGCCACCGGCCGTTTCGGCGTGACCCCGGAGTACCTGGTCAACGCCGAAGTGCTGCAGATCAAAGTCGCCCAGGGCGCCAAGCCCGGCGAAGGCGGCCAGCTGCCCGGCGGCAAGGTCAACGGCCTGATTGCCAAGCTGCGTTACGCCGTGCCCGGCGTGACCCTGATCTCGCCACCGCCGCACCACGACATCTATTCCATCGAAGACTTGTCGCAACTGATCTTCGACCTCAAGCAGGTCAACCCGCAGGCCCTGGTCTCGGTGAAGCTGGTGGCGGAAGCCGGCGTTGGCACCATCGCCGCCGGTGTGGCCAAGGCCTATGCCGACCTGATCACCATTTCCGGCTACGACGGCGGCACCGGCGCTTCGCCGCTGACCTCGATCAAGTACGCCGGCGCGCCGTGGGAACTGGGCCTGGCGGAAACCCACCAGACCCTGCGCGGCAACGACCTGCGCGGCAAGGTCCGGGTGCAGACCGACGGCGGCCTGAAAACCGGCCTCGACGTGATCAAGGCGGCCATCCTCGGCGCCGAAAGCTTCGGCTTCGGCACCGCGCCGATGATCGCCCTGGGTTGCAAGTACCTGCGCATCTGCCACCTGAACAACTGCGCCACCGGCGTCGCCACCCAGAACGAGAAGCTGCGCAAGGACCACTACATCGGCACCGTCGACATGGTGGTGAACTTCTTCACCTACGTCGCCGAGGAAACCCGTGAGTGGCTGGCCAAGCTCGGCGTGCGTTCCCTGGAGGAACTGATCGGTCGCACCGATCTGCTGGAAATCCTCGAAGGCCAGACCGCCAAGCAGCACCACCTGGACCTGACCCCGTTGCTGGGTAGCGACCATATCCCGGCGGACAAACCGCAGTTCTGCCAGGTGGACCGCAACCCGCCGTTCGACCAGGGCCTGCTGGCCGAAAAAATGGTCGACATGGCGCGTTCGGCGATCAACGACAAGAGCGGCGCCGAGTTCGACCTGGACATCTGCAACTGCGACCGTTCCATCGGCGCACGGATCTCCGGCGAGATCGCCCGGCTCCATGGCAACCAGGGCATGGCCCAGGCGCCGATCACCTTCCGCTTCAAGGGCACTGCGGGCCAGAGCTTCGGCGTGTGGAACGCCGGCGGCCTGAACCTGTACCTGGAAGGCGATGCCAACGACTACGTGGGCAAGGGCATGACCGGCGGCAAACTGGTCATCGTTCCGCCCAAGGGCAGCGTCTACAAGACTCAGGACAGCGCCATTATCGGCAACACCTGCCTGTACGGCGCCACTGGCGGCAAGCTGTTCGCCGCCGGCACCGCGGGCGAGCGTTTTGCCGTGCGTAACTCTGGTGCCCACACCGTGGTGGAAGGCACTGGCGATCACTGCTGCGAGTACATGACCGGTGGTTTCGTCTGCGTCCTGGGCAAGACCGGTTACAACTTCGGCTCAGGCATGACCGGCGGTTTCGCCTACGTGCTCGACCAGGACAACACCTTCGTTGACCGGGTCAACCACGAACTGGTGGAAATCCAGCGGATCAGCGGCGAAGCGATGGAAGCCTATCGCAGCCACCTGCAAAACGTGCTGAACGAGTACGTCGCGGAAACCGACAGCGAGTGGGGGCGTGAACTGGCCGAGAACCTCGACGACTACCTGCGTCGATTCTGGCTGGTCAAACCCAAGGCAGCGAACCTGAAATCGCTGCTCACCAGCACCCGTGCCAGTCCGCAATAAAGCAGCTGCAAGTGGCAAGCCTCAAGCTGCAAATGAAGCGGTTCGAGGTTTGCCGGGCATACGTGATCGACTTGCGGCTTGCAGCCTAGAGCTTGCAGCTGCTGTATAGAGGTTTTGAAAAATGGCTGAACGTCTGAATAACGACTTCCAGTTCATCGATGTCGGGCGCAAGGATCCGAAGAAGAAACTGTTGCGTCAGCGCAAGAAAGAGTTCGTGGAGATCTACGAACCGTTCAAACCCCAGCAATCGGCCGACCAGGCCCACCGCTGCCTGGGGTGTGGCAACCCGTACTGCGAATGGAAGTGCCCGGTGCACAACTTCATTCCCAACTGGCTCAAGCTGGTGGCCGAGGGCAACATCCTCGCCGCCGCCGAGCTGTCGCACCAGACCAACACCCTGCCGGAAGTCTGCGGCCGGGTCTGCCCGCAGGATCGTCTGTGCGAGGGTGCCTGCACCCTCAACGACGGCTTTGGCGCGGTGACCATCGGTTCGGTGGAGAAGTACATCACCGACACCGCCTTCGCCATGGGCTGGCGCCCGGACATGTCCAAGGTCAAGCCCACCGGCAAGCGTGTGGCGATCATCGGCGCGGGCCCGGCGGGCCTGGGCTGCGCCGACGTGCTGGTGCGGGGCGGCGTGACCCCGGTGGTGTTCGACAAGAACCCGGAAATCGGCGGCCTGCTGACCTTCGGCATCCCCGAGTTCAAGCTGGAAAAGACCGTGCTGAGCAATCGTCGCGAAGTCTTCAGCGGCATGGGCATCGAGTTCCGCCTCAACACTGAGGTCGGCAAGGACGTGACCATGGAGCAACTGCTCGCCGAATACGATGCGGTGTTCATGGGCATGGGCACCTACACCTACATGAAGGGCGGCTTTGCCGGCGAGGACCTGCCGGGGGTGTACGACGCGCTCGACTTCCTGATCGCCAACGTCAACCGCAACCTGGGCTTTGAAAAGTCGCCGGAAGACTTCGTCGACATGAAGGGCAAGAAGGTGGTGGTACTGGGCGGTGGCGACACCGCGATGGACTGCAACCGCACCTCGATCCGCCAGGGCGCCAAGTCGGTGACCTGCGCCTATCGTCGTGACGAAGCCAACATGCCCGGCTCGCGCAAAGAGGTGAAGAACGCCAAGGAAGAAGGCGTGAAATTCCTCTATAACCGCCAGCCGATCGCCATCGTCGGTGAAGACAAGGTCGAAGGCGTGAAGGTGGTCGAGACCCGTCTCGGCGAACCGGACGCCCGTGGCCGCCGCAGCCCCGAGCCGATCCCCGGTTCCGAGGAGATCATCCCGGCCGACGCCGTGGTCATCGCCTTCGGTTTCCGCCCGAGCCCGGCGCCGTGGTTCGAGCAGTTCCAGATCCAGACCGACAGCCAGGGCCGGGTCGTTGCACCTGAACAAGGTCAGTACAAGCACCAGACCAGCAACCCGAAGATCTTCGCCGGTGGCGACATGGTGCGTGGTTCTGATCTCGTGGTGACGGCGATCTTCGAAGGGCGCAACGCCGCCGAAGGCATCCTCGACTACCTGGGCGTTTAAGCTGCTGCGCTCGGCAATGCTGCGTTGAAAACAGACTCGGAATGCTCATTGACAGCAGTCAACTCCGCTTCCTCGTCTGTTTTCGCCTTGCCTTGCCTTCGCTCGCGACGCTTAAACAACTGCTTGTAGTCCGCGATAAATTGACCTGATACATAAAAGGCACGGCTCTTGCCGTGCCTTTTGTGTCGCGCTCTGAGAAAATGCCCCCACTTTTTTTCCGGATGCCGACATGACTGCCCTGAAGAACGACCGTTTCCTTCGTGCCCTGCTCAAGCAACCCGTAGACGTCACCCCGGTGTGGATGATGCGTCAGGCTGGGCGCTACTTGCCTGAATACCGCGCCAGCCGTGCCAATGCCGGTGACTTCATGAGCCTGTGCATGAACCCGGCGTTCGCCTGCGAAGTCACCCTGCAGCCTCTGGACCGCTATCCCCAGCTGGATGCGGCGATCCTCTTCTCCGACATCCTGACCATCCCCGACGCCATGGGCCAAGGCCTGTACTTTGAAACCGGCGAAGGTCCGCGCTTCAAGAAAGTGGTCAGCACCCTGGCCGACATCGAAGCCCTGCCGATCCCTGATCCGCAAAAGGACCTGGGCTATGTGATGGATGCGGTCAGCACCATTCGTCGTGAACTCAATGGCCGCGTACCGCTGATCGGTTTTGCCGGCAGCCCCTGGACCCTCGCCACCTACATGGTCGAAGGCGGCTCCTCGAAAGACTTCCGCAAGTCCAAGGCCATGCTCTACGACAACCCGCAAGCCATGCACCTGCTGCTGGACAAGCTGGCGCAGTCGGTCACGTCCTACCTCAACGGGCAGATCCTGGCCGGTGCCCAGGCGGTGCAGATTTTCGATAGCTGGGGCGGCAGCCTTTCCTCGGCGGCTTATCAGGAGTTCTCCCTGGCCTACATGCGCAAGATCGTCAGCGGCCTGATCCGCGAGCACGACGGGCGCAAGGTGCCGGTGATCCTGTTCACCAAGGGCGGCGGCCTGTGGCTGGAAAGCATTGCCGATGCCGGCGCCGATGCCCTGGGCCTGGACTGGACCTGCGACATTGGCGAAGCCCGCCGCCGGGTCGGCAGCAAGGTCGCCCTGCAAGGCAACATGGACCCCACCGTGCTGTATGCCAACCCGCAGGCGATCCGCAGCGAAGTGGCGCGCATCCTCGCCAGCTACGGCACCGGCAGCGGCCACGTGTTCAACCTGGGCCACGGCATCACCCCGGAAGTCAAACCGGAGCACGCCGGAGCCTTCCTGGAGGCGGTGCACGAGTTGTCGGCGCAATACCACGCATAAGCGCCACCCGATAAAAAACGCCCGGCACCTGCCGGGCGTTTTCATTGGCGAACCCTTTTTTGTAGGAGCCAGCTTGCTGGCGAATAGGCCCTCGAGACTTGCTCCTGCCTGTCGGCCGCCTTCGCTGGCAAGCCAGCTCCCACAAGGGCCCGCCGGCACAGCCCCGATCCGTGTAGGAGCCGGCTTGCCGGCGAAAGGGCCCTCGAGACCTGCACCTGCCTGACGAACGCCTGCACACAGGCCAGGCGTCACAACGGCGGCAGTCTCGCCAGTTTCACGGCAATCAGCAGTGCCCCGAGCAACAGGGCGCCGATAAACAGGCCGATGCCGTTCCACCCCGCCAGGTGCCAGAACACCCCGCCCGCGGTGCCGGCGATGCTCGACCCGGCGTAGTAGCTGAACAGGTACAGCGAGGAGGCCTGGCCCTTGGCCTTGGTGGCGCGGCGACCGATCCAGCTGCTGGCCACCGAGTGGGCACCGAAGAAGCCGAAGGTGAACAGCAGCATGCCGACCAGCACCAGGGCCAGTGGGGCGAGCAGGGTCAGGGCAATGCCCGCGAGCATTAGCACGATGGTGGCCCACAGCACCCGACGCCGGCCCAGCTGGTCGGCCAGGGCACCGATCTTCGCCGAGCTGTAGATGCCCGACAGGTAGACCACCGACAGCAGGCCGACCAGGGCCTGGCTCAGGTGATAGGGCTCGGCCAGCAGGCGATAGCCGATGTAGTTGAACAAGGTGACGAAGGCCCCCATCAGCAGGAAGCCTTCGAGAAACAGCCAGGGCAGGCCGGCGTCGCGAAAGTGCATGGTAAAGCCGTCCAGCAGGCTGCGCGGATGCAGCGAGCGCGGGCGGAAGTTGCGCGACTCGGGAAGGATGCGCCAGAACACCGCCGCTGCAATCAGCGCCAGGCCGCCGATCACCAGCATCGCCGTGTGCCAGCTGACAAAATCGATCAGCACCCCGGTGATCAGCCGCCCGCTCATGCCGCCAATGGCGTTGCCGCCGATGTACAGGCCCATGGCCAGGCCGATGTGCTGCGGGTGGATCTCTTCGCTGAGGTAGGTCATGGCCACGGCCGCCAGCCCGCTCAGGGACAGCCCCACCAGCGCTCGCATCAGCAGCACCCCGTGCCAGCTGGGCATCAGCGCGCTGGCGATGGTGCACAGGGCGGCGGCCAGCAGGGCGGCGAGCATCACCGGCTTGCGGCCGATGCGGTCGGAAATCGGCCCGGTGATCAACAGACCGATGGCCAGCATGGCGGTGGCGACTGAGAGGATCAGGCTGCTCTGGGCCGCATTGATGGAAAACTCCGTGGACAGCAGCGGCATCATCGGTTGCACGCAATACAGCAGGGCGAAGGTGGCAAAGCCTCCGGAGAACAGCGCCAGCACGGTGCGCATGAACAGCGGCGTGCCTTTTTCGATGTAGACCTCGTTGAGCTGGGCGACCACCTCGTCCAGGGGCGTGGAGGGGATTTCGTGGGCAAGGGGGGCGACAGCGGTTTTCACGGGAACCTCGGGGGGCAGCGCAGCCGGTCAGGCAATGGAAAAAAGCATATAGCTGGCTAATGTTCCTTTCCAATATATTGTTCGACCTGTTTGATAGCTTTAACGACTCAATGGAGCCGCCCCATGGAATTGCGTCACTTGCGCTACTTCATCGCCGTCGCCGAAGAGCTGCACTTCGGCCGCGCGGCCCAGGTCCTGGGCATTTCCCAGCCGCCCCTGAGCCAGCAGATCCAGGCCCTGGAGCAGGAGGTGGGTGCCCGCCTGTTCGAGCGCACCAATCGTCGGGTCGAGCTCAGCGAGGCCGGACGCCTGTTCCTTGAAGAGGCGCGCCTGGCGCTGGCCCAGGTGGACAAGGCGGCGGACGTGGCGCGGCGTGCGCAGCTGGGCGAACTGGGGGAGCTGAAGATCGGCTTCACCTCGTCGGCGCCGTTCAACTCGACCATTCCCCAGGCGATCTTCGCCTTTCGCCAGCGCTTTGCAGCGGTGCACCTCAAGCTCAAGGAAATGAGCAGCACCCAGGTGGCCGAGGCGCTGGTGGACCAGTCGATCCAGGTCGGCATCATGCGGCCCCTGCCATTGCCCGATTCGCTGTCGGTGGTGGAGCTGCTGCGCGAACCGCTGGTGGCGGTGCTCAGTTCCAAGCACCCGCTGGCCAGTGGCAGCGAAGAGGGCCTGCATTTGGCGGCGCTGGCCCAGGAGCCCTTTGTGTTCTTCCCTCGCAGCTACGGCAGCGGCTTGTATGCGCAATTGCTCAGCCTGTCCCGGGACGCCGGTTTCACCCCGCATTTTGCCCAGGAGGCGGCGGAGGCCATGACCATCATCGGCCTGGTGGCGGCGGGCCTGGGGGTTTCGGTGCTGCCGGCGTCCTACCAGCGCATGCGCATCGACGGCGTGGTCTACCGCCGGCTGCTGGACCCCGAGGCCATGACCGCGGTGTGGCTGGTGCAGCGCAAGGATCAGTGCTCACCCATGGCCAGGGCCTTTGTCGAGCTCCTGACGCGCAAGACCGGGGCCGCCTCCTGAGCCGGCGCTGCCGCATCAGCCGATCGTCTCCCGCGCTTTCACCTGCACGCACGGCCCCGGTCTCCCGACCAGCGGCTCGCCCATAAAAAAGGGCGCCTCAAGGCGCCCTTCGCGGTGTGCAACGGCTCACTGCACTTTCGACAGATCCCCGCGCAGCGCCACGCCCGCCATGATCGCGCCGGCATGGCACTCATAGGTCGTGGCGTCCTTGCGCTCGCGGCTCTTGTAGAAGCTGGCGATGTCGGTCACGGCGTTGGCGCCGACTTTCTTCGCCGCTTCATGCAGGGTGATCAGCGCCGACTGCAGGGCCCACTCGCAGGCCACCTGGTCCGCCTTGCCGAAGGCGTTGGTCTTCTTGTTGGTCACGGCGCCGGGGCTGAGCACGCTGACCTTGCCGGCGGGCTTGTTGCCCGCCAGGTAGAACTTCACGCTGCCGTCGATCTTGCCGGTGCTGATGGCTTCGGCCACCACCTTGTCGAACGGCAGGAACAGGGCGGTGTCGCGGGCCTGGCTGACGCCGGGCAGGGTGCACAGCAGCAGGGTGGCGGTTGCCGCCAGGGTCTTCAAACGCATCGCAGTCTCCTTGACTTGAAAAGGGGGCAAAGCAGCCCGGTGACCGCGGTCACCGGGGGATGATCATTGGCCAGCCGGGAAGCTCTTGGCCGCGGCGTCTGACAGTTGTTGCGCGGTCCGCTCGTTCTGGTTGTCCCGCAGCTCGCGCAGGATGCCCTTGTCCAGCAGGCGCACCCAGCGGATGTAGTTCTTGTGGATCTTGCCGTCCTTGTAGTCCAGGTCGCGGCTGTCGCGGTAGACGATCTTGTAGGTGCTGGCGCTGTACGGGATATCGATCTCGGCGTGGAACTGGCCGCGCACGGTGATCTCGGCCTGGATCAGCTCCGGGCTGATGCGTTGCACTGTCCACTTGCGGGCCACCAGATTCTTCAGGATCGCCTGTTTGACCTGCTCCTGGCTGGCCTGGATGGTGGCCGGGATGACCCGGTTCGGGGTGTACATCGGTTTGCTGGTGCAGGCGGCCGTGCTCAGCAGGGCCAGGACGATCAGCGTTGCGCGAAACAGGGAGGACATTCCATTTCTCCAGTGGGGTTGGGCGTCAAGGCCAGCGGCGGAAGATCAACGAGGTGTTGACCCCGCCAAAGGCAAAGTTGTTGTTCATCACGAATTCGTGGCTCATGGCCCGGAAACCGCCCTGCAGGTAGTCCAGCTCGCCGCAGCGCGGGTCGATCCGGTCCAGGTTGCAGGTGTGCACGTACAGGTCGCGGTTGAGCATCTCGATGCTGAACCAGGATTCCAGGGCCCCGCAGGCGCCCAGGGTGTGGCCGAGAAAACTCTTCTGCGAACTGATGGGCATGCGGCTGCCGAACAGGCTGTGGGTGGCCAGGGTCTCGGCGATGTCGCCCTGCTCGGTGGCGGTGCCATGGCCGTTGACGTAGCCGATGGCCGCCGGGTCCAGCATCGCATCTTCCAGCGCCAGCTCCATGGCCCGGCGCATGGTGCTCTGCTCGGGACGGGTGGTGTGCTGGCCGTCGGCGTTGCTGCCGAAACCGACGATTTCCGCGTGAATGCGCGCGCCACGGGCCAGGGCGTGTTCCAGCTCTTCGAGCACCAGCATGCCGCCGCCTTCACCGATCACCAGGCCGTCGCGGTCGGTGTCGTAGGGCCGGGGGCTGGTGTGGGGCGCATCGTTTTTCAGGCTGGTGGCATAGAGCGCGTCGAACACCATGGCCTCGGTGGGGCACAGCTCTTCGGCGCCGCCGGCGAGCATCAGCGGCAGGCGCCCGAACTTGATCGCTTCATAGGCGTAGCCGATGCCCTGGCTGCCGCTGGTGCAGGCGCTGGAGGTGGGAATCAGGCGTCCGGTGAGGCCGAAGAAGATGCTGATATTGGCCGCGGTGGTGTGGGGCATCATGCGCACGTAGGAGTTGGCGTTGAGCCCCTCGGCCACCGAGTTCAGCAGCATGTTGCCGAAAGCCTTGATCTCGTCGGTGCTGCCGGTGGAGGAGCCACAGGCCACGCCCATGCGCCCGTCCTTGATCGACGGGTCGCCCAGCAGTCCGGCGTCGGCCAGGGCCTGCTCGGCGGCGCCCACGGCCAGCCGCGAAACCCGGCCCATGCTGCGCAGTTGCTTGCGGGTCCAGTGGCCAGGCACCTGGAAGTCATCGATGGGGCCGGCCAGGCGGGTGTTGAGCTCGCTGAAGCGGTCCCATTCATCCATGCGCCGGATGCCGCTGCGGTTGGCGGCGAAGCGCTCGGCGATGCTGGCCCAGTCGCTGCCCAGGGAGGTGATGCCGGCCATGCCGGTGACAACCACGCGTTTCATCAGCACAGGCCCCCGTTCACCGCCAGCACCTGGCGGGTGATGTAGGCGGCCTCGGCGGACATCAGGAAGTTCACCGCGCCGGCGACTTCTTCCGGGGTGCCCATGCGCTGGGCGGGGATCATCTTCATCAGCTCGTCCACCGGCACGTTCTCATCGAGCATGGCGGTGTCGATCAGCCCCGGGGCCACGCAGTTGACGGTGATCTTGCGCTTGCCCAGCTCGATGGCCAGGGCCTTGGCGGCGCCGATCAGGCCGGCCTTGGAGGCGCTGTAGTTGACCTGGCCGCGGTTGCCGATCAGCCCCGACACCGAGGTGATGCAGACAATGCGCCCGGCGGCGCGGCGGCGGATCATCGGCATCATCACCGGGTGCAGGACGTTGTAGAAACCGTCGAGGTTGGTGCGCAGCACCTGGTCCCAGTCGTCTTCGCTGAGGGCCGGGAAGGCGCCGTCGCGGGTCAGCCCGGCGTTGAGCACCACGCCGTAATAGGCGCCATGGGTTTCGACGTCGGCTTCCAGCGCGGCCTTGCAGGCCGCTCGCTCCGACACGTCGAATTGCAGGATGCGGGCGCTACGGCCCAGGGCTTCGATCTCGCCCTTGACGGCTTCGGCTTCGCTGCGGCCACTGCGGCAGTGCAGCACCAGGTCATAGCCAGCCTGGGCCAGGCGCAAGGCGATGGCGCGGCCGATGCCACGGCTGGAGCCGGTGACCAGTACGGAGTCAGTCATGAGGGAGTTCCTGTAGAAGAGGCAGGTGTTTCATGCAGATAGTCGGCGGCCTGGGGCGGACGGTACACGTTCAGGCGTGCCGTGGCGGCAATGCCGGGGCCGCTGAGGTGGCATTCGAACACGCCCATGCCGTTGTCGTCTTCGAGGGAGCGCAGGGCGTGGATCTCCAGCAGGCTGTCGACCGGGAAGTGCTCGACATTGCATTCGAACTTGCGGCTGCCCAGCAGAAAGCCCAGCTCCACCGGCAGGCCTTGCTGGCGCGCACGACAGCCGGCGTAGGCGGCCACGCTCTGGGCCATCAGTTCGATGCCGACCCAGGCCGGCAGGCTGCCGTCGGGGCGGTTGAACAGGCCGCCGGGGCGAACCTGGAGGCGGGTACGGATCTGTTCTTCATCAAAGGCCAGGACCTGATCGATGAGGATCATGTCCCCGGCGTGGGGCAGCAGTTCGGCGAGCGGCCAATCGATCATGGGGCGTCTCCGATTATCAGGCTGACGTTGTTGCCACCGAAGGCGAAGGAATTGCTCATCAGGTGGCGCGGTGCATGCGCCGCCAGCCGGTCGGCCGGGGTGACCCAGCGCAGGGGCGGCAGGGCCGGGTCGGCCTCGGCGTCCCAGACATGGGGCGGCAGCGCCCGGTCGGGGTTGTCGGCGCTCAGGGCCAGCCAGCAGAACGCCGCTTCCAGGGCTCCGGCGGCGCCCAGGGTGTGGCCGCTCATGGGCTTGGTCGAGGAACAGGGCAGGCCCTCGGGGAACAGCTGGGCCACCGCCAGGCTTTCCATGGCGTCGTTGTGCTGGGTGGCGGTGCCGTGCAGGTTCAGGTAGTCGATCTGCCGTGGCTGCAGGCCGGCGCCGCGCAGCGCCAGGCGCATGGCCTGCAAGGCGCCACGGCCATCGGGAGCCGGGGCGGAAATATGGTAGGCATCGGAGCTGGCGCCACCGCCGAGCAGGGCGATGGGAGCTTCGCCGCAGGCCTCCCGGCTCATCAGGAACAGCGCCGCCGCCTCGCCGATGTTGATCCCGTCACGGTTGCGCGAGAACGGATTGCAGCGCTGCGCGGACACCGCTTCCAGGGCGGTGAAGCCGTTCAGGGTGAGCTTGCACAGGCTGTCGACCCCGCCGCACAGCACGGCGTCGCACAGGCCCAGGTCGAGCAGGCGCCGGGCGCTGATCAGGGCCCGGGCGCTGGAGGTGCAGGCGGTGGAAATCACATAGGCCGGGCCGCAGAGTTGCAGCCAGTCGGCGAGGAAGTTCGCCGGGGCGCTGAGCTCCTGCTGGCGGTAGTCGTATTCGGCGGGAAACTGCCGGTCCTGCAGATAACGGGCAATGCCCCGGCTGGCTTCGTCGATCCCTGAGGTGCTGGTGCCCAGGACGATGCCGATGCGGCCCCGGCCGTAACGCTGGATCGCCTGGCGGATGTCGTCCTCGATCTGCAGCGTGGCCTCCAGCAACAGCTGGTTGTTGCGGCTGTTCTGCGCTTGCAGGCCGTCCGGCATGCTCGCCAGCGCACCACGAACCGCCGCCACCGGCAGGCTGCGCTCGGGCACCCAGTGGCTTTCTTCGCGCATGCCCGAGCAGTCGCCGGCAAACAGGCTGCGGGCGACTTCCCGGCGATTGCGGCCCAGGGCGCAGATCACCCCGAGGGCATTGAGGTAGGCCGTCATGGCGTGCTCCCGGTGCTCAGTGGGCTGATGTGGTAATGCGGGCCTTGAGGCAGGTTCAACTCGAAATCCAGAGGTTGTTGATAGTCAATCCGCCAGCGTGGGCCGAGGGTGCGTCGCGTGCCTTGCTCAAGGGCGCCGGGGTAGTTGGCCCGCAGTTCGGCCGCGGGGGTGAGGGCGAACAGCAGGGCGGCGAACAGCTCCCGGGCCTCCGGGTTGGGCGGCAGCAGACCGTCGGCCTGCCACTGGCCAGCCACCAGGCGCTGACGGGCCTGGGGAATGCCCAGCGGGTCCATCAGCGACCAGCGCAGGTCCGGGCCTTCGGCCTGGATCACCAGCAGCCAGTCCTGGCGTTGTCCGTCGGCCTGGCGCTCTACATGCAGTTGCAATGGCAACGCCAGGGTAGGCATGCGCTCGGGCAGCGGCGCCTGACTGACGCAAGCGCTCAGCAACAGGACACACCCGAGCAACAGAGCGCGGATCATGCGCACCCACCTGCCCCGGCAACACTGGCATCCAGAGGCTTGCGCGCCACCACGTTGACCAGGGTTTCCTCGCGCTGGCCCACCGGCGGCGGCTGGCGCAGGCCGAGGCGTTCCAGCAGGCCGAAGTCCTTGGCGCGACTCCACCACAGGTAGGGATAAGACACGTTCTGCGGGCCGAATTCAAAGCCCTGCCGACGAATCATCTGCAAATATTCATCGGCACTTTTCTGCACCTGCATCGGATGGCGGAACAGCCAGCGGATCACCCAGGTATCGATGTAGGCCTCGGTGGATTCGGCGAACAGCAGGTAGCCCCCGGGCTTGAGCACCCGGTAGAACTCGGCCAGGGCCTTTTCCTGTTCCACCAGGTGATGGAAGGTCTGGTGGCAGAACAGCAGGTCGACGCTGGCGTCGGCCAGTTGCAGGCTCGCGCAGTCGCTGCCGATCAGTTCCACCGCGAACTCTTGGCGCCGGGCTTCTTCGGCGCTGAGCTTGAGGCTGTGGGGGTCGGCGTCGATACCGATCAGGCGCTGCGGGGCGAACACCCGACGCAGGTGCTGGAAGGATTTGCCCTGGCCGCAGCCGGCATCCAGCAGCACCGGATGGGCCGGCGGTTCGCCGTCGAACAGTGAACGCAGGTCGTTGATCGCCACCCGCAGCACATGGTGCTGCCAGGTGTGGCTGCGCAGGAACCAGAAGCCGAAGCGGGTTTCCTCGACGTAGCTGGGGCTCAGGTACTGGCCGCTTTGCTCGCTCATGCCACGTCCCTCGCGCAGACTTCCGACAGCGCCTTGAGCCGGCGCTTGGGCTCGCTGACGAAGGGGTTGCGCTCATCCCAGGCGTAACCGGCGAGGATCGAACTGATCATGCGGCGGATTTCCGGCGAACTGCCGGGGTGGTAGATCACGTCCTGGAAGCTGCCGGCGTACCAGCCCTCGACGTAGCAGCGGAAGGTATCGACGCCACGCTTGAGCGGTGCGGCGAACTCGCTCGCCCAGTCGACGCTTTCGCCCTGCAACTGCCGGTGCAGCACGGCGGCGGCCATGCTCGACGAGCGCATGGCGATGGTCACCCCGGAGGAGAACACCGGGTCGAGGAACTCCGCGGCATTGCCCAGCAGGGCGAAGCCCGGGCCGTGCAGGGTGCTGACGTTGGCCGAGTAGCCGCCGATGGTCCGCGCCGGGGTGTCCCACTCGGCGTTTTCCAGGACCCTGGCCAGGCTCGGGGTTTCGTTGATGAAGCCGCGCAGGCAGGCGTCCAGGTCGCCATCACGTCCGGCGAAGTGTTCATCGGCGGCCACCACGCCCACCGAGCAGCGGCCGTTGCTGAAGGGGATGCTCCAGAACCAGATGTCGCGGTGCTCCGGGTGGGTGGTGATGAGGATCTTGTTGCGGTCGAAATGCTCGCAGTCGATGCGGTCTTCGACATGGGTGAATACCGCCCGGCGTACCGGGAAGTTCGACGGCGCTTCCAGCTCCAGCAGGCGCGGCAGCACCCGGCCGTAGCCGCTGGCGTCGAGGATGAAGTCCGCTTCGATGCGGTACTGGCTGCCGTCCTCGCGGCGGCAGTCGAGCTGCGGCAAGGGCCGCTCCACGTCCACTGCGATGATCTCCTCGCCGTAGCGGATCTCGACCCCTTGCAGCGCCGCCTGATCGGCCAGCAGCTTGTCGAAGTCGGCGCGCTGCACCTGGAAGGTGGTGGGCTTGCCACGGCTGAAGGTGTCGCCGAAATCGAAGGTGCTGTAGTGCTCGCCCCAGGCAAACGCCGCGCCATTTTTCAGCTGGAATCCGGCGGCCTGCACCGCCTCCAGCATCCCGGCTTCCTCGACGAAATCCAGGCAGTGGGACAGCAGGCTTTCGCCGATGGAGAAACGCGGGAAATGTTGCCGCTCGACGATCAGCACGTCATGGCCCTGGCGCTTGAGCAGCGCGGCCGCGATGGCCCCCGAGGGACCGGCACCGATCACCACGACCTGGCGACGTTGCATTTCAACTGTTGGCACTGGGGCTCCTTGCCGGTTTGGCGATGTTCAGATTCAAGGGGGCCGCGTGGGGCGCGGTCCGAGGTGTTCGGTGCATCCCGGCCAGGGCCGGCAGCAGGGTGGCGATCAGGCCCATGAGCATCAGCGCGAAGTACAGCGCCGGGCTGATCAGCTGTTGTTGCAGCAGCAGGTTGAGAAAGACGATCTCGCTCAAGCCGCGAATGTTCAGCAGCAGGCTTTCCCGCCAGCGGCTGGCGCCCTCGAAGGAGGCGCCGGCCCAGCCCAGGCCCAGCCAGTTGCCCAGCAGCTTGCTGGCAATCGGCAGCACCAGCAGCGCCGCCAGCTGCACCCAGCCGAGGCTGTCCATGGCGCTGTGCACATTGATCTGCACGATGCCGAACGTGAGGATCAGCGGGATGGCGACCAAGGTCTGCAAGCGGTGCATCCAGGCAGCCTGTAACGGCAGCACCAGCGGCAGCTTGAGGGCAGCCATGCACAGCAGGTAGCCGATGCCGAAGATCAGCGCATTGAGCTGGTAGTGCTCGGCCAGCACCAGCAGGCCGAAAAAGCCCAGGCTGTGCAGCAGCGGCTGGCGCAGGCCCAGGCCACGCAGTAGCAACGGCAGGCAGGCACCGGCCAGCGGCAGCAGCAGGCTGCTCAGGTGCAGGCTGCCCTGGGCCAGGGCGAACAGGCTCCAGCAGGTCAGGTCGATGAGGATCGCGGTCTGCACCAGGCGCCGGGTGGCGGCGGGCGGGTACTGGATGTGCCGCAGGTACAGGTACAGCACCGGGATCGCGGTGATGGCGAACAGCAAGCCCAGCGCCAGGGAGCTGATCCAGGGTTGCGCCGGCAGCAGCCACAGGGCCGTGGCCAGCCCGCAGGCGAAGGGAATGCCGAAGCTCGGCATGGCGATCTTCAGGCTCTGACGGTCCAGGCGCAGGTCGATCACGTCACTGAGGATGTGCCCCAGCAGCAGGGCGAAGCTCAGGCCGTAGAGGAACTTGAGCCATTGCGGGGAGACCAGCTGCGCGCCGCCCAGCTGCCAGTGGGGTTCGATCCACAGGAGCATCAGCAACGGCAGGCCGAAGGTCGCCAGCAGCAGTTGGCTGACAATCGGGATCAGGCCCAGACGCCGGCCGACGTGGGTGGCCAGGGCGAACAGCCCGAGGGCCAGCAGCCAGAACAGCAGGATCAGCATGGGCCGTGCTCCGCCTCGGGCAACGGGTGTGGCGTGTGGCCGGCCCAGGGCGCGAGGATAAAGCTGAAGGCCAGCCCCAGGCTCACCGCCAGGCCGAAGTTGCTCACCGCCGGGGTGCTGGAAATCGCCAGCAGGCCGAACGACAGCCAGGTGGTCAGGGCCGCCAGTAGGGTGCCCAGCAGGCTCACCGCGGCGCCACCGATCTGCTCGCGCATGAGGATCGCGTAGTCGACGCTGATGGCGGTCACCAGCAGCAGGCCGAACAGGCTGAACAGGGTCAGGGGCTGGCCCAGCCAGCCGAGGCTGGCCAGGCTGCACAGGGCCGCCAGCAGCGGCAGCGCCACCAGGCGCAAGGCGCCGCCCAAGCCGAAGGGCAGGATCAGCAGCAGCACGATCAGCGCGCAGGAGGCCAGCTTGAGTTCGGCGGCGCTGACCTGGGTCGCGGCGAACACCCGGTTCAGCTCATCGAGGCGATCCACCAGTTGCACCCCGGGCAGATCGTCGGCCTGGACCCGCAGCAGGGCGGCGTCGTTCAACCCTTGCAGGCTGACCATGGCCGCCACGCCGTCGGCATGGGGCCCCAGCCACAACGGGCGATAGGGTTCGGCCAGGGGGCCGTTTAGGGCGCTGTCGATATCGGTCAGCGGCAGTTCCTGCAGTTGCTGCAACTCGGCTTGCAACGCCTCCAAGGGCACGCCCAGGGCCAGCAGCGGCTGCCAGAATTGCGGCAATTGTCGGAGGGCGTCGCGGACCCGCTGCTGCTCCTGGGCCTGGCTGAGCAGTTGCTCCAGGGACAGGTAGCCCTTGAGCTTGCCCAGGTTCACCAGTTGCTGCAGGCGCTGGTCCAGGGCGCCCAGGCGTTGCAGCAATTGCTGCTGGTCGGCCGCGCGCACCAGGAAGAACTGGCTGGTGGGTTGATAGCCGGTGATCCGGGCAATGGCCTGGGCTTCTTGCAGCAGTTGCGGCGGCGCGCCGACCCACTGGCGAATGTCGTTCTTGCTTTCCAGTTGCCACAGGCCGCCGGCGCAGAACAGCGCCAACAGGGCCAGCAGCGCTGGGCTCGGCACGCGTTTGAGCAGCGCCTCACGCACGCTGAGCAAGGCCTCGGCGACCCGCAGCGGCCATTGCGCCGGACGCAACTCGACGCCCTTGAGCAGCGCTGGCAGCAGGCACACCGCCGACAGGTAGGCCCCCAGCAGGCCGGCGGCGGAGAACGCGGCGATCTGGGTCAGGGCCGGGAACGGGGTCCAGGCCAGGGCCAGGTAACCGATGCAACTGGTGATCAGGCTCAGGCTCAGTCCGGGCAGGGTCAGGCGCAGGGCCGGCCAGCTGCGCCAGGGGTTCAGGCTCCAGCTCTTGGACAGGTAATGCAGCGGGTAGTCGACGGCCACGCCGATCAGGCTCGACCCCAGCACCAGGGTCATCACGTGCATGTGGCCGAACAGGGCGACACAGGCCACCGCGCCAAACAGCATGCCCACCAGCACCGGGACGAAGGCCAGCAAGGCGCGCCAGCGGCGAAAGGCCAGGAGCAGCAGCAAGAGGATGCCCAGGGTCGCGCCACCGCCCACCCAGGTGATCTCGCGGCTGGCCTGCTGCTGGCCGTTGGCGGCGTACAGCAGGCCGCTGGCGGCCAGCAGCTGGACCTCGCCCTGGCTCGCCTGTTCGCGGCTGTGGCGCAGCAGCTCGGCCACTTGCAGCGGCAACTGCATGTCGAACGCGTTGCCGCGGGTATGGGCCCGCAGCAGCACCCATTGCCGGCCCTCGGCTTCGGCCACCAGGGCGCCGCTGGCGATATCCAGCTGCACCGCGCCGTGTTGTGGCTGGCTGTTCTGGATGCGTCCGCTCAGGCCCAGCCAGTCATCCTGGCTCGGCACCAGGGAGAAGCCGGCAAAGGGGTCGAACAGGCTTTGCACCCGCTGCTCGATGAACACCTGGGGCTGGTTGATCAACTGCTCGCGGTCCTTGGCCGCGAGCATCGCCAGGCGGCCTTGCAGCAACTGCTTGCGCAAGGCCGGCAGGTCGGCCTGGAGGTTCCACTGCACCTTGTCGAACAGCCCGCTGGCCTGCCACTGCTCGGCCAGTTGCCGGGCCATGTCCACCGCCTGCGGGCGCTCGGCGTGGCCCACCAGCACCAGGATTTCCCGGTTCAGCGGCTCCTGCATGCGTTGCTCGGCCTGCAGCTCCAGGGCGTCCGGGGCGGTGCCGGGGACCAGCTCCATGAGGTTGGCCGACAGCGGCGCGCCGTGGCGCCACTGCCAGGCACCCAGGGCCAGGACCGCCAGCAGCAGGATCAGGAAAGCCCGGGGCAGCCAGCGTTCACTCGGCAAAGTCATGTTGCTCCGCTTCGCTCAAGGGTTGGGCGCTGCTGCTGTCCTGCATGATCAGCAAGGTACGGTCGCCCTGGGCCTCCAGCAGTTCGATGCGTTGCACCAGGGCGCCGCCGTCGATGTTGATCTGGTTGAAGATCTGCTTCAGCAGCAGGGACCGGGGGATCAACTGCAGGTGCCAGTCCTCGGCGCTGCCTTGCAGCTTGAGCTCGAAGTCCCGTTGCAGGCCGCTGCTGTCGCCTTGCAGCACGGCGAGGAACAGGCGGTTCTGCTCGGCCCCGGCGCTCTTGCCCGGCAGCATCTGCCAGCCGCCGGCATCGCGCCGGGCAATGCCGGCGGCGGTGATGCGGTAGTCCTGCTGCAACGGGGTTTGCAGCAGCCACAGCAGGCCGTGATTTTTCGCCAGCACGAAGTGGCCCTTGCTGGTCAAAGGCTGGGGCAGGGCGCGCAGGTGTTTTTCCTGGATGAAGCGGCCGTGGATCACCTCCGGCCGCGACAGCTGATCGCTCAACTGTTGCAGATCGAAAGCCTGGGCCAGCCCCGGCACACACCACAGCACCAAAACCGTAGGAGCGAGCTTGCTCGCGAACCGCCGCACCATGGTGCTTAGCCTTGTGCAATGGGCAGATAGACCAACGATCTTCGCGAGCAAGCTCGCTCCTACCTTCATGGCAGGGCCCTGGCGACGGCGTCGGTGAACACCTTGGGCGAGGCCAGTTGCATTTCCCGGCTGGCGATCTCCACCGCCACCTGCACCGAGCTGGCGCGGGTCAGGCGCTCGCCGGTGGCCAGGTCGGTGATCAGGTAGTTGATCTTCAGGCGGTTCTCCCACTCCACCAGGCTGGCGCGCACGTTCAGGGTCTGGCCGAACACCGCGCCGCGCACGTAGCGCAGTTGCAGGTCGATCACCGGCCAGGCGTAGCCGGATTCGAGCATCTGGTTGTAGTTGTGGCCGAGCTTGTCCAGCAGGGCGCAGCGGGCGACTTCCAGGTACTTGACGTAATGCCCGTGCCAGACGACGTGCATGGTGTCGACGTCGAAGAACGGCACCAGCACCTGGGTGTCGGCGTGGATCACTCCCTTGCTACGCATGCAGCCTCCAGTGTTGTTCGGCGATACGTTGCAGGCACAGGCGCAGTTCGCGCTCCAGGGCGCGGTCCTCGATCACCGGTGGGAAGTCCGCGGCCAGTTGCTGGTGCATGGCCTCCAGGGCCGGCGGCAGCGGCCGCGCATCGGCTTCCTGGCGGCGCAGCCAGACGCCCTGGTTGGCCGCGAGCAAGGTGGCGGCGGCCACTTGCTCGGTCAGTTCCAGCACGCGGATGGCGTCGCGGGCGGCGATGGTGCCCATGCTCACCTTGTCCTGGTTGTGGCACTCGGTGGAACGGGAGAACACGCTGGCCGGCAGGGTGTTTTTCAGGGCTTCGGCGGTCCAGGCGCTGGCGCCGATCTGCACCGCCTTGAAGCCGTGGTTGAGCATGGCGCGTTCGGCGCTGGCGCCGGACAGGTTGCTCGGCAGGCCGTGGTTGTAGCGCACGTCCACCAGCAGCGCCAGTTGCCGGTCCAGCAGGTCGGCGACGTTGGCCACCAGGTTCTTCAGGCTGTCCATGGCGAAGGCGATGTGTCCGCCATAGAAGTGCCCGCCGTGCAGCACGCGTTCGGCTTCGGCGTCGATGATCGGGTTGTCGTTGGCGCTGTTGAGTTCGGTTTCGATGAAGCTGCGCAGCCAGTTCAGGCTGTCGGCCAGCACCCCCAGCACGTGGGGCGCGCAGCGCAGCGAGTAGCGGTCCTGCAGGCGGTGCAGGGGCGCGGTCGGTGCGTCGATGGCCAGGTCCTGGCGCAGCCAGGCGGCCACTTGCATCTGCCCCGGGTGCGGCTTGGCGGCGAACAGGCGTTCGTCGAAGTGCTCCGGGTTGCCTTGCAGGGCCACCACGTTGAGGGCGGTGATGCGGGTGGCCAGGTGCAGCAGGTAGTCGGCCCGGGCAAAGGCCAGGCAGGCCAGCCCGGTCATCACCGCGGTGCCATTCATCAGCGCCAGGGCTTCCTTGGGCCGCAGCACCAGGGGTTCCCAGCCCAGCTCGCGGTGCACGTCGGCGGACTCACGGCGCTCGCCGCGAAACAGCACTTCGCGTTCGCCGGACAGGGTCGCCGCCACGTAGGACAGCGGCGTCAGGTCGCCGCTGGCGCCCACCGAGCCTTCTTCCGGGATCAGCGGCAGGATGTCCTGGTCGAGGAAGGCCTGCAGGCGCTCCAGCAGCTCCACCCGGACCCCGGACACCCCGTGGCACAGCGACTGCAAGCGCGCCGCCAGCACCGCGCGGGTGGCCTGGGCGTCCAGCAGCTTGCCCAGGCCGCAACCGTGGAAGGTGTACAGATGACGGGGCAGGGCCTCGACGTGCTGCAGCGGCACCGCCACCACGCAGGAGTCGCCGTAGCCGGTGGTCACGCCATAGATCACCCCTTCCTTGTCCAGCAGGGAATCGAGGAACTGCGCGCCCTTGGCGATCCGCTGGCGCCAGGCGGCGTCGTCTTGCAGGCGGGTCGGCGCCTGGCGGTTGGCCAGGGCCAGCACGTCTTCGATGCGCAGGGGGTGTTCGCCGAAGGTTACCGGCTCATGGGTCGAGGTCGTCATCGGTCTTCCAGAATGGGTAAAAGTTGAACCATTGTTGCGGTGCCTGCAGGCAGTAGTGGCCCAGGCGCTCGGCGTAGCGGGCGGTCCATTGGGCGATCACCTGCTGGCGGTCGTTGCGTTTCCACTGCACGGCCTCGGCGAAGGGTTCGAGGGTCACCTGATAGCGGCCCTGCTGTTTCAGGCACAGCAGCAGGTTGACCGGGCACTTGAGCAGCCCGGCCAGCAGCCAGGGACCCTGGGGGAAGGCCGCCGGATGACCGAGGAAATCCACCCGCACATTGCGCCCGCCGTGCAGCGGCACGCGGTCGCCGGCAATCGCCAGCCACTCGCCGCGATCCAGGCGCTGGCTCAGTTGCAGCATGATCGCCGGGTCCAGCTCGCTGACCTGGATCAGCCGCAGGTGGCTGGCCCCGGCTTCGCCCAAAAGGCGGTTGAAGCGTTCGGCGTGCTTGGTGTGCACCAGCACGTTCATGGTCACCTGCTCCCCCAGCTCGGCCAGGGCCCGGCAGACTTCCAGGTTGCCCAGGTGCGCGCCCACCAGCATCTGCCCGCGCTCGCCGCGCAGCTGATGGCGCAGTTGCGCCGGGTCGATGATCTCGATCTGTTCGATGCGCAGCTTGCCGTTCCACACGTCGAGCTTGTCCAGCAGGGCATCGGCAAAGGCCATGAACTGAGCGAACACCCGCCAGTGGCTGGGGCGCAATTCGTCGCGCCCGCTCCATTGCGCCAGGCGCTGCTGGTACTGCCAGATGCTGCGCCGGGCGCTGCGGCCGAACACAAAGAAATAGAACACGATGACGTACAGCACCGGGCTCAGCAGGCGTCGTCCCAGGACCCGCACGCCGAAGGCGGTGAGCTTCATCAGCCAGAAGCTGCCGCGCTCCTGGTGCTCGGCCCAGTGTTCGTTGGGGGGCGTCTGGCTCATGGGCGCCACCGGCGCCAGAGGATCAGCGGCAGGCGCGCCAACATGCCGAAGAACAGCTTGGCGTGCATCTTCGAGATCAGCGCGTTGTCGTGGAACAGGCGAAAGTGCGACAGGCCGTCCTGGGGATAGTGCACCCGGGTCGGCAGCCAATGCATGGGCTGGTTGCGCCAGGACAGGCGCACCAGGATCTCCGGGTCGAAGTCCATGCGCCGGCCCAGTTGCACCGAGTCGATCAGGGCCAGTGCCGCGGGCAGGGGATAGACCCGGAAGCCGCACATGGAGTCCGGAATCTGCAGCGACAGGCTGTTGATCCAGACCCAGACGTGAGTCAGGTAGCGGGCGTACAGGCGACCCTTGGGCACGCTGGCGTCGTACTGTGGATAACCGCAGATCAGCGCCTGGGGATGGGCCCGGGAGCGCTGGATGAAGTTATCCACATCCGCCAGGTCGTGCTGGCCGTCGGCGTCCACTTGCAGGGCGTGGCTGAAGCCCAGCTGCGCGGCTTCACGCAGGCCGGCCATGACCGCACCGCCCTTGCCCTGGTTGATTGCCAGGCGGATCAGGAACACCTGCTCGCGCTCGGCCAGTTGTTCCAGTACCGCGGCACAGGCCGGGCTGCTGGCGTCGTCCACCAGCACGCAGGGCAGGCCCCGGGCCAGCAGCGCGTCGACCACGGCGGGCACGGCGGTTTCATGGTTGTAGACCGGAATGACGGCGCAGGGCTTATGCATGGACGCTGGCCCCTGCACGGCAGGAGCTGGCTGGCCAGCCAATCCCAGGTTCAACGCTCGGCAACTTATCCACAGCTGGCCTCCAGAACGATCCGCCCGCTGGAGCAGGGAGCGCCGTCGTTGAAGTAGGCGAAATACAGTTTCTGGCGCTGGGCATCGAAGCGCAGGTTCAGCTGGATGCGGTCGCCGGGGCGCACCAGTTGCTGGAACTTCAGCACTTCCATGCCGGCGAAGCGGCCCGGCAGTTCGAGCAGTTGCTGGCCCAGGGCCAGGGCCCAGTCCACTTGCACCACCCCCGGCAGCACCGGGGTGGCGGGGAAGTGCCCGCTGAAGTAGGCCAGGTCCGGCGGGATCGCCAGTTGCAGTCGCCATTCGTCGGCGTGCTGCACCTGCTCCAGCACCTCCGGCGCTTGCGGGCGCGGCGCCAGCAGCAGGGCCTGGACCTCGGCCTGGGGCAGCTTGCCCTGGTTGTTCAGCGGCAGTTGCCGCACCAGGCGCCAGCGTCGCGGCAGGGCCAGGGCTTCGCAGTGCCGGGACAGGTGCTGGCGCAGGGTCTGGGTCAATGTGCGTCGGCCCTGGTTGCGCAGGGCATGCAGGCCGGACTCGCTGAGCACCAGCAGGGCGCCGAGGTAGGCGCGGTTGTCTTCGACCACCCCCAGGCGTGCTTCCGCGACCCAGTCGTGGCTTTCCAGGGCCTGTTCCAGCATCGGCAGGGAGATGCGTTTTTCTTCCAGTTTGACGATGCGGTCCAGGCGGCCCAGCAGTTCGAAGCGCCCGTCTTCGGCAATGCGCGCGGCATCGGCCGTGTGTTCGATGTGCCCGGGCGGCAGGTAGGGCGAGGCAATCAGCAGCGCGCCGTCAGGGTCCTGGCTCAGGCGCACCTCGGCGAAGGGTTGCCACAGGCCCGGCCCCTGGCGCCAGGCGATACCGCCGGTTTCCGAGCTGCCGAGGATTTCCGTCGGCCATTGCCGCAGCCGTTGCTGCAGGCTGGCGGCGGCTTCGCTCGGCAGGGCGCCACCGGAGGAGAACACCCGCCGTACCGGGCTCAGGGCCGGCCAGTCGAGGTTGTCGCCCATGCGCTTGAGCAGCGCCGGGCTGGCTACCCAGGCGAAGGCCGGGCATTCGCGGCTGGCCCGTTGCAGGTCTTCGGGGAACGGCAACTGGCGACGCACGAAGGGGCGCCCGGCACACAGCGGCCAGAGCACGCGGAACAGCAGGCCGTAGATGTGCTGGGTGGCGACGCTGCCGATGATCCAGGCCGGGCCCAGGTCGGCGCCCCACAGGTGTTCCAGGGCGCTGACTTCGTTGGCCAGCTGGCGCAGGCTTTTTTCGATGCGCTTGGGCTCGCCGCTGGAGCCCGAGGTGCACAGGCTCAACAGGCAGGCATCCAGGTCCAGCTCGGCCGGTTCCAGGGGCTGGGCCTGCAACTGTTGCAGGGGCGTGTCCTGGTCGGTCAGCCACAGGTCGACGTCCGCCGCCCAGCGCTGGCGAGTCTGGGGCTGCAGGTCGGCGGGCAGCAGCACGCTGACCCCGGCGCGCCAGGCGCCGAGCAAGGCCACGGCCAGGTCCACGGCGTCTTCCAGGTGCAGCGCCAGGCGCTTCACGCCGCGCTGTTGCAGGGCGCCGGCCAGGCACAGGGCCTGTTCTTGCAGGCGTTGCAGGTCGATCTCGGGCTGGGCACTGACCACTCGCGGTGCTTGGGTCTTGAGCAACAGCCGCTCAAGGGCAATCCAGTTCATCTACGGCCTCTTACCCGTTGTCGTAAAAGCCATTCAATGGCAAACAGCAGACCCATCAGCCCATAGGCGATCAGGCCGTTGTACAACGTCCACCAGCTCAGCGGCGCCCACAGGGTCAGGGCCGCGGCGAGCACGCCGTTACAGAGGAAAAACACGCTCCAGGCGATGGTCACCTGGCGGGTATAACGTATGGCTTTTTCCGGCAGGTCCGGCTCGCCAAGGCGCGCCAGGCGTTCCGCTACCGGGGGGCCATATTTCAGGCTCAGGCCGAACAGGCCGAGCATGAAGCTGCTGATCAGCACCGGGTACCAGCGCAGCAGCGCCGGGTTGTCGAACCAGGCCAGCAGCAGGCAGAAGCCGATCGCCGCCAGGGCCATCCACAGGCTGCCGGGGCGGCGTTCGCCGGTCAGCGCCCGGGCCAGCCACAGGCCGCCCAGCAGCAGGCCGAACTGCCAGGGAGCGAAGTGCTCCATGCCGAAGTACACCGCGAAGGGGTAAAGCAGGCCGGCCAGCAACAAGCCCAGGCCGATCAGCCGGCTCATGCGGCCGGCTGGACCAGACGGTAGACCGCCTCGACCACATCGTTGACGGTGCGCACCGACTTGAATTCCTCGGCGGCGATTTTCTTGCCGGTCTGACGCTTGATGTGGTCGATCAGGTCGACGGCGTCGATGCTGTCGATTTCCAGGTCCTGGTAGAGGTTGGAGTCCAGGCTGATGCTCTCCGGTTCCAGTTCGAAAAGCTCGACCAGGGCATCGCGCAGGGTGTTGAAGATGTCGTCACGGGTTTGCATGGTCGGTTCTCAAGCTGCCTGTTTTGCAGTGACGAACGCCGCAAGGCTCGCCACGTTACTGAAGTGGTTGCGGGTGTCCTTGGCGTCGGCATCGATCTTGATGCCGTACTTTTTCTGGATCGCCAGGCCCAGTTCCAGGGCGTCCACCGAGTCCAGGCCGAGGCCTTCGCCGAACAGGGTCTGATCGTTGCCGATGTCCTGGGCACTGATGTCTTCGAGGCCCAGGGCGTCGATGATCAGCAGTTTGATTTCAAGCATCAGGTCCGGGTGTGTATCGCTCATCTCTGGCGAGCTCCTTAATGAAATAGTGGTGCAAGTGCTCATTGAGCTTGCGCGAAGCCTGGGGCGCCGGGCCTTGGGCTGCAAAGGTCTGTGGGTCTATATCGGCACCGACGTGGAAACTGAAGTGCACGCGGCGCTGCGGGATGCGATACCAGGGCTCGGCCTTGGTCAGGGTGGTGGGGCTGACCCGGATCACCACCGGGGTGATGATTTTCGCACCGCGCAAGGCGATGGCCGCAGCCCCCCGATGAAAGGCGGGGGCGCTGCCGGGCTGGGTGCGGGTGCCTTCGGGAAAGACGATCAGGGTCTGGCCTTCCTGCAGTGCCCCGGAGGCCGCATCGAGCATGTCCATGCTGCCGTCGTTGCTGATGTACTGGGTGGCGCGCACCGGGCCGCGGGTGAAAGGGTTGCTCCACAGGCTTTGCTTGACCACGCAGTTGGCGTCGCGCACCAGGCCGATGAGGAACACCACGTCGATCAGCGACGGGTGGTTGGCGATGATCATTTGCCCCGGCCGCCCGAGCCGCTCGGCGCCCTGCACTTCATAGGTGAGCACGCCGCTCCTGGCCATGAAGCGGATAAACAGCCAGAACAGCCGGCTCACGGTGTTGCGCGCGCGTTGCCGGTGGCGGTGGGCATCGCCGGGCAGGCAGGCAAGCAGCGGGAAAATCACCAGGCGCAGGCACAAACCACCTATTCCGAACAGCGCAAAGCTCAGAGCGGTGGCGATCAGGCGCCAGTGGTAGGCATTGCGGCCCTTGGCGCTCAGTGCTTGTGTTGCCAGGTCCATACACGATTCATCCAGGCATGTTGGCAAGTGTTCTGTGCCCCGAGCAGCACGCGCAGCAGGTTCAGGGCGTGGGGCCACGGGGCTTTGGGGGTTTGACCGTCGTTGCTGCCCAGGGACAGCTGCCAGTCGTCGCCTGGGGTCAGCAACAGGCCCAGGGCGTAGGGAAAGGGCACGTCGTCGATCCAGCTGGCATAGGCTTCGGGCGGCTGCTCCTCGGTGATCACCAGCAACACGTGGGGCGCGCCGTCGGCCAGCAGGGTGGCGGCTTCCAGCAGGCCGTGTTCCAGGCCATCGCCGGCGGCGGCCAGGGCGGTCATTTCACTGGTTTCGCCGCGCATGATCGACCACAGGCCGATCACCGCGTTGTGCACCGACAGGCTGAACTGGGTGGGTGACAGCGGCTGCTCGGCGGCCAGGTCGCTGAGGATCTCGAAGGTCCGCGGGGTTTCGCCATGCCGGGAGATGAACACCAGCGGCAACTGCTCCAGGCCTTCGGCCAGGGGCCAGCCAACGCTGAAGGCCATGCGCGCCAGGCGGCTGAGACGGCGGCGCTGCATGGCCGGCAGAAAGGACACATCGGGAGCGGCATCGCTGCTTTGTGGCAGGGTCGGCTGGTGGCTCCAGGCCTGCCAGGCGTCCACGCTTTCGAGCCCAGGGGCCCATGCACGCCATTGAGCGATGTTGAACTTGATCACTTGATTTCATCCCGCCCCTGCGGGCTTCCTTGACGCGGTGTATCGCTTCGATTGGCGATTGACCTGAGTGACGCGAAGGCGTCAGTGGCGCGCATTATCCCGGTGCGACTGGCTTGTAGCAAATGCTGCTTGGGTTGTTGGTCGCAAAAACGTCGAATCTGCACCGCTAAAAGATGTCTATTTGCCACTATCGACGACCGCTCCGAGCCAACCCGCCGTGGCCACGCCTTGCTCCGGCCTGACCGGTGGCGCCAGGACTGCGCAAACTCTTGCGCTGTCGAGGTAGCTAAGCGGCAATCAGGCCTACTACACTCGGTGCTCTTTGATACAGGGAGGTCTAGACATGCGGCGTGTGGTGTTCAATCAGAAAGGTGGCGTCGGCAAATCCAGCATTGCCTGCAACCTGGCGGCGGTCAGCGCCAGCGAGGGCTATCGCACCTTGCTGGTGGACCTGGATGCCCAGGCCAACTCGACCCAGTACCTCACCGGCCTGACCGGCGAGGACATTCCCATGGGCATCGCCGACTTCTTCAAGCAGACCCTGTCTTCCGGGCCCTTCTCGAAGAAGAACCACGTCGACATCTACGAGACGCCGTTCGACAACCTGCACGTGGTGACCGCCACTGCCGAGCTGGCGGACCTGCAGCCCAAGCTTGAGGCCAAGCACAAGATCAACAAGCTGCGCAAACTGCTGGACGAGCTGGCCGAGGATTACGACCGGATCTACCTGGATACCCCGCCGGCCCTGAATTTCTACGCGGTATCGGCGCTGATCGCCGCTGATCGCGTGCTGATTCCTTTCGACTGCGACAGTTTTTCCCGTCAGGCGTTGTACGGCCTGCTGGCGGAGATCGAAGAGTTGAAGGAAGACCACAACGAGGGCCTGGAGGTCGAGGGCATCGTGGTCAATCAGTTCCAGGCCCGGGCCAGCCTGCCGCAGCAGATGCTCGACGAGTTGATCAGCGAAGGTTTGCCGGTGCTGCCGGTGTACCTGGGCAGTTCGGTGCGCATGCGTGAGTCGCACCAGGCCAACATGCCGCTGATCCATCTCGATCCACGGCACAAGCTGACCCAGCAGTTCGTCGACCTGCACAACCTGCTGGAAAACGCCTGAGCCTCAGGTCGTCATGAGCGCAGGACGCGTCCTGCGGCCCATGGCGTCGCGTTAAATCCCCTGGCTGCGCAACCAGCCCAAGAGTTGTGGCAAAGGCAAGGCGCCGCTTTGCCGCGCCACTTCCCGGCCGTTCTTGAACAGGATCAGGCTGGGAATCGAGCGAATGCCCAATTGCCCCGACAACTGCGGGTTGGCTTCGCTGTCGAGCTTGGCCAGCCGGCACTTGCCACTGAGCTGCGCGGCGGCCTGCTGGAAGATCGGCGCAAAGGATTTGCACGGTCCGCACCAGTCGGCCCACACGTCCACCAGCAACGGCAGGTCGCCCTTGATCTGGCTGGCGTAGTCGCCCTGTTTCAAGTCAAAAGGCTGGCTCAGCAAGACCTCGGCCTTGCAGCGTCCGCACTTGGGGTGATCGCCCAGGCGTTCGCCGGGGATGCGATTGAGGCCGTTGCAGTGCGGGCAGGGGATCAGCAGTGGCTCGGACATGATGGGCTCCGCAAATAGGTTGAGCGCCTTAGATGGCGGCGCCCGGGGTGAATATCAAGCTGATGCCCGTCCTGGGTTCAGCGGCTGGGCGAGGCCAGTTCGACGCTGACCAGGCGATCCAGGGTGCGGCCCATGTGAAAGGTGAATGGCCGGCCGAGGGCCTGCATCTGCTGATTGCACAGCTCCTGCAGCTCGTCCTTGCGGGTGTCGAAGGGCAGGGCCGAGGTCAGGGTCTGGACACCGATGGAGCCGATGACGATGGCGAATTCGTCGAGGGGCACCGGCGCGGGCCGGGTGCTTTTCGAGCTGGAAGGCCAGGCCTGGATGGTCTTCTGTTGCAGGTGCCGGCTCAGGTCCGGGTCATCGAAATGCACCTTGAGCGGCACCTTGGCGATGCTGCCGCCGCGGGTCAGCAAGGAGATCAGGCCGCGCTCGCTGTTGTCCTGTTCCAGGGCTTCGTAGCCGATCAGTTGCAAGGGCGTGGGCAGGGTCAGGTGCGCGTTGATCTTGCAGCTGACCGGGCCTTCGATTTCCCTCGCGTTGACGATGGCCTGCAGGCTGTCTTCGTAGCTGCGGTCCAGCAGCATCTCGAACGTCGGGTCGAACTCAAGGGTGGCGTCGATGCTGTCCGGCAGGCCGCTGGGGCCGGGCGGGGTAACGCTGGCCTTGGTGTTATCCAGCTCCAGATGCAGGTTCATCGAGCTGGCCTGGCGCGCACGGGTGACCTGCTCGAAGACGGCCTTGAGTTGGCCCCGTTGTTCCGGGCTCAGGGAGTAGTCCACCAGGCGCAGGTGGATCACTTTGTCGTCCTTCTCGTCACGTTCCAGGGCGATGGCGTCCGGGTCCAGGCCCTGGGCGCCGAGCGCGGCGTAAATGCTCTGTTTGTAAGCCTCGTGCACCAACTGGTCGGAGTATTGCGGGCCGGCCTTGGGGTCGGAGCGCACCGAGTCCTGGAAGTGCAAGGTGGCGAAGTCTTCCTTGCACCCGGCCAGCGACAGCAGCAGGGGCAACAGCAGCAGGTAGCGGGTTTTCATGGCGAACTCTTGCAGGACAATGATGGTGGCAGGGCTCGTGGCATGGGCGAGCGGTGAAGGTGGCAGCCAGGCCGCCAGCGCGTCATTGGGCCAGGCGATGCCCGTTGAGGCCGATGACCACGGCGAACTGCTTGGCGATCACCACTTCGGCCTGGTTGTTGTCGGCCAGGAAGCTTTCCATCGGGAAGGGAAATTCCACGGGAATACCGGCGATCGACATGTGTTTCACCGACTGGACCTGCAGCTCCAGCCCGTCGCTCGCGGTGCCGCCGCTGATCAGATAGACGCTGTCGCTGATCGGCTCGTAGGACATGCCGCCGCTGCCCTGGATACGTTGCAGGCTGGCGGTCTGTTTGGCCAGTTCGTCCAGTTCGGCCTGGGTAATGCGGCGATGCGGTTTACCGTGCAGGCGCAGGTCCTGCAGGTTCATCCGGTACTTGGCGCGGCGGCTCAGGTAGATGACGACCGACACCAGGCTGAAGACGCCCAGGGCCAGGGTGACCAGAGTGAAGAACAGGTTCATGTGCATCCTTGCAGGTACTGGAAATCAGGGCGCGGATTATCCCTGCCCGTCAGTGGCGGGTCCATGTGCAATCCCAGGTTGAGCCGGTGCTGGACGGCAAGCGCCTGTTCAACCTGCGGCAGGTTCGCAGGTTGGCCGAGGGTTTCCAGGTGCCGATGGACGGCTTCGCCCGACTCAGGACGAACAGCTGATTTCCAGGTGCTTGCCCCACTCCGGCGGGCGTTCGGCGTAGCTGTCCATGCCGGCCTGTTCCTCGAAAGGCCGGCTCAGTACCTGATGCAGGCGACGCACTTCGCTGTAGTCCCCGGCTTCTGCGGCGTCGATGGCTTTCTGCGCCAAATAGTTGCGCAGGATGTACAGCGGGTTGACCGCGTGCATGCGCGCGCGGCGCAGGTCCTGGCCCTGGATCGGATCGCGGGCGACCCGTTCCCGGTACAGCTCGGCCCAGGCGTCGAAGCCGTTGCGGTCGACGAAATCGTCCCGCAGCCGGGCCAGCGCCTGTTCCGGCGTGGCGTCTCCCAGGCGGCGGAAGAACAGGCTGTAGTCCACGCCGCTGTTCTGCATCAGTTGCAGCAGGCGTTCCACCAGTTTCTGGTCGTCGTCCTCGGCCTGGGTGAAGCCCAGGCGCCGACGCATCAGGTCCAGGTAATGGGCCTGATACAGCGGCAGGAACAGGCCCAGGCTTTCCCGTAGCGCCTCGACGCTGATGAACGGCGTCAGGGCCTGGGCCAGGGCGCTGAGGTTCCACTGGCCGACGGGCACCTGGTTGCTGAAGGAATAGCGCCCCTGGTCGTCGGAGTGGTTGCAGATGAAGTGGGCGTCGAAATCATCGAGGAAGGCGAACGGGCCGAAGTCGAAGGTGATGCCCAGGATCGACATGTTGTCGGTGTTCATCACCCCGTGGCAGAAACCGTAGGCCTGCCACTTGGCGATCAGCTCGGCATTGCGTTCGACGATTTCACGGAACATCGCCAGGTAGGGTTCCGGCTGCTCCAGGCACTCGGGGAAATGCAGGGCCAGCACATGCTCCCCCAGCTGCTTCTGCTGCTCGGGTTTCTTGGTGTAGTAGAAGTACTCGAAATGGCCGAAGCGGACATGGCTCGGCGCCAGGCGCAGGACCATCGCCCCGCGCTCCTGCTTCTCGCGCCATACCGGGGTGTCCGAGCCGATCACGCACAGCGCGCGGCTGCTGGGAATGCCCAGGGCATGCAAGGCCTCGGAGGCGAGGAATTCACGGATCGACGAGCGCAACACCGCGCGACCATCGCCCATGCGCGAGTAGGGCGTCTGCCCGGCGCCCTTCAGGTGCAGGTCCCAGTGTTCCCCTGCCTGGTTGTAAACCTCCCCCAGCAACAGGCCGCGACCGTCCCCCAGTTGCGGGTTGTAGGAACCGAACTGATGCCCGGAATAGACCATGGCCCGGGGCTCGGCCTCGGCCCACAGCTTGTGCCCGCCGAACAGCTCGGCGAACACCGGGCTTTCGGCCACGGCCGGGTCCAGGTCCAGCAGCGCCATGGCCGCCGGGCTGGCGGCCACCAGCCGCGGGTTGTCCAGGGGTTCGGGCAGTACATGGGTCGAGAAGGCGTCGCCCAGGCGGGCGAAGCGGTTGTCGAAGGTCAGTTCGTCGAGGGCTTTCAACGGCCATCTCCCAGCAGAATGTCCGAGCATTCTGCTAGGGATAGGGGCCTTAGTCGAGTTTGCTGGGTGGCGGTTCCTGCAGCGGCTTGCCCTCGGCCACCGGGACTATGGTCTTGGTCTCCGGCTCGATGGGCACCATCTTGTATTCCTGGCCGTGGAGGTTTTTCAGGTAGACCTCCATCTGCCGGAACGAGATGTTGATGTGCTGCTTCTTGAACTCGCGGTTGATGAAGCGGTTGACCTCGTCCACCACCGGGTTGCGGTCCCCCAGCTCGCGCACGTGCATGCGCAGTTCGTGGTCCAGGGTGCTTTCGCCGAAGTTGAGGAAGTACACCTGAGGCTCGGGTTCCTTGAGCACCCGCGGGTTGTCCCGGGCGGCCTTGAGCAGCAGTTCCTTGACCAGGTCCAGGTCCGAGCCGTAGTCGACGCCGAGCTTGAGGGTCACCCGGGTCACGGTGTCGGTCAGCGACCAGTTGATCAACTGCCCGGTGATGAAGGTCTGGTTGGGGACGATGATGTCCTTGCGGTCGAAGTCGGTGATGGTGGTGGCGCGGATGCGGATCTTGCTCACCGTGCCCGACAGGTTGCCGATGGTGATGGTGTCGCCGATGCGCACCGGCCGCTCGAACAGGATGATGATGCCGGAGATGAAGTTGGCGAAGATCGCCTGCATGCCGAAACCCAGACCTACCGACAAGGCCGCCACCAGCCACTGCAGCTTGTCCCAACTGACCCCGAGGGTGGCCAGGGTCGAGACGAAGCCTATGCCGGCAATGGCGTAGGACAGCAGGGTGGTGGTGGCGTAGGCGCTGCCCTGGGCCAGGTTCAGCTTGGACAGCACCAGCACTTCCAACAGGCCCGGCAGGTTGCGCGCCAGGGCGAAGGTGATGCCGACAATGATCAGCGCCCCGATCACGTCGCCGATGCTGATCGGCACCATGCTCATGTTGGCGCCGGTGCCGCTGGTGTATTCGTAGAGGGTGATGTTGTCCAGGTAGGAGAACACCGTGATCAGGTCCGACCAGACCCAGTACAGCCCGGCGATGAAGCCGCCCAGCAGGGCCAGGCGGATCAGGCGCAGGGACTGTTCGTTGACCTTCTCGATGTCCATGGTCGGCTCTTCGACCACCGCCTCGCCGCTTTCCCCGGCTTCCTTGGCCGCCTGGCGCTTGCTCAGCGCCCGCTGGTAGGCCAGGCGCCGCGCCGCCACCCCGAGTCCGCGGA
The DNA here is from genome assembly GCF_029237275.1 of Pseudomonas sp. 3MA1. NCBI lineage: Bacteria > Pseudomonadati > Pseudomonadota > Gammaproteobacteria > Pseudomonadales > Pseudomonadaceae > Pseudomonas > Pseudomonas sp. 3MA1. The sequence goes on along the minus strand of NZ_JAACFX010000004.1, from coordinate 280,462 downwards.
CGAAGGTGGCTTCGATCACCAGCCAGAACATCAGCAGGTACAGGGTGTTGATCAGGCGGTCGCTGAGCTTGAGCGCGGTGTAGTAGTAGCCGAAGCACACGGCGATGAACAAGGCGATCGGCAGCAGGGTGAACAGCATGCCCACCGCCTTGCGGAACAGCGAGGCATTCTCGTGGGCCGGGCTGCTCAGCAGCAGGCGACTCAGCAGCCAGGCCATCAGCCCGTAGCAGGTCAGCACCACGGCGATGCCCAGCACGTCATCGGCCAGGGCCGCGGGTTGGTGCTCGGCCACCGCCACCACGGCCACCAGCGCCAGGACCACCAGCCCCAGGCGCCGGACCCAGCCCTGGAGGAATTCCACCTGGGGTTTTTCCCAGCGGAAATGCAGTTCCGCCACGCCGCCGGGGGCGAGGATCCGATAGGCGGTGTAGAACACCAGCCAGGCCTGGGCGATCTGCAGCAGCGCCGCGCCGAGGTTGGCGTTCTGTCCTCGGGCGTCGATCTGCAGGGCATAGCCGCACAGCGCCAGGCCCAGGGTCACCGGCATCGCCAGGAGAATGTTGACCAGGATCGCCAGCGGCGTGTGCCACTGGCTGTCGCGTTTGAAGTGGCCGATGTCCTTGTGCACCTTGCTCAGGCGTGCATAGAGGTTCTTGCGCCGCCACAGCAGGGCGCCGATCAGCAGCGCCAGGGGCAGGAACAGCAACGGCCGCTGCGCCAGGCCGTCGGTCAGTTCACTGAGGCTGGAGGCCCAGGGCAGGGTGGTGACCTGTTTCTGCAGGCGCAGAGGCACTTCCTGCAGCCACTCGGCGTCCAGCGGCTTGTTGCTGGGGATCCAGAACATCTGCTCGTCGAGGGTCGCCCGCAGGCTCTGGGAGGTGCTCAGCAGCTGCTTCTGGTTCAGCTGCAGGGTGATGGACTCGTTGAGCAGGGCGCTGAGTTCGCGGTTCAGGCGCTCCAGCAGATCGGCGCGGGTCATCGCCAGGTCGATCAGGGTCCGGCGCAGTTGCGGCGTGACCTGCTCCGGCGGCTGGCTCTTGAGCAGGTTGTCGACGTAGGTGCTGGGGCTGCCCAGCAGTTCGCGCTGCTGGTTGACCTCGAACTGATAGAGACGGATATCGGCGATTTCGTCTGCCAGATCGCGGTCCAGCTTCAGGCGTGGCAGGGCCTGCTTCTGTTTGTAGAGAATCTTCGACAGCAGCAGGCTGCCCTTGAGCACGTTGATCTGCTCGTCCAGGGCCGCGTCGCTCTGGGTCACGCTGTCCAGCTGCTGTTTGGTCTGAAGGTTCTGCTGGGTCAGTTCGTTGAGGCGGTCGGTGCTCTTGAGCAGGTAGTCGGAGAGCTTGAGGTTGGTGGCGCTCTCGGTGGCCAGCAGGCTGCTGCTGCCGGCCTTCTGCGCCTCGATCGACTGCTGGGTCACGGTTTCCTGGGACTGGGCCAGGCGCTTCTGGTTGATCAGGGTCTGCAGGTCCTGGATTTCCTGCTCCAGGCGCGCGGTCTTTTCCATCAGCAGGTCATGCTGGCTGCTGCCCAGGTCCTGCAACTGGCTGTTGCCTGCCAGTTCCTGGCGCCGCAGCGGAATCAGCGCATTGATCGCCGCCAGTTCGGCGTTCAGCAGATTGCGCTGGTCGGCGCCGAGCAGCTTGCCGCCGTCCTTGCCGGACTTGAGTGCGGCGTTGATCTGCAGGATCCGGGTCTGGCTGCTGCTGATTTCCGCCTGGGCCCGTTCGGGCCGGGTCTGGGCGGTGATGGTCAGGGTGTTGGCGTCGGCCAGGGCCTTTTGCAGCTCGCCTTGCAGGGTGGTGCGTTCGCTCAGCAGTTGCTCCAGTTGCGACACCGCCAGCGAGCCGTAGCGCTGGGCCACCGGTACCACTTTGCTGGCCTTCAGGCGTGCCAGTTCCCGCTGGTTTTCCGTGGTCTGGCGCGGCGCGTTGCTCAATTGCTGGCGCAGGTCGTTGAGGCGTCGCTCGTAGTCCTGCTTGTTGTTCAGCTGATTCAGGGTGTTCTGCAGCAGGGTCTGCAGGGCCTTCTGATCGGCTTCCGGCAATTTGCGCTCGGCGATCTTGTCCAGGCTTTGCTGGACCGCCTCGGCACTGGGCGGATCGCCGCCCTGAGCGGCGCCGACAGAGAGACTCAGGCCCAGCAGGGCAACAGCGAAGAATTTACGCAGGTTAGGCATAGAAGTCGGTCAAGCAAATAGGAAAGGGGGGGCGCGTTGCGACCAGGTCCGACGCGCTCCGCAGTTTAGAGGAAGAGGCCGGGGCCGGGGCGACTTCCTTCGGGGAATCTGACGCCCACCTTGCCGATCTTGTTCCCGTCCATCACCGCCACGGTCCAGATGGTGTTGTTCCACTCCACCTGGTCGCCGACCACCGGCGCACCGCCGACCTTCTGCGCGATGAACGCCCCCAGGGGCATGTCCGCGTCCTGGCCGTCGAGCTTGAGCCCGTAGAGCGCCGACACCGCGCCCAGCTGGGCGTCGCCTTCGAGGACGAAGTCGCCGAAGAAGCGCAGGTCCAGCCCGCGCTCCGGCGCCTGGCTGAAGAGTTTGCCCAGGGCCGGCAGGTTGTGTTCATGGCCGATCACGCACAGCAAGTCATCGGCTTCAAGCACGGTACTACCCGACGGATGGAGCAGTTGCTGGCCGCGAAACAGCGCGGCAATCCGCGTGCCTTCGGGCATTTTCAGTTCCCGCAGGGCGGCGCCGATGCACCACTTTTCCGCTCCCAGGCGGTAGACGAACATCTCCCACTCGCTGGTGACATGCACTTCCAGGGCCGACCGGGAAATCGGCGCCGGGTCCGGCGGCACCGTGACCTTCAGCCACTTGGCCACCCACGGCAGGCTGGTGCCCTGCACCAGCAGCGAGATCAGCACGATGAAGAACGCCAGGTTGAAGTACAGCTGGGCGTTGGGCAGCCCGGCCATCAACGGGAACACCGCGAGAATGATCGGCACCGCGCCGCGCAGGCCGACCCAGGAAATAAAGGCCTTTTCCCGGCCGTGGAAGGCCTTGAACGGCGCCAGGCCCACCAGCACCGACAGTGGCCGGGCGAACAGGATCATCCACAGCGCCAGGCCCAGGGCCGGCAGGGCGATGGGCAGCAGGTCGTGGGGGGTGACCAGCAGCCCCAGCACCAGGAACATGCCGATCTGTGCCAGCCAGGCCATGCCGTCGAGCATGTGCAGGATGCCGTGGCGGCTGCGCACCGGGCGGTTGCCGATCATCAGGCCGCACAGGTACACCGCCAGGAAGCCGCTGCCGTGCAGGGCGTTGGTCAGGGCGAAGACCACCAGGCCGCCGGCGATCACCAGGATCGGGTACAGGCCGTTGGCCAGGTGGATGCGGTTGACCAGTTGCAGCATCAGCCAGCCGCCGCCCAGGCCGATCACCGCGCCGATGCCGAATTCGCGGATCAGGTCCCCCAGCAGGCCCCAGTGCAGGCCAGTGTGGCCGCTGGCGAGCATGTCGATCAGGGTCACGGTGAGAAACACCGCCATCGGATCGTTACTGCCCGACTCGATCTCCAGGCTGGCAGTGACCCGTTCGTTGAGGCCCTTGCCCCCCAGCAGCGAGAACACCGCCGCGGCGTCGGTGGAGCCGACGATGGCGCCGATCAGCAGGCCCTGGATCAGGTTGAGGTCGAACAGCCAGGCCGCGGCCATGCCGGTCAGCCCGGTGGTGATCAGCACCCCCACCGTGGCCAGGGACAGCGCCGGCCACAGGGCCACGCGGAAACTCGCCACCCGGGTGCGCAGGCCGCCGTCCAGCAGGATCACGGCCAGGGCCAGGTTGCCCACCAGGTAGGCGGTCGGGTAGTTGTTGAAGATGATGCCGCCGCCGTCGACCCCGGCGGTCATGCCCACGGCGAGGATGATCACCAGGATCGGGATGCCGAGTCGCGAGGACAATGAGCTCACCAGAATGCTCGCACCTACCAGCAACGCGCCGATCAAGAACAGGCTGTTGATGGTCGTCGCATTCAAAGGCAGTACTCCAGGGCGAAAAAGGCGGGCGCAAACTGACCATGCAGTCTGCGTGCCAGCGATTCTAACCTGTTGAAATGTGCCGCTGTCAAAAAGCTTTCAATGACCGCGGCCGACCCGGCGCAAGTGCTGTGCGCCGGGGCTTTGCCGAGCCTGGCCCGGCGTTTCAAAGGCTGAAGCGTGCCACCAGGCCGTTGAGGTCCACGGCCAGGCGCGACAGCTCGTTGCTGGCTGCACTGGTCTGGTTGGCGCCGGTGGCCGACTGCACCGACAAGTCGCGGATGTTCACCAGGTTGCGGTCCACTTCCCGGGCCACTTGGGCCTGTTCTTCGGCGGCGCTGGCGATCACCAGGTTGCGTTCGTTGATCTCGATGATGGCGCTGTTGATGGTGTCCAGGGACAGGCCGGCGCCGCGGGCGATGTTCAGGGTCGACTCGGCGCGTTCGGTGCTGTTGCGCATCGAGTCCACGGCATGTTCGGTGCCGCTCTGGATGCTGCCGATCATGCGTTCGATTTCGCTGGTGGACTGCTGGGTACGGTGGGCCAGGGCACGCACTTCGTCAGCGACCACGGCAAAGCCGCGACCGGCCTCGCCGGCACGGGCGGCTTCGATGGCGGCATTGAGCGCCAGCAGGTTGGTCTGGTCGGCCAGGCCGCGGATCACGTCCAGTACCTTGCCGATGTCCCGGGATTCGTTGGCCAGGTCGCCGATCAGGCGGGCGGTGCTTTGTACGTCCGAGCTCATGCGCTCGATGGCGGACACGGTTTCCTGCACCAGGTCGCGACCGTCGCCGGCAGAGGTGGTGGCGTTCTTCGAGGCTTCGGAGGTGCTGACGGCGTTGCGCGCCACTTCTTCCACGGCGCTGGTCATTTCATTGACCGCGGTGGCGGCTTGTTCGATCTCGTTGTTCTGCTGGGTCAGGCCGCGAGCGCTTTCCTCGGTGACGCTGTTGAGCTCCTCGGCCGCCGAGGCCAGCTGGGTGGCCGAGCCGGAGATGCGTTGCAGGGTGTCGCGCAGTTTTTCCTGCATCTTGGCCATGGCGCGCAGCAGGCGTCCGGCTTCGTCGTTGCCGTCGACCCGGATCGGCCGGGTCAGGTTGCCTTCGGCGATCTCTTCGGCGGCGCTCAGGGCGTTGGCGATCGGCAGGGTGATGCTGCGGGTCAGCAGCCAGGCGAACAGCAGGGTCAGGGCGGTGGCCAGCACCAGCAGGGTCACCACCAGGGCGAAGGCCGAGGAGTACTGCTCGGCGGCTTGCTGGTTGGTGTCCAGGGTCTGCTGGGTGTTGATCTCCAGCAGGCGGTTGAGCACGGTGTTCATGGCTTCGGAGTTGTTCAGCAGGTCGGTGTTGAGCAGGTTGCGCAACTCGTCCACCTGATTGCTGCGCGACAGGCTCTTCATCCGCTCTTCGATCTGCCGGTACTGGCCCAGCAACTGCACGTACTGGTCGTAGGCGGCTTTTTCCGCCGGGCTGCTGATCAGCTTTTCATAGGTCGCCTGGGCCGTGCGGATCTGCTGATTGCGCATCTCCAGCAGTTCCACGGTCTTTTGCTGCACATCCGGCTCGCGGTTGACCAGCAAACGGTAGGACAGCACCCGCAGGCGCAGGGTCAGCTGGGTGAACTCGTCGAGGCTCTTGATGCTCGGCACGCTGCTCAGGGTGATGTCCTCGGCGGCGCCGCGGATCTTGCTCATCTGATTCAGGGCGAACACCCCCAGGATCAGCATCAAGCCGCCGATCATGGCAAAACCGAGGAAGGCCCGCGGAGCGATATTCATATTACGAAGGGACATGGTGGGTACCAGAAAGGGCGCATCCGTGCGGGGCTTGAGACTGATCTACCGTGACTTATCGGTCGTACGACTAAAGTCTTGAGCCACGCCGTGGATTTAGCCTTTTGGCTACGCACCCGGCCGGGAGCGCCAATGGCCGACGGCATCGGCTCCAGGCCCGCAATAGAGCCTTGGAACCGAGCGAAGGGCTTTTTATAGCTGGAACCGGGTCACCAGGTTGTTCAGGTCCACGGCCAGGATCGACAACTCACTGCTGGCGGAGCGGGTCTGGTTGGCTCCGGTGGTGGACTGCACCGACAGGTCGCGGATGTTCACCAGGTTGCGGTCCACTTCCCGGGCCACCTGGGCCTGTTCTTCGGCGGCGCTGGCGATCACCAGGTTGCGTTCGTTGATCTCGTTGATGGCGCTGTTGATGGTGTCCAGGGACTGCCCGGCGTTGCGGGCGATGGTCAGGGTCGACTCGGCGCGTTCGGTGCTGTTGCGCATCGAGTCCACGGCGTGTTCGGTGCCGCTCTGGATGCTGCCGATCATGCGTTCGATTTCGCTGGTGGACTGTTGGGTGCGGTGGGCCAGGGCACGCACTTCGTCGGCGACCACGGCAAAGCCGCGCCCGGCCTCGCCGGCGCGGGCGGCTTCGATGGCGGCATTGAGCGCCAGCAGGTTGGTCTGGTCGGCCAGGCCGCGGATCACGTCCAGCACCTTGCCGATGTCCCGGGATTCGTTGGCCAGATCGCCGATCAGGCTGGCGGTGCTTTGCACGTCGCCGGTCATGCGCTCGATGGCGGCGACGGTTTCCTGGACCATGTCGCGTCCGTCCCCGGCGGACTGGGTGGCGTTCTGCGAGGCTTCGGAGGTGCTGACGGCATTGCGCGCCACTTCTTCCACGGCGCTGGTCATTTCATTGACCGCGGTGGCGGCCTGTTCGATTTCATTGTTCTGCTGGGTCAGGCCACGGGCGCTTTCATCGGTGACGCTGTTGAGTTCCTCGGCCGCTGAGGCCAGTTGGCCGGCGGAGGCGGAAATGCGTTGCAGGGTGTCGCGCAATTTTTCCTGCATGGTGAGCATGGCCTGCAGCAGGCGACCGGCTTCGTCGCGGCCATCCACGGTGATCGGTTGGGTCAGGTCGCCTTCGGCGATGGTTTCGGCGGCATGCAGGGCGTTGGCGATCGGCAGGGTAATGCTGCGGATCAGTCGCCAGGCGAACAGCAGGGTCAGGGCGCTGGCCAGTACCAGCAGGGTCACCACCAGGTTGAAGGCGGTGGTGTATTGCTCGGCCGCGTCTTGGTCGGCGGCGCTGGAGTACTGGGTGTTGATCTCCACCAGTTGGTTGAGGAGGCCGTTGATCTTTTCCGCGCTGGTCAGCAGCTCGGTGTTGAGCAACTGCTGCATGCTTTCGAGCTGGTTGTTGTGCGACAGCTCGATCAACTGGTCTTCCAGTTGGCGGTGGTGGGTCAGCAGCTCCATGTACTGGTCGTAAGCGGCGCGCTCCTCGGGGCTGCTGATGAGCTGTTGGTAGCGGGCACGGGTTTCATCGATCTTCTGGTTGCGCTCGCGGATGGAGTCCAGGGTCTTTTGCTGTTCCTCGGGGTCGCGGTTGAGCAGCAGTCGATAGGCCTGGACCCGCAGGCGCAGGCTCAGTTGGGTGAAGTCGTCGACGCTCTTGATGCTGGGGATGGTGTCCTGGGTGATGCGTTCGGTCGCTGCGCGGATCTTGCTCATCTGATTCAGGGCAAAGATCCCCAGAAACAGCATCAAGCAACCTATCAGGGCAAAGCCGAGGAATGCCCTCGGAGCGATATTCAGGGTACGCAGGGACATTGAACCTACCTCGGATGTGCGCGGCTTGCGCGTGTGGGTCTGGGAAGTACCTGTGCTATCGCGTTGAAAAAGTGCTTCTTGAATGCCCGGGAGTAGTTTCAGAAAAGTCTGAGTAACTGTTGGGATATTTCAGAAAAGTCCTGACGGCCCGACGGAGCGTCAGGAACCCACGGCGCCAATGACAGTCTCTAGCAGCTCTCGCGGAAGGGTCATCGCCAGTAAAATCAAGGCCTTGCGCCTGGATAACCCTGGTATCCAAGGTGACTTTTCTTTATCGTACGCGCCCTTTGCAAAACGCCCGGAAGGTCAAAATGTTGGAAGCATCCCTCAGCCAATTGGAACAGCTGGTCAGCGACCTGGTGCTACAGAACCAGGAACTGCTCGGCACGAACGCAGCCCTCAAGGAACAACTGGCCCAGGCCAAGGATGAAAACGAAAGCCTGCAATTGAGCCTGATGGAACAGGAAGAGAAACAAGGCGCGACCGCAGCCCGCATCCAGGCTCTGGTTGAGCGCGTCAGCGCGAGCCCGGCCAACCCATGAGACACCATATCGATGGGGTGAAGGTGATCTCGATCCTGGGCGAGGATTACTCGATCAAGGCCCCGGCCGGTGAGGAGCAGACCCTCATGGACGCCGCGCTGATGCTCAAGGCGGCCCTGGCCGACACCAAGAAGAAATACCCGACGCTGATAGGCGAGCGCCTGCTGGTGCTGGCGGCGATGAACCTGTGCTCGCAGCAGATCGACATGCAAAAACGCCATGCCCAGGAACTGGCCCGTTATGAGGAACAGGTGAGCGCCACCGTCGAGGTGATCGCCAAGACCATTCAACAGAATTGATGGAAGTGCACACAGCCGGCGGGTAATGGGTTGGACAAGCAGGATCTTTGTTTGTATACAACTTCCCGCGGCTGGCGCGGTATCTCAGCCTCTTATAACCATAAGAAAGAGGTGTTCCATGCAATTCTGGCGACGCAGTATTCAATGGCAGCTGATCCTCAGCATGGGATCGGCCCTGTTGGTCAGTCTGCTGGTGGTAGTAGCCATCTACACGGTACTGATCAATCACCTGACCCAGAACTATCTGGTGGACAGGGCGCTCCCTTCGAGCATCGAAGCCATGCGCAACGATATCGAGCGCATTCTCACCCAGCCCCTGACCGCCGCCCGCGACCTGGCCGGCAACGGCATGCTGCGCGACTGGCTGGCGGCCGGCGAAGACCCGGCCCGGGCGCCGAGCTTCATCAGCTACCTGGAAGACATCCGCGCCGAGAACCAGGCGTTCACCACCATGATGGCCAGCCCGCTCAGCCATCACTACTACAACCAGAAAGGCCTGGACCGGACCCTCAGTCGGGATAATCCCAAGGACGTCTGGTTCTACCGCTTTATCGACAGCGGCAAGCCGCGGGTGCTGAACATCGATATCGACGTGGCCAGCGGCGAGCTGGCGCTGTTCATCAACTACCGGGTCGAGAAAGACGGTGAACTGGTGGGCGTCACCGGCCTGGGCTTGCGCATGACCGAGCTGTCGCAGCTGATTCACGACTACAGCTTTGGCGAGCGCGGCCGGGTGTTTCTGGTGCGCAGCGATGGCTTGATCCAGGTGCACCCGGACGCCGAGTTCAGTGGCAAGCGGCAGTTGTCCGAGCAGATCGGCGCGACCGCCGCCGAGGCGCTGATGGGGCACGAGGGGCTGACCAGCAGTCATTTCGAACGTGACGGCGAAGACTACCTGGCCCTGAGCCTGCCCCTGCGCGGCTTTGGCTGGAGCCTGGTGGCCGAGGTGCCGCAGGCGCAGATCTACGCCGAGGCGCACCGGGCGATCTGGCTCACCAGCCTGATCGGCCTGGGCATTGCCGCGGTCTGCCTGTTGCTGGTTGTGCTGTTGGCCCGTGGCCTGGTGCGGCCGGTCCGGCAAGTGACCGAGGGGCTGGTGGCCATCGGCAGTGGTGGCGGTGACCTGACCCTGCGCCTGGACGCCAGCCGCGCCGACGAGCTGGGGGACCTGGCCCGGGGCTTCAACCGCTTCCTCGACAGCCAGCGCGGCATGATCGGCGAGGTGCTGGCCACCACCGAACGCCTGCGTTCTTCGGTGAGCCAGGTGGCGGCGGTGGTGGAGAACACCGCCGAGCGCTCCGGACAGCAGCAGGAGATGACCGACACCGTGGCCACCGCGGTGCACCAGATGGGCCTGACGGTCCAGGACATTGCGCGCAATGCGGGGCAGGCGGCGGACGCGTCCCAGGCGGCCCGGGACGAAGCCCTGCAGGCCCGGGAAGTGGTGGGTGGCTCGATCCAGCATATCGAGAGCATGTCCGGGGACATTGCCCTGGCCGCCGGCGCCGTGAGCGAACTGGCGGAACAGGTGGCCTCCATCGATCAGGTGCTGGCGGTGATTCGCGGGGTTTCCGAACAGACCAACCTGCTGGCCCTCAACGCCGCCATCGAAGCGGCCCGGGCCGGGGAGATGGGCCGTGGCTTTGCCGTGGTCGCCGATGAAGTGCGCACCCTGGCCCAGCGCACCCAGACCTCCACCGATGAAATCCAGCAAATGATCCAGGGCCTCAAGCAAGGGGCGGAGAACGCGGTGTCCTCGATGCATGCCGGGCAGACAGCGACGGGCACCGGCGTCGAATCCAGCCAGCGCACCGGCGCCTCGCTGACCGCAATCACCGGGCAGGTGGAGCGCATCAGCGACATGAATCAGCAAGTGGCCACGGCCACCGAGCAGCAGTCGACGGTGACCGAAGAGATCAACCGCACGGTGCAGGGGATTTCCGATCTGGCCCGGGCCACGGCGGCCGAAGTGCATGCCTGCCGTGAAGATTGCCGGACCTTGCAGCGCTTGGCCGAGGACCTGGTGCGCCAGGTGGGCGGTTTCAAGCTGCACTGAGTGCCCAGGAGCGCGGGCCTGCCGGCGAACCGCATGCTGCGGTGTGCCAGGCCCGCCGCTTTCGCCGGCAAGCCGGCTCCTACAGGTGTGGCGTGATCCCTCTGGTAGGAGCTGGCTTGCCAGCGAATAGCGCGCCGCGGTGTGTCAGGCCGCCTCGGCCTCAGAACCAGGCGTCCTGCATCTCCAGGCAGGTGGCGTCCCGTGCTTCCAGCAGGGTCAGTTCATGCTGGCAGCCCGGCACTTCCCAGGTCAGGAAGTAGCGCGCGGCCTGCAGTTTGCCGTGATAGAAATCCCGGTCCCCGGCATGGCCTCGCGCCAGTCCTTCCTCGGCCCTGATGGCCTGTTCCAGCCAGCGCCAGCCGATCACCGCGTGGCCGAAGGCCTTCAGGTACAGCGCCGAGTTGGCCAGGGTCGCCGTGACCTTGCCGCTGGCTAGATCCCCGAGCAACCCCAGCGTCACGCTCTGCAGGCGCGACACCAGTTGCTCCAGAGGCAGGCGCAGGGCATCCAGCGACGCATGGGCGCGGGCCCGCTCGCCGGTTTCGGCGATCAGGCGGATCAGGCGCTTGAGCCCGGCGCCGCCGTTCTGCGCCAGCTTGCGCCCCAGCAGGTCCAGGGACTGGATGCCGTGGGTGCCTTCGTGGATCGGGTTCAGGCGGTTGTCGCGGTAGTACTGCTCCACCGGGTATTCCCGGGTGTAGCCGTGGCCGCCGAGGATCTGGATCGCCAGCTCGTTGGCCTTGAGGCAGAACTCCGACGGCCAGGATTTGACGATCGGCGTCAGCAGGTCCAGCAGTTCGTGGGCCTGCCGGCGCCCGGCCTCGTCGGCCAGGGTGGTGGTGTCGTCGAACAGCCGCGCCGCGTACAGCCCCAGGTCGAAGGCGCCTTCGACGTAGGCCTTCTGAGTCAGCAGCATGCGGCGCACATCGGCGTGCTGGATGATCGATACCGGCGCGGTGCTCGGGTCCTTGCTGTCCGGCAGGCGACCTTGCGGACGCTCGCGGGCGTATTCCAGGGAGTACAGGTAGCCGGCATAACCCAGCATCACCGCACCCATGCCGACGCCGATCCGCGCCTCGTTCATCATCTGGAACATGTAGCTCAGGCCCTGGTGCGGCTGGCCCACCAGATAGCCCACGCAGTGGCCGTTATCACCGAAGTTCAGCGCCGTGGAAGTGGTGCCGCGCCAGCCCATCTTGTGGAACAGTCCGGCCAGCAGCACGTCGTTGCGCGGCCCCAGGCTGCCGTCGTCGTTGACCAGGAACTTGGGCACGATAAACAGCGATATGCCCTTCACCCCGGCCGGCGCGTCCGGCAGCTTGGCCAGGACCATGTGCACGATGTTCTCCGACAGCGGGTGGTCGCCGCCGGAGATGAAGATCTTGTTGCCCTTGAGCCGGTAGCTGCCATCGGCGGCCGGTTCGGCACGGGTGCGGATATCGGCCAGGGAGGAGCCGGCATGGGGCTCGGTCAGGGCCATGGTGCCGAAGAAGCGGCCGTCGATCATCGGCTGCAGGAAGCGTTGCTTCTGTTCCGGGGTGCCGAAGCTTTCGATCAGGTTGGCCGCGCCCATGGTCAGGAACGGGTAGGACGTGGTGGCCGCGTTGGCCGCCTGGAAGTGGGCGAAGCAGGCCTGGGACAACAGGGTCGGCAACTGCATGCCACCGGCTTCGAAACTGCGCGCGGCGTTGAGGAAGCCGGCTTCGAGGAAAGCGTCCACCGCCGGTTTCACTTCAGGAATCAGCCTCGCCTGACCGTCTTCGTAGCGTGGTTCGTTCTCATCGCCCTTGCGGTTGTGCGGGGCAAAGTACTTCTCGGCGATGCTGCGGGCGGTGCCGATGGCGGCGTCGAAGGTTTCGCGATTGTGCTCGGCAAACCGCTCGCGCTGAGTCAGGCCCTCGGCGTCGAGCACCTCATACAGTTCGAAAGCCAGATTACGGGAACTCAGCAACGTCTCGGACATGGCGCCACACCTGTTGGATAGGGAATGAGCCGAGTCTAGGCGCGTGAATAAACACTGAATAGCAAGATTGATATCGGTGATAAAGATGCCAAACAGGCACGGCCCCTGTCGCCGCTGCCGAAGGCTGCGATAAGCCCCGCAGGGACGTTGGCGGCAATGAAATCGCTACGGCCGTTCCGGCCGATCGCAGCCTGCGGCAGCGGCTACAGGACATGGCGTCGGGCAAAAAAAAGAGCGCCGCTGAGGGCGCTCTTTTCCATGCCGCTGACTATTGGCTTCAGCCGATGGTCATCAGGCTGGCGTTACCGCCGGCCGCCGCGGTGTTGACGCTCAGGGCGCGCTCGATCACCAGGCGCTCCAGGGCAATCGCCGTCTCGCCCTGGGACAGGCCCTGGACGCCAACGATGGCTCCGGCGCGCTGGGCCACTTGCTGGCAAACGCCGCGCAACTGGTCGGAATCGCCGTGGTGCAGGACTGCATCGAATACCACTTCGTCCTTGGTCCAGTCGGCCACGCGCTGGATGCGCGCTTGGACGTCCTTCGGCAAGCGGGCGAACAGCGCCTTGCTGATCTCGCCTTCCGGCCACACCGCCGAGCCACCGACGGCCAGCACGGCTGCCAGTTGGGTCAGCAGGTCACCCTCGACCTCCGCCAGGCACAGGACGTGCTCGCGGGGCAGGATGGCGTAGCTGTTGCGCTCGCCGGTCGGGCCGGTCAGCTGGCGGGTGATGCCGCTTTGCGACTGGCTGGCGAACTGTTTGCACAGGGTGGCCAGTTCCGCCAGCTTGCTGCTCTCGGCCCAGGCTTGCAGGGCATTGAGCGGCTTGCCCAGGACTTCGCGCAGGCGCAGGTCCGGGGCGTTCTCGGCATCGCTACGGGCGAAGGACTGCTCGATGGCATCCACCGGGCGGGTCGACAGCAGGCGGTACAGGTACAGCGGGCCGCCGGCTTTCGGGCCGGTGCCCGACAGGCCTTCGCCGCCGAACGGCTGCACGCCGACCACGGCACCGACGATGTTGCGGTTGACGTAGACGTTACCGGCGTGGACGTTGTCCACCACCTTGGCGATGGTTTCGTCGATCCGGGTGTGCACACCCAGGGTCAGGCCATAGCCGGAGGCGTTGATCTGGGCGATCAGCTGGTCGATGTCCTTGCGCTTGTAGCGCACCACGTGCAGCACCGGACCGAAGATCTCGCGTTGCAGCTCGTCGAAGCTTTCCAGCTCGATCAGGGTCGGCATGACGAAGGTGCCACGCTTGCATTCTTCGCTGTCGGCAATGGCCATCTGGTACACGCTGCGACCTTTGTCGCGCATGGCCTGGATGTGCTTCTCGATGCCGGCCTTGGCTTCGGCGTCGATCACCGGGCCGATGTCCACCGACAGGCGCTCCGGGTTGCCCAGGCGGCTTTCGGCCATGGCGCCCTTGAGCATTTCGATCACGCGGTCGGCGGAATCTTCCTGCAGGCACAGCACGCGCAGGGCCGAGCAACGCTGGCCGGCGCTGTCGAAGGCCGAGGACACCACGTCGATGACCACTTGTTCGGTCAGGGCCGAGGAGTCGACGATCATCGCGTTCTGGCCGCCGGTTTCGGCGATCAGCGGGATCGGCCGGCCCTGGTTGTCCAGGCGCCCGGCGATGTTGCGTTGCAGCAGGCGCGCGACTTCGGTGGAACCGGTGAACATCACGCCCTTGACCCGCTCGTCGCCGACCAGGCGGGCACCGACGCTTTCGCCCTGGCCCGGCAGCAGTTGCAGCACGCCTTCGGGAATCCCGGCTTCGAGCAGCAGGCGCACGGCCTGGGCGGCGACCAGCGGAGTCTGTTCGGCCGGCTTGGCCAGTACCGGGTTGCCGGCGGCCAGGGCCGCGGCGACCTGGCCACTGAAGATCGCCAGCGGGAAGTTCCACGGGCTGATGCACACCACAGGACCCAGTGGACGGTGGGCGTCGTTGCTGAAGTCGTTGCGTGCCTGCACCGCGTAGTAGCGCAGGAAGTCCACGGCTTCACGCACTTCGGCGATGGCGTTGGCGAAGGTCTTGCCGGCCTCGCGGGCCAGCAGGCCCATCAGCGGCTGGATCTCGCCTTCCATCAGGTCGGCGGCGCGTTCCAGGATCGCGGCGCGTTCGGCCGGCGGCGTGGCTTGCCAGATCGGCGCGGCGTTGAGGGCGCACTGGATGGCGTTGTCGACGTCTTCGACCGTGGCTTCCTGGACGTGACCGACCACATCGCGATGATCCGCCGGGTTGAGGACCGGCGCCGGGGTTTCGCTGCTGGCGGCGCAACCGAGCATCGGTGCGGCTTTCCAGTGGTTGTGGGCGGTGGCCAGCAGGGCGCAGGACAACGACGCCAGGCGGTGTTCGTTGGCCATGTCGATGCCGGCGGAGTTGGCGCGTTCGCTGCCATACAGGTCACGCGGCAGCGGAATGCGCGGGTGCGGCAGGCCGAAGCCGCCTTCCAGGGTGGCCATCTGCTCGATCTGCGCCACCGGATCGGCCACCAGCTCTTGAATCGAGATCGACTGGTCGGCGATGCGGTTGACGAAGGAGGTGTTGGCGCCGTTTTCCAGCAGGCGGCGGACCAGGTAGGCCAGCAGGGTTTCGTGGGTGCCGACCGGTGCGTACACGCGGCACGGACGGTTCAGCTTGCCATCGGCGACCTTGCCCACTACTTGCTCGTACAGCGGTTCGCCCATGCCGTGCAGGCACTGGAACTCGTACTGGCCGGGGTAATAGTTCTGACCGGCAATGTGGTAGATCGCCGACAGGGTGTGGGCGTTGTGGGTGGCGAACTGCGGGTAGATGACTTCCGGCACCGACAACAGCTTGCGTGCGCAGGCGATGTAGGAAACGTCGGTGTACACCTTGCGGGTGTAGACCGGATATCCTTCCAGGCCTTCGACCTGGGCGCGCTTGATCTCGCTGTCCCAGTAGGCGCCTTTCACCAGGCGGATCATCAGGCGGTGACGGCTGCGACGGGCCAGATCGATCACGTAGTCGATCACGTATGGGCAGCGCTTCTGGTAGGCCTGGATCACGAAGCCGATGCCGTTCCAGCCGGTCAGTTGCGGCTCGAAGCACAGGCGCTCCAGCAGGTCCAGGGACAGCTCCAGGCGGTCGGCTTCCTCGGCGTCGATGTTCAGGCCGATGTCGTACTGCTTGGCCAGCAGGGTCAGGGACAGCAGGCGCGGGTACAGCTCTTCCATCACGCGCTCGTACTGGGCGCGGCTGTAGCGCGGGTGCAGGGCCGAGAGCTTGATCGAGATGCCCGGGCCTTCATAGATGCCGCGACCGTGGGAGGCCTTGCCGATGGAGTGGATGGCCTGCTCGTAGGACGCCAGGTACTTCTGTGCGTCGTGCTCGGTCAGTGCCGCTTCGCCGAGCATGTCGTAGGAATAGCGGAAGCCCTTGGCTTCGAACTTGCTGGCGTTGGCCAGGGCTTCGGCGATGGTTTCGCCGGTGACGAACTGCTCGCCCATCAGGCGCATGGCCATGTCCACGCCCTTGCGGATCATCGGCTCGCCGCTCTTGCCGATGATGCGGCTCAGGGAGGAGGTCAGGCCGGCCTCGTTGTGGGTCGACACCAGCTTGCCGGTGAGCAGCAGGCCCCAGGTGGCGGCGTTGACGAACAGCGACGGGCTGTTGCCCAGGTGCGGCTGCCAGTTGCCGGTGCTGATCTTGTCGCGGATCAGTGCGTCGCGGGTGCCCTTGTCGGGGATGCGCAGCAGGGCTTCGGCCAGGCACATCAGCGCCACGCCTTCCTGGGACGACAGGGAGAATTCCTGCAGCAGGCCCTGGACGATCCCGGCACGGCCGCCGGCGCTCTTCTGGTTGCGCAGCTTCTCGGCGATCGAGGCCGCCAGCTTGTTCGCGGCTTCGGCGGTGGCGGCCGGCAGGCGCGCCTGCTCCAGCAGCATCGGCACCACTTCCGGCTCCGGGCGACGGTAGGCGGCGGTGATCGAGGCGCGCAGCACCGATTGCGGGAGGATGCTTTCGGCAAACTCCAGGAAGCATTGGTGAGCGTGATCGGTCTGCACCTCGCCGGCGTCATCGCCGTCTTTGGCGGTGACACTGCTCAGCTCGGACAGGGTTGCACCACCCTCGAGTTTTTCCAGGTAATTGAAAATCGCCTGCTTGATCAGCCAGTGCGGCGTACGATCGATCGAGGCCGCGGCGGCCTTGAGGCGCTCGCGGGTTGGGTCGTCGAGTTTGACCCCGAGGGTGGTGGTAGCCATATTTTTATCCTCATGTTTGCCACGCACGTGTGGCATCAGCTGGCGGCAAGATTATCCGCGCTATGCAATAGGTGCAACCGGGTGCAACCCATTTTCGGACGGAAAAAATGGCAGCTTGTCAGGAATAAATATCCTGCATCACTGGGTCGGCATCTTGATGGTGCGTTTGCTTCTGAAAAATTGATTTCTTGCTCCAAAAAGGAGCAAAAGCGCCATGGGGGGTCGATTATTCGACAAGGTGCAACTTAAACACCGCAAATTGGTTGCACCTTGTTCATTTTGTTGCATAGGATTCGCGCCCAAGGTGCAACCGACCCCTTTTCGGGGTGGTTCATCGGCTGATGGCTTTCCTGGGGAAACATCAGTCATAAATGCGCGGCTCGCCTGACCGTCTGCCAAATACCATCGTTTGGCGTCGGCGGGCAGTGACCGCCGCACCATAAAAACAAAGCCAGGGCGTAACTCAATGAGTGCAAGCAATCCCACCCTGATCACCTTCGTGATCTACATCGCAGCAATGGTGCTGATCGGCTTCATGGCCTATCGCTCCACCAACAACCTTTCCGACTACATTCTGGGCGGCCGTAGCCTGGGCAGCGTGGTGACCGCGCTTTCCGCCGGTGCTTCCGACATGAGTGGCTGGTTGCTGATGGGCCTGCCGGGCGCCATCTATATGTCCGGTCTGTCTGAGAGCTGGATCGCCATCGGCCTGATCGTCGGTGCCTACCTGAACTGGCTGTTCGTGGCCGGTCGCCTGCGGGTGCAGACCGAGCACAACGGTGATGCCCTGACTCTGCCGGACTACTTCTCCAGCCGTTTCGAAGATAAAAGCGGCCTGCTGCGGATCATCTCCGCGGTGGTGATCCTGGTGTTCTTCACCATCTATTGCGCCTCCGGCATCGTCGCCGGCGCCCGTCTGTTCGAAAGCACCTTCGGCATGCCTTACGAGACAGCCCTGTGGGCTGGCGCGGCCGCGACCATTGCCTACACCTTTGTCGGTGGTTTCCTGGCGGTGAGCTGGACAGATACCGTACAAGCCACCCTGATGATCTTCGCCCTGCTGCTGACCCCGATCATCGTGCTGCTGGCCACCGGTGGCGTCGACACCACCTTCCTGGCCATCGAGGCCCAGGATCCGACCAACTTCGACATGCTCAAGAACACCACCTTCATCGGCGTGATCTCGCTGATGGGCTGGGGCCTGGGCTACTTCGGTCAGCCGCACATCCTGGCGCGCTTCATGGCCGCGGACTCGGTCAAATCGATCGCCAACGCGCGTCGCATCTCCATGACCTGGATGATCCTGTGCCTGGGCGGCACCGTGGCTGTGGGCTTCTTCGGCATCGCCTACTTCTCGGCGCACCCGGACGTGGCCGGCCCTGTGAGCGAGAACCCTGAGCGGGTGTTTATCGAACTGGCCAAGCTGCTGTTCAACCCGTGGATTGCCGGTGTGTTGCTGTCGGCGATTCTGGCGGCGGTGATGAGTACCCTGAGCTGCCAGTTGCTGGTGTGCTCCAGTGCCCTGACCGAAGACTTCTACAAAGCCTTCCTGCGCAAGCATGCCTCGCAGCTGGAACTGGTATGGGTCGGCCGCGCCATGGTGCTGGTGGTGGCGCTGATCGCCATCGCCATGGCCGCCAACCCGGAAAACCGCGTACTGGGCCTGGTGAGCTACGCCTGGGCCGGTTTCGGCGCCGCCTTCGGCCCTGTGGTGCTGATCTCGGTGATGTGGAAAGGCATGACCCGCAACGGCGCGCTGGCCGGGATCATCGTCGGTGCCGTCACCGTGATCCTGTGGAAGCACTTCGCTCTGCTGGGTCTGTACGAAATCATCCCGGGCTTCATCTTTGCCAGCCTGGCGATCCTGCTGGTGAGCAAGATGGGCACGCCGACCGCTGGCATGGTTCAGCGTTTCGAAGCGGCCGAGAAGGATTTCAAGCTCAACCACTGAGTGCGAATGCCTTGCCCTGATTCCCCAGGGCGCTGAACAACGGCCCGCTGCGTCACCGCAGCGGGCCGTTTTCATTTGTACAGCTCGGCGTCGGGCTGGTTGAGGAAGATCAGCACCCCCAGGATCGCCATGTAGAACTTGAAGGCAGCGTCCTGACCGTTCCAGGTCGGGGATTGCCACATCATGAACCACTCTCCGCCCACCACCATGAAGCCGAAGAACCAGACGCAGAAGCCCAGGCAGAAGCCGGCAATCGCCCAGCCCTTGGAGCGGTTGAAGTAGCTGGCGACGCCGTGCCGTGCCAGCCACAGGCGCAGCGCCCCGACCACCAGCAGCACACCGGTCAGGGCTTCGCCGCCGATGATCAGCCAGTAGCCGACATTCCACAGCAGTGGCAGGGTCACGGCGCGGTCGGTGGCGGTGTTGCCGGGGAACACGCTGTCCATGCTCAGCACATGCTGGACAAAGGCGAAGTTGGAGCCGTAGTCACTGATGTTGTTGTAGGCCACCAGCAGCGCGAAGGCCGCGACAGCCAGGGTCATGGTGATCTTTACGTAACGCACAATCATGGTTGATTCCTTTGCGGGTAAGAGAGGTTCCTGGGGGCTATTGGTGGGGAGGGCGCGCCGGTGCCGACGCGGTTGAGTCAATGCATGGGACGCGGCCCCGCCACCTTCGGGCGGCGGGGCTTGCGGGCTCAGGCCTGGCGCAGCGCCTGATCGAGGTCTTCGAGCAGGTCCTCGATGGCTTCGATGCCCACCGAGAGCCGGATCATCTCCGGTTTGACCCCGGCCTTGGCCTGCTCTGCTTCGTTCATCTGCCGGTGGGTGGTGGAGGCCGGGTGGCAGGCCAGGGACTTGGCGTCGCCGATGTTCACCAGGCGCTTGAAGATCTGCAGCGCGTCATAGAAGCGCACGCCCGCGGCGTAGCCGCCCTTGAGGCCGAAGGACAGGATCGCCGACGGCTTGCCCTGCATGTACTTGCGCGCCAGTTCATGGTGCGGGTGATCGGGCAGGCCGGCGTAGCTGACCCAGGCCACCAGCGGATGGTCCTTGAGGAACTGCGCGACCTTGATGGCGTTGTCGGTGTGGCGCTCCATGCGCAGGGCCAGGGTTTCCAGGCCTTGCAGCAGGAGGAAGGCGTTCATCGGCGCCAGCGCCGCACCGGTGTTGCGCAGCGGCACGGTGCGGGCTCGGGCGATAAAGGCCGCCGGGCCGAATTTCTCGGTGTAGACCACGCCGTGGTAGGCCGGCTCCGGGGTGTTGAGGCTGGCGAATTTCTGCGGATGCTCGGCCCAGGGGAAGTTGCCGCTGTCGACGATCACCCCGCCCAGGGAGTTGCCGTGGCCACCGACGTACTTGGTCACCGAGTGCACCACGATGTCGGCGCCGAACTGGATCGGCTTGCACAGGATCGGCGTGGCCACGGTGTTGTCCACCATCAGCGGCACGTTGCGGGCGTGGGCGACCTGGGCCAGGCCCTCGATATCGACGATGTTGCCCGCCGGGTTGCCGATGCTCTCGCAGTACACCAGCTTGGTCTTGTCGTCGATCAGCTCGGCGATGGCTTCGGGGGAATCGTCCCGGGCAAAGCGCACTTCGACGCCGAAGCTCGGCAGCAGGTGGGCGAACAGGGTGTAGGTGCCGCCATACAACTGCGGGGTGGAGACAACGTTGTCGCCGGCCTGGGTCAGGGTCTGGATCGCGTAGTGGATCGCCGCGCTGCCGGCGGCCACCGCCAGCCCGGCGATCCCGCCTTCCAGGGCCGCCATGCGCTGCTCCAGCACATCGTTGGTAGGGTTCATGATGCGGGTATAGATGTTGCCGGGCACATCCAGGTTGAACAGGTCGGCCCCGTGCTGGGCGTTGTCGAACTCGAAGGCGACGTTCTGATAGATAGGCACGGCCACGGCCTTGGTGGTCGGGTCCGACTTGAATCCGTGGTGCAGCGCAATCGTTGCGTCTTTCATAAAACCTCGACTCAGTAGCAATCCATTAATGAGCACAGCCAGGCAGGTGGTGTGCCCGCGCAGCAGTCAGTGGTCCCGTGTGTCTGAGTCGCCAGCAACCGCTTGATGTGCCCGCCGCTCGGTGGCGGGCGGGCGCGTCAGTGTCCAATAGGCGTGGCGGATCGGCAAGGGCAGCGCGGGCGTGTCGGCAGCAGGGCGGCCATCCTTGGCCGCTGGAGCGTTTCAGCGTGGTTGCGACCAGCCCTGGGAGCGACTGACCGCGCCGCTGAAGGTGTGGCGCCAGGCGGCCGCGGTGGCCGGGTCGATGCGCGGCCGATAGTAGGTGCTGGTGTTGTCCAGGGCCGGCAACTCCAGGCCCAGGCCACGGGCGGCGAGGGCGGCGCAGCCCAGGGCGGTGAGCTCGTCGAAACGCTGGGTGACGATGCTGCGCTGCAGAATATCGGCCAGGAACTGGGCGAAATACGGGCTGCGGGCCAGCCCGCCGTCGATCGACAGCTGGTCGGTGACATTGAGGTGGGCGTCCATGGCGCTGATCACTTCGGCGCTGCGCAGGGCCACGCCTTCCAGTACCGCCTGGCACAGGTCCTGGCGGCTGGTGGCGGCGTTCATGCCGATCCACACCGCCCCGGCGCTGCGGTCCCAATGCGGGCAGGCCAGCCCGGACAGGGCCGGAACGAAGGCCAGGTCGCGGGAAATCGCCGGAGGCTGATCAAAGGCTGCCAGTTCCGAGAAATCACTGAACAGGCCCAGGCGCCCGGCCCACTCCACCGCGGCGCTGGCGTCATAGACACCTCCGTCCATGGCGTACACCGGCTGGCCGTCGGCCTGCCAGGCCACGGTGGCCAGCAGGCCTTTTTCCGGGGCGCGGATGATCTGCTCGCCGGTGACGGTCAGGGCAAAGGCGCCGGTGCCGAAGGTGATCTTGGCGTCCCCCGGTTTGCGGCAGCCGTGGCCATAGAGCGAGGCTTGCTGGTCGACCACCGAAGCGCTGATGGGGGTCTGGCCGATGCGCCCGAAGTCGCCGACCGTGGCGCGGATTTGCGGCAGGGCCTGCAAGGGCACGCCGAACAATGCGCAGAGATCCGGGTCCCACTGGCCGCTGGCGAGGTTCATCAGCGAGGTGCGCGAGGCGGTGGTGATGTCGGTGGCGTAGACCCCCGTCAGGCGGTCGAGGAAGTAGGCGTCGGTGGTGCCCAGGCGCAGGCGGCCGGCGCTCAGGGCGGCTTGTGCTTCGGGCAGATGGCGGACGATCCAGGCCAGCTTGCTGGCGGAAAAGTAGGCATCCAGGGGCAGGCCGGCCCGTTCCAGGGTCAGGGCCTCGGCCCCGTCGGCCCGCAGTTCCTCGATATGGGCGGCGGTGCGGTTGTCCTGCCAGACGATCACCGGCGACAGCGGCGCGCCGGTGATGGCGTCCCAGGCCAGGCAGCTTTCGCCCTGGTTGGCCAGGCCGATGGCGTCGACCCGGCCGGTGGCTTCCAGGCAGCGTTGCAGGTTGGCCAGCAGTTCCAGCGGGTCGTGCTCGACCCAGCCCGGACGCGGGTGATGCTGCTGATGACGCAGAGCCAGTTGGATGTCGGCCCGGCCTTGCATGTCCACCACCAGTACGCGGGTGCTGGTGGTGCCCTGATCAAGTGCGGCTATTCGCATGGTGTTCTCTCTTGTTTGGATGGGCCGGGCTAGTCGATGCAGATATCCAGTTGGTCGATGTGTCCGGGCAGCGTCAGTTCCTTGAGGGGGATCAGCAGGCGGCGTTCCGGCAGGGCCGACACCGGTCGGCTCCAGAGGTCCTTGCCGTGGGCGCGGACCCGCAAGGTGCCGCTGACGGCCTGGCCGACTCGCAGCTGGATGTGGCGCAGGCCGGGCAGCTCGCTGCGCACCAGTTGCGCCGGTACGCCGAGCTTGATCGGGGCGGCGAACTTGAGGGTCAGCGCGTCTTGGGGAGCGGGTAGCTGGCCGCACAGGGCCTGTGCCATCAGGCCGCCGATGCGCCGCCCTTCACGGTACGACCAGCCGGCCGTCTCGATCGGCCGCAGCAGGTTGCCGGCGGCGAAGTAGGCCGGGTCCGAGCAGCGCCCGTACTGGTCGATCTTCGGCCCGCCGCTACCGCTGTCCAGCTGCAGGTGGCTCTGGCGCACCAGGCTCGACTCCGGGGTGAACTGGCCGGTGAGCAGCACGCCGTCGCAGGGGATGTCGCGGACCTGGTCGTCGGCCAGGCGTACCTTTGCCGACTCCACGCGACCGGTGCCCTGGATCTCCAGCAGTTGCGCGCCCAAATGCATGGGGATGCCCAGCAGACGTGGGAACAGGGTCAGTGGCCAGCGGGCGGTGGCGCGCTGGTTGGCCTCCAGTACCGCGACCGGTCGGATGCCGGCCCGCCGACAGCTGAGCACGGCGGACAGGCTGACCAGTTCGGTGCCGATGATCAGCGGTCGTTCGAAGGGCTTGAGATGCCGCACATAGAGGAAGTTCTGCAGGGCTCCGGTGTTGATCACCCCCACCGGCCGGTCCCCGGACAGCAAGCGCGCCGAGCGCGGGGTTTCCCGGGCGCCGGTGGCGATCAGCACCTTGCGCGCCTGCACCAGCCGCGGCCCGTCGGGACTGGCCAGGCGCAGCAGGCCGGCGGGTTCGAGGCTGAGCACGGTGTGGCGCAGCAGCAGCACGACCCCAGCTTTGAGCGCCGCCTGGACATTGCGCCGGGCATAGGCCGGGCCGCTGAGAATGCGCTGGTACTCGCCCATGCCGAACGGCGGATGGGCACAGTGCCGGGGAATGCCGCCGGCTTCGCTTTCCCGCTCGATGACGAGCACCGGGCCGATGCCCTGGCGGCGCAGTTCGATGGCCGCGGCAAGGCCTGCGGGTCCGCTGCCGATAATGGCCACTTCGGCCTGAATCTGTTCAGTGCTGTGCATGGCAACGACCTGTGGCAAGAGGGATGGCCAGATGGCTGGCACTGAGTTCGGCGACCTGGGCCGAGCAATAGAAACCCTGGCAGCGGCCCATGCAGGCCCGGGTGCGGCGCTTGAGCCCGCCGATATCGCCAGGGGGCAGGGGGCTGCTCAGGGCGCTCTCGATCTCGCGGCGGGTCACCAGTTCGCAATGGCAGACGATCTCGCCGTAGCCGGGTCGTTGCCAGTCGCGGGGCAAGTGCTCGGCGAGATTGGGCATCTGCGGCCAGCTCGGTTGCTCCACCTGAGCGTGCTGGCAGCGCTGGCTGTACAGCTGGTAGACATGCCGGGCAATGCCCAGGGCCGCGGTGAGCCCGGTGGAGCGGATGCCGCCGACGGTGATCCAGTGTCGGGCATGATCGGCGCGGATCCGGTACTCCTTCTTTTCGCTGGCGGGGCGCAGCCCGGCGTAGGTGGCGGTCACCGGGACGCCGGCCAGGGCCGGGATGCGCTCCACGGCGGCATCGATCAGGCTTTGCAGGGTGGCCCCGTCGAGGCCGGCGTGAATCCGGTCGTCCTGCTCTTCGGCGGTGGGGCCGACCAGCAGGTTGCCGTAGACCGTGCGGGTCAGGACGATGCCTTTGGTGCGTTCGTTGGGCACCGGCAGGACGATGCGCTGCAGGAGCTTGGCCGCGGCCTTGTCGAAGACCACGAACTGGCCCTTGCGCGGCATGATGCGAAATTCGCTGTGGCCCAGCAGGTTGTGCTCCAGGGTGTCGCCGAACAGCCCGGCGCAGTTGATCAACTGGGCGGCGTGCAGGCTGCCCTGGTTGGTGTCGAGGCGCCAGCGTTCACCGTCGAACTGGCCTTGCTCCACCTCGCACCGCAACTGCACCCGGGCGCCATGGGCCATGGCCTGTTGCAGGTAGCCAAGCGGGGCGGACCAGGGGTCGATCAGGTGCTCGTCGGGCACCAGTACCGCGCCGCAGGCGTGATTGGCCAGCTGGGGCTCCAGGGCCAGGATCTCGCCCCGTTCCAGCAGGCGCGCGTTGTCCACGCCATTGGCCCGGGCCTGGGCGAGGATGCCGGGCAGTCTGGCCTGATCCTCGGTATTCCAGGCCACCACCAGGGCTCCGCTCTTGAGCAGGGGCAGGTTCATCTTCGAGTGGATGTCCAGGTACTCCTGGTACCCGGCCTGCATGCATTGCAGTTCCAGGCTGGCGCTGGGGGCATCGAAGCCGGTATGCAGGATGGCGCTGTTGGCCTTGCTGGCTCCGGAGAGAATGTCGCTGCCCTTTTCCAGCAGCACCACCCGCGCGCCTTCCAGGGCGAAGCGCCGGGCCATGGCGCAACCGACGACGCCGCCACCGACTATGGCCACGTCGAAAGTCACATTGTTCGGATAAAGTTCGGTCATATAAATGCCTGTTTCCTGCAGTAACACCCAAGAGCGGTGCTGCAAGCAAAGCACAATACGGGCCAGTCTTGTTGTTTTTATTTGTTATTCGGTCATTTATCGGTCATTAAGTTGTGTGTTTTTTGACTGATAAAGCCGTGCATTCGTTGCTGCAATTCAGGCCTGCGGCACCAGGTGAACCTGCACCTTGGCCTTTTCCAGCGCCGCCAGCAGCTGCGGGCCGGGCTGGCGATCGATCACCAGGCGGTCGATGCGTTCCAGGGGGAAGACCTTGAACAGGCCGCGCCGTTCGAGCTTCGAGGAGTCGGCGATCACCGTCAGTTGGCGCGCCTGGGCAATCATGGCGCGGGCCACTTCGGCTTCTTCGATGGAGAAGTCCATGGCGCCGTCTTCATTCAGGGCGCCGATGGTGATCACCGCGTGTTCGGCGTTGAACCGGGTGATCTGTTCCAGGGCCAGGGTGCCGACGTTCTGGGTCGAGTCGGGGCGGTATTCGCCACCGATCATGAACACCCGGTTGCCCGATTCGCCGATACAGCCGGCAATCGGCAGGGAGTTGGTGATGACCGTCAGGCGTGTGTGCTGCGCCAGCTCCCGGGCAAAGAACAGGGTGGTGGTGCCGGTGTCGATGAAGATGCTGTCGCCGGCGCAGAACAGGCCAGCGGCGTAGCGGGCGATGGCGCGCTTCTCCTGGGCGTGTTCGTTCATGCGGGTCTGGAAGGTGTTCTCGTGCTCGCCGGTCGGAGGCAGCGCCGCGCCGCCGTGGAACTTGGTGACCAGGCCGCTTTCCGCCAGTTCGCTGAGATCGCGGCGGATGGTTTCCTGGGACGTGGCGGTGATGCGCGCCAGTTCCTCCACGGAAATCCGCTCCCGTTGCCGCAGGAGTTCGAGAATGTGCTGTCGTCGTTCGTTGGGGCGCATGCTGGGTTTCCGTCGGTGGTACTTCGCCACACAAGTGGGCAGTTTTTGTTACTTACGCACACCTTTGGCACATCGATATGCGGATTCGGTCAACTTGGCTGAGCCAGTTAAGCATTTCATTGCGGTTTTCACAATCAGCCTCGGTCACTGTGTGGCGCCGCGTTGATGATGGGGTAGGAAAAGAGTAGTGGGAATTTTTTGACCGATATTTGAGAGTTTATCGGTAATAACCACAAAGAATGCACATTGTGGCACAGGAAATGCCCTGTGTTTGCATGGCGCCTGCATCGTCTGTCCTGGCGATGGGGTGAGCGCAGCTGGCCTCAACAAGAACCTCCCCGGCGGGGGAACCCTATAAATGACGCTCAGAGAGATGAACCCACATGGCTGAATTTGGAAACTACGTCATTTACCTGATCATGCTCGGCGCAGTGCTCGGCGCCTTGTCGTCGATCATCAAGCCCGAGAGCGGCCTGGGTCGGGAATTCGTCAACGGTATCCACTCCATCGGCCCGGTGTTCCTGGCCCAGGCCGGGATCATGGTGGCGATTCCCTATCTGTCGCAGGCCATTTCCCACGCCCTGGGGCCGTTCTTCAACGCCCTGGGTTCGGACGTCTCCATTGCGGCGCTGTCGATCATCGCCGTGGACATGGGCGGCTACCAGCTGGCCAATGCCCTGACCGCCAATCGTGACCTGTGGATTACCGCCATGCTGGTGGGCTACACCTCCGGGGCGACCATCGTCTACCTGATCCCGGTGGGGCTGACCATGCTCGAGCGCAAGGATCACAAGTACCTGGCCCTGGGCGCCATGGCCGGGCTGATCAGCATTCCCTTCGCGGTATTGATGTCGCTGCTGATCATCACCGCGACCCAGTTGCCGGTGCGGGACATCGTCTCCACCAACTCCGAGGCGCTGTACTACCTGTCCCTGAGCTTTGTCGACATGCTCAAGCTGCTGGCGCCGCTGTTCGTGTTCTGCTTCCTGCTGGCGGCGGGGCTGCGCTACCGGCCGCAGATGATGGTCAGGGGCTTTCTGGTGTTCGGCAAGATCATGGATGCGGCGATCAAGCTGATCCTGGCCCTGAGCATCGTCGAGCACTTCACCAAGTTCTTCAGCATCAACTTTGGCGGCTGGGGCTTCGACCCGATGTTCGCCGATGAGAAGGAGCTGTTCCGGGCCATCGAGATTGCCGGTTACATCGGCATCATGCTCGCCGGCACCTTCCCCATCTGCTACCTGTTCCAGCGCTACTGCAAGAAGCCCATGGAGCTGCTGGGGCGCCAACTAAACCTGTCGAGCACCGGTGCCGCGGGCTTCATCATGGTGTTCGCCAACATCATCGCCACCTATCACCTGTTCAAGCACATGACCGCTCGCGACAAGGTGCTGTGCGTGGCCCTGGGGGTCTGTGCCCAGGCGCTGATCGGCGATCACCTGGCGTTCACCGCGAATTTCCAGCCGAGCCTGATCCTGCCCATCCTCATCGGCAAACTGTTCGGCGGCCTGCTGGCGGTGGCAATCGCCATCCGCATCTCGGTGCCGGCCGCCCAGCGTTACGAGCAGCAAGAGCAGGAGCAGGCCGCGGCTTTCGCCCTGCAACCCGCGCGGGCCTGAACGGCCCGCTTCTCCTACCCATGATTTCGAGGTAACGATGCGCAAGATTTTCCTGGCCTGCCCCTACAGTCATTCCGAGCCGGCGGTCATCAATGAGCGTTTTCTCCAATGCAACCAGGTGGCGGCGCGGATACTCGAGGCCGGACACGCGGTGTTCAGCCAGGTGAGCATGTCCCACCCCATCAACCTGTGCCTGGAAGGCAAGGACAACGCCGCCATCGGCAAGCTCTGGGCTCCGGTGGATGCGTTGTACATGGCGATGATGGAGGAGCTGATCGTGCTCGACCTGCCAGGCTGGAAGGACAGCGGCGGGATCAAGCGCGAGATCGAGGTGTTCGAATCCTCGGGACGTCGGGTCAGCCTGTGGTCCGAGGTCAGCCACGAGTTCGTCTGAGTGCCTCCCCGTACCCGTCGTCGACTGCGCCGGGTACGGGCCTGCTGTGAACTGACGACAGGCTGCACACAAGGTAAACTTGCGCTCCTGCGCAGGAGCAACCATGAACTATCGTCACGCCTTCCACGCCGGCAATCACGCCGACGTCTTCAAACACCTGACCCTGACCCGCCTCATCGCCCTGATGTCGCGCAAGGAGCAGCCGTTCGCCTACCTCGACAGCCACGCCGGCATCGGTCTGTATGACCTCAAGGGCGATCAGGCGAGCCGTACCGGCGAGTACCTGGAAGGCATCGCCCGCTTGTGGGGCGCACAGGATCTGCCGGCGCTGACCGCCGACTACATGCAGGTGCTGCACAAGATGAACCCCGATGGCGAGCTGCGTTACTACCCGGGGTCGCCGGAGCTGGCGCGCCGCCTGACCCGCTCCCAGGACCGGGTGCTGCTCAACGAGAAACATCCTGAAGATGGCCTGCTGCTCAAGGACAACATGAAGGGCGATCGCCGGGTGGCGGTGCACCTGGGGGAAGGCTGGCACGTGGCCCGGGCCTTGCTGCCGGTGGCGGAAAAGCGCGCGGTGATGCTGATCGATCCGCCGTTCGAGCAACTGGACGAGATGCAGCGCTGCGCCGCATCGCTCAAGGAAGCCATTGGCCGTATGCGCCAGACCGTGGCGGCCATCTGGTACCCGGTCAAGGATCAGCGCGCCCTGCGGCGCTTCTACCAGGACCTGGCCGGCAGCGGCGCGCCGAAGCTGTTGCGGGTGGAGTTGCTGGTGCATCCGCTGGATACCCCCAACAGCCTGAACGGCTCGGGCCTGGCGATTGCCAATCCGCCGTGGGGCCTGGAGGAGGAGTTGCGCGAGCTGCTGCCCTGGCTGTCGAAAAAACTCGCTCAGACCCAGGGCGGCTGGCAGATGGACTGGTTGATCGCGGAGTAGCAGTCACCAGCCATAAGCGGCAAGCTGCAAGTCGCCGGCGAACCACTTGCAGCTCGGGGCTTGCAGCTTGTAGCTGCTTTAAATGGGGCAGGTCACGCCAGTGCCGCCGATGCCGCAGTAGCCTTCCGGGTTCTTCGCCAGGTATTGCTGGTGATAGGCCTCGGCGAAGTAGACGGTCGGCGCTTCTGCGATTTCGGTGGTGATCTCGCCCAGGCCGGCCTTGGTCAGTTCCGCCTGGAACACTTCCTTGCTGTGCAGTGCCTGTTCCAGCTGGGTCGGGGTGGTGGTGTAGATCACCGAGCGGTACTGGGTGCCGATGTCGTTGCCCTGGCGCATGCCCTGGGTCGGGTTGTGCAGTTCCCAGAACATCGCCAGCAGTTCCTGGTAGCTGACCTTTTCCGGTTCATACACCACCAGCACCACTTCGGTATGGCCGGTCAGGCCCGAGCAGACTTCTTCGTAGGTCGGGTTCGGGGTGAAGCCGCCGGCATAACCCACGGACGTGCTGAACACGCCCTCGCGCTGCCAGAAGCGCCGCTCCGCGCCCCAGAAACAGCCCAGGCCGAAGATGGCGAATTCCACATTGCCCGGAAACGGACCCAGCAGCGGGTTGCCGTTGACGTAGTGTTCTTCGGGCACGGTCATGGGCGTTTCGCGGCCGGGCAGAGCTTGTTCTTTGGTTGGAAGCACGTTTTTGTTCACCAGAATTTCCGAGCGCAAGACCATGGGGCAGTCCTCCAGTCAGGTTGGGGAGTCGGTAAGAAGATAGACACGCAGTTTGCCCGAGTGTTACAGCGCTGTCAGGCAATTGGACCGCGCGGATAGCGCTTGAGCTTGGCAATCAGCTCGGTGCCGGGAATCGGTCGGTCGAACAGGTAGCCCTGGCCGACGTCGCAGCGATGGCGACGCAGGAACGCCAGTTGTTCCGCGGTTTCGATGCCTTCGGCAACCACCTTGATCTTCAGGTTGTGGGCCATGGCGATCACCGCCGAGGTGATTTCCATGTCGTCCTGGTTGTCCGGGATTTCATGGATGAAGCTGCGATCGATCTTGATGATGTCGATGGGGAATTTCTTCAGGTAGCTCAGGGACGAATAGCCGGTGCCGAAGTCGTCCATGGCCAGGGTCAGGCCGAGCTTTTTCAGCTGTTCCAGCTGCTGGTGGGTGTCCTCGGTGGCTTCCAGCAGCAGGCCCTCTGTCAACTCAAGCTCCAGCAGCGAGGACGGCAGTTGTTCTTCCCTGAGGATGCTGGCGATGGAGGCCACCAGGTCCGGGTCGGAGAACTGCTTGGGCGACAGGTTGATGGCCACGTGCAGGTTGCCCAGGCCGGCGGCGGTCAGCTGCTTGCTCATGCGGCAGGCCTGACGGGCGATCCACTTGCCGATGGGGATGATCAGGCCGGTTTCTTCCGCCACGCTGATGAACTGGTCCGGACGGATCATGCCCTTTTCCGGGTGGTTCCAGCGCAGCAGCGCTTCCATGCCCAGCAGGCGGCCGCTGCGCAGGCACAGCTTGGGCTGGTAGAACACGTCCAGCTCGTTCTGGGTCAGGGCCCGGCGCAGGTTGTTTTCGACGAACAGCTTGTAGCTGGCTTCGGCGTTGAGCGCCTCGGTGAACACCTGCACCTGGTGCTTGCCGTTGGCCTTGGCCTTGTGCAGGGCCAGGCCGGCGTTGCGCATCAGGGTCTGGGGGTCGCGGCCATGCAGCGGCGCGCTGGCCAGCCCCACGGAGCCGGTGACGCTGATCAGCTGGTTGTCGACGAACATCGGCTTGTCCAGGGTCATCAGCAGTTGGCTGGCGATCTGTTGGCCGGATTCCAGGTCGGTGTTGTCCAGCAGCACCGCGAACTCGTTGCTGGCAAAACGCGCCAGGCTGCCGCTGGGGCTCAGGCTATTGCGCAGGCGCCGGGCCAGGCTGATCAGCAGCTTGTCGCCGGTCTGGTGACCGAGGCTGTCGTTGATCCGCTTGAAGTTGTCGATGTCCACCAGCAGCAGGCTGATCGGGGTATCGCTGTCTCGGGCGAAACGTTCATCCAGGTTGCGGATGAATGCGGGGCGGTTGCCCAGGTTGGTCAGGTTGTCGGTGTAGGCCAGGCGCTCGATGCGCTGCTGGGCGAGCTTGGTCTGGGTGATGTCTTCGTAGATGCCGATGTAGTGGGTCAGCTCGCGATTGTCGCCATACACCTTGGAGATCGACAGCTGGCCCCAGTAGGGCTCGAGGTTCTTGCGCCGGCTCTTGAACTCGCCTTGCCAGCTGTTGCTCTTGGCCAGGCTGGAAGGGGCGTCGAACAACAGCTCGCTGAGGTTTTCCAGGGCTGGCAGTTCGGACAGGCGATGGCCGTGAACCTCTTCGGTGCTGTACTGGGTGATGGCGGTGAAGCTGGGGTTGACGTACTCCACCACGCCGTCGCAGTTGACCAGCAGGAAGGCGTTGGCGCTCTGTTCCACGGCGCGCTGGAACAGGTGCAGGGCGCTGGTGGCGGCGCGTCGGTTGTGATTGTTGATGACCTGGGCGAACTGGTCCGCCAGTTCGCCGGCGAAGGCGATCTCGTCGGACTGCCAGGCGCGGGTCATGCCGGTCTGTTCCAGGCAGAGCACGCCGACCACCTGGCCATCGATGCGGATGCTGGCGTCGAGCATGGCGTTGACGTCCCGCGGACGCAGGCTTTCGGCCATCTCCCGGGTGCGCGGGTCGCGCATGGCGTTCTGCGCATCGATGGCGCGAGAGCTGTGCAGGGCTTCCAGGTAGTTGGGAAAGCTGCTGGCGTCGATGGGCTCCGGCATGCGGTATTCCTGCGGGCCGCGATGGTAGGCGGCAATCGGCACCAGTTGCCGGTCTTCCAGGTTCCAGATGCTGGCGCAGTCGATCTGGTAGATATCACAGGCGCAGCGGGTGATGAGTTCGGCGGCTTCCTTCAGGGAGTTGCCGCTGCTGTAGCGCTGGCGCGTCAGCAGCAGGATCAGGTCCTGCTGGGCGCGCACCCGTTCCAGGTGCTGAAGCTGTTCCTGCTGGGCCCGCTGGTTCAGTTCCAGGGCGATCTGCAGCCTGGTGTTCTGGGTTTCCAGGTCCTGGGTCGGCGGGGTGGTGGAGTTGCTGAACAGACCTTCGACAACCAGCAGGTAACCGCGCAGCAGGTGCCGGTTGTGCTGTTTGTAGGCTTCTCCCAGCTCCAGGATGCTCAAGGGGCCCTGGCCGGTGTGCAGGGTGTAGCGGATCAGGTAATGGGGGCTGCTGCTCAGCTGTTGCTGGATGGTGTCGTGCAATTGATAGCGCGCTTCGGGTTCCATCAGGCTGGCGTAGGGCGAGCCCACCAGGGCGCAGAGTTCGACGGCGGGCAGGCCGAACTGGCGCTCGCAATTGGGATCGAGAAACAGCAGCGCCCAGCTTGCTTCATTCAGCCGTTCGAAACGCAACATGCCGAGCCGCGAGGGCACAGGCAACTGCGTCACTACCTCGGCCGCCATACGGCTGGCGGCATCGGGTTGGCTTTTCATGGGGAAACTCGCTTCGAAATTGCTGATCGCGCCGGGCTCGCGCCCTCTTTACTGTTGCCTGCGGCAAGGTTGCATCATGGCGCGTCGACTGACAAGTAAGATGAAGGCTAAGTGCTATAAACCTGTATCGGCAGACCGAAGGATTTCTGCAAAGTAACTTTTCTGCGCCTTTGCCTCGGGAAATGACGGGCAATTGACGACGTTTTTCCGGCAAAAAAAAGCCCCGCCAAATTGACGGGGTTGAGGTACGAGCGTGGCGCTCGGAAAGCATGCGGTGCCGGCCCGCCCAGGTTGGGAGGGCCGGTTCGCGGGTTACAGCAGGATGGTGCGGATGTCCGCCAGCAGGTCGCTCAGACGCTTGGTGAAGCGTGCAGCGGCCGCGCCGTTGATCACACGGTGATCGTAGGACAGGGACAGTGGCAGCATCAGCTTCGGCTGGAAGGCCTTGCCGTCCCAGACCGGCTGGATGGTGGCCTTGGATACACCGAGGATCGCCACTTCCGGCGCGTTGACGATCGGCGTGAAGCCGGTGCCGCCAATGTGCCCGAGGCTGGAGATGGTGAAGCAGGCGCCTTGCATCTCGTCCGCGGAGAGCTTCTTGGTCCGGGCTTTTTCCGCCAGGGAAGCCGCCTCGGCCGCCAGTTGCAGCAGGCTCTTCTGGTCGACGTTCTTGATCACCGGTACCAGCAGGCCATCCGGGGTGTCCACGGCGAAGCCGATGTTCACGTACTTCTTGCGGATGATCGCCTTGCCGCTTGGCGCCAGGGAGCTGTTGAAGTCCGGCAGTTCCTTGAGCAGGTGCGCGCAGGACTTGAGCAGCAGTGGCAGGATGGTCAGCTTGACGCCGGCCTTCTCGGCCACGGCCTTCTGGGCAACGCGGAAGGCTTCCAGCTCGGTGATATCCGCCGAGTCGAACTGCGTCACGTGCGGCACGTTCAGCCAGCTGCGGTGCAGGTTGGCGGCACCGGCCTGCATCAGGCGGGTCATCGGCACTTCTTCGATTTCACCGAAGCGGCTGAAGTCCACGACCGGAATCGGCGGGATGCCCGCGCCACCGGTTGCGCCGGCAGCAGCTGGCGCTTCCTTGGCCTTCTGCATCATCGCCTTGACGTAAACCTGCACGTCTTCTTTCAGGATGCGACCGTGTGGGCCGCTTGGGCTCACGGCGCTCAACTCGACGCCGAATTCACGGGCCAGTTGGCGTACCGCCGGGCCGGCGTGAACTTTCGCGCCGGGCTTGGCTGGCGCGGCAACTGGAGCAGCAGCGGCAGGCGCGGCGGCGGCAGGAGCAGCTTCAGTTTTGGCTGGAGCAGGTGCGGCGGCAGGTGCCGGAGCGGCTGCCGGGGCTGCGCCCTTGACCTTGAGCTTGAGGATCAGGTCGCCGGTACCGACTTCGTCGTCCAGCTTGATCGATACGCTTTCCACGATGCCGGCGGCTGGCGATGGGATTTCCATGCTGGCCTTGTCGGATTCGAGGGTGATCAGCGATTGATCGGCAACCACGCTGTCGCCGGCCTTGACCAGCACTTCGATGATCTTGGCCTTGCCGGCCGAGCCGATGTCCGGAACGTGGATGTCCTGCACGCTGTCAGCCACTGCAGCGGCCGGGGCTGCTGCGGGAGCAGGCGCGGCAGCAGCAGGCGCTGCAGCACCCGCCACTTCCAGATCCAGGATCAGGTCGCCGGTGCCGACTTCGTCGTTGAGCTTGACGCTGATGGCCTTGACCACGCCAGCGGCAGGCGATGGGATTTCCATGCTGGCCTTGTCGGATTCGAGGGTGATCAGCGATTGATCGGCCTCGACGGTGTCGCCGACCTTGACCTGGATCTCGATGATCTGGGCCTTGCCCGACGAACCGATATCCGGCACGTGAACCTGTTGCACCGAGGCGCTGGCAGGTGCGGCAGCCGGAGCGGCAGCAGCAGGTGCTGCGGCTGGCTGTGCAGGGGCTGGCGCAGCGGCGGCAGGTGCAGGGGCCGCAGCAGCGGCGCCCTCGACTTCCAGTTCCAGCAGTTCGTCGCCTTCTTTCAGGCGGTCGCCCAGCTTCACTTTCAGGCTTTTGACCACGCCGGACTTCGGTGCAGGGATTTCCATGCTGGCCTTGTCCGACTCGAGGGTCAGGATGCTCTGGTCGGCTTCGATGCGATCGCCGACCTTGACCATCAGTTCGATTACTTCACCTTCACCGCTGCCGATGTCAGGTACGCGAATGAGTTCGCTCACAGAAAGTCTCCTCAGCAGTCCAGTGGGTTGCGTTTTTCCGGGTCGATACCGAACTTGGTGATGGCTTCAGCCACGACCTTGGGTTCGATGTCGCCACGGTCAGCCAAGGCTTCCAGGGCTGCCAACACCACGAAGTGACGGTCTACTTCGAAGAAGTGACGCAGTTTCTTGCGGCTGTCGCTGCGGCCGAAACCGTCGGTGCCCAGGACTTTGAATTCCTTGGACGGCACCCACTGGCGGATCTGTTCGGCAAACAGCTTCATGTAGTCGGTAGAGGCGATGACCGGACCCTTACGGCCGCTCAGGCACTCTTCGACGTAGCTCAGCTTCGGCTTCTGGCCAGGGTGCAGACGGTTGCTGCGCTCTACGGCCAGGCCATCGCGACGCAGTTCGTTGAAGCTGGTCACGCTCCACACGTCGGCGGCGACGTTGAACTCGTCACGCAGGATCTTCGCTGCTTCGCGGACTTCGCGCAGGATGGTGCCGGAGCCCATCAGTTGCACGTGGTGCGCGGCTTCGCGGGTGTCTTCTTCCAGCAGGTACATGCCCTTGATGATGCCTTCCTCGACACCTTCAGGCATGGCTGGCTGCTGGTAGGACTCGTTCATCACGGTGATGTAGTAGAAGACGTCCTGTTGCTCTTCGGTCATCTTCTTCATGCCGTCCTGGATGATCACCGCCAGCTCGTAGCCGTAGGTCGGATCATAGGTGCGGCAGTTCGGGATGGTCCCGGCCAGCATGTGGCTGTGACCGTCTTCGTGCTGCAGGCCTTCACCGTTGAGGGTGGTACGGCCGGCGGTGCCGCCGATCAGGAAGCCGCGGGTACGGCTGTCGCCGGCAGCCCAGGCCAGGTCGCCGATACGCTGGAAGCCGAACATCG
This sequence comes from Pseudomonas sp. 3MA1, assembly GCF_029237275.1. Lineage (NCBI taxonomy): Bacteria > Pseudomonadati > Pseudomonadota > Gammaproteobacteria > Pseudomonadales > Pseudomonadaceae > Pseudomonas > Pseudomonas sp. 3MA1. The sequence goes on along the minus strand of NZ_JAACFX010000004.1, from coordinate 245,081 downwards.
AATAGAAGATGTAGAACGGCAGCATCGGCTGGTTGTGGCTGGAGTACGAAGTACCGGCCGCGATGAAGGAGCTCATGGCGCCCGCTTCGTTGATGCCTTCCTCGAGGATCTGGCCCTTCTTGTCTTCGCGGTAGAACATCACCTGGTCTTTATCGACTGGCTCGTAGAGCTGGCCGACGGAGGAGTAGATGCCCAACTGACGGAACATGCCTTCCATACCGAAGGTACGGGCTTCGTCCGGGATAATCGGCACGATGCGCTGGCCGATTTCCTTGTCCTTGACCAGCTGCGCGAGGATCCGCACGAAGGCCATGGTGGTGGAGATTTCACGGTCGCCCGAGCCGTCGAGGATGGCCTTGAGGGTATCCAGTGGCGGAGTCGGGATGCTGAAGCTCTTGGCGCGACGCTGAGGCACGAAACCACCCAGCGCGGCACGACGCTCGCTCAGGTAGCGGGCTTCGGCGCTGCCTTCTTCAGGCTTGAAGAACGGCAGGTTTTCGATGTCTTCGTCTTTCACCGGAATGTCGAAACGATCGCGGAACAGCTTCAGGCTTTCAACGTCGACTTTCTTGGTGTTGTGCGCGGTGTTCTTCGCTTCGCCGGCGCCGGTGCCATAACCCTTGATGGTCTTGGCCAGGATGACGGTCGGCTGCTCTTTGTGGTTGACCGCCTCGTGGTAGGCCGCATAGACCTTGTACGGGTCGTGGCCGCCACGGTTGAGTTTCCAGATCTCGTCGTCGGACAGATCGGCAACCATCGCCTTGAGTTCAGGGGTGTTGAAGAAGTGCTCACGGACGAACGCACCGTCCTTGGCCTTGTAGTTCTGGTATTCGCCGTCGATGACTTCGTCCATGCGGCGCTGCAGGATGCCGTCGACGTCCTTGGCCAGCAGTGGGTCCCAGAAACGGCCCCAGACCACCTTGTTGACGTTCCACTGGGCACCACGGAACACGCCTTCGAGTTCCTGGATGATCTTGCCGTTGCCGCGAACCGGGCCGTCGAGGCGCTGCAGGTTGCAGTTGATGACGAAGATCAGGTTGTCCAGCTTCTCGCGGCCGGCCAGGGAGATCGCGCCCAGGGATTCCGGCTCGTCGCACTCGCCGTCGCCCATGAAGCACCAGACTTTCTGCTTGCCGGCCGGGATGAAGCCGCGGGCTTCCAGGTACTTCATGAAGCGTGCCTGGTAGATCGCCTGGATCGGACCCAGCCCCATGGAAACGGTCGGGAACTGCCAGAAATCAGGCATCAGCCAAGGGTGTGGATAGGAGGACAGGCCGTTGCCATCCACTTCCTGGCGGAAGTTGTTCATCTGGTCTTCGGTGATGCGGCCTTCCATGAACGCACGGGCGTAGACGCCTGGCGATGCGTGACCCTGGAAGTAGATCAGGTCGCCGCCGTGTTCGTCGGTCGGGGCCTGGAAGAAGTAGTTGAAGCCGATGTCATACAGGGTGGCGCTGGAGGCGAAGCTGGAGATGTGACCGCCCAGGTCAGAATCTTTCAGGTTCGTACGCATGACCATGGCCAACGCGTTCCAACGTACCAGCGAGCGAATGCGGCGTTCCATGAACAGGTCGCCAGGCATGCGTGCTTCGTGGGTGACGGGAATCGTGTTGCGGTACGGCGTGGTGATGGCGTAGGGCAGTTGCGAGCCGCTGCGGGTCGCGAGTTCACCCATACGGGTCATCAGATAGTGAGCACGGTCTTCGCCTTCTTTGTCGAGAACCGATTCCAGGGCGTCCAGCCATTCCTGGGTTTCGACGGGATCGAGGTCTTGCATGGCTTGCTCCAGGGCGGAAAGGCTTCCAGAATCGGTTGCCTGAGTTTGCGACTGGCCTTGTGGGCAGACGATTATAAATTCTTGGATTGCCGGAGGTTGATCCGGCGGCGTGTAGTTTTACTACAAATCGTCGGCCATTTCAGCCTTTCGAATGTATATACGAGTAGTAAAACTACAGAAGAGCGGCTTATGGCCTCCTGCTGCGTTGTGAGAATAATCGTTACTGTTGGTCGGTGACTAACGGGAATAGGTAAAAAATTAATGCTGGCTGCCAAAAAAAACCTATTTTCAGCTATTTCTAACTTTTGTTCGACAGTCCATCAGGCTGCTTGCCCTCGATATCCCTCTCCGCCTGCCTTTTCCACGCCGATCAAGGATAGCCCATGAGTCTGCCCGCGCTTGCCCCAGTCCCCGCGATTCTCCTGCCATTGGTCAGCCGTGCAGAGCAGTCGTTCCGCGCTGCGGTGGCGGCCCTGGAAGACAGCCCCGGTGTCGCGGATTGGACTGCCGAGCGCTGGGCCGAGTTCGCCCGGATCAGTGCCGCCAGCGACTTCGTCATTGAACAGAGTCTGCGTGACCCTTTGATGTTGCTGGAGCTGGTGCGCAGCGGCGAACTGGATCGCGGTTTCGCCCCGGGCGAGTTATGTGCACAGATTGCCGCGGCCGTGGACACCGCCGAGAGCGACGATCAACTGGGGCGCGTGCTGCGTCGCCAGCGCACCCGGCAGCAGGTGCGGATCATCTGGCGCGATCTGACCCGTCGGGCGGATCTGGTGCAGACCTGCCGCGATCTTTCCGACCTGGCCGACGCCTGCATCGACCAGGCCTATCAATGGCTGTACCTGCGCCACAGCCAGCAGTTCGGCGTGCCCACCGGCGCGCGCAGTGGCGAGCCGCAGCAGATGGTCATCCTTGGCATGGGCAAGCTGGGGGCGGTGGAGCTCAACCTGTCGTCGGACATCGACCTGATCTTCGCCTACCCCGAAGGCGGCGAGACGGTGGGGGTCAAGCGTGCCCTGGATAACCAGGAGTTCTTCATTCGCCTGGGCCAGCGCTTGATCAAGGCCCTGGACCCGATGACCGTCGACGGTTTCGTGTTCCGCGTCGACATGCGCCTGCGGCCCTACGGTTCCGCCGGGGCCCTGGTGCTGAGCTTCAATGCCCTGGAGCAGTACTACCAGGATCAGGGGCGCGACTGGGAACGCTACGCCATGATCAAGGCCCGGGTGGTCGCCGGAGATCAGCTGGCCGGGGCGCAATTGCTGGATATGTTGCGGCCCTTCGTCTATCGCCGTTACCTGGACTTCTCCGCCATCGAGGCGCTGCGCACCATGAAGCAGCTGATCCAGCAGGAGGTGCGGCGCAAGGGCATGGCCGACAACATCAAGCTGGGCTCGGGAGGCATTCGCGAAGTCGAGTTCATCGCCCAGGCCTTCCAGCTGATTCACGGCGGTCGCGACCTGAGCCTGCAGCAGCGTCCTTTATTAAAGGTGCTGGGCACGCTGGAGGGGCAGGGCTATTTACCGGCGGCGGTGATCAGCGAGCTGCGCGAGGGTTACGAGTTCCTGCGCTACACCGAGCATGCGATCCAGGCCATCGCCGATCGCCAGACACAGATGCTGCCGGACAATCCCCAGGATCAGGCGCGGATTGCCTTCATGCTCGGCTTTGCCGACTGGAGCGCTTTCCATGAGCAACTGATGTACTGGCGCGGGCGGGTGGAGTGGCACTTCCGCCAGGTGATTGCCGATCCCGATGAAGACGAAGGCGCGGAAAGCGAAGTGGTGGTGGGTGGCGAGTGGCTGCCGCTGTGGGAGGAGGCCCAGGACGAGGAAGCAGCTTGCCGGCAGTTGCAGGAGGGCGGCTTTGCCGATGCGCCCAAGGCCCTGCGAGCCCTGGCCAGTTTGCGTGGCAGTCCGCAATTGCGGGCGATGCAACGTCTGGGGCGTGAGCGCCTGGATGCCTTTATTCCACGGTTGTTGGCCCAGGCGGTGGAGCACGCCAATCCGGATCTGGTGCTGGAGCGGGTGCTGCCATTGGTCGAGGCCGTAGCCCGGCGTTCGGCCTATCTGGTGCTGCTCACTGAAAACCCTGGTGCTCTGCGCCGCTTGCTGACCTTGTGCGCGGCCAGTCCGTGGATTGCCGAACAGATCACCCGCTTCCCCCTGTTGCTGGACGAATTGCTTAATGAGGGACGCCTGTTCAAACCGCCCCTGGCGCCGGAGCTGGCGGCCGAGCTGCGCGAGCGCCTGACGCGGATTCCCGAGGACGACCTGGAACAGCAGATGGAGGCCCTGCGCCACTTCAAGCTGGCCCACCGGTTGCGGGTGGCCGCCTCGGAGATCGCCGGCAGCCTGCCTTTAATGAAGGTCAGCGATTACCTGACCTGGCTCGCCGAGGCGATTCTGGAGCAGGTGCTGGCCCTGGCCTGGCGCCAGACCGTGGCCAAGTACGGCGCGCCACAGCGCAGCGACGGCACCTTGTGTGACCCGGGGTTCATCATCGTCGGCTATGGCAAGGTCGGCGGCATCGAGCTGGGCCACGGTTCCGACCTGGACCTGGTGTTCATCCATGATGGCGATCCCCAAGCGGAAACCGATGGCCCCAAACCCATCGACGGCGCGCAGTTCTTCACCCGCCTGGGGCAGCGCATCATCCACCTGCTGACCACCCAGACCAACTCCGGCCAGCTCTACGAAGTGGACATGCGCCTGCGGCCGTCCGGCGCCTCGGGGCTGTTGGTGAGTTCCCTGGGCGCCTTTGCCCGCTATCAGGAAAACGAAGCCTGGACCTGGGAGCATCAGGCGCTGGTCCGGGCCCGGGTGCTGGTGGGCAGCCAGGATGTGGGGCAGGCCTTTGAAAAGGTCCGGGCCGTGGTGCTGGGCAAAAAGCGCGATCTGCCGACCTTGCGCCAGGAAGTCAGCGAGATGCGGGCCAAGATGCGCGACAACCTGGGCAGCCGCCTGACCGCCGCCGGAACCGCAGCCAACGCCTTCGAAGCCACGGCGCCGTTCGACCTCAAGCAGGACGCCGGAGGTATCGTCGATATCGAATTTATGGTGCAATACGCGGCCCTGGCGTGGTCCGAAGAGCACCCGTCATTGCTGCGCTACACCGATAACATCCGCATTCTGGAAGGTCTGGAGCAGGTCGGCCTGATGCCGGCGAGCGATGCCAGCTTGCTGCGCGAGGTCTACAAAGCCTACCGTTCCGCGGCTCACCGGCAGGCGTTGCAGAATGAGGCCGGAATCATTGCCGGTGATCAATTCGTGACCGAACGACGGGAAGTGTTACGGATTTGGCGCGAGCTGGGGCTAAGCTAAGCGGCCTGACAGGGCCACTCCTATTTCGGCGAGCCTTGTGGGCTCGCCCAAACTGAACCGGCGGTGAAGGCCGCGGTGCTGGATTCTCGAGGCGGGGAGGCGTATGCCTCCCCGGCTCGTTTATGGAAACCACATGAATATTCTGATCGTTGGGCCCAGTTGGGTCGGTGACATGGTGATGGCGCAGACACTCTTCGAGTGCCTGAAACAGCGTCATCCACAATGCGAGATCGACGTGCTGGCCCCCGAGTGGAGCCGGCCGATCCTGGAGCGCATGCCCCAGGTGCGTCGGGCCTTGAGCTTTCCCCTGGGCCACGGCGCCCTGGAGCTGGCCACCCGCCGGCGGATCGGCAAGTCCCTGGCCGGCCAGTACGATCAGGCGATCCTGCTGCCCAATTCGTTGAAGTCGGCGCTGGTGCCGTTTTTTGCCGGCATCCCCAAGCGCACCGGCTGGCGCGGCGAGTTCCGCTATGGCTTGCTCAATGACGTGCGCAAGCTCGACAAAGAACGTTATCCGCTGATGATCGAGCGCTTCATGGCCCTGGCCTATGAACCGGGCGCCGAACTGCCCCAGCCTTATCCGCGCCCGAGCCTGCAGATCGATCCGCAAAGCCGTGAGGCGGCCATGGCCAAGTTCGGTCTGACGCTCGATCGTCCGGTGCTGGCGCTGTGCCCAGGGGCGGAGTTCGGCGAGGCCAAGCGCTGGCCGTCCGAGCATTACGCCCAGGTGGCCGAGGCGAAGATCCGCGAGGGCTGGCAGGTGTGGCTGTTCGGTTCGAAGAACGATCATGCCGTGGGTGAAGAGATTCGCGGGCGACTGATTCCCGGCCTGCGCGAGGAATCGAGCAACCTCAGTGGCGAAACCTCCCTGGCCGAGGCCATCGACCTGCTGTCCTGCGCCGACTCGGTGGTGTCCAACGACTCCGGGCTGATGCATGTGGCGGCGGCGCTGAATCGCCCTTTGGTGGCGGTGTATGGCTCCACTTCGCCGGGCTTCACTCCGCCCCTGGCGGATCAGGTCGAGGTGGTGCGCCTGGGCATCGAATGCAGCCCGTGCTTTGACCGCACCTGCCGCTTCGGCCATTACAACTGCCTGCGCCAGTTGTTGCCGCAGCCGGTGAATGAAGCCTTGCAGCGCTTGCAGGGCTCCCCGGTCGAGGTTCAATAAGTTGCGGGTACTGTTGATCAAGACCTCGTCCCTGGGAGATGTGATTCACGCATTGCCGGCGCTGACCGATGCCGCGCGCGCCATCCCCGGGATCAAGTTCGACTGGGTGGTGGAAGAAGGCTTTGCCGAGATCCCCACCTGGCACCCGGCGGTCGGCAAGGTGATTCCGGTGGCGATCCGTCGCTGGCGCAAGAACATCTGGCAAACCATCAAGAGCGGCGAGTGGCGCCGCTTCAAGCAGAGCGTGCGCTCGACCAAGTACGACCTGGTGATCGATGCCCAGGGCCTGCTGAAAAGCGCCTGGCTGACCCGCTACGTGCGCGCCCCGGTGGCGGGGTTGGACAAACACTCGGCCCGTGAGCCCCTGGCGTCGCGTTTCTATTCGCGGCGCCTGGCGGTGGCCCGTGGGCAGCACGCGGTGGAGCGGGTGCGTCAGTTGTTCGCCGTGGCCCTGGGCTACGACCTGCCGCAGGGCCTGGGCGACTACGGTCTGAATGTCGAAAAGCTGGTGGAACTGCCGCGCAAGAATCCCTTCGTGCTGTTCCTGCACGGCACCACCTGGGACACCAAGCACTGGCCCGAAGCCTACTGGCGCGAGCTGACCGAGCGCATGGGCATGCTCGGGGTGGAGGTCAAGCTGCCCTGGGGCAACGCCGCCGAGAAAGCCCGGGCCGAGCGCATCGCCAGCGGCCTGAAAAATGCCACGGTGCTGCCCAAGCTGAACCTGGCCGGGGTCGCCAAGGTGCTGGCCGATGCCCAGGCCTGTGTGGCCGTGGACACCGGGTTGGGTCACCTGGCTGCAGCCCTGGATGTGCCGACCATCTCCTTGTTTGGCCCGACCAACCCGGGCCTGACCGGCGCCTATGGCAAGGTGCAGATCCACCTGGGCAGCAACTTTCCCTGCGCGCCGTGCCTGCAGAAAAAATGCACCTACCAGCCCTCCGCTGTGGACCAGCAGCGCTATGACATCAAGCGCGAGTGGCCACTGTGTTTCACTCGCCTGAACCCCGAGCGTGTCGCCAGCCGACTGAGCGCCTTGTTACTGGCTGAGGAGCCGCGCTGATGCAATTGGCTTTTGTCCTTTATAAGTATTTTCCCTTTGGCGGCCTGCAACGCGACTTCATGCGCATTGCCCTGGAGTGCCAGCGGCGCGGGCACCAGATCCGCGTCTACACCCTGATCTGGGAAGGCGATGTGCCTCCCGGCTTCGAAGTGCTGGTGGCGCCAGTCAAGGCGCTGTTCAACCATCGTCGCAATGAAAAGCTCAGCGCCTGGATGGAGGCCGACCTGGCCAAGCGTCCGGTGGATCGACTGATCGGTTTCAACAAGATGCCGGGGTTGGACGTGTACTACGCCGCTGACGGCTGTTTCGAGGACAAGGCGCAGAACCTGCGCCATTCCCTGTACCGGCGCTGGGGCCGCTACCGGCATTTTGCCGAGTACGAGCGGGCGGTATTCGCCAAGGAGGCCAAGACCGAGATCCTGATGATCTCCGAGGTCCAGCAGCCGCTGTTCATCAAGCATTACGACACCCCGCTGGAGCGCTTTCACCTGCTGCCGCCGGGCATTGCCCAGGACCGTCGGGCACCGGCTAACGCCGCCGAGATCCGCGCCGATTTCCGTCGCGAGTTCGCCTTGCAGGATGACCAGTTGCTGCTGGTGCAGATCGGCTCCGGGTTCAAGACCAAGGGCGTGGACCGCAGCCTGAAGGCGCTGGCGGCGCTGCCGTCGGCGCTGAAAAAACGCACCCGGCTGTTTGTAATCGGCCAGGACGACCCCAAGGTATTCCAGGTGCAGAGTACGGCGCTGGGTTTGAGCGATCAGGTGCAGTTCATGAAGGGCCGCAGCGATATCCCGCGGTTCCTGCTGGGCGCCGACCTGCTGATTCATCCGGCCTACAACGAAAATACCGGCACCGTCCTGCTTGAGGCCCTGGTGGCCGGGCTGCCGGTGCTGGTGACTGCGGTTTGTGGCTATGCCCATTACATCGCCGAGGCCGAGAGCGGCCTTGTGCTGGACGAGCCGTTCGAGCAGAGCCAGCTCAATCAATACCTCACCAACATGTTGACCGACGACGCTGCACGCGCGACCTGGAGCCGTAATGGCCTGGCGTTCGCCGAGACGGCCGACCTTTACAGCATGCCGCAGTATGCTGCGGATGTGATTCTGGCGGAGCAACACCGATGAAGTTGATGCTTGCCGAACCCTTCAAGAGCCTGTGGGCCGGACGCGACGCGTTCGAGGCTGTCGAGGGCCTGAAGGGCCAGGTCTACCGTGAGCTGGAGGCGCGCCGTACCTTGCGTACAGAGGTCGATGGCCGCGGTTATTTTGTGAAGATCCATCGTGGGATCGGCTGGGGCGAGATCGTCAAGAACCTGATCACCGCCAAGCTGCCGGTGCTCGGCGCCGGCCAGGAGTGGCGGGCCCTGGAGCGCCTGCACCAGGTGGGCGTGCCGACCATGACCGCGGTGGCCTATGGCGAGCGCGGCGCCAACCCGGCGGACCAGCATTCGTTCATCGTCACCGAAGAGCTGGCACCGACCGTCAGCCTCGAAGACTTCAGCATCGACTGGGTCAAGCAGCCCCCGGCGCCGGCCCTCAAGCGCGCGCTGATCGCCGAGGTGGCGCGCATGACCGGCATGATGCACCGCGCCGGGGTCAACCATCGTGACTGCTACATCTGTCATTTCCTGCTGCACACCGATCGGCCCATCACCCCTGAGACTCTCAAGCTCTCGGTGATCGATCTGCATCGGGCCCAGACCCGGCCCAAGATCACCTTGCGCTGGCGCAACAAGGACCTGGCGGCCCTGTATTTCTCGGCCCTGGACATCGGCCTGACGCGCCGCGACAAGCTGCGTTTCCTCAAGGGCTATTTCCAGCAGCCGCTGCGGCAGGTTCTGGCCGAGGAAGCGGCGCTGCTGTCCTGGCTCGAAGGCAAGGCGGAAAAACTCTACGCCCGCAAGCAACGTTACGGAGACGCACTCTGATGGCGAGTTGGAATCTGGACCCCGCCTATCAGGAGTTGACGCAGGATTTCGGCAGTCTGGAAGCGGTATTCGCCCTGCAGGGCGAGCACCTGACCCGTGATCCGCTGTCCGAAGTGATTCGCGTCGAACGAGGTGGCATTCACTATTACGTCAAGCGCTACAGCGGCGCCGGCAAGAACCTGCGGCGCTATCTGGGCAAGCCCCGGGTCAAGTTCGAATGGCAGAACCTCAAGCGCTTCGCCAAGTGGGGCATTCCCACCGCCGATGTGGTGGCCTGGGGCCTGGAGCGGCGCTGCCTGGCTTATTCCCGTGGCGCGATGATCACCCGCGAGTTGCCGCGGACCGAGGACCTTTCGGTGTTGGCCGAGCGCAATGATCCGCGGCTCAAGGACCGGCGCTGGGTCGATGGCATCAGCCAGCAGCTGGCAACCCATACCCGGGTCATGCACGACCATCGCTTTACCCACAACGATCTGAAGTGGCGCAACTTGCTGGTCGACGACCAGGACCGCTTGTACCTGATCGACTGTCCGAACGGCGATTTCTGGCGTGGATTCTGGCTCAAGTACCGGATCACCAAGGATCTGGCCTGCCTGGACAAGGTGGCCAAATATCATCTGTCGGCCACTCAGCGCCTGCGTTTCTATCTGCAGTACCGCGAGCGCAACCGGCTGAGTGCCTCCGACAAGGAGCGCATTCGTCACGTGGTGAGATTTTTTGAGGGGCGTGAATGACTGATTTCCTGGCGCCGCAGGAGCGTGCGCTGCTGGAGCGTAACGGCCTCGGCACTTTTGACCAGCTGTGGGCCGTGCAATTGGCTGCGGTGGATGAACCCAACACCAGCCGTGGCGGCAGCAGCAGTGTCTTTCGCCTGGATGTGGAGGGGCAGGGTTTCTATCTCAAGCGTCAGACCAACTACCTGACCCGCACCCTGCACCGGCCCTTCGGCGAGCCGAGTTTCGCCCGGGAGTTTCGCAATATCCGGCGCTATCAGCTGCTGGGCATTCCGGCCTTGCAGGCGGTGTTCTTTGGCATGCGCAAGGTGGCGGGCGAGTCCCGGGCGATTCTCCTGACCCGGGCCCTGGACGGCTGGGACGACCTGGACGGGCTGCTGTTGCGTTGGGATGAACTCAGCGAAGTACAGCGTCAGGCGGTGCTCAAGGCTTGCGGGCAACTGGCCCGGCAGCTGCACAGCTTGCGTCAGGTGCATGGCTGTTTCTATCCCAAGCATATTTTTCTGCGGGGGCACGGCGACGGCTATCAGGCGCAGTTGATCGACCTGGAGAAAACCCGGCCTCTATTGTTCGGGCAGCGTGATCGGGTCAAGGATCTTGAGCCTTTGCTGCGCCGGGCTTCGGTGTGGAGCGTCGACGAGGTGCGCGCGCTGCTGGCGGCGTACCTGGATCAGTCGCCCGACAGTTCCCTGGTGCAGGCCTGGCTGACCCGTCTCAGTGCTCGCAGCAGTCATAAGGAATCTCGCTGATGCGTTTGTCCGAGCTGAAGAACAGCGGGCGCAGCCCGGTGCTGCCCCTGAGCCTTGAACTGGCGGATGCCGCCGGCCCGGCGCAACTGCAATTGCTGACCTTGCTGCGGGTGCTGCCGGGGCAGCGCTACGTGGGCGCCGGGGTCTGGCGAGGCCGCCCGGTGCTGGCCAAGTTGCTGGTGGGGTCCAAGGCGGCGCGGCATTTTCAGCGAGAGTTGAACGGCGTGCGCCTGCTGGCGCAGCAAGGCCTGACCACCCCTCTGCTGCTGGCCGACGGCCTGCAGGAAGGCGAGGGTGGCTGGCTGCTTTTTGAATTTCTAGAAGGCTCGCAAAGCCTGGGCGACGCCTGGCAGCAGGTGGAGAACCTGCCGGTACTGGCCGATGAGCAGACGGCGGTGCTGGCCGAGGCGCTCGGGGCGATTGCCCAGTTGCACGCCAAGGGCCTGTGGCAGGAAGACCTGCACCTGGACAATCTGCTGCGCCATGGTGGCCAGCTGTATTTGATCGATGGTGCGGGGATCTGCGTCGAGGAGGCCGGCAAGCCTCTGTCCCGGTCCAGGGTGCTGGAGAACCTTGGGGTGTTCTTCGCCCAGTTGCCCAAGAGCCTGGAGCCCTTCACCGAAGAGTTGCTGGTGCACTACCTGCTCGGCAATGCCGAGCACGCCTTGCCCCTGGAGGCCCTGGAAAAACAGGTGAACAAGGTGCGTGGCTGGCGGCTGCGGGATTTTCTCAACAAGGTCGGCCGTGACTGCACGCTGTTCAGCGTGCAGCGCGGACCCTTTGCCTTGCGGGCGATCCGTCGCGAAGAAGAGGCGGCGATGCGGCCGGTGCTGGAGCAGGCCGATGCCTTGCTGGACCAGGGCCATCTGTACAAGACCGGTGGCGCGGCCAGCGTCGGCCGGGTCGCGGTGGCGGGGCGGACCCTGGTGGTCAAGCGCTACAACATCAAGGGTTTCGCTCATTGGCTCAAGCGTTTCTGGCGCCCGAGCCGGGCCTGGCACTCCTGGCGCGAAGGCAATCGCCTGGCGTTTCTCGGCATTGCCACGCCCAAGCCCCTGGCGCTGCTGGAGCAGCGTTTTCTCTGGTTGCGCCGGCGCGCCTACCTGGTCACCGAGTATCTGCCGGGGCCGGACATCATCGAGCGTTTTGCGCCGTTCGTGGACAGCGGCGAAGCGCCGGAGCCTGAGTTGCAGGCATTGGGCCGGCTGTTTGCCGAGCTGATCAAGGAGCGCATCAGTCACGGTGACTTCAAGGGGCACAACCTGTTCTGGCACGAGGACCGCTGGGCGTTGATCGATCTTGACTCCATGTGCCAGCACACCAGCCTGAGCAGTTTCGCCCCGGCTTATGCCCGGGATCGCGCGCGCTTCATGCGCAACTGGCCCGAAAGCAGCCATTTGTATCAAGTGATTGATCAGCGCCTGCCCAAGACCGCCGATTCCCCCCAGGCCTGACCTGCGACCCATGGCCGCTGTTGCTGGCAGCGGCTGCGGGCCCTGCTGGCGGCAGCGCCCTGGCTTGCCGCTTGCCGCTAGAGGCTTGCCCCTGCTTTTCAGTTATAATCGCGCCCTTTCGTTGTTTCTCGCCCCTTGCGAGCACACTTTATTTTCAAGGCGCATCGCGCCCGCATGCAGACTAAACGAGGCTAGACCCCTGTGGCATTGACGATTCTTGGCCTGTCCGGCGCCCTTAGCCATGATCCTTCAGCAGCCCTGTATATCGACGGCAAGCTGATCGCGGCCGCTGAAGAAGAGCGTTTCGTGCGCGACAAGCATGCAAAGAACCGCATGCCCTACGAGTCGGCGAAGTTCTGCCTGGAACAGGCCGGTATCAAGCCTTCCGACGTTGACGTGGTAGCGATTCCCTTTGCTCCGATCAGCCTGTTCGGCAAGGCCCGCTGGCATTACGCCAAGCGCTACTGGTACGCCCCGGACCGCGCCCTGGACGCGATCCTGATGGGCAACCGTCGCTACAAGCGCTACCGCAAGAAGATCGTCTGGTGCCTGGAGCAACTGGGCTTTGACCCGAAAAAGGTCAAGATCGAGCCGGTGGAACACCACCTGGCCCACGCCTCCAGTGCCTACCACTGCTCGGGCTTCAAGGAGAAGACCGCGATCCTCGGGATCGACGGCAAGGGCGAATACGCCACCACCTTCTTCGGCTACGGCGAAAACGGCAAGATCCACAAGATCAAGGAATTCTTCGATCCGGACTCCCTGGGCGGCCTCTATGGCGCGATCACCGAGTTCCTCGGCTTCGAGATGCTCGACGGCGAGTTCAAGGTCATGGGCATGGCGCCTTATGGCGATGCCAGCAAGTACGACTTCTCGCGCCTGGCCAGCTTTGAAAACGGCGAGTTGGTGATCAACACCGACTACGCCAACGTCATCGGCCTGCGCCGCTACAAAGAAAAGGGCAAGGGTTTCTACTTCTCGCCAAAACTCATCGAGTGGCTGGGTCCCAAGCGCGAAGGCGACATCGCCGACGAGCCGTACATCCACTACGCGGCGAGCATGCAGGCGCTGTTCGAGAAGCTGGCCCTGCAGATGATCGACCACTACCTGGGCGACATCCTCAAGGAAACCGGCAAGCTGGCCTTCGCCGGTGGCTGCGCGCTGAACGTCAAGTTGAACCAGAAGATCATTGCCCGTCCCGAGGTCAAGGAGCTGTTCGTGCAGCCGGCTTCCGGCGACGCCGGCACCGCCGTCGGTGCCGCGGCCTATGTTTCCCATGCCCGTGGGGTGCCGGTGGAGAAGATGGAACACGTCTATCTCGGCCCGTCCTACAGCAACGAAGACGTGATCGCCGCTTGTGCCCGCCACCCGAACAAACCGGCCTGGCGGCAGATCGACAACACCCCGGAACGCATCGCCAAGATCATGGTGGACGGCAACCCGGTGGCCTGGTTCCAGGGCCGCATGGAGTTCGGTCCTCGGGCCTTGGGCGGTCGTTCGATCATCGGTTGCCCGAGCGCCACCGGCGTGGCCGACCGGATCAACGAGCAGATCAAGTTCCGCGAGCGCTGGAGGCCTTTCTGCCCGTCGATGCTCGACACCGTTGGTCCGCAGATGATCAAGGTCGATCACCCGGCGCCGTTCATGACCTTCACCTTCGAAGTGGCGGAAGAATGGAAGACCCGGGTGCCGGAAGTGGTCCACGAGGACGGCACGTCCCGGGCCCAGGTGCTCAAGCGCGAATACAACCCGCGCTACTACGACATGATGAAGGCCCTGGAAGTCCTGACCGGCAACGGCGTGTCGCTGAACACCTCGCTGAACCGCCGTGGCGAACCGATGATCTGCTCGCCGACCGACGCCTTGAACATGTTCTATGGGTCCGATCTGCAGTACCTGATCATGGAAGACATTCTGGTGGTCAAAGACGGCGTGGACCCTTATGACACGCTCGGCTGAACGCCATGTGCTGCAGTTCTGCCACGGCTATGACGGGCCGTTCCTGGACTGCGCCCGGCAATACGCCAATCTGTTCGCCGGCAGCGGCTATCGAGTGACCACGGTGTTCCTGACCGGGGTCGCCGATGCCGAGGTCGCCGCGGGCTGTGCGTCAGATGAAGTGCTGTTCATGGAGTACAGTTCCAAGGCCATCCGAGGGCTGAAGCTGGGAGCGATCCGTGACCTGCGCAAGATCGCCGCCTCGCGTGATTTCAGCTTCTGCATCGCCCATCGCTTCAAACCGATCTACATCGCCCTGCTGGGTACGGGCTTGCCGGTGATCGGTGTCCATCATGCGTTTTCCGATTACAAGCGTGGCAGCCGCAGGCTGTTCGCCCATCTGTTCCGCAAACGCTTGAGCCTGCTCGGAGTGTCGGATGCGGTGCGTGACGATATGCGCGCCTGCCTGCCGAAATGGCCGGCACAGCGTATCCAGACTCTGTACAACCGTATCGACATTGAGGCGCTGCAGGCCGAACAACTGAGCGCGGCCCAGGCTCGCAGCGAGCTGGGCCTGTCCGCTGAGGCCTGGATTGTCGGCAATGTCGGGCGCCTGCATCCGGACAAGGACCAGGCCACCCTGCTGCGGGGTTTTGCCGCCGCCGTGGCGCAACTGCCGCCGCACAGCCAATTGGCGATCCTGGGCACCGGTCGCCTGGAGAAGGATTTGAAATCCCTGGCTCGGGAACTGGGCATCGCCGATCGCGTGCTGTTCCTTGGACAGGTGCCGCAGGCCCGGCGCTACTTCCGCGCGTTCGACGTGTTTGCCCTGAGTTCCGATCACGAGCCCTTTGGCATGGTCCTGCTGGAGGCCATGGCCGCCGGCGTGCCGCTGCTGGCCACCGCCTGTGGGGGAGCCAAGGAAGTGGTCGAGGGCGTGGGCATTCTGTTTCCGCTGGGTGACGTCGAGCACATGGCTCAAGGGCTGCAGCGCCTGGCCGCGATGGATGATCATCAGCGTCGGGTCTGCGCCGAACTGATGCTTGACCGCCTGCGTGAGCGTTTCTCCGACCGTGCCGTACGCGACGCATTCTGGCGTTTGCCGCAAGTCACCGATCTGACCGCGAGGGGCTGATGCTCAATCGATTTCAAGGCTGGCGCGAACGCGGCTGGTCAGTCATTGACGCATCGACCTATGCCGATGCCTGGCAGCGTTTTGGTGGCAGCGTGGCGACTCATCCGCTGGTGGTCGAGCAACTGGCGGAGCTGGCGCAGATTCCCGTGCGCTATCTGGCCTGGGAGCAGAACGGCCATCTGCAGGCGGCCATCGCCACCTGGGGGCGGGACCTGGCGCTGTCCAAGGACGTGCTCAAGCGTGCCGGCAAGAAGGGGTTGTTCGATATCGGCAATGCCGAGCTGATCCTGCCGGCCGCCGCGGATGCCCAGGCCGTGCTGCGTCATCGCGGGCGTTATCTCTCCGCGCTCAACGAAGGGCGCTTCACCGCCCTCAGGCCTCAGGCCGAACAGTTGGCCATGGCTCGCACCCCGGAAGAGTTGTCGAAGAAGTTTCGCTACAACCAGCGCCGCGAACTGCGCCTGCTGGAAGAGGCCGGCGGCGTGGTGCGTGCCGTCACTGATTTCACCAGTGCTGAGCTGGCGGCGATCTACTGTGATCTGTTCCAGCGTCGCTGGGGCTTTGCCGCGACGGGGGCCGAGCGCATGGCCGAGGTACTGGAGCGCCTGCGCGAGCTGTTGATCGGCTCGGTGATCTTCCTCAACGATGCGCCCATTGCCGTGCAGTTGATCTACCGGGTCGAAGCCCCGCAGTGGATCAGCGTCGAGTACGTCAATGGCGGGGTCGATCCCGAGACACGGGAGTTCAGCCCCGGCAGTGTGCTGAGCTTCCTCAATACCCAGAGCGCCTGGGAGCAGGCCCGGGCCTTGAACAAGCCGCTGCGCTTTTCCTTCGGTCGCGCCGACCGTGAATACAAGGATCGTTGGTGCAATCCTGTGCCGGTTTTCCAGGTGTGAGTCCGTCCATGAGTCGCAAGCAGCAATTGCTCAAGCGCCACCGGCGCAACAAACGAATCGTCCTGTTGGCGGGGCTGGTCCTGTTGCTGCTGGTGGGGGTGCTGGTGGCCTGGTGGTTGCCGCTGCTGTTGGCGGTGCTTGGCTGGCTGGCTCATGAAGCCTGGTTTGCCGATCACTTGTTCTATTCGCCCAAGGATGACTACTGCTACGACTTCGGCAGTGAAGCCCGGCAGATCGCGGTGCGCCTGGAAGCGGGACGTCTGTTGCTGGATCCGGCGCCCGAGTTAGGCGCGGATGAAACCCTGATCCTCGGAGTGCAGGTCAAGAGCTCCTGGATCGGACGTTTTCTCGACCCGGCGATTGAAGTGCTGGGTGGTCCGAGCGCTGATCGCCAGGCCTTCGAGCGTGGGGTCAATGGGCTGCGCTATCTCAACCTCAGTGGTCTGGCCGGTCCTCTGGTTCGTGGCGAGCTGCAACTGCGTGGGCGCTTTTGCCGGATCCAGGTCCAGCCTCGCTTGCTGGCTTGGCGCGACCCCGACTACCGGCGTCAGCGGGTGATGGTAATCGCACCCCATGCCGATGATGCCGAACTGGCCGCTTTCGGCTTGTACAGCCAGGCTGACGAAGCCTGGATCGTGACCCTGACAGCGGGTGAAATCGAGGCCGAGCATTATCAGGCCATGGGCATGAGCCCGGTCGAGGCGGCGCGCATCAAGGGCCGCCTGCGGGCCTGGGACAGTATCGCCGTGCCTCGCTGGGCCGGTGTGCCTGAGGCTCACTGCGTGCAGCTTGGGTATTTCTGCCTGCAACTGCCGGCCATGCAGGCCGATCCGCAGCAGCCGGTGGCCTCGCGCGAAGCGCAGTTGAGCGATATCCGCCTGTTCCGTCAGTTCAATCCATTTCCCTTGCCTGCCGACCGTGACGGCCTGCCGACCTGGGACAACCTGCTGGCGGATCTGCGGGCGCTGTTGCTCAAGGCCCGGCCTGAAGTGCTAGTGCTGCCGCACCCGTCACTGGACCCCCATCCTGACCACATCTGTGCCCAGGCGGCAGTGATGCAAGCGCTTGAGGGGTTGGAGTGGCAGCCGACCACCGTGCTCGGCTACGCCAATCACCTGCATGACAACGACCGCTGGCCCATGGGCGATTCTGGAGCGGGCGTTGCCTTGCCTCCGCTCTTTGATGCGGCTACCGCCTTGCGTCCGTGGTGCTTGTCGCTGTCCCAGGCCGAGCAGTTTGACAAGGCCATGGCGCTGGGGATGATGCATGACTTGCAACCACCGGCGCCTTTCAAACGGCGTGTGCGACGCTGCCTGCAGCGTTGGTTGGCCGGTCGTTCAGGATCGACCTACGGTGAAAACGAGTTTTTCCGCAAGGCGGTTCGCAGGCATGAGTTGTTCTGGCGTTTGTGAGTTGCTGCTTTAAAACTGCCTTGTGCCAAGACAACAGGGCAATGTCGATTTTTTCTCGGACTGCTCAGCGTCGAAAGGAAGATGATGAAGGTTTTATTTCTGGTGCAGAAAGAACAACGAGCCATTCTGGATCGTTTGTACGAAGGCGTTGCCGAGAATTGTGAATGCGATGTGCGCTGGCTGAGCAGCGACGAGCAACGCAACTTGCGTCGTTACTTCCGGCGGGAGGTCGATGTTTCCCGTTATGACCGCATCATCTTCTTCCTGCGCTTCAAGCAGGAGATACGCCAGGTCGGGTTCATTCGCACTGTGCCCAACCTGGTGATTCTCGAGCACGATGCTTACCAGAATTACATTCCCTGCAAGTACACGGGCAAGTTCAGCGCCCATTACCGTCGCTTGCCTTGGGCGCGGGTGATCAGTTCAGGGCATATGGTGACCGAGCGCTTGCGCGAGGAAGGTTTCGACGCGGTGTTCGTACCCAAGGGCTACGATCAGGCGCTGTTGCAGGCGCAAGGGCGTGAGCGGGATATCGAACTGGCCTTTGTCGGCAGTACCAACAGCGTTGCCTACAGCGGTCGCAAGGCATTGCTGGATGAACTGGCGCGGGTTGAGCCGCTGGTGGTTACGCGAACCAAGTCGGGTGAAGAGTACTGCGCGACCCTCAACCGGATTCGTTTTTTCGTCAGTGCCGATGTGGGTATGGGCGAGTACATGATCAAGAATTTTGAAGCGATGGCTTGTGGTTGTGTGTTGTTGGCCTTCGATCAGGGGGCTGCCGAGAATGCAGCCTTGGGTTTCAAAGACATGGTCAATGTTGTGCTCTACAAGGACATCCCTCAGCTGCAGGAGAAGCTGGCCCACTTGCGCATGAATCCGTTACTGGCGGCGGATATCGCTCGTAACGGACAGGAACTTGCGGTCAATCAGTTCAGTTTCGCTCAGATCGGCCGGCGTATTGTTGATGCGCTCCAGCCGCCCTTGAGAGCTCGTGCTCCCTTAAGTCTGGTGGAGAGATTGCGGTTGCGACTGGGTGTTTGATATCGACTTGTCGGGAATGCTTAGTGGCTTTTTGATACTGTTCAGGTCGGGATTCAGTTCTTTGATCGAAGGCCAACCTGGCATCACTGAATTGCAAATGGCGGGCTTGCGAAACCACGTATCAAGGTCTTTTTTCAATGAGCATTCTTAACATCATGTGGGCCGGTGGCTCTGCTTTTGCTTCGGTGCAGAAGGTACATCAACAGATACTTTCTCGCGTTGAGGGCTGTGCTTCGATCAACACTTGGCTGCTCCAGGGAAGTGCGGGTATTGGCGATTTCCAGGGCAACCAAGTCGTTGAGTGGAACCTTTCTGCTGATCAGCTCAAGGAGCGACGCATCTGGAAGTTGCTGGCTCCCTTTATGCGTGCGCGTTTCAAGAAGGCTCTGCCGAAAGACTTGGAAGTGGTGCTTCTGGATGGCATCGGTGTGGCGCGAGCGTTGCTGCCGGCACTCAGGACTGTGCCAGGGGTGCGTGCTGTGGTCATTTTTCATGGCACCACTCGCCTGCGCGGGAGTGATCGAAAGCTGTTTGCGAGGTTCTCGGACTCTGAATTGACGCTGGTAGCTGTGTCGAACACTCTCGCCCAATCTCTTGAGTGTGATTCGCGCCGGCCTGTAGCTGTCTTGCGCAGCGCCTACGACCCGGTCGCTTTTCGTGCCGCGTCACTGTCTCGTGAGCAGGCTCGAGCTCGCTTGGGGGTGCCATCAGGAGCCTCACCGGTGCTGGGCGCGGTAGGCCGCTTGGTGAGTGGCAAGGGCTTTGCGTGTTTGCTGGAGGCTTTTGCTGCTGCGGCGGTGCATCGACCCGATGCGCGTTTGGTCATCGTCGGCGAGGGGTCCGAGCGGCCTGCCCTTGAGGCCGTTATCGAGCGTTTGGGCTTGCGTGGCAAAGTTTCCCTCCCTGGTCATCTGCCGGAGGCGGCAGCGCTTTACCGAGCGTTTGACTGGGTAGCCATTCCATCGCTGGACGAGGGGCTGGGCTTGATCTTGCAAGAGGCGGTGATCTCGGGAGTTCCGGTGCTCACCAGTGATCTTGCGGTATTCCGGGAACAGTTGGCTGAGTCAGGCTGGTATGCGCCGCCGGACGATGTAGGTGCCTGGAGCAACCTCA
This sequence comes from Pseudomonas sp. 3MA1, assembly GCF_029237275.1. Lineage (NCBI taxonomy): Bacteria > Pseudomonadati > Pseudomonadota > Gammaproteobacteria > Pseudomonadales > Pseudomonadaceae > Pseudomonas > Pseudomonas sp. 3MA1. Next base: position 225,351 of record NZ_JAACFX010000004.1, on the reverse strand, counting down.
TGGAGCGTGCATTTTCAGCGTCGGCTGAGGTGATCCTCGACGGTCAGTCTCGGGCACTGGCGCCGGAACAGGCTTGGACCGATTTCACTGAAACCTCGCGGCGGCTGTTTTCATGCCGGTAACAGCGCTTGTTCCAGTGATTGCATTGGAAAGCGTTCGTTCAGCTCTTCGCGCGCAATATAGCGGGCAAAGTGCTGCAAGTTACGCTTGATCAACCTGGGGGGGAGGGGGGCACGCAAGAAACGCATATCGGCGACATCAATGAGCCCCATTTCATTGTCCGGCGTGACCACGATATTGCCCAAGTGTAATGAGCGGAAGTAGATGCCGGCCGCGTGCAATCGACGAATCAGTGCCACGAGTGGCTCGAGGTTTTGTTGCCAGTTAAAGTCTTTTTGGCTGGCCATTTGACGCAGCGTCTGCCCGGGTAGTGGTCGATAAAGCACCGCCGTCATGCCGGGGGCACTTAGTTCGAAGAACTTGAGGACGGTCAAGGTGGGTATTCCACGCTTGCGCAACTCCGCCGCGTTGTCGATGAAGCGCTTGGAGTAGGGGTGAAACAACGCTGAAGAAAAAAGGCGTTTGCGGCGAAACAGTTTGAGGATGTCTCCGTCTGCCAGCAGGTAGACTTTGGGACCGTAGCTGTCGGCTTCCAATATTCTGGCGCCTTCAGTCATTGAAGTTAGAGCGGCTTGGGAAAGCCTTGAACATTGCATTGTCGGAGCCTTCTCGGGGGCGCGGGTACAGTGGTCGGTAATGATGCCGAAAGTTTTGGGTTTTAACCATGCCGGGTAGGGTGGTTGGCCGTGATGAGGAGTAAGGAATGCAAGCAAATCGTTGGGCGCAGGGATGGATGGTTGGTGGACTGTTATGGTTTTTACTGGCTATTGCATTTGCGCCGACCAACAAGATTTATCAGCAGGGCCTGGTGCTCTTTCTCTGGTTGCCGGCCTTGGTTTTTGCCTGGCCTGCCCGTGATCGGCTCAAGGAAGTCTGGCGGTCGCAGCCTTGGATCTGCCTGATGATCCTGTTATTGGCGGTCTGGGGCGGCATCAGTTTGTTCTGGACCAACGCAGAAGATCCTTCCCGTGAGGCCAAGCGCCTGCTTTATATCGGCGTCTTCCTGCTATTCTTCCCAGTGTTTGCCAATGCTCGACCCGAGCGGGTCATTCGAGTCATGCAATGGGGCGGTTTCGGACTGGCATTGTCGTCGCTGATTGCAGTGATCAAATTCTATGGCGTTGAAGGACATCCCTGGTATGCCCGCCTTGAAGGGTTGGGCCAGCTTTCTCATCCGATTCTCGGTGCCTACGTCATTGGTTTGGCCGCGGTGTGGATGCTGCACTGGGTGCCTCGCGGTCGTTGGATGCAGGTGGCTTGGTTGCTGGCGATGGGGCTGCTCGCGCTCTTTGTGGTGCTGAGCCAAAGCAGAGGCGCCGCTCTGGCACTGCTTCTGAGCATCGTGGCTATGCCTATCTGGTGTCGTGACCGGCGCAGTACCTTGATTGCAGCGGCGGCGGTTGTCACTGCGTTGGCGGTATTCTGGGCAATGGAATCTCTGGTCTTGTCCCGTGGCGTTTCCTATCGCCCTCAGATTTTCATGGCAGCCTTGCACATGATTGCTGAGCGGCCTTGGGGCGGCTTGGGATTGGGGGGCGATTACAAGGTCTTTGCCGATAACCTCTATTTCGATCACTCTCACAACCTGTTCACCCATGTGGCCATCGAACTCGGTCTGCCGGGCCTGCTGCTGTGGTGTGGGCTGTGGTTCGGAGTGCTATGGCAAGCGTGGAAGGCGCGTGATACCCAATATGGCAAGGGCCTCATCGGGATATGGGTGTTCTCATTTCTGGCGATGCAGTTTGATGCGGCGAGCCTGACAGGCACGCCTCGGGCCGAGTGGTTCATCTCCTGGTTTCCAATTGCATTGGCCAGCGTTTTGGTCTGGGCTCGGGCCAAGCCCGAGGCTTGTGATAAAATTCGCCGTTCTACCTAACCAGTGAGCCCGATGATGAGTGACGCACCGCCCAAAGCGGAACAGGATTCCAGCCTGAAAATTTATTTCCGGCTGCTGGGCTATGTACGGCCGTACCTTGGCATGTTTCTGTTGAGTATCGTGGGCTTCGTGATTTTTGCGTCTACCCAGCCGATGCTCGCGGGAATCCTCAAATACTTCGTTGATGGCTTGAGCAATCCCGATGTGGTGTTCTTCCCCAATGTGCCGTATCTGAGAGACCTGAAGTTGCTGATGGCCGTTCCGCTGCTGATCGTCCTGATCGCCGCGTGGCAAGGTTTGGGATCTTTTCTGGGCAACTACTACCTGGCCAAGGTTTCCTTGGGGTTGGTCCACGACCTGCGTATCGAACTGTTCAACAAGCTTTTAGTTCTGCCCAATCGCTATTTTGATACTCATAGTTCTGGGCACCTGATTTCCCGTATCACTTTCAACGTGACTATGGTCACGGGGGCGGCCACCGACGCGATCAAAGTGGTCATTCGCGAAGGCCTGACAGTGGTGTTTCTGTTTGGTTATCTGTTGTGGATGAACTGGAAACTGACGCTGGTGATGCTGGCGATCCTGCCAGTAATTGCCCTGATGGTTGGCAGTACCAGCAAGAAGTTTCGCAAACAGAGCAAAAAGATTCAGGTCGCCATGGGCGATGTGACCCATGTTGCTTCGGAAGCGATCCAGGGTTATCGAGTGGTGCGCAGTTTCGGTGGTGAAGGCTATGAGCAGCGGCGCTTTGCTGCGGCTAGCCAGAGCAACACTGAAAAACAATTGCGCATGACCAAGACTGGCGCTGTTTACACCCCCATGTTGCAACTGGTGATTTACTCCGCCATGGCCGCACTGATGTTTCTGGTGTTGTTCTTGCGGGGCGATGCAACAGCCGGTGATCTGGTGGCCTATATCACTGCTGCCGGTTTGCTGCCTAAACCGATTCGGCAGTTGTCGGAAGTCAGCTCAACTATTCAAAAGGGTGTTGCTGGTGCCGAAAGTATCTTCGAGCAACTGGATGTTGAGCCTGAAGTCGATAGCGGAACGGTCGAGCGAGATCGCATCAGTGGTCGCCTTGAAGTTCGCAACTTGAGCTTCACGTATCCGGAGACCGGGCGTGAGGTTCTCAAGAACATTACCTTCAGTGCCGAGCCAGGGCAGATGATTGCCTTGGTTGGACGCTCTGGTAGTGGTAAATCGACTTTGGCCAGCCTGATTCCGCGTTTTTACCATCATGAAACCGGAGAAATACTGCTCGACGACGTTGAGGTCGAGGACTATCGGCTGCGTAACTTGCGCCGACACGTGGCTCAAGTGACACAGCATGTGACCTTGTTCAACGATACCGTTGCCAACAACATTGCATACGGGGACCTGGCAGGTGCGCCGCGTGCGGATATCGAGAAGGCTGCCCAAGACGCCTATGCGATGGACTTCATTGCCGAGCTGCCTCTCGGCCTGGATACCGAAGTCGGAGAGAACGGCGTGCTCCTTTCGGGTGGTCAGCGTCAGCGCTTGGCCATAGCCCGGGCGTTGCTGAAGAATGCGCCGTTGCTGATTCTTGATGAGGCGACGTCGGCACTGGACACCGAGTCGGAGCGGCATATTCAGGCGGCGTTGGACAAGGTCATGAAAGGGCGTACCACTCTGGTTATCGCTCACCGGTTGTCCACCATCGAGAAGGCTGACCTGATCCTGGTGATGGACCACGGCGAAATTGTCGAGCGTGGTACTCACGTCGAGCTACTGGCCATGGGCGGCTACTACTCGCGGCTGCATGCCATGGGGCTGGACGCGCCGGCTGAGGCCGATATCGTCTGATATTCCGGGGCGCGCAATGCGCCCGGGCTTTTGTATCAATGCCCTTACAAGGTTGACCAAAGCTAAATAATTCCTTCTCCAGCGTTTGTTATGTTGGCCCTCTCGATTCGAATGATGAACGAGAGGGCTAACCTTCTTGCGTGGGTAATGGGATGTTGCAACGTCTGTTGTGGAAACTGCTTCCTAAGAATCAAAGGGCTTTTTTGCTGGGACGTTTGTCTGTGGTTGATCGGCAGGCTGTGAACAAGTCCTTGTCCGCGGTCATTACGCTTCCAACAAGTTTTGTGACGCATAAGTGCGTGTTCATCCATGTGCCCAAATGCGGTGGCAGTAGCCTGTGTTCTGCCTTTCTAGATGGCCGGTGGCCAGGGCATTTACCGTATTACTGGTATCAGCAGCAGTTCCCCGAACACTGCGCGCGCAGTTTCAAGTTCGCCTTCGTCCGCGACCCCTTGGAGCGGGCTTACTCGGCATACGCTTACTTGCGTGGCAATAACATGAGTCGGCGTGACCAGGAAGCTCAGGCCCTGGTGACCAGCTACCGAGACTTCGACGATTTCGTTGCGCAGTGGTTGCACCCGGATAACCTGCGTCGTCAGCTGCACTTTGCGCCTCAGACGGATTTTCTCGTTGATCATTTGGGCCGGATGTCCATGGATTTTCTAGGACGGCACGAGCATTTTGAGCGAGACTTTCGCCATCTATGCGAGCGACTCGCAGTGGACACATTATTGCCACATCTGAATGTTTCCCTTGAGCGTCGAAATGAGCCAGTCAGGGAGTTTTGCTCCTTGCGCACGCGGCGCTTGGTCAGGCGTGCTTATCAGCGTGATTATGAGGTCCTGGGTTATGAGTAACTCTTCAGTATTTCCAGTCTCTAAGGGGCTTGCTCCCCCTATCCGCCCCTTTTCCCTATCGTTGTCAGTGGTTGCCCGTTCTGCGTTGAAACATCAGCAGCCTTGTTGTCTGTGGCTGACGGGGCTGTCGGGTGCCGGAAAGTCAACGTTGGCCAATGCGTTGGAGATCAAACTCAATGAGCAGGGTCGCCATACGTTTGTGCTAGACGGTGACAACCTGCGTACTGGGTTATGCAGCGATTTGGGTATGGGCAACGAGGCGCGCAAAGAGAATATTCGTCGTATTGGCGAGGTAGCGCGCTTGATGGTCGAAGCCGGATTGATTGTGATCGTCTCGGCAATTTCGCCTTTTAGTGCTGATCGGGCGACTGCCAGGGCGCTGTTTGGTCCTGGGCAGTTCTTTGAGGTCTATGTCAGCACGCCGTTTGATGTGTGCGCCCGACGCGATCCCAAGGGCTTGTATCAAGCTGCGCTGCAAGGGGCAATCAAGGATTTCACCGGGCTGGACAGTCCTTACGAAGCGCCAGAGCAGGCAGATTGCGAGATCAATACCGATGAAATCGAATTGTCCGATGCGGTGCAGTTTGTTTTGAGTCGGGTGTTCAAAAAATGATCAGGTAAAGTGCGTGATACATCCCGCGTAAAGCTCTCAAACGAGACGGCGCCAACCCTGTGTTAATATCGCGCCCCTGTTCATTTTGTATGTGGGATGCTCCATGAAGTTGTCCATGCCGCGATTCGATCAAGCCCCTGTCTTGGTGGTCGGCGATGTCATGCTCGACCGTTACTGGCATGGTGGTACCTCACGGATTTCCCCTGAGGCGCCGGTGCCGGTGGTCAAGGTCGAGCAAATCGAGGACCGCCCGGGTGGTGCCGCTAACGTTGCCCTGAACATTGCCGCTCTGGGCGCTCCGGCGTCTCTGGTGGGGGTGACCGGTGACGATGAGGCTGCCGACAGTCTAGCCAACAGCTTGAAAGGCGCAGGTGTACGGGCGCTGTTTCAGCGCATCGCTCATCAGCCGACCATCGTCAAGTTGCGGGTCATGAGCCGTCACCAGCAGTTGCTGCGTATCGATTTCGAAGAGCCCTTCGCCACTGACGCTCTGGCCCTGGCGGCCGAGGTCGATGCCCTGCTCGATGGGATCAAGGTGTTGGTGCTGTCCGACTACGGCAAGGGCGCGCTGCGTAACCATCAGGTGCTGATCGCGGCGGCGCGGGCGCGGGGCATTCCGGTGCTGGCCGACCCCAAGGGCAAGGATTTTTCCATCTATCGCGGCGCCAGCCTGATCACGCCGAATCTCAGCGAGTTCGAAACCATCGTCGGCGGCTGTGCCGATGAGCACGAGTTGGTGAGCAAGGGCGCCAAGCTGATGCACGATCTGGAGCTGGGAGCGCTGCTGGTGACCCGTGGCGAGCACGGCATGACCCTGCTGCGTCCGGAGCATCCACCCCTGCATCTGCCGGCTCGTGCCCGTGAAGTGTTCGATGTCACCGGTGCCGGGGATACGGTGATCTCTACCCTGGCCGCTGCCATTGCCGCCGGTGAAGAGCTGCCCCATGCGGTGGGCCTGGCCAATCTGGCAGCGGGCATCGTGGTCGGCAAGCTGGGGACGGCGGCTATCAGTGCCCCGGAATTGCGTCGGGCGATCCAGCGCGAGGAAGGTTCCGAGCGTGGGGTCCTGAGTCTCGATCAGTTGTTGCTGGCGATTGATGACGCCCGGGCGCACAACGAGAAGATTGTCTTCACCAATGGCTGCTTCGATATCCTCCACGCCGGGCACGTGACCTACCTGGAACAGGCTCGGGCCCAGGGTGATCGGCTGATCGTGGCGATCAACGATGATGCCTCGGTCAGCCGCCTCAAGGGGCCCGGACGTCCGATCAACAGTGTCGACCGGCGCATGGCGGTGCTGGCGGGATTGGGCGCCGTGGACTGGGTGATCAGCTTCCCTGAAGGCACTCCGGAAAACCTGTTGACCCAGGTGCGGCCGGATGTGCTGGTCAAGGGCGGGGACTATGGCATCGATCAGGTGGTGGGCGCCGATATCGTCACGGCGTATGGTGGCACGGTGAGGGTGCTGGGGCTGGTCGAGAACAGCTCGACCACCGCCATCGTCGAGAAGATCCGCAAGACCGACAAGGCCGAGTAACGGCCACCGCGGAAAAAAGGCGCCTGCTCAAGGCGCCTTTTTTTGGCCTCAGCCCTGGCGCCTGGCCTTGGCCGGAACCATCTTGCCAAGGATCTGCCGGGCCTTGCCGGTCAGGCGTGAGAGTTTCGAGTCCTTTGCAGGTTCACTCAGGCCCCGCTGCCTGAGCCAGTCCTTCCAGCGAATCCGCTCCTCGCGCACCACCCAGCCTTCCTGCTGGGCGAAGCTTTCTGCCAGGTACAGGCCACGGGTGCTCGCCGGGTACAGCTGGTCCTTCTTCAGGGTGTAGAGCTCGGCGCAGGGTTCGCCGTTCTCCAGGGGCATCAGGTACAGGTCCGGGCGCTTGCGGTCGAGCCGGGCCACCAGTTGATCGCCCTCCAGGCGTTCATCGACGTGGAACAGGCTCAGGGACTTGGCTTCCTTGGGCACCTCCAGGCGCAGGTCGTAGATCAGCTGCAGCGATGCGGTGGGCAGGTGCACATAGGCCTGGGGACGCTCGAGCAGTTGCAGGTTGGCGCAACGCACCGGACGCGCCGCGCCGGACAGTGGCGTCAGGCGAAAGGGCAGGGCCTCGCGGTAGTGCAGGGCACCGGCATAGGGCGCGGGCAACCAGGTGTCGTTGAAGCGTCCGCCGAGCCAGCCTTCGGGGGTCTCCAGCAGGCATTCCTCGGCGATTTCCTGGATGGCGGTAAGCAGCGGCAGGTTCAGCTCGTGAGCCGGCACGTAGCCGGAGATCAGCTTGAGCACCACGTCGCCGCGATCCTGGCGGCGCTGGCGTACCAGTACCCAGTAATCGCGGTTCTGCCAATGCAGGGTCAGGCGCACCGAGACCCCGAGATTGGCCAGCTCCAGGGCGAAACGCTGGTTGTCGGCCACGGTCACCGCGCGCCGGCGCTGCAGGGTCTGGGCGAAGTTCAGCGGCATGCCGACGCTCTGGTAGCACAGGCTTTCGGGAGTCGCCTCGACGAACAGTGGCAGGGTCTTGAAGTTGCTGGGGTTCTTTCTAATCAGCGGTCGCGACATTGCGGCTCCTTCTTGCGTCGGGGTCGGCCGCGTCGGCGGCATCAGTTCTGGCCTGGGGGCTGTTCCCGTTTGACACGCAACCCGAAGGGACGGGGCGGCCTGACACTAAACGCGAACGGACCCTAGAACCTGTGCCACGGTCGCCACGTTATGGGCCAGGTGCAGCGGATTGATGGTCCCGACAATAGCACTGGCGACACCGGGCCGGTCAAACAGCAATTCGAAGCTGGCCCGCACCGGATCGGTGCCCGGGCTCAGGCACACGTGGCCGCTGGCCAGGGCCTTCTTCACCAGGATGCCCTTGTGCTGGGCGGCGGCGTAATCAATGACCGCTCGCTCGGCCTGTTCGTTCAGATTGTAGGTAACCATGGCGCAATCGCCTTGCTCCAGAGCCTTCAAACCGCCGTCGACAGTCTTGCCGGAGAAGCCGAAGCCGCGGATCTTGCCCTCCTGCTTGAGCTGCGCCAGGGTCTGGTAGACCTCGCACTGTTCGAGGATCGCCAGGTCGTTGCCGTCGGAATGCACCAGCACCAGGTCGATGAAGTCGGTTTCCAGGCGTTGCAGGCTGCGTTCCACGGACAGTCGAGTGTGGGCGGCGCTGAAATCGTGGCGGGACACGCCGTCGGCAAACTCCTCGCCGACCTTGCTGACGATCACCCATTCCTGGCGCTGGCCCCGCAGCAGCGGGCCCAGGCGTTCTTCGCTGCGGCCATAGGCCGGAGCGGTGTCGATCAGGTTGATGCCCAGGTCGCGGGTCAGCTTGAGCAGCATGCGCGCTTCCTGGTCGTCGGGGATCTGGAAACCGTTGGGGTATTTCACGCCCTGGTCACGGCCCAGCTTGACCGTGCCCAGGCCCAGAGGTGAAACCATCAGTCCGGTGCTGCCGAAGGGACGATGCAGGTCGTGCAGGGTTGGCTGGCTCATGGCAGCAGTTGCTCCCAGGCCGTTTGCGCCAGCGGCGGCTTGGGCAGGTCGGGGAGTGCCTGGTTGTGGCCGGGGCGAATGCCATCGCGCTCCAGGGCCGCCAGGACCCTGTCGGCGAAGTCCGGCGCCAGGGCCAGCTTGGTCGGCCAGCCCACCAGCAGGCGATCCTGTTCGGCGAGGAAGGCGTTGTCCGGGCGGGTCAGGCCTGATTGCGCAGGTTCGGCGCGCTCCACTCGCAAGGTGGCCCATTGCGCCTGGCTCAGGTCGACCCAGGGCAGCAGCTGGCCCAGTTCCTTCTGGGCCGCAGCGATTTGCGCCGCCGGTTCCCGGGCCACGCCCTCGGCTTCGGCCAGATCGCCCCCCAGGTACCAGACCCACTGGCCATCGGCGGCCGGATGGGTGGTGACGGTGATCCGCGGCTTGGGGCCGCCGCCCAGGCAATGGGCATACAGTGGTTTCAGGCTTGGCCCCTTGACCAGCACCATGTGCAGTGGGCGTCGTTGCATCGCCGGCTGGCTCAGGCCGACCGCCTGGAGCAGCTCGGCATTGCCGGCACCGGCGCTGAGGACGATGCGCTGTGCGCGAATCTCCCGCTCGTCGACCCGCAGGCCTGCCAGCTGACCGCTCTCCAGCAGTGGCTCGATCTTCTGCCCGGCCAGCAGGCTATCGCCGCCCAGCTCCGCCAGACGCTGGATGACGCTGGGCACATCCACCACCAGCTCGGCCAGCCGGTAGACCTTGCCCTTGAAGCGCTTGTCTTGCAGGGCCGGCGGCAACTGCTCGCCCTTGACCTGATCGACCCGGCCGCGCACGGCCTTGCTGGCAAAGAAGCTGGTGAGGTTGCCGGCCAGGGTGCCGGGGGACCAGAGATAGTGAGCGTCGGACAGCAGGCGCACGCCGGACAGGTCCAGCTCGCCGCTGCCGGCCAGGGCCTCGCGCCAGCGCCGCGGCATGTCGGCAATGGCTTCCGAGGCGCCGGTGAGGGCGCCGTGCAGGGCGTATTTGGCGCCGCCGTGAATGATCCCCTGGGACTTCACGCTCTGTCCGCCACCGAGGCTGGCGCTTTCCACCAGGACCGTGGAAAAGCCCTGGCGCCGCAGGCGGGCGTTGAGCCAGAGACCGGCGACGCCTGCGCCGACAATCAGCACATCGGTGGAAATAGCGGATGGCATGCAGCGACCTCGGTAAACAAAACGAAGCCGCAAGTTTCAAGCCTCAAGCCTCAAGCTGCAAGCATGGCACTCACTCTTGCCACTTGAAGCTTGTCGCTTGAGGCGGCTTTTCAATGTCCGGCGGTTTTCGAGAACAGCTGGATCACCACCACGCCGAGGACGATCAGCGCCATGCCCAGCATCGCCGGGATATCCAGCTTCTGGCCGTACAGGAACAGCGCGGCAATGCTGACCATGACGATGCCCATGCCGGCCCACACCGCATAGGCCACGCCCACCGGGACGGTACGCACCACCAGGGTCAGCATCCAGAAGGCCACGCCGTAGCCGACGATGATCAGCGCCAGGGGCAGCGGTGTGCTCAGGCCCTTGACCGCTTTCATTGAAACAGTGGCAATCACTTCTGCGCAGATGGCGATGGCCAGGTAGTAGTAAGCGTTCATGGGAGGGTTCCTCGTGTTCGGGGCTGCTTTCTGAGGTCGGCATTCTAGAGGCTGCTCAGATGCGGTAAAGTCATTACCTATCTGCTATGGAGATAGGTTGCACTATGAACATGCAATGGAACCTGGAGCAGTTGCGGCTGTTCGTCAGTGTCGCCGAGCTGCGTTCGTTCTCGGCGGTGGCCCGCCAGCAACGCAAGGCGCAATCGGCCATCAGCAACGCCATCGTTCTGCTGGAGGAGGACCTGGGGGTCAGCCTGTTCGAGCGTAGCAGCGGGCGTCAGCCCAAGCTCAGCGAAGCCGGCAGTGCCTTGTTGCAGGAGGCGCGGGAGATTCTGCGCCAGTGCGATCGCCTCAATGGCCGGGCCCTGGCCCTGATGCGGGGCCAGGAGGCGCGGTTGCGCCTGGCCCAGGACGAGGCGATGCCCTACCAGCCGGTGCTCGACAGCCTGGAAGCCCTGGCCGAGCGTTTTCCCAGCCTGGAAGTGCAACTGGCCAGCGGCGCCCAGGGTGATGTGGCGCGCAAGCTGGTGGAGCGCCGGGCCGACCTGGGGTTGCTGTTCCACCATGAGCAGATGCCCGAAACCCTGGAACGTCAGGCCCTGGGCAGCGTCGAAATGGTCACTGTCTGTGCCGTGGGGCATCCGCTGGCCCATGAACGGCGGGTCAACCGCCAGCTCCTGGCCCGGCACCGGCAGTTGCTGATCGCCCCGCAACTCAGTGGTTATCCGGGGGGTGAGCAGGTCAGCCCCCAAGTCTGGCGGGCGGACAGCTTCTATGTGATGGCCGAATGGCTGATGCGCGGCCTGGGCTGGGCCTGGTTGCCGCGGCATGTGGTGCAGTACCCGACCTATCAGCATCAGATGGTGGAGCTGGTCAGCGAATGGACACCGCCGGCGCTGGTGGTGGAACTGGCCTGGCGCCGCGACGAGCCCTTGGGGCCGGCAGCGTGCTGGCTGGCGGAACGTTTTGCCGTGCACCTGAAGGCGATCGGCTAAAAAACCGATAAACTCCGCCGCCATGAATAGAACTCTCTACACCGCACTGTTTTACCTGGGGCTGCCATTGGTAGCGATTCGCCTGTGGCTGCGTTCGCGCAAGGCCCCGGCTTATGCCAAGCGCATTGGCGAGCGTTTCTCCCTGGGCTTGCCGGCCATGCGCACTGGCGGCATCTGGGTGCATGCGGTGTCCGTGGGCGAGAGCATCGCCGCCGCGCCAATGATCCGGGCGCTGTTGGCCCGTCATCCGCAACTGCCGATCACCGTGACCTGCATGACCCCCACCGGCTCCGAGCGGATCCAGGCGCTGTTCGCCCATGAGCCGCGCATCCAGCATTGCTACCTGCCTTACGATCTGCCCTGCGCCGCGGCGCGCTTTCTCGACCGGGTGCAGCCCAAGCTGGCGGTGATCATGGAAACCGAGCTGTGGCCCAACCACATCGACCAGTGCGCCCGGCGCGGGATTCCGGTGGCCCTGGCCAATGCCCGCCTGTCCGCGCGTTCGGCCAAGGGCTATGGGCGCTTTGCCGGCCTGACGGCGCCGATGCTGGCGCAGATGAGCCTGTTCGCGGTGCAGACCGAGGCCGAGGCCCAGCGTTTCCGGGAACTGGGCGCACGTCCCGAGACAGTGGAAGTGACAGGCTCGATCAAGTTCGACCTGAGCATCGACCCGCAACTGCTGGAGCGTGCCCGGGAGCTGCGCCAGCAGTGGCAGGCCATGGATCGTCCGGTATGGATCGCCGCCAGTACCCACGAGGGTGAAGACGCCGTGGTGCTCGATGCCCATCGGCAACTGCTGGCCAGTTACCCGAATGCCTTGCTGATCCTGGTGCCACGGCATCCGGAACGCTTCGACTCGGTGTTCGAGCTGTGTCGGCAACAGGGCTTCGCCACCATTCGCCGCTCCGCCGGGGAGCCGGTGGGCGCCACCACCTCGGTGTTGCTGGGGGACACCATGGGCGAGTTGCTGTTCCTCTACGCCCTGGCCGACAGCGCCTTTGTCGGTGGCAGCCTGGTGGCCAACGGCGGGCACAATCTGCTGGAACCGGCGGCGCTGGCCAAGCCGGTGATCAGCGGGCCGCACCTGTTCAACTTCCTGGAAATCGCCGCGATGCTGCGCGAGGCCGGGGCCCTGCAGGAGGTGGATGACGCCGAGGGGCTGGCGGTGGCGGTGCAGCGCCTGTTCGAGTTGCCCCGGGATGCGCAGAAGATGGCCGAGGCCGGGCTCAAGGTGCTCAAGGCCAATCAGGGCGCCTTGCAGCGGCTGCTGGATGGCCTTGATCGCCTCTTGAACAGGCACTGATCGTCGTTCTGTGGCGGTTGCCGTAAAGGGCGTTTGTCACAACAGGCTCACCATGAAAAAGGCCACCTGCAAAGGTGGCCTTTTTCATGGCTTCAGGCTTCAGGGACGAGCCTTGAGCTGCTCCTGTGCGGCCTTGGCCAGGTCCGGCGGCAGGAAGTCGCGGTCCGGGTTGTAGTCGGCCTTGAGGTAGCGCGACAGGTCCTGCAGGTCACCGGGGTTGAGGGTGCCGGCGGCCTGCTTCAGGCGCAGGTTGTCGAGGATGTAGTCGTAGCGGCTGTTGTTGTAGTTGCGCACCGAGGTGTACAGCTGACGTTGCGCATCCAGCACGTCGACGATATTGCGGGTGCCCACCTGATAGCCGATTTCCGTGGCTTCCACCGCGCTCTGGTTGGAGATGATCGACTGGCGCCGGGCCTGGACCTGCTCGACATCGGTGTTCACCGCGCGATGCAGGTTGCGGGTGTTTTCCACCACCTGGCGACGCAGGGACTCGCGCTGCTGCTCGGTCTGGCTCAGGCGCGAATAGGACTCGCGGACCTGGGAACTGGTCAGGCCGCCGCTGTAGATCGGGATGTTCAGTTGCAGACCGATGGAGCGTTGCTCGACATCGCTGCCATAGCGCGTCAACGGGTTGGGGTTGCTGAAGCCCAGGGCGTCGTTGTCGCCTTTCTTGTACTGCGCCACGGCGTCCAGGGTCGGGGCGTGCCCGGCCTTGCGCTGCTTGAGGGTTTCTTCGGCGGCGCTGACCGCGTAGTTGCTGGCCAGTAGGTTGAGGTTCTGCCGGGCGGCGGTGTCGACCCAGGCCTTGGCGTCGTTGGGTGTCGGTGCCAGCACCGGCAGGGTGTGGACAATGCCCTGGATCGAGTTGTACTCGCGGTTGGTCAGGGTGATCAGCGCTTCGAAGGCGTCATCCACCTGGCGCTGGGCGAGGATCCGGTTGGCCCGGGCGGTGTCGTAGCTGGCCTGGGCCTGGAGGACGTCGGTCTTGTCCGACAGACCCACGTCGAAGCGCTCGTTGGACTGGTCCAGTTGACGCTTGAAGGCGGCTTCCTCGGCCTTGGTCGAGGCCAGGTTGTCCTGGGCGCGCAATACCGCGAAGTAGTTTTCCGCGCTTTGCAGGATCAGGTTCTGTTCGGTGGCCGAGAGCTGCAGCGAGGCCTGCTCGTTGATGTCCTTGGCGGCCTGCAGCTGGAACCAGCGGTCGGCGCGGAACAGCGGCTGGGCCAGGGTCGCCTGGTAGACGTTGCCGCTGCGGGTCGAGGCCATGGAAGGCTCATCGAATTTGGTGCGGGTGTTGTTGATGTCCGCCCCCGCCGAGAGGTTGGGCAGCAGGCCGGCGCGGGCCTGGGGCACCACTTCCTTCTGGGCGCCGTACTGGGCGCGGGCGGCCGCCAGATCGGCGTTGTTGTCCAGCGCTTCCTGGTAGACGCTGACCAGGTCGGTCCTGGTGGTCAAAGGCGCTTCTGCTGCCCAGGCCATTCCATTGGACGCACAAGACACGGCAACAGCCAGTGAGAGTTTGCGCAGCATTCGGCGATCCCTAGAGTTGATATTACGGAGATAATCCAGGCGCCAAGGCTAAGGCGCGGTCCATGGAGCGTCAAGGTTCGACATAGGGCTGGGAGTGTAGAGCTGCTGACCTATGGCAACAATCCTGCAATTACGCCATTCATCCTGCTTATTGCACCGGTGTTGGCGTTCTGTCCCGGCTTTGTCTAGACTGGCCCGGTTCTTGTCGGGGTGCCTTGCTATGAGGCTGAGATCGGATAATCCGGATCCCGTTGAACCTGATCAGGTTAGCGCCTGCGTAGGGAACAAGATTTCTCGTCACCCGGCGAGTCCTCTTGTGCTTCGTCCGGGATGTTGTTCGACAATCGAACACCCCCTCGAGTACCAAGCACTGCACTCACTAGTTGCTTAGACAGGGTGCGTCCGTCCGTTACAGGTTCGCTCCGACAACAATCCACTGCCTGGATGCTGTCTGGAGAGCCCGTGATGACGACAAAACTAAAAAACGCTAGCAACCTCAGTGAGTCGGCCCAAGTCGACCAACAATCGGTTCAGCCCTTTACCCGCTCGCAAAAAATCTATGTCCAGGGTTCGCGCCCGGACATCCGCGTGCCCATGCGCGAAATCACCCTGGACGTGACCCCCACCGATTTCGGTGGCGAGATCAACGCCCCGGTGACCGTGTACGACACCTCCGGCCCCTACACCGATCCGAACGTGGTGATCGATGTGCGCAAGGGCCTGGGCGACGTGCGTTCGGCGTGGATCGAAGACCGTGGCGACACCGAGCGCCTGCCCGGCCTGAGCTCCAACTTCGGCCAGCAGCGCCTGGCGGATCCGGAGCTGACCAAGCTGCGTTTCGCCCACGTCAACAACCCGCGCCGGGCCAAGGCCGGGGCCAACGTCAGCCAGATGCACTACGCCCGCAAAGGCATCATCACCGCGGAGATGGAATACGTCGCCATCCGCGAAAACATGAAGCTGCAGGAAGCCCGCGCCGCCGGCCTGCTGAACCAGCAACACGCCGGCCACAGCTTCGGCGCCAGCATCCCCAAGGAAATCACCCCGGAGTTCGTCCGCGAGGAAATCGCCCGCGGTCGCGCGATCATTCCGGCCAACATCAACCACGTCGAACTGGAACCGATGATCATCGGCCGCAACTTCCTGGTGAAGATCAACGGCAACATCGGCAACAGCGCCCTGGGCTCCTCGATCGAGGAAGAAGTGGCGAAACTGACCTGGGGCATCCGCTGGGGTTCGGACACGGTGATGGACCTGTCCACCGGCAAGCACATTCATGAAACCCGCGAGTGGATCATCCGCAACTCGCCGGTGCCGATCGGCACCGTACCGATCTACCAGGCCCTGGAAAAGGTCAACGGCGTGGCCGAGGACCTGACCTGGGAGCTGTTCCGCGACACCCTGATCGAACAGGCCGAGCAGGGCGTGGACTATTTCACCATCCACGCCGGCGTGTTGCTGCGCTATGTGCCGCTGACCGCCAAGCGCGTGACCGGCATCGTCTCCCGCGGCGGTTCGATCATGGCCAAATGGTGCCTGGCGCACCACAAGGAGAACTTCCTCTACACCCACTTCGACGAAATCTGCGAAATCATGAAGGCCTACGACGTCAGCTTCTCCCTGGGAGATGGCCTGCGTCCGGGGTCGATTGCCGACGCCAACGACGAAGCCCAGTTCGGCGAGCTGGAAACCCTCGGCGAGCTGACCAAGATCGCCTGGAAGCACGACGTGCAGTGCATGATCGAAGGCCCCGGCCACGTGCCGATGCAGTTGATCAAGGAGAACATGGACAAGCAGCTGGAATGCTGCGACGAGGCGCCGTTCTACACCCTCGGCCCGCTGACCACCGACATCGCTCCGGGCTACGACCACATCACTTCCGGTATCGGTGCGGCGATGATCGGCTGGTTCGGTTGCGCCATGCTCTGCTACGTCACGCCCAAGGAGCACCTGGGCCTGCCGAACAAGGATGACGTGAAGACCGGGATCATCACCTACAAGATCGCCGCCCACGCTGCCGACCTGGCCAAAGGTCACCCCGGCGCGCAGATCCGTGACAACGCCCTGTCCAAGGCGCGTTTCGAATTCCGCTGGGAAGACCAGTTCAACCTCGGCCTGGATCCGGACACCGCGCGTTCGTACCACGACGAAACCCTGCCCAAGGATTCGGCCAAGGTGGCGCATTTCTGCTCCATGTGCGGGCCGAAGTTCTGCTCGATGAAGATCACCCAGGAAGTGCGCGAATACGCGGCCAACCAGCGCATCGACGCGGTCGATGTGGACGTCGCCAAGGGCCTGGCGGAGCAGGCTGAGCGCTTCAAGCAGGAAGGCAGCCAGCTGTACAAGAAGGTCTAAGCCATGAGCTGCAAGCTGCAAGCTGCAAGCGGAAAGCAAAGGCCGAAGTGCTTTTTCTTGACGCTTGAGGCTTGCAGCTTGCTCCTGTTCTTATTGAGATATGTCCCTTGAGCAGTCCAAGTACCTATTCCCCCAATCTGGCGGTCCCCGCCGACCGGCGTGTGTTTGGCGCCCGGGACCTGTTTTCCCTGTGGTTCTCCCTCGGCATCGGTTTGATGGTGCTGCAGACCGGTGCGCTGTTGGCGCCGGGCCTGGGGCTGTCCCATGCGTTGCTGGCGATCCTGCTTGGCACCGCGGTGGGCGTTCTGCTGCTGGCGGCGGTGGGGGTGATCGGCAGCGACACCGGCCTGTCGTCGATGGCCGCGCTCAAGCTCAGCCTGGGCCGGCGTGGTGCCAGTTTGCCGGCGTTGCTCAACCTGCTGCAGTTGGTGGGCTGGGGTTCGTTTGAAATCATCGTCATGCGCGATGCCGCGAGCCTTTTGGGCACCCGGGCCTTCGGTGACGGCAGCCTGTTGGCCAACCCGCTGCTCTGGACCCTGTTTTTCGGCGCCCTGGCAACCTTGCTGGCGGTCAGTGGCCCCTTGACCTTTGTCCGCCGGATCCTGCGCAAGTGGGGCATCTGGCTATTGCTCGCGGCGTGCCTGTGGCTGACCTGGAACCTGTTCGCCCGGGCCGACCTGGCGGCACTCAAGGCTCAGGCTGGCGACGGCTCGATGCCCTTCGCCGCAGGCTTCGACATCGCCATCGCCATGCCCTTGTCGTGGTTGCCGCTGATCGCCGATTACTCGCGGTTCGGCAAACGCGCCAAGAGCGTGTTCGGCGGCACGGCCCTGGGTTTTTTCATCGGCAATTTCTGGCTGATGAGCCTGGGCGTCGCCTACACCCTGGCCTTTGCCCCGAGCGGTGAAGCCAATGCCTTGCTCCTGGCGCTGGCCGGCGCGGGCCTTGGAATCCCGTTGTTGCTGATCCTGCTCGACGAGTCGGAGAACGCCTTTGCCGACATCCACTCGGCGGCGGTTTCCAGTGGCATTCTGCTGCGCCTCAAGGTCGAGCACCTGGCCCTGGCCATCGGTGTGCTCTGCACCCTGATCGCCTGCCTGGCGCCGCTGGCCCAGTACCAGAATTTCCTGCTGCTGATCGGCTCGGTGTTCGCGCCCTTGTTTGGCGTGGTGCTGGTGGATCACTTCATTCTGCGTCGACGCTCCGGGCACGATTCGCTGTCAGCCTGGCGCTGGACCGCGCTGTTGGCCTGGCTGGGTGGGGTGAGCACCTATCACCTGCTGGCCAACCTGTATCCGGATGTCGGGGCTACCCTGCCGTCGCTGCTGCTGGCAGGGCTGCTGCAGTGGCTGTTGGGCCGGGTTTTCAATTACTGCCAGGAAACAGCTCGGGCTTGAGCACGCCCTTGAGGCGGTCGTAGGGAATCTGCAATTCGATATGGCCCAGCACCGAGGGCGCGATGGTGCTGACGTCGTACTTGAGGGTCACGGCTTTCTGGGTCAGCGCCACGTTGGCGGTTTTCTGGAACGGCCAGGTCTTGATGAATTCGGCTTCGCGATCCAGGTGGGTGCTGATCAGCCAGTTGTTGTGGGCGACCCGCGCGGCCTTCCAGAACATCTCTTCCTGGCCGGGCAGCAGCATGTCCGCCAGGCTCAGCGCCCGCTGCTGCTGGCGCGAATAGTTGACGAAGCCCCGTCCCGGGGTGCCGTTGGCGGCGCCGGTGTCCAGGTAGCTGGCCAGTTCGATGATCACCAGGCCGTCATGCTGCTCGCGTACCTTAGATTGCAGGTACATGCCGTGGCGGTCCGCCGCGCTGCGCAGGAACTGTTCACGGTAGGCCGCCAGGCTGGCCGGCAGCGCTGCTTCGGGGCTGGTGCGGGTCATTTGCAGCAGGCGTTTTTCGACGATGGCATCCAGTTGCGGCTCGGCGGGAAAGTGCACGGTGTCGAGGTTGACCAGCGGACAGTCGGCGCCGCTGCAGCCTGGCTTGAGCTGCTCGGACTTCTCGCGCTTGGTTTCCAGCGGGGTGTTGTAGCTTGGCTGAAACAGGCTTTGACAGGCGCCCAGGGTCAGGGCGATACAGGCCACGGAGGCGATTTTGACAAGCGACATGGGCGTCCTTCATAAACCAGGGGGAGGCAAAAGTTACCGGCTTCGACTGTCTGCGAGGCAGTCGGTTCGCCACTAAGCTCAATACAGGCAATTAGATTAGGTTTAGCCCCCCGCCGTCTATCCCGCTGAGGCTAAAGGGGCTGCATCGGCGACGGCGGGCGCGTTAGGATGGCGCGAAGTCGAGGGGGATCCTCGGGATGAACAGGCTGTACACGAGGATTGCTATGACTGACTTTGCCAACTCCACGCCGAGTGCCGTCGAGATCATCCGGCGCGAGAACTGCTTCCAGGGTTTCTACCGGCTCGATCGCCTGCAACTGCGTCATGAGCTGTTCGCCGGTGGCATGGGGCGTGAAATCAATCGTGAAGTCCTGCTGCGTCACGATGCGGTCTGCGTACTGCCGTACGATCCGCAGCGCGATGAGGTGGTGCTGATCGAACAGTTTCGCATCGGCGCCATGGGCAAGGCCGCCACGCCCTGGCTGGTGGAACTGGTGGCCGGGTTGATCGACAAGGACGAGCAGCCTGAAGAAGTGGCGCGTCGCGAGGCGCAGGAAGAAGCGGGCCTGGAGATCTCGGCGTTGTGGCCGATGACCCAGTACTTCCCGTCGCCAGGGGGTAGCACCGAGTTCGTCCATCTGTTCCTGGGGCGTTGCGACAGCAGTGCCGCTGGCGGGTTGCACGGGCTGGAGGAAGAGGCGGAGGACATCCGGGTGTCGGTGATGGCCTATGAAGATGCGCAGCAGGCCATGCGCGACGGGCGGATCTGCAATGCCGCCAGCATCATTGCCTTGCAGTGGTTGGCGCTCAATCGCGCTGAAGTGAGGGGGTTATGGTCGTAAACAAGGTACGCGACCGCTATCGGGTGGATCTCGCGGGGCTGCAAGCTTCCTGCGAGGCCAACTACGCCCGACTGATGCGCCTGCTGCCCGATATGCGCAACCAGCCTGTGGCGCGGCGCATCGCCGTGACCCAGGGCGAGCAGATGCTCGGTGTACTGGCCCTGGAAGTGGTGCTGGCCTGCCCATACACCACCACCTTGCAGGTGCGCCAGGAGCACAGCCTGCCCTGGCTGCCGGTGCCGCAGCTGGAGGTGCAGGTCTATCACGACGCGCGCATGGCGGAGGTCATCAGTGCCGAGCATGCGCGGCGGTTTCGCAGCATCTATCCCTATCCGAATGCCTTCATGCACCAGCCGGACGAGAAGGCCCAGTTGAATGTTTTTCTGGGCGAGTGGCTGAGCCACTGCCTGGCCTGTGGGCACGAGTTCGAAGCGGTGCGCTAGATGTGAACTGGGTCCGCTTCCCAGGTTTCCTCTTTTTCACTTCCCCCAGCATAATTACCGCCTTCATCATGCTTTGTGCCCTTGCTCCGGGAGAACACCGTGCCAAGCGTATCCGCACTGACTGCCGACGACTCGGTGCTGCTGGTGCAACTGTCCGATAGCCATCTGTTTGCCGAGACCGACGGCGCGCTGTTGGGCATGAACACCGCCGACAGCCTGCAACGGGTCATCGACCTGGTGCTGGCGCAGCAGCCACGGATCGACCTGATGCTGGCCACCGGCGATCTGTCCCAGGACGGCACGCTGGAGTCCTATCAGCGCTTTCGCCAGCTGACCCGGCAGATTCCGGCGCCAGGCCGTTGGTTGCCCGGTAATCATGACGAGCCCCAGGTCATGCAGTTGGCGACGGGGGACAGCGATCTGCTGCAACCGATCATCGATATCGGCAACTGGCGCATAACCCTGCTGGATTCGGCGGTGCCCGGCTCGGTGCCGGGCTACCTGCAGGACGACCAGTTGCAATTGCTGGCCCGCTCCCTGGGGGAGGCGCCTGAACGTCATCACCTGATCTGCCTGCACCATCATCCGGTATCCATCGATTGCGCCTGGATGGAGCCCATCGGCCTGCGCAACGCCGAGGCGCTGTTCGCCGTGCTCGACCGCTTCCCCCAGGTTCGCGCCTTGCTCTGGGGGCATGTGCATCAGGAGATCGACCGCCAGCGGGGCGACGTGCGGCTGTTGGCCTCACCCTCCACCTGCATCCAGTTCGAGCCCGGCAGCGACGACTTCAAGGTCGAAGAGCAGGTGCCCGGCTATCGCTGGCTGCGCCTGCTGCCCGATGGACGGTTGGAAACCGGTGTGGAGCGGGTCCACGGCTACGCCTTCAGCATCGATTACGGCAGCAACGGCTACTGAAGCGGCTTCGTTCGCCGCTGCCATCCCTGTAAACTGCGGCTTTTGCCCAGGTGCACAGGGAGTTCGCATGTCCGGTTCGATCCTTTATATCCACGGCTTCAACAGTGCTCCCGCGTCGACCAAGGCCTCCCAGTTGCGGCGTGTCATGGAGCAAATGGGGCTGGCCGAGCAATTGCGCGTACCGGCCCTGCATCACCATCCACGCCAGGCCATTGGCCAGCTGGAACAGGCGATTGCCGAACTCGGTCGTCCATTGCTGGTCGGCAGCTCGCTCGGCGGCTACTATGCGACTCACCTTGCCGAGCGCTATGGTCTGAAAGCCCTGCTGATCAACCCTGCGGTCAGCCCGCACCGGATGTTCGACGGTTATCTGGGCACGCAGAAGAACCTGTACACCGACGAAACCTGGGAACTGACCCACGACCACGTGGCGGCGCTGGCGGCGCTGGAAGTCGCGCCTCCCCAGGACCCGCAGCGTTATCAGGTGTGGTTGCAGACCGGGGACGAGACCCTGGACTATCGCAGCGCCGAGCGCTACTACCGCGCCTGTGCCTTGCGCATCCAGGCCGGCGGCGATCATAGTTTCCAAGGTTTTGCCGGACAATTGCCGGCGATGTTGAATTTTGCCGGCATCACTGCCGATCAGTACCAGGCGATCGACTTCACCGCACTGTGAAGCCCCGCCCCATATTCATTGAACGACTAACGACGAGAACCCATGGCCACTCCCAGCGCTAGCTCTTATAACGCAGACGCCATCGAAGTCCTCTCGGGACTCGACCCGGTGCGCAAACGCCCGGGCATGTACACCGACACCACGCGGCCCAACCATCTGGCCCAGGAAGTCATCGACAACAGCGTCGACGAAGCCCTGGCCGGCCATGCGAAGTCGATACAGGTCATCCTGCATGCCGACCATTCCCTGGAAGTCTGCGACGACGGCCGCGGCATGCCCGTGGACATCCACCCGGAAGAGGGCGTCTCCGGGATCGAGCTGATCCTCACCAAGCTCCATGCCGGCGGCAAGTTCTCCAACAAGAACTACCAGTTCTCCGGCGGTCTGCACGGGGTGGGCATTTCCGTGGTCAACGCCCTGTCGAACCAGGTGCGGGTGCGGGTCAAGCGCGACGGCAACGAATACCAGATGACCTTCGCCGACGGCTACAAGGCCAGCGAGCTGGAAGTGGTCGGCACCGTGGGCAAGCGCAACACCGGCACCAGCGTGTACTTCGCCCCGGACCCGAAATACTTCGATTCGCCGAAATTCTCCGTCAGCCGTCTCAAGCATGTGCTCAAGGCCAAGGCCGTGCTGTGCCCGGGGCTGCTGGTGAGCTTCGAGGACAAGTCCAGCGGCGAGAAGGTCGAGTGGCATTACGAAGACGGCTTGCGTTCCTACCTGGTGGACGCGGTCAGTGAATTCGAGCGCCTGCCCAACGAACCCTTCTGTGGCAGCCTGGCGGGCAACAAGGAAGCGGTGGACTGGGCCCTGCTGTGGCTGCCCGAAGGCGGCGACAGCGTTCAGGAAAGCTACGTCAACCTGATCCCCACGGCTCAGGGCGGTACCCACGTCAACGGCCTGCGCCAGGGCCTGCTGGATGCCATGCGCGAGTTCTGCGAATTCCGCAACCTGTTGCCCCGCGGCCTCAAGCTGGCCCCGGAAGACGTCTGGGAGCGCATCGCCTTCGTCCTGTCGATGAAGATGCAGGACGCGCAGTTCTCCGGCCAGACCAAGGAGCGGCTGTCGTCCCGTGAGGCGGCGGCTTTCGTTTCCGGTGTGGTCAAGGACGCCTTCAGCCTGTGGCTCAATGCCAACCCCGAGCTGGGCATGCAACTGGCGGAACTGGCCATCAGCAACGCCGGCCGTCGCCTGAAGGCCAGCAAGAAGGTCGAGCGCAAGCGCATTACCCAGGGCCCGGCACTGCCCGGCAAGCTGGCGGATTGCGCCGGCCAGGACCCGATGCGTTCCGAGCTGTTCCTGGTGGAGGGCGACTCCGCCGGCGGTTCGGCCAAGCAGGCGCGGGACAAGGAATTCCAGGCGATCCTGCCGTTGCGCGGCAAGATCCTCAACACCTGGGAAGTGGACGGCAGCGAAGTTTTGGCCAGCCAGGAAGTGCACAACATCGCCGTGGCCATCGGTGTCGATCCAGGCGCCGAGGACATGAGCCAGCTGCGCTACGGCAAGATCTGCATCCTCGCCGACGCCGACTCCGATGGTCTGCATATCGCCACCTTGCTCTGTGCCCTGTTCGTCCAGCATTTCCGTCCGCTGGTGGATGCCGGCCACGTCTATGTGGCCATGCCGCCGCTGTACCGCATCGACCTGGGCAAGGAGATCTTCTACGCCCTGGACGAGGCCGAGCGCGACGGCATTCTCGACCGCCTGGTGGCCGAGAAGAAACGCGGCAAGCCCCAGGTCACCCGATTCAAGGGGCTGGGTGAAATGAACCCGCCGCAACTGCGCGAGACCACCATGGACCCGAACACCCGGCGCCTGGTGCAGTTGACCCTGGACGACGTCGAGGCCACCGCGGAAATCATGGACATGCTGCTGGCGAAGAAGCGCGCCGGTGATCGCAAATCCTGGCTGGAGTCCAAGGGCAACCTGGCCGAGGTGCTGGCCTGATGCACAGAGGTTTTGCCCTGGCCCTAGCGCTATTGGCAACCTCGGTGGTGGCCGCGCCTGCGCCCGAACTGACCTTGCTGTCCGAGCATCCTGTCGAAGGCATGCGCGGTGGCAATCTGTCCGGGCTGGCGCTGTGCGGCCAGGAATTGTGGACGGTTTCCGACCGCGATGACGATCAGATCTACAAGCTCGATACCCGCGACAGCGTCTGGCAGGCCGAGGCCCTCAAGCTGGAGGTGCCGGCGGTGCCGGATACCGGCTTGCCCTGGGGCTTGAAGTCGCGGACCTGGGCCGCGTCTTTCGTGCGTGGCGGCGATCTGGATTTCGAAGGCATCTCCTGCGACGCCGCGGGCAACAAATATGTGGTCAGCGAAGCTCACGCCACGGTGCTCAAGGTACCGGTGCAAGGCGCTCCGGCCTGGTTGAAGATTTCGCCGATCATGGTCCGTGAAGCACGGGCCAGCGGCATGCTCCTGCATTTCAATGCCTTGTTCGAAGGCCTGGCGGTGAACCCCGCCGGCGACCGGATCTGGCTGGCGGCAGAGCGTGAGCGGCGCGGGCTGCTGTTGATCAAGCGTGGGCAGACCACCTGGGACTGTGATGGCGGTTGCGTACTGCTCAGTGAGGCCGGCTCGGAAATGCAGCCGCAGCAGGTGCCCAACGCCAAGGCGGTGTCCCGGGACTTTGCCGACCTGGCTTTGTTTGACGGCAAGCTGTTCACTCTGGAGCGTAACGCCTACCAGATCTGCCGCCGGGATGGGCAGAGCGCCAAGGTCGAGCGCTGCTGGTCCTTTGCTGCCGAGGCGCTGGTGGAACACCGGCGTTATCCACAGCCTTACGGTTTGGCCGAGGCGCTGGTGGTGGATGCCAAGGGCGCCTGGATCGGACTGGACAACAACAACGGCGCCCGCGCCGATGGCGAGGCCCGCCCCATCGTCTGGCGCTTTGCCGCCCCCGAAGGCGGCTGGAGTGCCCAGCCATGAGCCAGCAACCGGGCAAGAGCGCCGGGCGGGTGATGCTGATCATGGCCTGGGCCGCGGCGCTATTCCTGGCCACACGGTTCTTCGCCGACTGGGAAGCCCGTCAGGAGAACCCCAACACGGTCGTCAGTTCGCAACAACATGAGGGTTACATCGAAGTGCAGCTGGTCGGCAACGGCCAGGGGCATTTCGTCGCCAGCGGCCATATCAACGGGCAGCCGGTGCAGTTCATGCTCGATACCGGTGCCACCGAGGTGTCGATTCCTTCCGGACTGGCCGAGCGCCTGGGCCTGGAGCGCGGGGTACCGGTCACCCTGAGTACCGCCAATGGGCGCAGCGAAGGCTATCGGACCCGCATCGAGCGTCTGCAACTGGGGGACATCGTCCTTCAGGACGTCAGGGCCCTGGTGGCCCCGGGGCTCGACGGCGACCAGGTTTTGCTGGGCATGAGCGCTTTGAAGAAACTTGAATTTACTCAGCGCGGCGGCACCATGCTGCTGCGCCAGACCACGAACCAATGAGGCCCGCATGAGCGACTCCCTTGATCTCAGCCTGGATGGCGTAGAACGCCGGTCACTGGCTGACTTCACCGAAAGTGCCTACCTCAACTACTCCATGTACGTGATCATGGACCGTGCTCTGCCGCATATCGGCGACGGCCTCAAACCCGTACAGCGGCGTATCGTCTACGCCATGAGTGAGCTGGGGCTGGATGCCGATTCCAAGCACAAGAAATCCGCGCGTACCGTGGGCGACGTGCTCGGCAAGTTCCACCCGCACGGCGACTCCGCCTGCTACGAAGCCATGGTGCTGATGGCCCAGCCGTTCAGCTACCGCTACACGCTGGTGGACGGGCAGGGCAACTGGGGCGCGCCGGACGATCCCAAGTCCTTCGCCGCCATGCGTTACACCGAGGCGCGCCTGTCACGCTATTCCGAAGTGCTGCTCAGCGAGCTGGGCCAGGGCACTGCGGACTGGGGGCCGAACTTCGACGGCACCCTGCAGGAGCCGCTGGTATTGCCGGCGCGTCTGCCGAATATCCTGCTCAACGGCACCACCGGTATCGCCGTGGGCATGGCCACCGACGTGCCGCCGCACAACCTGCGGGAAGTGGCGTCGGCCTGCGTGCGTCTGCTGGATGAGCCCAAGGCCACCGTGGAACAGCTCTGCGAGCACATCCAGGGGCCGGACTACCCCACCGAAGCGGAAATCATCACCCCTCGCGCCGATCTGCTGAAGATCTACGAAACCGGCCGCGGCTCGGTGCGCATGCGCGCCGTGTATCGGGTCGAGGATGGCGACATCATTGTCACCGCGCTGCCGCATCAGGTGTCCGGGGCCAAGGTACTGGAGCAGATCGCCGCGCAGATGCAGGCCAAGAAGCTGCCCATGGTGGCAGACCTGCGGGACGAGTCGGACCATGAGAACCCCTGCCGCATCGTGATCATCCCGCGCTCCAATCGGGTCGATCCCGATGAGCTGATGCAGCACCTGTTCGCCACCACCGAGCTGGAGTCGACCTACCGGGTCAACATCAACATCATCGGCCTGGACGGCAAGCCGCAGTTGAAGAACCTGCGTGCGCTGCTGGTGGAGTGGCTGGAATTCCGGGTGGCTACCGTGCGTCGTCGCCTGCAATTCCGCCTGGACAAGGTCGAGCGGCGCCTGCACCTGTTGGACGGCTTGCTGATCGCCTACCTCAATCTGGATGAAGTGATCCACATCATCCGTACCGAGGAGCATCCCCGGGCCAAGCTGATCGAGCGTTTTGCCCTCAGCGAAATCCAGGCCGACTACATCCTCGACACCCGTCTGCGGCAGTTGGCGCGTCTGGAAGAGATGAAGCTGCGGGCCGAGCAGGACGAGTTGCTCAAGGAGCAGGCCAAGCTGCAAGCCCTGCTCAACAGCGAAGCCAAGCTCAAGAAGCTGGTGCGCACCGAATTGCTGCAAGACGCAGAAACCTACGGCGACGACCGTCGCTCGCCGATCGTCGCCCGCGCGGAAGCCAAGGCCCTGTCGGAAAACGAGCTGATGCCCACCGAGCCGGTGACCATCGTTCTGTCGGAAAAAGGCTGGGTCCGTTGCGCCAAGGGGCATGATATTGACGCCACGGGTCTGTCCTACAAGGCCGGTGACGGCTACAAGACTGCCGCTGCTGGGCGCTCCAACCAGTTTGCGGTGTTTATCGATTCCACCGGCCGCAGTTACTCGGTGGCGGCCCACACGCTGCCATCGGCCCGTGGCCAGGGCGAGCCGCTGACCGGTCGCCTGACGCCGCCGCCGGGTGCGACCTTCGAATGCGTGCTGCTGCCGGATGACGAGGCTCTGTATGTGATCGCATCCGACGCGGGCTACGGTTTCGTGGTCAAGGGCGAGGATCTGCAGGCCAAGAACAAGGCGGGCAAGGCGCTGCTGAGTCTGCCGAACAACGCCAAGGTTCTGGCGCCGCGGCCGGTGGCCGATCGCGAGCAGAACTGGCTGGCCTCGGTGACCACCGAAGGGCGTCTGCTGGTGTTCAAGATCAGCGACCTGCCGCAACTGGGCAAGGGCAAGGGCAACAAGATCATCGGCATTCCCGGTGAGCGGGTGGCCAGCCGTGAAGAGTACGTCACCGACATCGCGGTGTTGCCGGATGGCGCGACCCTGGTGTTGCAGGCGGGCAAGCGCACCTTGTCGCTGAAGGCCGACGACCTTGAGCACTACAAGGGCGAGCGCGGGCGCCGAGGCAACAAGCTACCGCGCGGATTCCAGCGGGTCGATGCGTTGTTGGTAGAGCCTCTCAGTTGAGTGTCGGCCAGAGCGCTTGATCCTGGATTTAAGCGGCGGATCGATGCTGGAACACTGGAGTCAAGGCGCATATTCACGGATGATATGCGCTTTCAAACGCCGGCCTTGCCGGCGTTATTCAATTTTTTGAGTATTTATACTGTGGCCAGGCTTGTGGCCGCCACCTGGATGGGATGATGACTGCTCTGCGCCTTCCTCTTGTTTTTCTGCTCGCGGGCGTTCTTGGCCTGGCGGGTTGCAGCGTGCACCAGCCGGTGTCGCTGTATCAGCTGGACAGCGGAAGTCCAGCCCAGCCGGCCAGTGCCGGCATGTCGGTATTGTTGGGGCCGGTGCTGATCGCCGATTACCTGCAACGTGAAACCCTCCTGCAACGCCAGGACGATGGCAGCCTGCAAGCGTCCACCGATGGTCGTTGGGCGGGCAGCCTGTCTTCGGACATCGACCAGTTGCTGTTGCGCCAGGTGGCCGGTCATCTGGACAGTCAGCGCGTAGTGCTGGCGCCGGCGAACAGCGGCTTCACCCCGGATGTACAGGTCCTGCTGTCGATCACCCGCCTGGATTCCGGCAAGTCGCAGCCGGCGGTGCTGGACGCGCAGTGGCGTCTGATCGACCGGCGTGGCCAGGTGCGGGATAACCGCATCGTGCACCTGCAGGAGCAGCATGCGGGCACCACCGCTTCCCAGGTCCAGGCTCAGGGCGTGTTGCTGCAGCGCCTGGCCGAGCAACTGTCGGTGGCCCTCAAGCCCCTGGCCAACCAGCCGGCCGTGGCGGAAGTGCCGCGCAAGGCTACACCGGCGCCAGCGCCCAAGCCCGTGGAGCAGGGCAAGCAGCCGAAGATTCCGATGGCCACGCCGATCCGCACGGATATGGAAGTGTTCCGGTTCTGAAGTAAATCGCTGTCAGACAAGGCCCGCCTACCCGCGGGCCTTGTTGTTTCTGGTTCTGGCAGGTTCCACATGGCCCACCCTGTAGCCGCTGCCGAAGGCTGCGAACGGGCCACCAGCGGCGATATCCCCAGTGCTCAAGCCCCTTCGATGCTTGTCGCAGGCAGTGCCAGCGTCTGCCCGCCGGCCACGAAAAAGCCCGCACTGGGCGGGCTTTTTCTTGTGTGGGAGTCGCCTTACAGCTTGGCCCGTGTTTCATGCATGCGCGCCAGTTGCCGCTCCAGCATCGACGGGTAGGGCTCCATCAGGCGTTCAACGCAGCAGGCTCCTTCAGGGCTGGCGATCGGACGGATGCGTGCGCGCTGGCGCAGCAGCGCGTCGTCATTGACCTTGCGCTCAACCAGCAGCAGGTTGCGGCTGTGTTGGGACAGGGCCAGGGCATCTTGAGCCGTTTCGGTGAGCAGCAGGTCGATCTGGCTCAGGCCGAACAGTCCTTCGCCCAGTGTCAGGCCCAGTTGCAATTGCAGGGTGATGCCGCTGTCCGCCACTTCGATCTGCAGGGCATGGCCCAGGGCGCGCAGCAGTTCGCCGCAGCAGATGGCGTTGGTCAGGTAATCGTCGCCGCTGTCTTCGCTGTGGAACAGCATCAGCGTGCTGCCGTCGTTCAGGGTGTGCAGTTCGCTCTGGTACAGCGAGGCGGCCTGGTCGAGGCAGTCGCGATAGCGCTCGAGCAATTCCATCAGGCGTGCCCGTGGCAGGCGTCGCAGTTGTTCCTGGGCGCCCAGTTGCACCGCGAGTACCGCGCTGTGCTGAGGCTGGGCGGGCGTTTGCGGTTGCAGCGTCGGTTTGGGAGCGGGTGTCGACGAGTGATCACGCAGGTCGGCGAACGGATCTTCTTCGTCCAGCTCGTCCTCCTCCGCGCTGACCAGGTGCCGTGGCGCAGGCTTCAGGCCCGCCACGGGCGCGCTTTGATCAAAGCTCGGATCACGCAAGTTGCGCACTTCGAAGCCGGGCTCGGGTCCCTCGTCGGCCTCTGCTTCCAGTTCAGGCTGAAGCTCTGGCTCGGGCTTTTCCGGCACCAGGCGGGCGTGCAGCTGGCGCGCCAGATCGCCGATCTCGTCCTGGCGCTGAGTGGCCGGTGTGTGTTCATCCAGGTCCCGCAGCCAGACACGCAGTTGCAGCAACGGGGTGGAGATGTGGCGACCCAGGCGCAGGCTCAGGGCCAGCGCCAGGGCCAGCAGGATGGCGCTGAGGATACCCATGCTCTGCAGGCTGATGGTCATTGGCTGCTGGAACTGCGCCATGTCCAGGCTGATCCGCAGGTTGCCGGCGGTCACGTCCTGAAAGGTGATCTTGGTCTGGTACACGCCCTCGGTTTCGCCCAGCAGGCTGCTCTTGGGGCGCTGTCCGGCCTCGGCGAGGATGCGGTTGTCGACGCTGTAGATCGCCGCGTGGGCCACCAGCGGGTTCTTGGTCAGGTTGTTGAGCAGGACGTTGAGGCTGAGGATGTCGTTGGACACCAGCAACTCGGTGGCCGAGGTGGCGGTCTGGGTGGTCAGGCTCTGACCCAGGGCATCGGCTTGTTCGTGCATGGCTTGCTTGAACTGCAGGCCCATCACGCCGGCATAGATCACCAGGGCCAGGGCGACCAGGATCACGTTATGGCTGGCGATGCGCAATGCAATCGGCACACGACGATGGCGCAGTGCACGGAAGATCAGCAGGAAGAAGTTGTCGGTTTTGACTGGCGTGGGCCGGTTCACTGAGCTCGGCTCTTTTGTCCGTGAATTTGACGCGCAGTATAGCGACAGGCCCTAGACCGGCAAAGCGCTGGCTGTGCCCGATGGTCACCGAAAGTGGGTAGAATGCGCTTTTTTTCCACCTCGGGGGTGCGCCTTGCGCGAAATTGTCCTGATCAACATCACCGGCGAAGATCGTCCCGGTCTGACTGCGGCCATTACCGGCGTTCTGGCCCAGGGCGGTGTGAACATTCTCGACATCGGTCAGGCGGTGATCCACGACACCTTGTCGTTCGGCATCCTGGTTGAAATTCCGAGCAACGAACAGAGTTCGTCGGTGCTCAAGGACATTCTGTTCACGGCCTACAAGCTCGACCAGCAGGTGCGTTTCACGCCGGTGTCCGAAGACGATTACCAGCAGTGGGTCGACGGCCAGGGCAAGCAGCGCCATATCGTCACCCTGCTGACCCGCAAGGTCACCGCCGAGCAGTTGCAGCGGGTGAGTTCGATCACTGCCAAGTACGGCCTGAACATCGACCACATCGATCGCCTGTCCGGGCGCATGCCCCTGGATATGCCGGCCGATCAGGGCAAGGGCTGCATCGAGTTCTCGGTGCGTGGCGAAGCCGCCGACCCGCAAGCGCTGCGGGCCGAGTTCCTCAGCGTGGCCCAGGAGCTGAACGTCGACATCGCCTTCCAGGAAGACTCGCTGTTTCGCCGCAACCGCCGTTTGGCGGTGTTCGACATGGACTCGACGCTGATCGAGGCCGAGGTGATCGACGAGCTGGCCAAGGCGGCAGGCGTGGGTGATCGGGTGGCAGAAATCACTGAGCGGGCCATGGCCGGCGAACTGGATTTTCGTGCCAGCTTCAAGGAGCGCCTGGCCTTGCTCAAGGGCCTGGACGTCAGCGTGCTGGACTCCATCGGTGCCTCGCTGCGCCTGACCGAGGGCGCCGAAACCCTGTTCGCCGAACTCAAGCGTCTGGGCTACAAGACCGCGATTCTCTCAGGCGGCTTCACCTACTTCGCCAAGCAGTTGCAGGCCAAGCTGGGCATCGACTATGTGTTTGCCAACGAGCTGGAAGTGGTGGACGGCAAAGTGACCGGCGTGGCGGTGGAGCCGATCGTCGACGCCCAGCGCAAGGCTGATCTGCTGCGCGAGCTGGCGCACAAGGAAGGCCTGCGCCTGGAGCAGACCATCGCTGTCGGTGATGGCGCCAACGACCTGCCGATGCTGGGCATTGCCGGCCTGGGCGTGGCATTCCGTGCCAAGCCGCTGGTCAAGCAGTCGGCCAAGCAGGCGATCTCGACCCTGGGCCTGGATGGGGTGTTGTATCTGCTGGGCTTCCGCGATCGTGACGGTCAGCTCTGAGTTGTGCGGAAAACGCCCCGAGCATAAAAAACGCCGCTGATCAGCGGCGTTTTTTTGTCCGGTATCCGGGTTTCAGGCCTTGGGCAGGCCCAAGCCCTGGCCCATGCGTACTGGCGAGCCGGCGGCCAGTTCTTCCGCCCACTGCACCTGGTCCGGGCCAAACAGCACGATGGCCGTGGAACCCAGCTTGAAGCGCCCCATTTCGGCACCTTTTTCCAAATGAATCGGTGCCCGGGCCGCTTCGTCGTAGCGCACGGTCTTGAGTTCGCGCTTGGGCGGGGTTACCAGGCCGGCCCAGACGGTTTCGATCGAAGCCACGATCATGGCGCCCACCAGTACCAGCGCCATAGGCCCGCGTTCGGTGTCGAAGATGCACACCACGCGCTCGTTGCGGGCGAACAGTTCAGGCACGTTCTCGGCGGTGGTCTGGTTCACCGAGAAGATGCGGCCAGGGACATAGACCATTTCCCGCAGGGTGCCGGCCAGCGGCATGTGCACCCGGTGATAGTCTTTGGGCGACAGGTAGATAGTGGCAAAGTCGCCGCCCATGAAGGGGGCAGCCAGGGCCGGATCGCCCCCCAGCAGTTCCAGCACGCTGTAGCTATGGCCCTTGGCCTGGAACACTCGGCCGTGCTCGATCGGGCCCAGTTGGCTGACGGCGCCGTCGGCAGGGCTGAGCACTGCGCCCGGCGTCGGGTCCAGCGGTCGTGCGCCGTCTTTCAGGGCGCGGGTGAAGAAGGCGTTGAAGTGTTCGTAGGCGGTCACGTCCTCGACCTGGGCCTCGGACATGTCCACCTGATACTGCTTGGCGAACCAGCGGGTGAAGGCATTCTTGAACCAGCGCACGCGGCACTCGGCAATGCAGCCGGCCAGGCGCGACAGCAGGTGGTGAGGCAGCAGGTACTGGCTGAGGATGAACAAGCGCTTTTTCATTGGGTGTCCTTAAAAACCTTAAATCTCTACGGGCGTATCGGGATGATTGCCCCATTCGCCCCAGGAGCCGGCGTAGCCCTTGACCCGCGGGTAGCCCAACGCCTTGGCCACCAGGTAGGTGAAGCCGGAGCGGTGGTGGGTCTGGCAGTGGGTGATGATTTCTTTGTCTTTGCTGATGCCCAGGTCCATGAGGATCTGCGGCATGTCGCGGCGAATGCGCAGGTGGCGTGCCTGGTCCATGCCGGCGGTCCACTCGAAGTTCACCGCGCCGGGAATGTGTCCGCCCTTGGCGGCCAGGACCTTCTCCCCGGAGTATTCCAGCGGGCCGCGCGCGTCCCAGATTGCCAGGTCAGCGGCGCCAAGACGGCTTTGCAGGTATTCGCGGGTGGCGGTGGGTTCGTCATGCAGGGTCAGCGGCACCGGGCCGCCTGCCGCAGGCGGGGCTTCGGTGCTCACGGGCAGGCTTTCCGCCAGCCAGGCCGGCAGGCCGCCATCCAGGTAGTGGTAGCGGCCGTGGCCGATCACGTCCAGAAGCCAGATGAAGCGCCCGGCCCAGCCGCCGCCTTCGTCGTCATAGACCACGTATACCGCGTCCGGGTTGTGCCCGAGCTCGCCGAACAGCGCTTCAAGGGCGTTCTGCGGCGGTAGCAGTCCGGGAGCGGGGGGCTGGCCGAGCTGGGTGCGCTTGGGGTCGACGAAGCGTGCCCCGGGGATATGTCCGGTGGCATAGCGGGCAGCGCTGGTCAGGTCGACCAGGATCAGTTCGCGGGCGTCGAGGCGGGCGAGCAAGTCGCTCGGTTCGATGACCAGCGGCAAGCCAGAGAAGTCAGACATGTGAGGTCCCCAGGGCACAAAGGGTGGGATTGTAGCGCAAGCGTCATTGGCTGCGGTTGGTAAAGCTGTGCAAGGCTTTTTCGATGCACTGGGCGGTCTTGCCGAATGCCTGGACACTGATTTCCGAGAACGGCACGCCGCCCTGGTCGGCGATTACCAGCATCAGTACCCGGCCATTGCAGGACAGTGAGCGCAGCAGCAGGTGTTCGCCGCGGAACAGTTGGCGCAAGGGGCCCGGCAGGTGCGAGGAGTACTGTGCCTTGTTGGCCGGCGTCAGGCGTACCTGGGCGGATTTCTCCAGCAAGCGCTGCAGCAGCGAGCTCTGCTTGGTCTGCAGAGTCAGCCCCGCAGCTTCTTTGGGCAGGCCATATAGCTGTTGCACCCGCAGATGACTCAGGCTGCGATCGACCATCAGCAGCAATACCCGGCGCATGCCGCATGCCACCAGGGCGTCTCTGGCAAAGCTGGTGAGATGCACGGCATTGGTGAAGGGGCTTTGTTCGAGCAGCAGTTCGCTGCAGGCCTTGCGCCACTTGGCCAGTTCTTCGGCCGTGGGCGCCGGTGCGGGCTGTTCGCCGCTGTGCAGGCGGCGGGCGTTCCAGGGCCAGAGCAGGGCCTGGGCCGGATGCCAGAGGTCCGGCTGGCTGTCATTGCGGGCGCTGGTTGCCGCCTGCTGGTGCAGCTGTTGCTGGACCTGGGCGATCGGCATCTGCAGGTAGAGGCCGGTGAGGTTCTGCCAGCGTCGGCCGTGGGGGTTGTTCCAGGAGTGTTGTGCCGCCAGGGCCAGGCCGTTGGCCAGCAATACGCAGTTGGCCGGCTGGTTCAGCCAGCGTTGCAGGTCCGGGTCGGCATCCAGGCGTTGCTGCTGACGCAGGGGGTGCTCGTTGTCCCGGGCGATCAGCATGGCCTTGGCCAGTTGACGCCGTTCACGGGTCAGCAGGCGATAACCCTGCTGCACCCAGATCGGCAAGTGCCAGACCTGCACCAGCGCCTGGCACAGTTCCATCAGTCGCACGCCGAACAGCTGCATTTCCACCTTGCGCGCCGACTCATGCTTATAGATGACCCGCAGTTCCCACTCTTCCATGAGCTTGGGATAGACCAGGGCCATGGCCCACAGTGGCGAGAGGAACAGCAGGCTGCCCCAGTGAATGTCCTGCCACAGCCGCGCCAGGCGCCCGGCAAAAAAACCGTTGGCTTGCTGGGTGGCGTGCTGGCTGATCAATTGCAGTTGCCGCAACTCCTGGGGGATCTTTTCCTCGGGCAGGGTCGGCAACTGTTCCAGCAGTTCTTCGGTGCGCTTGAGGCCCAGGCGGTTGACCGCGACCTCCAGGTTTTCTGCCGGCTCGCTCATGCTGCCGTGGGAATGCCGATTGGCTTCGCGGATCACGCTCAGGGCCAGCGCAGGGCTGTTTTGCATCAGATCGGCGATGTCTCGCAGCGAGCTGCGGTTGTTGGCGATGGCTTTGCACACGCGATCATGGCTGGCTTGCGGCACGGGCAAACGCACGCCATTAAGCAGCTTTACCCAAGCGTCGAGAGAGGTCGGCGGGGAATGTGGGACGTTGGTTTCATTAGACATGGTTGGGCGCAATCATCGTCTGCTTTGAACACGCCCAGAGCGGGCCAAACTGGCTTTTCGCCTTAACTGGCTATAGTCTGGCGCAGTTTTGCCGATAAGTAGAAGAAGAGTTTTAAGAACTTCCGAATATGACCTTGAACCCGACTCAATAAGTACTCTCCTACCTATGGCTAAAATTATCGGCATCATCGTCGTATTCGCGAGCGTGCTCGGCGGATACGTGCTCTCTCACGGCAAAATCGCTGCTCTGATCCAGCCCTTCGAGGTCATGATCATCGGTGGTGCAGCCTTCGGCGCATTCCTGCAGGCCAACCCGGGCTACATGACGATGCACGTCGTGAAAAAATCCCTGGGCATGTTCAGTTCGCGTTTCACCCACACCTTCTACCTGGAAGTGCTGGGCCTGATCTACGAGATCCTCAACAAGAGTCGCCGTGAAGGCATGATGGCGATCGAGGGTGATATCGAAGACGCCGCGGCCAGTCCGATCTTCGCCAAGTATCCGGCGGTGCTTAAAGATGAACGCATGACGGCGTTTATCTGTGACTACCTGCGCATCATGTCCTCCGGCAACATGGCTCCCCACGAGCTCGAAGGCCTGTTCGACATGGAGCTGTTCAGTCTCAAGGAAGACCTCGAGCACCCATCCCACGCGGTCACCGGGGTTGCCGACGCCATGCCGGGCTTCGGTATCGTGGCGGCGGTACTGGGTATCGTGGTGACCATGGCGTCCCTGGGCGAAGGCGACCAGAAGTCCATCGGTCTGCACGTAGGTGCGGCGCTGGTAGGTACCTTCTTCGGTATTCTGGCGGCCTATGGTTTCTTCGGTCCTCTGGCGACCTCGCTGTCCCACGACGCCAAGGAAGAACTCAATGTCTACGAAGCCATCAAGGCGTCCCTGGTAGCTTCCGCTTCCGGCGTTCCGCCTTCGCTGGCGGTGGAGTTCGGGCGCAAGGTCCTGTATCCGGCCCACCGTCCTAGCTTCGCCGAGCTGGAACAAGCGGTTCGCGGTCGCTAAGTCATGGAAAATAACCAGCCGATTATCATCAAGCGCGTCAAGCGCTTTGCGGGCGGGCATCACGGGGGCGCCTGGAAAATCGCCTTCGCCGACTTCGCCACGGCGATGATGGCGTTCTTCCTGGTGCTGTGGCTGCTGTCCACCGCGACCCCGGAGCAGAAGATCGCCATCGCCGGTTACTTCAAGGACCCGATCGGCTTCTCGGAAAGCGGCACGCCGTACATCATCGACCTGGGCGGCTCGCCGCAGCTGGCGCCGGAAAACACCCTCAACCCCGAGGTCAAGTCCCAGCCGCAGCCGGACAAGGTCACGGTGGACGCCGAGCAGGTGGAGGGCATGGCCGAGCAGGTGGAGCGCG
Source organism: Pseudomonas sp. 3MA1 (assembly GCF_029237275.1). Lineage (NCBI taxonomy): Bacteria > Pseudomonadati > Pseudomonadota > Gammaproteobacteria > Pseudomonadales > Pseudomonadaceae > Pseudomonas > Pseudomonas sp. 3MA1. Next base: position 189,360 of record NZ_JAACFX010000004.1, on the reverse strand, counting down.
AGCGTCTCGAACTGTTGCTGCAAGAGCTGCAGAACAAGGTCGAAGAGAATCCTCAGTTGCAGAAGTTCAAGGACCAGATTCTTTTCGAGATCACTCCGGATGGCCTGCGCATCCAGATCATGGACGCCGAGAACCGGCCGATGTTCGACTCCGGCAGTGCGCGCTTGAAGCCGTATTTCGAAGACATCCTGCTGGCCATGGCCGACACCATCAAGGCGGTGCCGAACAAGATCAGCATCAGCGGTCACACCGACGCCACGCCTTATGCCGGTAGCGGCGAGTTCGGCAACTGGGAGCTGTCCGCCAACCGTGCCAACGCCGCACGTCGTGCATTGGTGGCCGGTGGTTATCCGGATCCGCAAGTGGCTCGGGTGGTGGGTTTTGCCTCCTCGGCGCTGTTCGATCGCAAGAACCCGCTCAATCCGGTCAACCGGCGTATCGACATCGTGGTGCTGACCAAGAAGGCCCAGCGTGCCATCGAGGGCGAACAGGTCGATCCGCAGGCACCGGCACCGACTCAGGGCAGCGGGGCTCCCGGAGAAGTACCGGCCGACCCCCACGCCTTGCCGCCGGGCAGCGAACCGCTGCCGGCCCACGAGGTGCGCCAGCGTCTGAACATCTTCGAGGACGGTGTGCTGAAGATGGATGAGCAGGGTGCCGCAGGTCAGGCCCCCGCTGGCAAGCCGGCGGCGCCGGCGCCCCAGCCAGCGGCACCCCCAGCAACACCGGCGCCTCCGGCCACACCGGGCAGCGCCAGGTAAGACACCAAAAGGCCGCGATCTTCGCGGCCTTTTCGTGTCTGGAACAGAGGGTTCAGTAGCTGCTGTCGGGCAGGCTGGCGAGAATCGAGCGGTAGCTGTTCATCCGTTGTTGCTGGATGCGCCCGTCTTCCAGGGCCTTGAGCAGGGCGCAGCCCGGTTCGCGATCGTGCTTGCAATCGCGGAAGCGGCAGGTGCCCAGCAGGTCGTTGAACTCGATGAAGCCGGCCTCGACATCGGCGCGGCTGACATGCCCCAGGCCAAACTCGCGGATACCGGGGGAGTCGATCAGCTCGCCGCCGCCGGGGAAGTGGAACAGGCGCGCGGTGGTGGTGGTATGGGTGCCCTGTCCGGAAAACTCCGACAGCGGCCCGACCCGGGTTTCGACTTCCGGCAGCAGGCTGTTGACCAGGGAGGACTTGCCCACCCCCGACTGGCCCACGAACACGCTGATGCGGCCGTCCAGCAGGGCTTGCAGCTGTTCCATGCCGTCGCCGTGGTGCGCCGAGACTTCCAGCAGCGGATAGCCCAACTGGCGATAGACCGCCAGCAAGGCATTGAGCGCCGGGGCGTTCTGCTCGTCGATCAGGTCGGCCTTGTTCAGTAGCAGCAACGGGCGGATGCCGGCGTGCTCGGCAGCCACCAGATAGCGGTCGATGAGGTTGGCGTGGGGCTCGGGCATGGGCGCGAACACGATCACGATCATGTCGACGTTGGCGGCGACCGGCTTGAGCTGGCCGCGGCTGTCCGGACGGCACAGCTCGGTGCTGCGTGGCAGTTGCGCGACGATCACGCCGATGCCCTGATTGCCGGCACGCCAGACCACTTGATCACCGGTGACCAATGCCGGCAGGTTGGCCCGCAGATAGCAGCGGAATACCTGGCCGGCCAGCTCGCCTTCGCGCGCTTCGACCTCGACCTGCACGCCGAAGTGGGCGATGACCAGGCCGGTCTGTTCCGGGCCCAGGTCGCCACCTTCGAGCGCCTCTACGGCAGAGGACTCGCGTTTGGCGGCGCGGGCGGCGCGCTCACCCTGAATCTTTTCGATGCGCCAGTTTTGGCGACGATTGAGCTGGCGTTTGGCCATTGGTGTTCCGTGTCGATAATTACGGCGGTTGGGTAAAGCGGCGGCGAGTTTAGCACGCCGGGCGGGTCCTCTAGGCTAAACTGCGCAACTACGCCGAGGAGCCCTCCCATGCAAAACCCGCAGAACCTGATTTGGATCGATCTGGAAATGACCGGTCTGAACCCCGACACCGACGTCATCATCGAGATGGCGACCATTGTCACCGACAGCAACCTCAACACCTTGGCTGAAGGACCGGTCATCGCCATCCACCAGAGCGACGAGATTCTCGCCGGCATGGACGAGTGGAACACTCGCCAGCACGGTGGTTCCGGCCTGACCCAGCGGGTGCGCGAAAGCCGCATCAGCATGGCCGAAGCCGAAGCCCAGACCATTGCCTTCCTTGAGCAATGGGTGCCGAAGGGCAAGTCGCCGATCTGTGGCAACAGCATCTGCCAGGACCGGCGTTTCCTCTATCGCCACATGAAGGCCCTGGAAAGCTACTTCCACTACCGCAACCTGGATGTCTCGACCCTCAAGGAGCTGGCCGCCCGCTGGGCCCCGGACGTGCGCGACAGCTTCAAGAAAGGCAGCACCCACCTGGCCCTGGACGACATCCGCGAGTCCATTGCCGAGCTTCAGCACTACCGCAAGCACTTCATCAAGTTTTGATCTTCAGCAGCCGGCTGGTCGGCGAACGGGCGCGCGATGCCATTCGGCGCCCGCTCCCGCCCTCTTTTGGTGCTCGCTTCAACTGAGTAGACTGCGCGCCTTCTTGTAAGGACCGCCATCATGTTGTTGATGCTTTATCTGATCGCCATTACCGCCGAAGCCATGACCGGTGCCCTGTCTGCCGGCCGCCGTGGCATGGACTGGTTCGGCGTGGTGCTGATCGCCTGCGTCACCGCGCTGGGTGGTGGTTCGGTGCGCGACATGTTGCTCGGCCATTACCCGCTGACCTGGGTCAAGCACCCGGAGTACCTGGTGCTGACCTCGGTGGCGGCATTGGTGACGATCTTTATCGCGCCGTTGATGCGTCACCTGCGTTCGCTGTTCCTGGTGCTCGACGCCGTGGGCCTGGTGGCCTTTACCCTGATCGGCTGCATGACCGCCCTGGAAATGGGCCACGGCATGCTGGTGGCCTCGGTCAGTGGGGTCATCACCGGAGTGTTTGGCGGCATCCTTCGGGATATCTTCTGCAACGACATCCCGTTGATCTTTCGTCGCGAGCTGTACGCCAGCGTGTCTTTCGCCGCGGCCTGGTGCTACATGCTGTGCATTTATCTGCAGTTGCCGAGCGAACAGTCGATCCTGATCACCCTGTTTGGCGGTTTTCTATTGCGCTTGCTGGCGATCCGCTTTCACTGGGAAATGCCCAAGTTCGTCTACAACGACGAGCACTGACGCTGGGCGTGCTGGGCCAGGGCCCACTGCACATGTTCGCGCACCAGCTCCGACGGGTAGTCCTGGCGGGCCTTGAGCGCTTCCAGCACGGGAATGCTCGACGGTGCGTTGCCCAGGCCCACGGCCAGGTTGCGTAGCCAGCGCTCGTAACCGGCGCGGCGCAGGGGCGAGCCCTCGGTGCTGCTGAGGAACTTGTCCTCGTCCCACATGAACAGCTCGGCCAGTTCGGCGTTGTCCAGGTTATGCCGGGGCTTGAAGTCGCCTTCTGCCGAGGGTCGGGCGAAGCGGTTCCAGGGACAGACGATCTGGCAGTCGTCGCAGCCGAATACCCGATTGCCGATGAGCGGGCGCAGGTCTTCGGGGATGGCGTTTTTCAGTTCGATGGTCAGGTAGGAAATGCAGCGCCGCGCATCCAGCACGTAGGGACCGACGAAGGCATTGGTCGGGCAGATGTCCAGGCAGGCGGTGCAACGTCCGCAATGCTCGCTGGCGTGGGGTTCATCCACTGGCAGCGGCAGGTCGACGAACAGCTCGCTGAGAAAGAAGTAGCTGCCGGCCTTGCGGTTGAGCACCAGGGTGTTCTTGCCGATCCAGCCGAGCCCGGCCTGTTCGGCGATGGCTTTCTCTAGCACCGGGGCGCTGTCGACGAAGGCGCGATAGCCGAACGGGCCGATGGCTTGCTGGATGCGCTCGGCCAGTTGCTGCACGCGCTTGCGGATCAGCTTGTGGTAGTCGCGGCCCAGGGCGTAGCGCGAAACATAGGCCTTGGAGGGCTGGGCCAGGCGCTGGGCCATCTGGGTGTCGCCGGGCAGGTAGTCCATGCGCAGCGACACCACGCGCAGGGTGCCGGGCACCAGTTGCTCGGGATGGGAGCGCTTGCTGCCGTGGGCGCCCATGTAGTCCATCTCGCCGTGGTAGCCGGCGGCGAGCCAGCGCTCCAGGTGCTGTTCATGCTCGGCCAGGTCCAGGCCGCTGATGCCGACTTGCTGAAAGCCCAGTTCGCGGCCCCAGTCCTTGATCGATTGGGCGAGAGCGGGAAGATCCTGGGTAATAGCGGGCATGAGGCGAGAGAAACCGGGGCTGAGGTGCGTATAATTCTGCCAGACATCGGAGCCCTAAGACGCATGCCGCAGACAAAACACCCATTACCTGAGGTTCAGTTGCTGACTGGCGGTCATCTGCCGCGCCTGAACGGCCGGCCTGTGGATGCCCATAAGGGGCAGTTCGGCCATCTGTTGCTGATCGGCGGCGACCGCGGCTTCGCCGGTGCCGCGTTGTTGAGTGCGGAAAGCGCCTTGCGCAGTGGCGCGGGGCTGGTTTCCCTGGCGACTCGCAGCGAGCACGTGGCGGCGGCGGTTGCGCGGCTGCCGGAAGTCATGACCCAGGCGACCCATTCGGCCAACCAGCTGATGGGACTGCTGGCCAGGGCCTCTGTGTTGGTGGTCGGTCCAGGCCTGGGCCAGGGAGCATGGGGGCGCAGCCTGTTATCCGCAGCGGCCAACGCACCCTTGCCTCAAGTCTGGGATGCCGATGCGTTGAACCTGTTGGCGCAGGGTGAGCTGCAACTGCCCGCCGGCAGTGTGATCACCCCCCATCCTGGTGAGGCGGCCCGTCTGCTGGGCCTGACCAATGCGGCGGTTCAGGCCGATCGGCCGGCAGCGGCCCGGGCCTTGAGCGCAAAATATGCGGCGGTTGCGGTGCTCAAGGGCGCTGGCAGTTTGATCGCCGCTCCCGACGGGCGAGTGGCGCGTTGTGATGCCGGGCACCCGGCGATGGCGACTGCGGGGCTGGGGGATGTGCTCGCGGGGTTGATCGGTGCGTTGCTGGCCCAGGGCATGTCGGCGTTCGATGCGGCTTGCCTGGGTGTCTGGCTGCATGCCAGTGCCGGCGAGCGACAAGGCAAATTGGGCCGTGGGCTGGCGGCCAGTGATCTGATTCCAGCCATTCGTCAGTTGTTGGAGGAGCAATCACCGTGTCTGAGTTAACCCTTTATCTGGCCGACGAGCAGGCCATGGTGGAATTTGGTGCACGCATTGCTCAGGTCACCCAGGGGGTGGGGGTGATTTTTCTCGAGGGCGACCTAGGGGCGGGCAAAACCACCTTGTCCCGAGGGATCATCCGCGGGCTGGGGCATGCAGGGGCGGTGAAGAGTCCGACCTTTACCCTGGTGGAGCCTTACGAGATAGGTGCGGTGAGGGCCTTTCACTTCGATCTGTATCGTTTGGTGGACCCCGAAGAGCTGGAATTTTTGGGCATCCGCGACTACTTCGAAGGCGATGCGCTGTGCCTTTTGGAGTGGCCCCAGAAGGGTGCAGGCTTTTTGCCAAAGCCTGACCTGACCATTACCATTACCCCGCATCACAATGGGCGTTCTGTGCATCTGTTGTCTCAAGGCTCGCGAGGCGAGTCCTGGTGTGCCGCTTTGGCGTTGGAATTCAAATAATTGATGGGGTTAGGTATGCGCATTCGCGCGTTGGTTGCTGTCGTAGGACTGTTGCTTACGGCATTGGCCGTCGATGCTGTGGCCGCTACACAGGTTCGCAGCGTCCGCCTGTGGCGGGCACCGGATAACACGCGACTGGTCTTCGACCTGTCCGGCCCGGTTCAGCACAGCGTCTTCACCCTGACGGCCCCGGATCGTCTGGTCATCGATATCAATGGTGCGACCCTCGGCGGCCCGCTGAACGTCGCCACGGCCAACACCCCCATTACCGCGATGCGTTCGGCACAGCGCACCCCTAGCGATTTGCGGGTGGTCATCGACCTGAAAAAGGCCGTCACGCCGAAAAGTTTTACCCTGGCGCCCAACGCGCAGTACGGCAACCGCCTGGTGGTCGATCTGTTCGACAATCCATCCGATGCGGCGCCGCCTGCGGCCCCGCCACCGACAGTGACCACTGTGCCCGCCGTGCCTGTCACGCCTGCTGAGCCGGCGATCAAGTTGCCTCCGGCCCCGGCTGGCAAGCGCGACATCATCGTGGTGATCGATGCCGGTCACGGCGGTGAAGACCCGGGCGCATCCGGCTCTCGTGGCCAGCACGAGAAGGATGTGGTGCTGGCCATCGCCCGCGAGTTGCAGCGCCAGGTCAATGGCCTCAAGGGGTTCCGCGCCGAGCTGACCCGGACCGGTGACTACTTCATTCCGCTGCGTGGTCGTACCGAGATAGCGCGGAAGAAAGGCGCCGACCTGTTCGTCTCGATCCACGCCGACGCCGCGCCTTCGGCTGCCGCCTTTGGTGCTTCGGTGTTCGCCTTGTCCGAACGCGGCGCCACCTCGGAAACCGCCCGCTGGCTGGCGGACAGTGAAAACCGTTCCGACCTGATCGGCGGGGCTGGCAACGTCAGTCTCGATGACAAGGACCGGATGCTGGCCGGGGTGCTGCTGGACCTGTCGATGACCGCATCGCTGACTTCGAGTCTGAATGTCGGGCAGAAAGTGTTGAACAACATTGGCCGGGTCACACCGTTGCACAAGCAGCGGGTGGAGCAGGCTGGGTTCATGGTGCTCAAGTCGCCGGATATTCCATCGATCCTGGTGGAAACCGGCTTCATCTCCAACTCCAACGAGGCCTCGAAACTGGCCACCGCCAGTCATCAACAGGCCCTGGCGCGTTCCATCAGCAGCGGTGTGCGGCAGTTCTTCCAGCAGAATCCGCCACCGGGGACTTACATCGCCTGGCTGCGGGACTCCGGCAAGATCGCCCAGGGACCGCGTGATCACCGGGTCAACCCGGGAGAAACCCTGGCCATGATCGCCGTGCGCTATCAGGTGTCGGCGGCCACCCTGCGCAGTGCCAACAATCTGAAAAGCGATGAGTTGAAAGTGGGGCAGGTCCTGACCATCCCCGGTACAGAATTGGCGGCCAAGGAATGAGTGATTCGGTAATCAGCGGCGCGCGCATCGAGCTGCTCAGTCCACGGCTGGCCAACCAGATTGCGGCGGGTGAGGTTGTTGAGCGTCCAGCCTCGGTGATCAAGGAACTGTTGGAAAACAGCCTGGATTCGGGCGCCAAACGCATCGATGTGGATGTCGAGCAGGCTGGGGTCAAGCTGTTGCGGGTTCGTGACGACGGTGGCGGCATTTCCTCCGACGACCTGCCGTTGGCTCTGGCGCGACACGCCACCAGCAAGATCCGTGACCTGGAAGACCTGGAGCGGGTGATGAGCCTGGGCTTTCGCGGTGAGGCCCTGGCCTCCATCAGTTCCGTGGCGCGGCTGACCCTGACCTCGCGGACCCGGGATGCCGAGCAGGCCTGGCAAGTGGAAACCGAAGGTCGGGACATGGCGCCGAGGGTTCAGCCGGCGGCCCATCCGGTGGGTACTTCGGTGGAAGTGCGCGACCTGTTCTTCAATACACCGGCCCGCCGCAAGTTCCTCAAGGCCGAGAAAACCGAGTTCGATCACCTGCAGGAGGTGATCAAGCGCCTGGCCCTGGCGCGCTTCGATGTGGCGTTCCACTTGCGCCACAACGGCAAAAGCATTCTCAGCCTGCACGAAGCCAAGGACGACGCGGCTCGTGCCCGGCGGGTGGCGGCGGTGTGCGGTTCGGGCTTCCTGGAGCAGGCGCTGCCCATCGAGGTGGAGCGCAATGGCCTGCATCTATGGGGCTGGGTGGGGTTGCCGACGTTCTCCCGCAGTCAGGCGGACTTGCAGTATTTCTACGTCAACGGCCGTGCGGTGCGGGATAAGCTGGTGGCCCACGCGGTTCGCCAGGCTTATCGCGATGTGCTGTTCAACGGTCGGCATCCGACGTTTGTGCTGTTTTTCGAGGTCGATCCGTCGGCGGTCGACGTCAATGTGCACCCGACCAAGCACGAAGTGCGCTTTCGCGATGGGCGCATGGTCCACGACTTCCTGTATGGCACTTTGCACCGGGCCCTGGGAGATGTACGCCCCGAAGACCAGCTGGCGGCGCCGGCAGCGGTGGCCGGTATCGTGCGCCCGAGCGGTATCGAAGCCGGTGAGTTCGGGCCGCAAGGCGAGATGCGCCTGGCTGCGAACCTGGCCCTGGAGCAGCCTCAGTCCGAACCGGGTTACAGCGCTCCGGGTTCCGCGGCTGGCAACGGCTATCAGTACCAGTACACGCCGCGTCCCCAGCTGGTGTTGCCGGCGGCGGAAGCACAAGGCGTCTATCGTGAATTCTTTGCCCCGTTGCCGGGAGCGGCGGCTACCGCCCTGCCGGAAGGGCAGGAGGACATTCCGCCTCTGGGCTACGCCCTGGCCCAGCTCAAGGGCATCTATATCCTTGCGGAGAATGCACTGGGCCTAGTGTTGGTGGATATGCACGCCGCCCATGAGCGGATCATGTACGAGCGCTTGAAGGTGGCCATGGCCAGCGAAGGCCTGAGTGGCCAGCCGCTGTTGGTGCCGGAGTCGATTGCTGTCAGCCAGCGTGAAGCCGATTGCGCGGAAGAGCACGCCGCCTGGTTCCAGCGGCTGGGCTTTGAGTTGCAACGCCTGGGGCCTGAGTCCCTGGCGATCCGGCAGATTCCGGCGCTGCTGAAGCAGGCCGAGGCCAATCGCCTGGTGCACGATGTGCTTGCCGATCTGATGGAATACGGCACCAGCGACCGGATCCAGGCTCATCTCAACGAGCTGCTGGGGACCATGGCCTGTCATGGTGCCATTCGCGCCAATCGGCGTCTGGCCGTTGCGGAAATGAACGGCTTGCTGCGGGATATGGAAAATACCGAGCGCAGTGGCCAGTGCAATCATGGTCGACCGACCTGGACCCAATTGGGTCTGGACGATTTGGACAAACTCTTTCTGCGCGGCCGTTGATGAATCAGCTTCCTCCTGCGATTTTCCTCATGGGTCCGACCGCAGCGGGCAAGACCGACCTGGCCATCGAGCTGACCAAGGTGCTGCCTTGCGAGCTGATCAGTGTCGATTCGGCGCTGGTCTATCGCGGCATGGACATCGGCACCGCCAAGCCTTCCAGGGAATTGCTGGCGCAATATCCCCATCGGCTGATCGATATTCTCGATCCCGCAGAAAGCTATTCAGCGGCGGATTTTCGTAGCGATGCCCTGGCGGCCATGGCCGATATCACCGCGCGGGGCAAGATTCCGCTGTTGGTGGGCGGCACCATGCTGTACTACAAGGCGCTGCTGGAAGGCTTGGCGGACATGCCGCCGGCGGACCCGCAGGTGCGCGCCGAGCTTGAACAAGAGGCCCAGCATCTGGGCTGGCAGGCGCTGCATGATCAGTTGGCGGCGGTAGATCCGGAGTCGGCCGCCAGGATTCATCCCAATGATCCCCAGCGTCTGACGCGGGCGCTGGAAGTCTATCGGGTCAGTGGCCTGACGATGACCGCTCATCGTCAGCGTCAATTGGCGCAAAGTACTGAAGCAGGCGCATCGGGACACGGTCAATTGCCCTATACTGTCGCCAATCTGGCCATCGCTCCGGCGAATCGTCAGGTACTGCATCAGCGTATCGCACAAAGATTCACACAAATGTTGGAACAGGGATTCATTGATGAGGTCGTAGCTCTGCGCTCCAGAAGTGACCTGCACGCCGGGTTACCGTCTATACGTGCTGTGGGCTACCGCCAAGTCTGGGATTACCTGGATGGCAAACTGACGTCAGCCGAAATGCAGGAGCGGGGCATCATCGCCACGCGCCAATTGGCGAAGCGGCAGTTCACCTGGTTACGCAGTTGGGCTGACCTGCAATGGTTGGACAGCCTGGATTGCGACAATCTGCCACGCGCCTTGAAATACTTAGGGACGATCTCCATATTGAGCTGAGTCCTTGCAATTGCCGTCTATCCTTGGGGGTGTGACGGTTTTAGCTATCTGTTTTCCGATTTTTATTATTGATCCTTAAAGGAGTGCGGCACATGTCAAAAGGGCATTCGCTACAAGACCCTTACTTGAATACATTGCGTAAAGAGAAAGTTGGGGTGTCCATCTATCTGGTTAACGGAATCAAACTGCAAGGCACGATCGAGTCCTTTGACCAGTTCGTCATCCTGCTGAAAAACACCGTCAGCCAAATGGTTTACAAGCACGCTATCTCTACAGTGGTTCCGGTTCGCCCAATTCGTCTGCCTAGCGCATCCGAATCCGAACAGGGTGACGCTGAGCCAGGTAACGCCTGATAGGAGTCTCCTTTGTTCTTTGAGCGCCACGGTGGTGGTGAACGGGCCATTCTCGTTCACTTGGATGGTCAGGACCCTGAGGCGCGCGAAGATCCGCAGGAGTTTCAGGAGCTGGCATTATCGGCCGGCGCCGAGACCGTCGCGTTTGTTAGCGTGCCGCGTCATCGGCCAACCGCCAAATACCTGGTTGGCAGCGGCAAGGTCGAGGAATTGCGCGACCTGGTCAAAGCCGAACAGGTAGACCTGGTGATTTTCAATCACATCCTCACGCCCAGTCAGGAACGTAACCTCGAACGTGTATTCGAGTGTCGCGTGATTGATCGCACGGGTCTGATTCTCGATATCTTCGCTCAGCGCGCGCGCACCCATGAAGGCAAGCTCCAGGTTGAACTGGCCCAGCTTGAGCACATGAGCACGCGATTGGTCCGTGGCTGGACTCACCTTGAACGGCAGAAAGGCGGTATTGGTCTGCGTGGTCCGGGTGAAACCCAGTTGGAAACCGACCGGCGCCTGCTGCGAGTGCGTCTGCGGCAGATCAAGGCGCGGCTGGAAAAGGTTCGCAGTCAGCGCGAGCAAGCCCGCCGTGGCCGCAAGCGTGCCGACATTCCTTCGGTGTCGCTGGTGGGCTATACCAACGCTGGCAAGTCCACGTTGTTCAATGCTGTCACCTCCTCCGATGTGTTCGCCGCCGACCAGTTGTTCGCTACCCTCGATCCGACTTTGCGCCGCCTCGAGCTGGATGATCTGGGGCCGATTGTGCTGGCCGATACCGTGGGATTCATTCGTCACCTGCCGCACAAGCTGGTGGAGGCGTTTCGAGCTACCCTCGAAGAGTCCAGCAACTCCGACCTGCTGCTGCATGTGATCGATGCGCATGAACCCGAGCGTACTGCCCAGATCGAGCAGGTGATGGTGGTGCTGGGCGAGATCGGGGCTCAAGACTTGCCGATCCTGGAGGTCTATAACAAACTCGATTTGCTCGAGGGTGTGGAGCCGCAGATCCAGCGCGATCCGGACGGCAAGCCGCAGCGAGTCTGGTTGTCGGCCCGTGACGGCCAGGGGCTGGATCTGCTCAAGCAGGCCATCGCGGAGCTGCTGGGCGAAGATTTGTTCGTGGGCACCTTGCGCTTGCCTCAACGTTTTGCTCGACTGCGAGCACAGTTTTTCCAGTTGAACGCTGTGCAGAAAGAAGATCACGACGACGAGGGTGTCAGTTTGCTGGCCGTTCGCCTGCCGCGGGCCGAGTTGAATCGGCTGGTCAGTCGCGAAGGTTGGCAGCCGTCGGAATTCATCGAGCAACACACTTTGCAATAAAAGCCTGGGCAAGCGGTTGTGCCGCTGTAGCAGGCATTCTGTAGCATTGGTCGGCGCGCCGTGGGTGCGTCTTTGCTTTATCAGATGGAGAGCGCTATGGCTTGGAATGAGCCGGGTGGCAACTCGAATAATCAGGACCCTTGGGGTGGTAAGCGCCGCAATAATGGCGATCGCAAGGGACCACCAGATCTCGACGAGGCCTTCCGAAAGCTGCAGGAAAGCCTGAATGGGTTGTTCGGTGGTGGTAAGAAACGTGGTGATGACGGCGGTAGCTCCGGCAAGGGCGGTGGTTTCGGCTTGCTGGGTATTGGTCTTGTCGTGCTGGCGGCCGTGTGGCTGTACAGCGCGGTTTATGTAGTCGACGAGCAGGAGCAGGCCGTGGTGCTGCGCTTCGGCAAATACTACGAAACCGTCGGCCCGGGTCTGAACATCTACTTCCCGCCGATCGATCGCAAGTACATGGAAAACGTCACGCGCGAGCGTGCCTACACCAAGCAGGGGCAGATGCTCACCGAGGACGAGAACATCGTCGAAGTGCCGCTGACCGTGCAGTACAAGATCAGCAACCTGCAGGACTTCGTGCTGAACGTCGATCAGCCGGAAATCAGCCTGCAGCATGCGACCGACAGTGCCCTGCGCCATGTGGTGGGTTCCACCGCCATGGACCAGGTTCTGACTGAAGGCCGTGAATTGATGGCCAGCGAGATCAAGGAGCGTCTGCAACGTTTCCTCGACAACTACCGCACCGGTATCACCGTGACTCAGGTGAACGTACAGAGCGCGGCTGCGCCGCGTGAAGTGCAGGAAGCCTTCGACGACGTGATCCGTGCCCGTGAAGATGAACAGCGCTCGCGCAACCAGGCTGAAACCTATGCCAACGGCGTCGTGCCGGAGGCGCGTGGTCAGGCTCAGCGCATCCTCGAGGATGCCAACGGTTATCGCGACGAAGTGGTTTCTCGGGCCAAGGGTGAGGCGGATCGCTTCACCAAGCTGGTCGCCGAGTACCGCAAGGCGCCTGAAGTCACACGTCAGCGCCTGTACCTGGACACCATGCAGGAAGTCTTCAGCAACACCAGCAAGGTGTTGGTGACCGGCAGCAAGGGCGGGCAGAACAACCTGCTCTACCTGCCGCTGGACAAGATGATCGACAGTGGTCGTAGCGGCGCTGCTCCGGTAACGGGCTCGGCTTCTGCGGCCAGCAATGAAGCGAATGCGCGCGCTGCGGCTGATCATATGCAGCAACAGCAGCAGACGCGTTCTAGGGAGAGTCGCTGATGAGCAATAAATCGCTGATCGCCCTGATCGTGGGCGTTGTCGTGGCGGTGGTTGCCTGGAACAGCTTCTACATCGTCGCTCAGACCGAGCGCGCGGTGTTGCTGCAGTTCGGTCGTGTGGTCCAGGCCGATGTCCAGCCTGGTCTGCATGTGAAAGTGCCCTATGTGAACCAGGTGCGGAAGTTCGACGCGCGCCTGATGACTCTGGATGCACCGACGCAGCGCTTCCTGACTCTGGAAAAGAAAGCCGTGATGGTGGATGCCTACGCCAAGTGGCGCGTGAAGGATGCCGAGCGCTTCTACACCGCTACATCCGGCCTCAAGCAGATCGCCGACGAGCGTCTGTCCCGTCGTCTGGAATCGGGCCTGCGTGACCAATTTGGTAAGCGCACCCTGCATGAAGTGGTTTCCGGCGAGCGTGACGCGCTGATGGCGGATATCACCGCTTCGCTGAACAAGATGGCCGAGAAGGAACTGGGTATCGAAGTGGTCGATGTCCGGGTCAAGGCGATCGATCTGCCGAAGGAAGTGAACCGCAGCGTGTTCGAGCGCATGAGCACCGAGCGTGAGCGCGAGGCTCGTGAGCACCGGGCCAAGGGTAACGAGCTGGCGGAAGGCATTCGTGCCGACGCTGATCGTCAGCGTCGTGTGTTGCTGGCTGAAGCCTATCGCGAGTCTGAAGAAGTGCGCGGTGATGGCGATGCCCAGGCAGCGGCGATCTATGCCAAGGCCTACGGTCAGGATCAGGAGTTCTACGCGTTCTATCGTAGCCTGCGTGCCTACCGTGAAAGCTTCGCGAACAAATCCGACGTCATGGTTCTGGACCCAAGCAGCGACTTTTTCCACTATCTGGAAAAGTCCAAGCCTTGATCAGGCCCTGATCCGGGAACACCCCGCCGGGCGGCTAAAATGCCTCGCGGGGTGATCCTTTGGGAAAACGGGTGTATGATGCGGCAGCCGGGAAATTCCCGGCTTTTTTGCGTCTGCATCTTTGATTGGCCGTGGTTCGTTCAAGAGCCCGGTAAGATTTTTCGAGGAAAATGGTCTGTACAGCTGATTCCTGGCTGCCTGTCCGGCTGAGCTCGCGTCGGATGCGACTGTTTTCTGCTTCACTCTAAGGCTGGCCCCAGGCTTGCCGCCCGGACCATAGGGGAATGGCGTAATGGCAACGGTAGACCGCTGGCTGCTGCCAGATGGCATCGAAGAAGTATTGCCGCCGGAAGCGGCGCGCATCGAAGTAGCGCGTCGTCAGGTGTTGGATCTGTTTCAGAGCTGGGGTTACGAGTTCGTCGTTACTCCCCATATCGAATACCTGGAATCCCTGCTGACGGGCGCCGGCCAGGACCTGGATCTGCGCACCTTCAAGGTCATCGACCCGCAGTCGGGCCGGCAGATGGGTTTCCGGGCCGACATCACGCCGCAGGTGGCGCGTATCGATGCTCACACTCTGCGCCGCGAAGGGCCGAGCCGCCTGTGCTATGCCGGCAGCGTGCTGCATGCGCAGCCCCGAGCCTTGTCGTCCTCGCGCAGCCCGATCCAGCTGGGCGCCGAGTTGTATGGCGATGCCAGCCCGAGCAGTGACGTCGAAGTCATCAGCCTGATGCTGGCCATGCTGCAACTGGCGGATGTGCTGGATGTGCACATGGATCTGGGGCATGTGGGCATCTACCGCGGCCTGGCCCAGGCTGCCGGCCTGTCCGGTGCCGTGGAGCAACAATTGTTCGATGCCCTGCAGCGCAAGGCGATCGATGAAGTCATCAGCCTGACCCAGGGCCTGCCGGCCGATCTGGCCGACATGCTGCGCTCCCTGGTGGAGTTGTGCGGCAGTCGCGAGGTCCTGAGTGATGCTCGCCGTCGCCTGGCTGGTGCACCGACTTCGGTGCTGCTGGCGCTGGATGAGTTGCTGACGATCGCCGAGCGCTTGTCGGTGCGTTTCCCGGACTTGCCGTTGTACTTCGACTTGGGCGAGCTGCGTGGCTATCACTATCACACTGGTGTGGTGTTCGCGGTGTTCGTGCCGGGCGTGGGTCAATCCATTGCCCAGGGCGGTCGTTACGATGACATCGGCGCGGACTTCGGGCGTGCCCGTCCGGCGACCGGTTTCTCCACCGATTTGAAAACCCTGGTGACCCTGGGGCGTGCTGAAGTCGAGCTACCGTCCGGCGGTATCTGGATGCCTGACAGCACTGACGCGGCACTCTGGCAGACCGTCTGCCAGTTGCGCAGTGAGGGTCAGCGTGTGGTTCAGGCGTTGCCTGGACAACCTTTGGCCGCCGCCCGTGAAGCGGACTGCGACCGGCAATTGATTCAGCAGAATGGGCTTTGGCAAGTATTGCCGCTGGCTTCTTGAGTTTTCCTGCCGGCGGCTGCCGGCACCAAGTTTGCGCGAATGAGGACAAGTGTTATGGGTAAGAATGTCGTAGTCCTGGGCACCCAGTGGGGTGATGAGGGCAAAGGCAAGATCGTTGATCTGCTGACCGAACATGCCGCCGCCGTAGTGCGCTACCAAGGTGGCCACAACGCTGGCCACACCCTGGTGATCGACGGTGAGAAGACCGTGCTGCACCTGATTCCGTCCGGCGTGCTGCGCGAAGGCGTGCAGTGCCTGATCGGTAACGGCGTAGTGGTAGCACCGGACGCCTTGATGCGTGAAATCGTCAAGCTGGAAGAGAAAGGCGTACCGGTGCGCGAGCGTCTGCGCATCAGCCCTTCCTGCCCGCTGATCCTGTCCTACCACGTGGCCCTGGACCAGGCTCGCGAGAAGGCCCGTGGCGAGCAGAAGATCGGTACCACCGGTCGCGGCATCGGCCCGGCTTACGAAGACAAGGTTGCTCGTCGCGGTCTGCGCATCGGTGATCTGTTCCACCGTGAGCGTTTCGCCGCCAAGCTGGGCGAGTTGCTGGACTACCACAACTTCGTCCTGGTGAATTACTACAAAGAGCCGGCCATCGACTTCCAGAAGACGCTGGACGAGTGCATGGAATACGCCGAGCTGCTCAAGCCGATGATGCTCGACGTGACCGCCGAGCTGCACCAACTGCGTCGCGCCGGCAAGGACATCATGTTCGAAGGTGCCCAGGGTTCGCTGCTGGACATCGACCACGGTACCTACCCCTACGTCACCAGCTCCAACACCACCGCCGGCGGCATCGCGACCGGTTCGGGCGTGGGCCCGATGTACCTGGACTACATCCTGGGCATCACCAAGGCCTACACCACTCGCGTGGGTTCCGGTCCGTTCCCGACTGAGCTGTTCGACGACGTCGGCGCGTTCCTGGCCAAGCGTGGTCACGAGTTCGGCGCAACAACCGGTCGTGCCCGTCGTTGCGGCTGGTTCGATGCGGTGATCCTGCGTCGCGCCATCGACGTCAACAGCATCTCGGGCCTGTGCCTGACCAAGCTGGACGTGCTGGACGGCCTGGAAACCATCAACATCTGTGTCGGCTATAAGAACCAGGATGGTGCAGTCATCGACGCGCCGACCGACGCCGACAGCTACATCGGCCTGGAGCCGGTGTACGAGCAGATGCCGGGCTGGAGCGAATCGACCCTGGGTGCCAAGACCCTGGAAGAGCTGCCTGCCGCTGCTCGGGCCTACATCAAGCGCATCGAAGAGTTGGTCGGCGCGCCGATCGACATTATTTCGACGGGCCCGGACCGCAACGAAACCATCGTTCTGCGCCATCCGTTCGCTTGATAAGTCGTTGATGTAAAAACCAAAGGGCCCTTGATTGGGCCCTTTGTCGTTTCTGTGCGCCGCGCGGCACGACCCTTGCTGTGAAATCCACTTCTAGAGTGCCATCAGAATAATGGCGTCAAAAGTAGAGGGATTTCCTGTGTCGGCCGTTCTCTCACTGTTACAAAGCCGTTTATTGCGGCCTGTGTTCGTTACCCTCGGTATCGCCCTTTTGGTGCAGGTCGTGCTCGCCGTTGCCCTGACTCGGAGCACGGTGACTGCCCTGGAGGCTGATCTGGCTTCGCGTTTGGGTGTCGATAGCCAGAAGTTGTCTGGCGAACTCGAGCAGGCAGGCAAGGAAGTCACTTCCAGCCTGGAGAGCCTGTCCAGCAGCACCCGTCAGCGTCTTACCGCCGGCCTGTCTTCCCGTCTCAAGGAAGAGCAGGTGCAACTGCGTGCGGCCCTGGAAAAGGACCTGAAGGACTCCGCCAATGACATGGCTCAGTTGCTGGCCTCCGTGGCGCCACGTGCCATGTGGGACAGTGATGTGCCGACTTTGTCCGAGTTCGCACGACGTGCCCAGCGTAATCCCAACGTGTTGTTCGTGGTTTATGACGATGCGGCGGGTGAACACCTGACGCGTTACCTGAATCGCGAGAATCCGATCAACAAGGCTTTGCTGGAGAAGGGCAAGGGTGATCGGGCCTTGGACAAGGTGCTGGATGCGGCCAAGAACGATCCGTCGGTCTACTACCTGGAAGCATCGATCAACCCCAATGGGGTCGAGATCGGCAAGGTGCTGATGGGGGTGTCCACGGCTTCCGTGGAGGCGGATATTGCCGCTCTGGATCAGCGTTTTGGGGCATTGATCGCCAGCAGTGACCAGTTGG
Organism: Pseudomonas sp. 3MA1; assembly: GCF_029237275.1. NCBI lineage: Bacteria > Pseudomonadati > Pseudomonadota > Gammaproteobacteria > Pseudomonadales > Pseudomonadaceae > Pseudomonas > Pseudomonas sp. 3MA1. The sequence continues at coordinate 171,873 of NZ_JAACFX010000004.1, read as the reverse complement.
TCGGCGACAGTCTCAAGGGCGCCTCTGCCGACAGTTCGGCGGCCATGCGTTCACGCTTGCAGTCGGCCCAGGCCACTGCCGCGCAGATGCAGGCCAATACCGCCAGTACGGTGCAAGAGGCGGCAGCGACGCTGCGCTGGCAGATTGGTGTAGGCCTGGCGCTGGTGGGGCTGGCGCTGCTGCTGTTGCTGGCGGTGGTGCTGGGGCGGCGCGTGGTGAACAAGTTGCACCTGTTGATTTCTGCCCTCAATGACTTGGCTGCGGGCGAGGGTGACCTGACCAAGCGGGTGCCGCTCAACAGCAATGATGAGATCGGCGACATGGCTTCGGCGGTGAATCGCTTTGTGGATAAGTTGCAACCCATCGTGCGTGAGGCGGGCGACGTGGCGCAGCGGACCGGGGTCGAGATCGGCGCCATGAGCCAGCGTAACGCTGGCGCCGATGCGGCGGCCGAAGCGCAGCGTGACGAGGTGGCTGAAAGCCTGCGGGCGCTGTCGCAGATGGCTGATGAGGCCCAGGCGGAAAGCCAGGCGATGCAGGCGGCGTTGCAGCAGGTGGTGGAGATCCGTCAGGCCACTGACGAGAACACTCGCACTTCGGAGCAGGTCGGCAGCCTGATCGAGGCCCTGGTCGGGCAGGTGGATACCGGGGCCAAGGTGATCGAGCGCCTGGCTCAGCAGAGCGAGCAGATCGAGGTGGTGCTGACGGTGATTCATGGCATTGCCGAACAGACCAACCTGCTGGCGCTGAATGCGGCGATCGAAGCGGCGCGCGCCGGTGAAACCGGGCGCGGATTTGCCGTCGTGGCCGATGAGGTGCGAGCCCTGGCCAGCAAGACCCAGAGTTCCACTGGCGATATCCAGGCCCATATCGGCGCTTTGCAACAGGGCGCGCGGGAGGCGGTGGCGGCTATTGGTCAGGCCGGTCGTCAGGCCAGCGAGGGTTTGCTGGTGCTGCGTGACAGTGTGCGCCTGCAGCAGACGGTGCAGTCTTCGGTCGAGCAGGTGCATGCCGCGATTGGCTTGGCCACCCAGGCCGCGGCTCATCAGGCTCAGGGTGCGCAAGCGGTGCGTGGGCGGGTGGAAACCATCCATGCCCAGGCCGAGCGGGCGGCCCAGGCGGTGGTGGAAACCACCGCCAGTGGCAAGGTGCTGGACAGCCTGGCGGCGCAGCTCAAGGCCAGCCTCGGCCAGTTCCGCGCCTGACGCTTCGCCGGCAAGCCAGCTCTTACGACCGTTGTGTAGGAGCCGGCTTGCCGGCGAAGTACTTTTCAGCGACTCAAATACATCCGCGTCGTCAGTAGATACACCGGCAGCCCCGACACCAGAATCAGCAGCGCCGCATAAGGTGCCGCTGCCGCAAACTCCACATTCGCCGTATGCGCCCAGACCTCCGTGGCCAGGGTGTTCAGCCCTGTCGGGCTGAGGAGCAGTGTCGCGGTCAGCTCTTTCATGGCATCCAGAAACACCAGGGCAAACGCCGCACCCAGCGCAGGAAAGATGATCGGCAGGGTCACCCGGCAGAAAGCGCTGAACGACGACGCGCCGAGGGTTCTGGCCGCCTCTTCCAGCTGTGGCGCCGCCTTGTTCAGTGCCGTGCGGATCGGCGCCTGGGCCAGCGGCAGGAACAGCAAGGCATAGGCGATCAGGAGCAGCGCCGAGGTTTGATACAGCGCCGGCACATAGTGCAGGGCGAAATACACCAGGGTCAGGGCGATCACCAGGCCTGGCAGGGCGTGCAGCAGGTAGGGCAGGCGTTCGGCCCAGAGCGCCAGCGGCCCCTTGTAGCGCACCACCAGCAGGCCCACTGGCACCGCCAGCACCAGGCACAGACCGGCACCGCCCAGAGACAGTGCCAGGGAGGAAAGCAGCGCCTGGCTGATGGCGGCCACTGGAAAGGCGGCCGATGAGCCCACTGCCAGCCAGTAGGCGAGCATGCCCAGGGGGATGCCGCTGCCGATCACGGTCAGTAGCAGGCAGTAGATTTGTCCCCCAGCGGACCAGTGCCCCAATCGCACTTGTTCGGCGTGTCGTGCTGCGCCCTGGCCGGTGCGCACATGGCGCCCCTTGCCCCGAACCCGCAGTTCCAGACCCAGCAGGATCAGGCACAGCGCCAGCAGCACGGCTGAGAGCATGGCGGCGTTGGCGTTGCTGAATTCCAGCTCGAATTGCTGGTAGATCGCGGTGGTGAAGGTTTGCAGGCCGATGATCGACAGGGCGCCGAACTCCACCAGCATGTGCAGGGCGATCAGCAGCGATCCGGCCAGCAGAGAAGGCCAGAGCAGGGGCAGGGTGATCTTAAAGAACACGCCCCAGCGATTTTGTCCCAGGGTTCGCGCCGATTCCTCAAGGGCCGGGTCGAGATTGCGCAAGGTGGCTGCCACCGGCAGGAACACCAGCGGGTACTTGGACAGGGTCATCACCAGGATCGCACCGCCCAGCCCTTCGAATCCCGAGCTCAGGGACACCCAGGTAAAGCTGCTGACAAAAGCCGGCACGGCGAAGGGCAGGCACAGCACTACGCCCCAGATCCGTCGTCCCGGCAGGTCGCTGCGTTCCAGCAGCCACGCCAGGGACAGGCCGATGATGGCGCAGGCGATGGTCACCCCGAACATCAGCAGCAGGGTGTTGCTTAGCAAGCGCAATACATAAGGGCGCCATAGCAGGTGCAGGGCCTGCGCCCAGCCGGCCTGCCAGGCCTTGAGCCCGACATAGAGCAGTGGCAGCAGGCTCAGGCAGACCAGCAGCAGGACCGGCAATAGCAACCAGCTCGAGGGCCGCTTGCGCCTCGGCACATAGGGCGCGCGTGAGGCGAGGGTCGATAGCGGTGGGTTCATCAATTCAGGCCGACGTCGCGTTCCAGGTCCAGGGCTTGCTCGGCGTTGCCCAGGTCGGCCGGGGTCACTTTGGGCGCCTGCAGTTCGCTGAAGGGCTTGAGGCCGCGCTCCGATTCCATGCCTTTATGCAGCGGGTATTCGGCGGTGGTCTGGGTGATCACTCGCTGACCTTCTTCGCTGGCCATGTAGGCGAGCAATTGCTGGGCTTCTTTGGGGTGCTTGCTGGACTTGAGCACTGCGGCGCTGGAGACGGTGATCAGGCCGCCGACGTCGCCGTCGGTGAAGTAGTGCAGTTTCGAATCCAGTTGGCCCTTTTCCCGTTGCAGGGCGAACCAGTAGTAGTTGTTCACCAGGACCGTAGCGACTTCGCCGTTTTCCACGGCTTTCAGTGCCACCATGTTGTTGCTGTAGACCTTGCCGAAGGCGCGCAGCCCGGTCAGCCACTCTTCGGCAGCGTCCATGCCATGCAGCTTGATGATGGCTACGGCCTGTTCCTGGAAGGCGCCGCTGGTCGGTACGAAGCCGACCTTGCCTTGCCATTGTGGTTGGGAGAACTCCAGCACTGACTTGGGCAGGTCTTTCTCGTCGATCAGTTTAGGGTTGAAGGCCACCACCCGTACCCGGGCCGTGACACCGATCCACGTGCCGTTGCCCGCCACGTATTCCTTGGGCAGCACGGCCAGGGTTGCAGCGTCGGTTTGGGCCAGCAGGCCTTGCTCGCCGAGTTTGTTCAGGGGCGGGGATTCTTCGGTGTAGATCACGTCGGCGGGAGAGCGCTGGCCTTCCTCGACGACTTGGCTGGCCAGCTGGTTGCTGCTGCCTTTGCGCACATTGACGTGAATCCCGGTCTTGGCCTCGAAGGCCTTGGCGACGGCGTCGCCGACTTCCTTGTGCTGGCCGTTGTACAGGGTCAGGGAAATCTTATCGGCTGCCTGGGTGAGTGGAGATGCCAGGGTCAGCCCCAGCAAAGTGATGGTCAAGCCACGCAGAAGGGATGTTGAAAGGAGGGTGTTTCGGAACATCATTCGCAGGTTTCCTCACTGTTTTGCCGCAAAAACTTGTAACAATCATAAACGATATCGTTTCTCATGTGCGTTTTGCGGGTTCGGCGTCAGGCGAGGGGGTGAGGAAACGGTGGGGGTAGAAACGCAAAAACCCGCTTTCGCGGGTTTTTGTGAGACTTGAAAGCATCGCTCTCAAGTTTTGAATTGGTGCCCAGAAGAAGACTCGAACTTCCACGACCTTGCGGTCACCAGCACCTGAAGCTGGCGTGTCTACCAATTTCACCATCTGGGCAGTATCGACGTCGTCGCCGTGTCGATGGAGCGCACTATACGGATCGTCTTTTGATCTGTAAACCCCTGTTTTGGATTTATTAAATCAAGCACTTAGAATGCAAAAACCCGCTTTCGCGGGTTTTTGTTTGAGCCTTGAAACTGATCTAATCTCAAGCTCTTGAATTGGTGCCCAGAAGAAGACTCGAACTTCCACGGCCTTGCGGCCACCAGCACCTGAAGCTGGCGTGTCTACCAATTTCACCATCTGGGCAGTATCGCTGACGTCTCCGTCGTTGATGGCGCGCACTATACGGAGGCTCTTTTGAGCTGTAAACCCCCGATTTCAAAAAAGTTTGAAAAAAGTCTTCGGTGGCATGCATAAGGATGTTTCTGAAGTGAAGCGGCGGATTTTTCCAGCGTTGTCTGAGCCTGAAATTTCCCGTTTCAATACGCGTATGCCAAACTAACCCGCATATAGACAAGGTGAAATTTATCTAATGGCCGATTGGCAGTCCCTCGATCCCGAGGCCGCTCGTGAAGCGGAAAAATACGAAAACCCTATTCCTAGCCGCGAACTCATCCTCCAGCACCTTGCTGACCGGGGTTCGCCTGCTAGTCGCGAGCAACTGGTAGAAGAGTTCGGTCTGACCACAGAAGACCAACTGGAAGCCCTGCGCCGCCGCCTGCGCGCCATGGAGCGCGATGCCCAATTGATCTACACCCGCCGGGGTACCTATGCACCGGTGGACAAGCTCGACCTGATCCTGGGCCGCATCAGCGGCCACCGCGACGGCTTCGGCTTCCTGGTGCCGGATGACGGCAGTGACGACCTGTTCATGAGTCCCGCGCAAATGCGCTTGGTGTTCGATGGCGACCGCGCCCTGGCCCGGGTTTCCGGCCTGGATCGTCGTGGTCGTCGCGAGGGCGTGATCGTCGAAGTGGTGTCCCGTGCTCATGAAAGCATCGTGGGTCGTTACTTCGAAGAAGGCGGCATCGGCTTCGTGGTGGCGGATAACCCGAAGATCCAGCAGGAAGTGCTGGTCACCCCCGGTCGCAATGCCAATGCCAAGATCGGTCAGTTCGTTGAGGTGAAAATCACTCACTGGCCAACGCCGCGCTTTCAGCCGCAAGGCGACGTGATTGAAGTGGTGGGTAACTACATGGCTCCGGGCATGGAGATCGACGTTGCCCTGCGGACCTATGACATTCCCCATGTCTGGCCCGAAGCCGTGCTCAAGGAAGCCGCCAAGCTCAAGCCGGAAGTGGAAGAGAAAGACAAAGAGAAGCGCATCGACCTGCGTGACCTGCCTTTCGTCACCATCGACGGCGAAGACGCCCGTGACTTCGACGATGCGGTGTTCTGCGAAGCCAAGCCCGGCAAGCTGCGCCTGTTCGGTGGCGGCTGGAAGCTGTATGTAGCGATCGCGGATGTGTCCAGCTACGTGAAGATCGGTTCGGCCCTGGACGCCGAAGCCCAGGTGCGTGGCAACTCGGTGTATTTCCCCGAGCGGGTGATTCCGATGCTTCCGGAGCAGTTGTCCAATGGCCTGTGCTCGCTGAACCCGAAAGTCGATCGCCTGGCCATGGTTTGCGAGATGACCATTTCCAAATCCGGCGAGATGACCGATTACCAGTTCTACGAAGCGGTGATCCACTCCAAGGCGCGTCTGACCTACAACAAGGTCAGCACCATGCTCGAACAGCCGAAAACCAGCGAAGCCAAGCAATTGCGCGGTGAATATGGCGATGTATTGCCACACCTCAAGCAGCTGTATGCGCTGTACAAGGTGCTGCTCGGTGCCCGCCATACCCGTGGCGCCATCGACTTCGAAACCCAGGAAACCCGGATCATTTTCGGCTCCGAGCGCAAGATCGCCGAAATTCGGCCGACCACTCGCAACGATGCCCACAAACTGATCGAGGAATGCATGCTGGCGGCCAACGTGGCCACTGCCGAGTTCCTCAAGAAGCATGAGATCCCGGCCTTGTACCGGGTGCACGACGGCCCGCCGCCGGAGCGTCTGGAAAAGCTGCGCGCCTTCCTGGGCGAGCTGGGTCTGTCCCTGCATAAAGGCAAGGACGGTCCGACGCCGAAGGACTACCAGGCACTGCTGGAAACCATCAAGGATCGTCCGGATTACCACCTGATCCAGACCGTGATGCTGCGTTCCCTGAGTCAGGCGGTGTACAGCGCCGACAACCAGGGCCACTTCGGCCTGAATTATGAAGCCTATACCCACTTCACTTCGCCGATCCGTCGCTACCCGGACCTGCTGACCCATCGGGCCATCCGCAGTGTGATTCACTCCAAGCAGGACACGCCGCACGTGCGTCGAGCCGGGGCGATGACCATTCCGAAAGCGCGCATCTATCCGTACGACGAAGCCACCCTGGAGCAGCTCGGCGAGCAGTGCTCGATGAGCGAGCGCCGTGCCGACGAGGCCACTCGCGACGTAGTGAACTGGCTCAAGTGCGAGTTCATGAAGGATCGCGTCGGCGAGTCCTTCCCGGGGGTTATCACGGCGGTGACCGGTTTTGGTCTGTTCGTCGAGCTCACCGACATCTACGTCGAAGGCCTGGTGCATGTCACCGCCTTGCCGGGTGACTACTACCATTTCGATCCTGTGCATCACCGCTTGGCGGGCGAGCGCACCGGTCGCAGTTTCCGCCTGGGCGATACCGTGGAAGTGCGGGTCATGCGCGTCGACCTGGACGAGCGCAAGATCGACTTCGAGATGGCGGAAAAAACCATCAATGCGCCGATCGGTCGCAAGAAGCGCGGTGCCGCGGACGTTCCTGCAAGCAAGGCGGTGGAAGAACCGGCGCCGGCCAAGGCGGGGCGTCGCAGCTCTACCAAGGAGAAGGCGGTCGAGGCTTATCGCCCGAGCGACGCGGCGGCGAAAAACGCCGAAGTCCGCAAGAGTCGTGAAATGAAACGGGCGCTGCTGGCCGAAGCCAAAAGCGGCGGTAAAGCGGCGCCTGGGGGAAAGTCCGGCAAATCGGCTCCGGCCAGGGACAGCGACCGTCCAGCCAAGCCGAGCAAACATCGTAAGGGGCCGCCCAAGGCGGGCTCTGCCTCCGGCGCGAAAAGCGGCGGGGCGCGCAAACCTAAGGCCAAGTCATGAGTCAGTTGGAAAAGATCTACGGCGTGCATGCTGTAGAAGCGTTGCTGCGTCACCATCCCAAGCGGGTCAAGCAGATCTGGTTGGCAGAAGGGCGCAGTGACCCACGGGTTCAGGTATTGGTGGATCTGGCGGCGCAGAACCGTGTGTCGGTGGGTCAGGCCGAGCGTCGCGAAATGGATGCCTGGGTTGAGGGCGTGCACCAGGGCGTAGTGGCTGAAGTCAGCCCGAGCCAGGTGTGGGGCGAGGCCATGCTCGACGAGCTGCTGGACCGTACCGAAGGCGCGCCGCTGTTGCTGGTGCTCGATGGCGTGACCGATCCGCACAACCTCGGCGCCTGCCTGCGCACCGCCGACGCGGCGGGTGCCCTGGCGGTGCTGGTGCCCAAGGACAAGTCGGCGACCCTGACCCCAACCGTGCGTAAAGTGGCTTGCGGCGCTGCGGAAGTGATTCCGCTGGTGGCGGTGACCAACCTGGCTCGCACCCTGGAAAAGCTCCAGCAGCGCGGCCTGTGGATCGTCGGCACGGCCGGCGAGGCCGAACAGGAGCTGTACGATCAGGACCTGACCGGCCCCACCATCATCATCATGGGCGCCGAAGGCAAAGGCATGCGGCGCCTGACCCGCGAGCACTGCGACTATCTGGTGCGCCTGCCAATGGCCGGCAGCGTCAGCAGCCTCAACGTCTCCGTGGCCACGGGCGTCTGCCTGTTCGAAGCCATGCGTCAGCGTGGCGCAAAAGCCAAGGCCGTCGCCAAGAAAGCCTGATCTATCCCGCAGGAGCCGGCTTGCCGGCGAACCACGCCCTGCCGTCCATTGCCGGCACGCTGGCTCCTGCAGGTGATTGTTCAAATAATCACCAATTGCCTTGCGCCGCTGTTCCCCCTTCTCTACAATTGCGCCCCTTGCCGTGACGGCAGGCGCATATGTGCCTACTAACAGGCAAGACACACCAGTGTCATTCACTCCTTGTCTGACCGCTTATAGGCGGCAGGCTACAACCCGTAAGGAGCATTCATGCGTCATTACGAAATCATCTTTTTGGTCCACCCGGATCAAAGCGAGCAAGTCGGCGGCATGGTTGAGCGTTACACCAAGCTGATCGAAGAAGACGGCGGCAAAATCCACCGTCTGGAAGACTGGGGCCGTCGTCAACTGGCCTACGCAATCAACAATGTTCACAAGGCTCACTACGTGATGCTGAACGTTGAGTGCACCGGTAAAGCCCTGGCTGAGCTGGAAGACAACTTCCGTTACAACGATGCTGTGATCCGTAACCTGGTCATCCGTCGCGAAGAAGCCATCACTGGCCAATCCGAGATGCTCAAGGCTGAAGAAAACCGCAGTGAGCGCCGTGAGCGTCGTGACCGTCCTGAGCATGCTGACAGCGCCGATGGCGATGACAGCGACAACAGCGACGCCAGCGATAACGCTGACGAGTAATCCACGGACCTTTTGAGGAGCCAATTACATGGCACGTTTCTTCCGTCGTCGTAAATTCTGCCGCTTCACCGCTGAAGACGTGAAAGAGATCGATTACAAAGATCTCAACACTCTGAAAGCCTACGTATCCGAGACCGGCAAAATCGTTCCAAGCCGCATCACCGGTACCAAAGCTCGTTATCAGCGTCAGCTGGCCACCGCTATCAAGCGCGCCCGCTTCCTGGCCCTGCTGGCCTACACCGACAGCCACGGCCGCTGAGATCGGGCAGTCGACAAGTAGTAAGGGATTGAATGCATGCGCGCCTTAGCTGAGTTCATCATGCGCGGTCGTGTGCAGGCCACGTTAGTCGTGGCCGGATCTGCGGCATTGCCGCTGTTGTTCTGGTTGAGTGCCGCTGCGGGTTGCCTTGTGCTCCTTCGGCGCGGTTCGGATGCCCTTGGCGTCCTTGGAGTCGGAGTGCTTTCAGCATTGATTTGCTGGCACTTCCACAAAGACCCCAGCGTACTGCTGGTGCTGCTTGGGTCTTGCGGTCTGGCGCTGGTGTTGCGCGTCGGCCACTCCTGGAACCGTGTGCTGTTGGCGAGCGTGGCGATTGCGCTGTTGTGTGTAGCGATATTGGGGGCGTTTTTCAGTCCCTTTATCGACGCGGTGACGCAGGAACTTGTAAAGGTCCTGCCACTGATTTTGGGTGAGGCCTACCAGCAGCTTTCGGTAGACCAGCGAGCCAACCTCGCTTCACTCATTGCACCTTTGGTGATCGGTTCGATTGCGATGATGTTTCAGATCTTCAGCGTGCTGTGCCTGATTCTTGGGCGCTACTGGCAAGCGTCGTTGTACAACCCCGGTGGTTTTGGTCGCGAATTTCGCCAGATCAGAATCCCCAAGGGACCCTTGATGTTGCTGTGGGCACTGATGTTTGTGGGGCCGGTTCTGAGCCCGCAAATGTGGATTATGGTGCCGTTTTGCAGCGTAGCTCTGGTCCTTGCCGGGCTAGCCCTGATGCACGGGCTGGTGGCACAGAAAAGACTGGCCAATTTCTGGCTGGTCGGGGTGTACGTCACGTTGTTGCCTTTGATGCACCTGCTCGTCCCGTTGCTCGTGGTCATGGCCACTGTCGACAGTCTGGTTGATTTTCGCGGTCGTTTGGCGCCGAAAGACGCTGATAACGGCCCTGCGAACGGTGAAGGTTAAAAGTTAAGAGGTTATTACCAAATGGAACTGATCCTGCTGGAAAAAATCGCCAACCTGGGCAACCTGGGCGATAAGGTAAACGTTAAGGCTGGTTACGGCCGTAACTACCTGCTGCCTTTCGGCAAAGCCACCGCTGCTACCGCTGCCAACCTGGCTGCGTTCGAAGCGCGTCGTGCCGAGCTGGAAAAACTGGCTGCAGAGAAGAAGGCTTCTGCCGAAACTCGCGCTGCGCAACTGGCTGAGCTGGAAGTGACCATCACTGCCACCGCCGGTGACGAAGGCAAGCTGTTCGGTTCGATCGGCACCCACGACATCGCTGATGCACTGACCGCCTCGGGCGTTGAAGTGGCAAAAAGCGAAGTTCGTCTGCCGAACGGCACCATCCGCAACGTAGGTGAATTCGACGTAGCCGTGCACCTGCACGCTGAAGTTGAAGCAACCGTACGCGTTGTCGTGGTGGCTGCTTAAGCAGTACCAAATCGTCTGGCACCTTGTGTGGCTGACGGTTAACATCGGGCACGATCCTGTTTACAGGTCGTGCCCTTTGTCTTTCTGCTGATCCTGATTTTCACCCCCGAATTCCAAGTGGCCATGAACGATATCTCCGCTCCCGAGCAATACGATCTGCAAACCGCCGCCCTGAAGGTGCCGCCGCACTCCATCGAGGCCGAACAGGCCGTGCTCGGTGGTCTGATGCTGGACAACAACGCCTGGGAACGCGTGTTGGATCAAGTGTCCGACGGCGATTTCTACCGGCATGACCACCGTTTGATCTTTCGCGCCATCGCCAAGCTGGCCGACCAGAACATGCCCATCGACGTGGTCACCCTGTCCGAGCAGTTGGACAAGGAAGGCCAGACTTCGCAGGTCGGCGGCCTGGGCTATCTGGGCGAGCTGGCGAAGAACACCCCGTCGGTGGCCAACATCAAGGCCTATGCGCAGATCGTTCGCCAGCGGGCAACCCTGCGCCAGCTGATCGGCATCAGCACCGAGATCGCCGACAGCGCCTTCAACCCCGAAGGCCGCACCGCCGAGGAGATCCTCGACGAGGCCGAGCGGCAGATCTTCCAGATCGCCGAAGCGCGGCCCAAGACCGGCGGCCCGGTGGGGGTCAATGAACTGCTGACCAAGGCCATCGACCGCATCGATACCCTGTTCAACACCGACAACGCCATCACCGGCCTGTCCACCGGCTACACCGACCTCGACGAGAAGACCAGCGGCCTGCAACCGGCCGACTTGATCATCGTCGCCGGCCGTCCGTCCATGGGTAAGACCACCTTCGCCATGAACCTGGTGGAGAACGCGGTACTGCGCAGCGACAAGGCGGTGCTGGTGTACTCCCTGGAGATGCCAGGCGAATCGCTGATCATGCGTATGCTGTCTTCCCTGGGCCGCATCGACCAGACCAAGGTCCGTTCCGGCCAACTGGAAGATGACGACTGGCCGCGCCTGACGTCGGCGGTCAACCTGCTCAACGACCGCAAGCTGTTCATCGATGACACCGCGGGCATCAGCCCTTCGGAAATGCGCGCGCGGACCCGGCGCCTGGTTCGCGAGCACGGCGATATCGCGCTGATCATGATCGACTACCTGCAGCTTATGCAGATCCCGGGGTCCAGCGGTGACAACCGGACCAACGAGATTTCCGAGATCTCCCGCTCCCTGAAAGCCCTGGCCAAGGAATTCAACTGCCCGGTGGTGGCCTTGTCCCAGCTCAACCGCTCCCTGGAACAACGCCCCAACAAGCGCCCGGTGAACTCCGACTTGCGGGAATCCGGAGCGATCGAGCAGGACGCCGACGTGATCATGTTCGTGTACCGCGACGAGGTGTATCACCCGGAAACCGAGCACAAGGGCATTGCAGAGATCATCATCGGCAAGCAGCGGAACGGCCCGATCGGCTTTATCCGCCTGGCGTTCATCGGCAAGTACACCCGTTTCGAGAACCTCGCGCCGGGCAGTTACAACTTCGACGACGACGAATAACGGCGCACGCCATGGTGGTGGCCGCCTGTGGCGAGGGAGCTTGCTCCCGCTGGGTCGCGCAGCGGCCCCATGTCCAGTCGTCACCCAGCTTCAGATAAATTGTCAGCACCGCCACTGCGCCAGCCGCCCGCGTGACATGAAAATGAATTCCGACCCTTTTGGTCGGAATTGGTTATTTTTTGTGCTATATTCCGCGCCCGCGAATTTTCCTGATACCCATCGCGTCCCTATTCAAGCCAACACCGGTCATCGACATGCAAGCAGCCAAGCCGTTATTTGACTATCCCAAGTACTGGGCCGAATGTTTCGGGCCAGCGCCATTCCTGCCCATGAGCAGGGAGGAGATGGATCAGCTCGGCTGGGATTCGTGCGACATCATCATCGTCACCGGTGATGCCTACGTCGATCACCCGTCGTTCGGCATGGCGATCATCGGCCGGCTGCTGGAGTCCCAGGGCTTTCGCGTGGGGATCATCGCCCAGCCCAACTGGCAGTCCAAAGACGACTTCATGAAGCTCGGCGAGCCGAACCTGTTCTTCGGGGTCGCCGCCGGCAACATGGACTCGATGATCAACCGCTACACCGCCGACAAGAAAGTCCGCTCCGACGACGCCTATACCCCCGGCGGCCTGGCGGGCAAGCGCCCGGACCGCGCCAGCCTGGTGTACAGCCAGCGCTGCAAGGAAGCCTACAAGCATGTGCCGATCGTCCTCGGCGGCATCGAAGCCTCCCTGCGCCGCATCGCCCATTACGACTACTGGCAGGACCGGGTGCGCAACTCGATCCTGATCGACGCCAGCGCCGACATCCTGCTGTACGGTAACGCCGAGCGGGCCATCGTCGAAGTGGCCCAGCGCCTGTCCTACGGCCACAAGATCGAAGACATCACCGACGTGCGCGGCACCGCCTTCATCCGCCGCGACACGCCCAAGGACTGGTACGAAGTGGACTCCACCCGTATCGACCGCCCGGGCAAGATCGACAAGATCATCAACCCCTACGTCAACACCCAGGACACCGCCGCCTGCGCCATCGAGCAGGAAAAAGGCCCGGCCGAAGACCCCAACGAAGCCAAGGTGGTGCAGATCCTCGCCAGCCCGCGCATGACCCGGGACAAGACCGTGATCCGCCTGCCGTCCATGGAGAAGGTACGCAACGACCCGGTCCTGTACGCCCACGCCAACCGCGTGCTGCACCTGGAAACCAACCCGGGCAACGCCCGCGCCCTGGTGCAGAAACATGGCGAAGTGGACGTGTGGTTCAACCCGCCGCCCATTCCCATGACCACCGAGGAAATGGACTACGTGTTCGGCATGCCGTATCAGCGCATTCCGCACCCGGCCTATGGCAAGGAAAAGATCCCGGCCTACGAGATGATCCGTTTCTCGGTGAACATCATGCGTGGCTGCTTCGGCGGCTGTACCTTCTGCTCCATCACCGAGCACGAAGGGCGGATTATCCAGAACCGTTCCGAAGAGTCGATCATTCGCGAGATCGAAGAAATTCGCGACAAGGTTCCCGGTTTTACCGGGGTGATCTCCGACCTCGGCGGCCCGACCGCGAACATGTACCGCATCGCCTGCAAAAGCCCGGAGATCGAATCCGCGTGCCGCAAGCCGTCCTGCGTGTTCCCCGGCATCTGCCCGAACCTGAACACCGACCACTCGTCGCTGATCCAGCTGTACCGCAGCGCCCGTGCCCTGCCCGGGGTGAAGAAGATCCTCATCGCTTCCGGCCTGCGCTATGACCTGGCGGTGGAATCGCCGGAGTACGTCAAGGAGCTGGTGACCCACCACGTCGGTGGCTACCTGAAGATTGCCCCGGAACACACCGAGGAAGGCCCGCTCAACCAGATGATGAAGCCGGGCATCGGTACTTATGACCGCTTCAAGCGCATGTTCGAGAAGTACTCCAAGGAAGCGGGCAAGGAGCAGTACCTGATTCCGTACTTCATCGCCGCCCACCCGGGCACCACCGATGAAGACATGATGAACCTGGCCCTGTGGCTCAAGGGCAACGGCTTCCGCGCCGACCAGGTGCAGGCGTTCTACCCGTCGCCGATGGCCACCGCCACCGCCATGTACCACTCGGGCAAGAACCCGCTGCGCAAGGTCACCTACAAGAGCGACGGCGTGACCATCGTCAAGAGCGAGGAGCAACGCCGCCTGCACAAGGCCTTCCTGCGCTATCACGATCCGAAGGGCTGGCCGATGCTGCGCGAGGCCCTGCTGCGCATGGGCCGTGGCGACCTGATCGGCCCGGGCAAGCACCAGCTGATTCCGGCCCATCAACCGGCCACCGACAGCTACCAGAGCGCCCGGCGCAAGAACTCGACCCCGGCTGGCAGCCACAAGGTGGCCAAGGAAACCCGGATCCTCACCCAGCACACCGGCCTGCCGCCGCGTGGCAGCGACGGCGGCAATGCCTGGGACAAGCGCGAGCAGGCCAAGGCTGCGGCGTTCGCCCGCAACAAGCAGGCCGCCAAGGAGCGTGCCGACGCCGCCAAGGGCAAAGGCAAGAAGCCGACCCGCAAGCCGGTGGTACCGCGCTAAACCCACAAAACGCCAGCCGCCGAGCTGGCGTTTTGCTTTTAGGGCGCTGGATTTTTTTGCCCGAGCGCGGGCAACAAATCGCCAGGGCTTTGTTAAGGTTGCCGGGTTTTTATCGCCCTAGTGCCGGGATGGCTTGAGGCCATCAGGCAGCTTTCAATCGCCAGACCAAGGATGAATCCCGTGACCAGCTCGTTAGCCGCCATTGGCATGGACTCCAGCCCTTCGCAGTTTCTTGCCCGCCAACGTATCGAAAGCCAGATCAACCTGCCGCGCCTGTTCGCCGCGATTGACGCCGACCCAGCGATTGTCGGCGCCGGGGTGGTGTACATCGATGCCGACTTCAACGTGGTGACCCTGCGCGAATTCAAGCCGATCTGCAGCATCACGCCCAAGCGCATCATCCTGCGGGAGGCGAAGAAGTACATCGCGCCCCAGCAGTTCGTCGATCAAGTGAAGAACAACCCCCGGGAATCCCGCCTGGCCACCGAATCGTTCAACACCACGCTGTCCTGCACCGCCGCGGTCATCGGCTGGCTGGTGGTGTTCAGTGGCAGCATCGCCGTGCCGTTCACCGCCGGCGCCAGCGCCTGGATGGTCGGCCTGGGAGTCACCGTCGCCGCGGCGGGCACCGCCCAGTGCGCCATCGGTGGCGCCCGGGTGATCAACGAGATCCAGGACCCGGCGGCCAATGACCGCATGGACGACGCCGAGTGGTACAACACCGTCTCGCCGATCCTCGACGGCATCTCGCTGGTGGGTGTCGGCGGTTCGGCGCTGACCACGGTCAAGCTGCTCAAGGCCAGCAAGGCCGCTGGCACCGGCAAAAGCTGGGTGCAGTTGCTCAAGGGCCTCAATCGCCAGGAGCGGGCCAAATTGACCAAGGAGTTGCTCAGCCTGCGCGACCCCAGCCTGACGCCCAAACTGCTCAAGTTGCAGCAACGGGCAGGGGGGCTGCCCAAGCGCTACTCGTCGGCGCAGATCAAGCACGCCACCCTGACGCAGATGAAGGACGCCCTGGGCGCCGCCCTGAGCACCGCCGGCAGTTACAGCTCCGGCAACCTGGGCACGGTGAAGACCCTGGCGGTGGGCCTCTACGAGGAGTTCGACCAGTGATTGGCGGCGGCCGCATGGGCGAGTTCCTCGCGCGTTATTTTCCGATTTTCATGCTTACGGTGCTGCTCGGCTGCTTCAGCGCTTCGCTGCTGCTGTCCCTGTGCGCAACCACCTATTGGCGGGGCATGGCGCCGGTCCAGCGCGACGACTACCTGCTGCTGGGCCTGTTGCTGCTGATTCCGCTGCTGGTGCTGGGCAACCTGCTGATCGTGCGCGGTGTGGCCTGGGCGGTGTGGCTGGTGGCCGGCTACTTTCTGACCTGCCTGCTGCTGGTGGTGCCGATGATCCAGTACCGTCCGCACCAGGGCGTGTACCTGTGCGCCATGCTCGTGCCACTGCTCGGCCTGCTGTTGCTCAACAGCCGGCGGTACCGGGAGATGCGTGAACGCCTGCTGGAGATCCGCCACGAGCGTCGGCGCCTCCAGGCTGCCGCCAGGCAACCGCGCAAGCGCCGTTGATGCTGGCCCGGTCGTCGGGTGCATTTTCGTGCAATCCCTTGCACAGGGATGCACCGGTTGCGCGGTTTTGGTGCTGTACTGCCCCGAGTCGTTGAGCAAAACCCCCGGATCTGTGCGCTGGCATAAGTCTTGCGCGGGTCCATCCACCGCTCAGGCTCGCAGGAGGCACGCCGTGTCGATCCATGTCGCATTGCACCACGTCACGCACTATCGCTACGACCGCGCCGTCGAGCTGGGCCCGCAGATCGTCCGCTTGCGCCCGGCGCCCCACAGCCGCACGCGGATTCTGGCCTATGCCTTGAAGGTTGAGCCCGAGGAGCATTTCATCAACTGGCAACAGGACCCCCAGGGCAATTACCTGGCGCGCCTGGTGTTCCCGGAGAAAACCACCGAGCTGCGCATCGAAGTGGATCTGCTGGCGGAAATGGCAGTGTTCAACCCCTTCGATTTTTTCCTCGAGCCCTACGCGCAGCAGATCCCATTCAGCTACGCCGCCGATGAGCGGCGGGAGTTGGCGCCCTACCTGGAAACCCTGCCCCTGACCCCGACCTTCCAGGCCTACCTGGACGCCATCCCGCGCACGCCAGTGCCGACCGTGGATTTCCTGGTGGGCCTGAATCAGCGGCTCAGCGACGACATTGCCTACCTGATCCGCATGGAGCCCGGGGTGCAGAGCCCGGAGCAGACCCTGGTCAATGCGTCGGGCTCGTGTCGTGACTCGGCCTGGCTGCTGGTGCAGCTGCTGCGCCACCTGGGGTTGGCGGCGCGGTTCGTCTCCGGCTACCTCATCCAGCTGACCGCGGACGTCAAGGCCCTGGACGGTCCTTCGGGCACCGACGTGGATTTCACCGACCTGCATGCCTGGTGCGAGGTCTACCTGCCCGGTGCCGGCTGGATCGGCCTGGATGCCACCTCCGGGCTGTTTGCCGGGGAAGGGCATATACCCCTGGCCTGCAGCCCCGATCCTTCTTCAGCGGCGCCCATCAGCGGTCTGGTGGAGCCCTGCGAGTGCCAGTTCAGTCATGCCATGAGTGTCGAGCGGATCTGGGAAGCCCCCCGGGTGACCAAGCCCTACACCGATGAGCAATGGGCGGCGATCCAGGCCCTGGGGCGGCAGATCGACCAGGAGCTGCAGCAAGGCGATGTGCGCCTGACCATGGGCGGCGAGCCGACCTTCGTGGCCATCGACGATCCCGACGGCGCCGAATGGAACACCGCGGCCCTCGGGGCGAACAAGCGCCGCCTGGCCGGCGAGCTGTTCCAGCGCCTGCGCCAGCGCTACGCCCCCCAGGGGCTGGTGCACTTCGGGCAGGGCAAGTGGTACCCGGGGGAGCAATTGCCGCGCTGGTCGCTGAACGGCTACTGGCGGCGCGACGGCGTGCCGATCTGGCACAACCATGCCCTGATTGCCGACGAGCACCAGGATTACGCCGCCGATGCGCAACTGGCCGGGCGTTTTCTGGCCTCTGTCGCCGAGCGCCTGAAACTGCCGGCGCGCTTCGTGTTCCCCGCCTACGAGGACCATTTCTACTACCTGTGGTGCGAAGGCCGCCTGCCGCTGAACGTCAGCGCCGAAGACTCGCGGCTGGAAGACGCCCTGGAGCGTCAGCGGCTGCGCAAGGTGTTCAGCCAGGGCCTGGACAAGGTCATCGGCCAGGTACTGCCCCTGGCGCGCACGGCCAAGGGCGACCAGTGGCAGAGCGGGCGCTGGTACCTGCGCGACACCCACTGCCGCCTGGTGCCCGGGGATTCGCCCCTGGGCTACCGCTTGCCCCTGGCGTCCCAGCCCTGGGTGACGGCGGCGGAGTACCCCTTCATTCACCCCCAGGATCCGAACCAGGACTTTGCGGACCTGCCGGGCCCGTCGCAACTGGCGGATATCGCCGAGCCGGCGGCCGCCCAGGAGCGGGTTCCCGCGATCGACCAATCCGCCGACTGGCTGACCCGCACCGCGTTGTGCGCTGAGGCGCGGGAGGGGCGCCTGTACCTGTTCATGCCGCCTCTGGAGCGACTGGAGGACTACCTGCAACTGGTCAGCGTGATCGAGGCCAGCGCCGCCGAGTTGCAGTGTCCGGTGCTGCTGGAGGGCTACGAGCCACCGGCGGATCCGCGCCTGGGCAACTTCCGGGTGACCCCGGACCCGGGGGTGATCGAGGTCAACGTGCAGCCTTCGGTGAGTTGGGACGAGCTGGTGGAGCGCACCGAGTTCCTCTACGAACAGGCACGGCAGACCCGCCTGACCAGCGAGAAATTCATGATCGACGGGCGCCATACCGGCACCGGCGGCGGCAACCATTTCGTCCTGGGCGGCGCCACCCCGGGGGACTCGCCGTTTCTGCGCCGCCCGGACCTGCTGCGCAGCCTGATCAGCTACTGGCACAACCACCCGTCGCTGTCCTACCTGTTTTCCGGTTTGTTCATCGGCCCCACGTCCCAGGCGCCCAGGGTCGACGAGGCCCGTAACGATGCGCTCTACGAGCTGGAAATTGCCTTCGCGCAGATGCCCGCGCCGGGCGAGGAATGCCCGCCGTGGCGGGTGGACCGCCTGTTGCGCAACCTGCTGATCGATGTCACCGGCAATACCCACCGCGCCGAGTTCTGCATCGACAAGCTGTACTCGCCGGATGGCGCCACCGGGCGTCTCGGGCTGCTGGAGTTGCGCGCGTTCGAGATGCCGCCCCACGCGCGCATGAGCCTGGTCCAGCAGTTGCTGTTGCGGGCCCTGGTGGCGCGCTTCTGGCGCGAGCCCTACGCTCCGGCCCGGCTGGCGCGCTGGGGCACGCAGCTGCACGATCGCTTTCTGCTGCCGCATTTCATCGAGCAGGATTTCGCCGATGTGCTGCTGGAGCTCCAGGCCGCGGGCTATCCCTTGCAGGCCGAGTGGTTTGCCGCGCACCGGGAGTTTCGCTTTCCCAAGGTGGGCGACTATGCCGTCGGCGGTATCGAACTGGAGTTGCGTCAGGCCCTCGAGCCCTGGCATGTGCTGGGGGAAGAGGGCGCGGCCGGGGGCACGGTGCGTTACGTCGACTCCTCGCTGGAGCGCTTGCAGGTCAAGGTCAGCGGGCTGACGCCCGAGCGGCATGTGCTGACCTGCAACGGCGTGCCGGTGCCCTTGCAGCCCACCGGGCGGGTTGGCGAGTTCGTCGCTGGGGTGCGCTTTCGCGCCTGGCAGCCGGCCAACTGCCTGCAACCGATGATCCCGGTCCATGCGCCGTTGGTGTTCGACCTGCTGGATACCTGGATGCAGCGCTCGCTGGGCGGTTGCCAATACCATGTGGCCCACCCTGGAGGACGCAACTACGACAGCCTGCCGGTCAATGCCAATGAGGCGGAAAGCCGGCGCATGGCGCGCTTTTTCCGCCACGGCCACAGCCCCGGCAGCCTGCGGGCTGCGCCGCCGACCCACAACCAGGAAATGCCCATGACCCTGGATTTACGACGCTTTTAGTCCCGCTGCGACGCCCGCGATATAGCCATATCCGGGCGTCATGGCTGTGGGTTAATCTGCCTTTCCCTGCCGTCTGCCGAGTGTTCCATGCCTGACTTGCTAGACCGCTACCCGCTGACGGCGGGTACCTACCACGAGCTGCTGGATGACCAGGGTGCGGTGCGGGCGCACTGGCGGCGCCTGCTCGAACAGCTGCAGCGCAGCAGCCCCGCGCAACTGGCTCAGCGCCAGGCGCTGCTGACCCGGCAGATCCACGAGAACGGTGTCACCTACAACGTCTATGCCGATCCCAAGGGGGCCGACCGGCCCTGGGAGCTGGATTTGCTGCCCCATGTCATCCCGGTGGAGGAATGGCAGCAGTTGTCGGCCGGGATCGCCCAGCGGGCGCGCCTGCTCAATGCCGTGCTGGCAGACCTGTACGGCCCGCAGCGCCTGATCAGCGAAGGGCTGTTGCCTGCCGAGCTGGTGTTCGGGCACAACAATTTCCTCTGGCCGTGCCAGGGCATCCAACCGCCCGAGGCGACCTTCCTGCATCTGTATGCGGTGGATCTGGCGCGCACCCCCGATGGTCGCTGGTGGGTCACTGCCGATCGGACCCAGGCGCCGTCGGGGGCCGGTTATGCCCTGGAAAATCGCATGATCGTGTCCCGGGCCTTTCCCGATCTGTACCGCGACCTGCAAGTGCAGCATCTGGCCGGCTTCTTCCGCACCCTGCAGGAAACCCTGGCCCGCCAGGCCCCCCGGGATGCCGAGGCGCCGCTGATCGTGCTGCTGACTCCGGGGCGTTTCAACGAGAGTTACTTCGAGCACCTGTACCTGGCGCGCCAGCTGGGCTATCCGCTGGTGGAAGGCGGCGACCTGACGGTGCGCGACGCCACGGTCTACCTCAAGACACTCAGCGGCCTGCGTCGGGTGCACGCCATCATGCGGCGCCTCGACGATGATTTTTGCGATCCCCTAGAGCTGCGTACCGATTCGGCCCTGGGGGTGCCCGGCCTGCTCGACGCCGTGCGCCAGGGCCGGGTGCTGGTGGCCAATGCCCTGGGCAGCGGGGTACTGGAGTCTCCCGGGCTGCTGGGCTTCCTGCCGAAGATCAGTCAGTTCCTGCTGGGCGAGGAGTTGCTCCTGCCGTCCATCGCCACCTGGTGGTGTGGTGAGGCGCCTGTGCTGCAACAGGCCCTGGAAAAGCTTCCGCAGTTGTTGATCAAGCCGGCGTTTCCATCCCAGAGCTTTACCCCGGTGCTGGGCCGCGACCTAAGTCCCGAGCAGCGCCAGCGCCTGGCCGAGCGCATGCGCGCGCGGCCGTATGCCTATGTCGCCCAGGAGCTGCCGCAACTGTCCCAGGCGCCGGTCTGGCAGGCCGAGGACGGCCGGCTGCAAGCCCGGGCGATCGGCATGCGGGTCTATGCGGTGGCCAGTGATGAAGGCTACCGGGTCCTGCCCGGCGGCCTGACCCGGGTCGCCGCCGACGCTGACGCCGACGCGGTGTCGATGCAGCGCGGCGGCGCCAGCAAGGACACCTGGGTGCTGGGGGAACGGGCCCCCAGCGGCGAGCAGTGGAAGGCCCAGCGCACCATTGGCGTCTACGATCTGGTGCGTCGCGACCCCTACCTGCCATCGCGGGTGGTCGAGAACCTGTACTGGTTCGGCCGTTACTGCGAGCGCTGTGACGACAGCGCGCGGTTGTTGCGGATCATGCTGGCGCGCTACGTCGATGGCGATGACCCGCAAGCCTTGCGCGCCGCGGTGGACCTGGGGGAAAGCCTGATGCTGCTGCCGGAGGAGGGCGAGTTGCCCGAGCGCCTGCTGGCGGCCCTGCTGGGCGAGGACTGGTCGTTCAGCCTGCGTTCCAACCTGCAGCGCCTGCAGTGGGCGGCGTCCCAGGTGCGCGGCAAGCTGTCCCGGGAAAACTGGCAGGCCCTGGTGGAGTTGCAGCGCGAGGCCCAGGAGCTGGATACCCAGGAGCCGGACTTCGGAGAGCTGCTGGACTTTCTCAACCGCCTGGTGATGTCCCTGGCGGCGCTTTCGGGCTTTGCCCTGGACGACATGACCCGGGACGAAGGTTGGCGCTTCCTGATGATCGGCCGGCGTATCGAGCGCCTGCAATTTCTCAGCAGCAGCCTGGCGGCCTTCCTGCGGGGCACCGCGGCCTTCGATCAGGCGGGCCTGGAGTGGCTGCTGGAGTTGGGCAACAGCAGCATCACCTATCGCTCGCGTTACCTGGCCGTGGCGCAGTTGATCCCGGTGCTCGACCTGTTGCTGCTCGACGAGCAGAACCCCCACGCGGTGCTGTTCCAGCTCAAGCTGGTGACCCGCACCCTCAAGCGTCTGAATGACGACTTCGGCGTGCCGCGCGACCTGGCGCTGCCCAAGCTGGTGGAGCGCCTGGCGCATTTCGATCTGGGCTGCCTTGAGAACTCGCTGTTCGGCCAGGCCAGCGTGCGGGCGGCGCTGGAGGGGCTGGCGGACCTTTTGCAGGAGATCGCCGAGGTCAGCGGACAGGTTTCCGATCGCCTGGCCCTGCGGCATTTCGCCCATGTGGATGATGTCAGCCAGCAAACGGTGTCGGTCTGATGAGCGCTCGTTACCAGATATTCCACGATACCCATTACCGCTATGACAGCCCGGTGTCCCTGGCCCAGCAACTGGCGCACCTGTGGCCCCGGGCCTGTGCCTGGCAACAGTGCAGCGAGCGGCAGTTGCTGATCAGCCCCGAACCCACCAGCCGCCGCGACGAACAGGATGTGTTCGGCAATCCCCTGACCCGGCTGGCTTTCGAACGGCCCCATGATGAGTTGCAGGTCAACGCCCAGCTCAGCGTCGAAGTGCTGGACCGGCCGCCCCTGGACTTCGCGGCTTCCGAGGCCTGGGACGCTGCCCGCAACAGCCTGAGCTACAGCGGCAGGCCCCTGGCGCCTCAGGTGCTGGATGCCTGCCGTTATCGCTTCGAGTCGCCTTATGTGCACCTCAAGCAAAGCTTCGTCGAGTTTTCCGCCAGCTGTTTTCCCCCGGGCCGACCCTTGCTGCTGGGCGTCCAGGCGTTGATGGAGAAAATCTTCAGCGAGTTCACCTTCGATGCCGAGGCGACCCAGGTGGCCACGCCCCTGGTGGAGGTGCTGGAGCGCCGCCGTGGGGTGTGCCAGGACTTCGCGCACCTGATGCTCGCCTGCCTGCGTTCGCGAGGGCTGGCGGCGCGCTACATCAGCGGCTACCTGCTGACCCAGCCACCGCCGGGACAGCCGCGGCTGATCGGTGCCGATGCTTCCCATGCTTGGGTTTCAGTGTTTTGCCCGGTGCTGGGCTGGGTGGATTTCGACCCGACCAACAATGTGCAGCCGGCGTTGGAACACATCACCCTGGCTTGGGGCCGGGATTTTTCCGATGTGTCGCCGTTGCGGGGAGTGATTCTGGGAGGGGGCAGCCATGACCCTGATGTCCGGGTCACCGTCATGCCCCTGGCATGACGCGGCCATCTCCAATCGTGTAGGCGCCGGCTTGCTGGCGAAGACGGCGTAGGGCTGGAAGGCGCTTTCGCTGGCAAGCCAGCTCCTACGGGGCAGGTCAGGCCTGGGGGGCCTGGGGTTCGGTGTCGTCGATGCTCACTTCAGGATCCGCATCCGCTGCGTTGCTTTCTTCGGCGGCGGCTTTCTTGCGTTGCAGCTTTTCCTCTTTCTTCTGTTCCTTGGCCAAGTCACGTTGACGTTTGGCGAAGGAGTAA
This sequence comes from Pseudomonas sp. 3MA1, assembly GCF_029237275.1. Classification (NCBI taxonomy): domain Bacteria; kingdom Pseudomonadati; phylum Pseudomonadota; class Gammaproteobacteria; order Pseudomonadales; family Pseudomonadaceae; genus Pseudomonas; species Pseudomonas sp. 3MA1. Next base: position 148,726 of record NZ_JAACFX010000004.1, on the reverse strand, counting down.
TTGGGTTTGGCCATGGGCGATCCTCTGGGGTCGAAGGTGAGGTTGAGCGGCGCGTATTCTGCCTGTAATCGGGTGTTGACCGTTAACTGGGTTTGCTGTCGGCCCACTTGTCCGCCACCGACGGTTTCCAGGCGTCCAGGGCATCCAGCAGGCTGGCGGGCGAGTCGCTGATTTGCAGCATGTCACGGTGCGGGGCGCGGACGAAGCCTTCGCCGACGATATGGTCGAGAAAACCGCTGAGTTTTTCGTAGAAGCCGCTCACTTCCAGCAGGCCCAGGGGCTTGTGGTGATAGCCCAGCTGGCCCCAGGTCCAGACTTCGAACAACTCTTCCAGGGTGCCCAGGCCCCCGGGCAGGGCGATGAAGGCATCGCTGAGTTCGGCCATGCGCGCCTTGCGCGCGTGCATGCCGTCCACCACTTCCAGGCGGGTCAGGCCGTTGTGGCCGATTTCCTTGTCTTTCAGGCTTTGCGGAATGATCCCGATGACCTCGCCGCCGGCCGCCAGGGCTGCATCGGCGACGATGCCCATCAGGCCCACCGCGCCGCCGCCGTAGACCAGGGTCAGCTTGCGCTCGGCAATGGCCCGGCCCAGGGCCTGGGCGGCTTCACGATACAGAGGGTTGGTGCCGGTGCTGGCGCCACAGAATACACAGACAGATGTTAACGACATGCCTTACTCCGAGGTCATTGAGGGCCTCAGAGTAAAGGCAGGCAGGCGTGGCTCCAAGCATTAAACCTCGCGTTGCGGGGTTTCATGGGTGCCGCTGGCACCACAGGCGTAGGCGGCGAGCAAGCTGCGAAACAGGCTGTTGAAGGGCATGACCAAGGCTCCGGAAAGTGCAGGTGGGCGCAGTTTAGGGAGCACGTTGGGCACTGGCTGTTTAATTGTCTCGATCGGCCCGATAGCAGAGAGTTGTATACAATTTTTTGATGCACATCATAGGAACTTGGGAGAAATTCAGGCAGTCTTCGGTCCCATGGATTCAGATGGATTTTGTTAACCCTGCCTTGGAGATTCACCATGTTTGCCAAACTCGTTGCGGTATCCCTGTTGACACTGGCCAGCAGCCAATTGATGGCTGCCGAATGCAAGGTCGATGTCGACTCTACCGACCAGATGTCCTTCAACACTAAGGAAATCACCATCGACAAGAGCTGCAAGACCTTCACCGTGAACCTGACTCACTCCGGCAGCCTGCCGAAGAACGTCATGGGCCATAACTGGGTCCTGAGCAAAACCGCAGACATGGCCGGCATCGCCACCGACGGCATGGCCGCTGGCATCGACAAGAGCTACCTGAAGGAAGGCGACACCCGCGTCATCGCCCACACCAAGATCATCGGTGCCGGCGAGAAAGACTCGGTGACCTTCGATGTGTCGAAGCTGACTGCGGGCGAAAGCTACCAGTTCTTCTGTTCGTTCCCAGGCCACAACTCGATGATGAAAGGCGCTGTGATCCTGAAGTAAGCATCAGGCCCAGCTGCACAAAAAAGCGCCCCTCGGGGCGCTTTTTTGTGGGTGCATCTGTAGGAGCGGGCTTGCCCGCGAACAGGTCCTTGAGCCTTGTGCAGCATCAAGCGGCCCTTTCGCCGGCAAGCCGAGTCCTACAGAACGAGGTGGGTCATGGGGCAAAGGGCATCACGCGTTTGTGCTGGGTCTTGCGGTAGGTGTCGCAGATGATCTTGAAGGCTTCCTCGCGCACCGGCTGGCCGTGCAGGAAGGCGTCTATCTCGGCATAGGTGACGCCGTGGGACGCTTCATCCGGTTTGCCCGGGGACAGGTCTTCAAGGTCGGCGGTAGGGACTTTTTCCACCAGGGATTCCGGCGCGCCGAAATAGCGGGCAATGGAGCGCACCTGGTTCTTTACCAGTCCGCTCAGGGGCGCCAGGTCGCAGGCGCCGTCACCGAACTTGGTGAAGAAACCCATCACCGCTTCGGCGGCGTGGTCGGTGCCGATCACCAGGCCCTGGGCGGCGCCGGCTATGGTGTACTGGGCCACCATGCGCATCCGTGCCTTGGTGTTGCCGAGGACGAAGTCCCGGGACACCGCGTGCTGCCCTTCGAAGGCCGCCACTTCACTGGCCAGGGCCTTGACCGCCGGGCCGATGTTCACCGTGTGGCGCTCGTCGGGGTTGATGAAGTCCACCGAGGCTTGGGCGTCGTGTTCGTCGAACTGGGTTTCATAGGGCAGGCGCACCGCGATGAAGCGATAGCTGTCGTCACCGCTGCGTTCGCGCAGTTCACGCATCGCGCGCTGGGCCAGCAGGCCGGCGGTCAGCGAGTCGACGCCGCCGCTGATGCCCAGGACCAGGGACTTGAGCCCGGAATTGACCAGGCAATCCTGAATAAAACCGATGCGTCGGGCGACTTCCGCCTCCAGGGCGGCGTGGTCGGAAAAAGGGGCTTGGACCTTGAGCTGCTGCGCAATCTCACGCTGTACGGCTTGCATGATTCACTCCTTGCCAGGTTGGGCAGGTACTTGGAAAACGTGGCGCAAGTAAGCGACGAAGTTGGGATCCTTGCAATGGGTCTTGCCCGCTTCATCGGAGATCTTGGCGACGGGCTGGCCATTGCAGGCGGCCATTTTAAGCACGATGCTCATTGGCTCGACACCGGGAATATCACAGGTCAGGTTGGTGCCGATGCCAAAGCTGACGTTGATCCGCCCGCGCAGCGCGCGGAATATTTCCAGGGCCCGGGGCAGGGTCAGGCTGTCGGAGAACACCAGGGTCTTGCTCATCGGCTCGATGCCCAGCTTGTGGTAGTGGGCGATGGCTTTTTCCGCCCAGAGGATCGGGTCCCCGGAGTCGTGGCGCAGACCGTCGAACAGCTTGGCGAAGAACAGATCGAAGTCACCGAGGAAGGCATCGGTGGTGATGCAGTCGGTCAGGGCGATGCCCAGCAGGCCGCGGTATTCCCGGACCCAGCAGTCGAGGGCGGCGATCTGGCTGTCGATCAGCCGTGGCCCCAGTTGCTGGTGGGCCATGATCCATTCGTGGGCCATGGTGCCCAGGGGCTTCATGTTCAGCTCGCGGGACAGGTGCACGTTGCTGGTGCCGACAAAACGCCCGGGGAAATCGTGCTTGAGCACGTTCACCACTTCTTCTTGAACCCGGTAGGAAAAGCGTCGGCGGGTGCCGAAATCCGCCATTTGCAGCTCGGACAGTTCCTCGCTGCTGGCGTTGGCGGTCAGCCAGTCGAACTTGCGATACAACTGTTCCCGGGCCTGCACCAGCTGGATCTCGCGGTAGCGGTAGCGGTTACGCACTTCGCTGATGATGGCCAGCATCGGCACTTCGAACAGGATCACGTGCAGCCAGGGGCCGCGCAGACGGATGAACAACTCGCCGTCCTCGATGCCGGTGTGCACGTAGCGCAGGTTGAAGCGGAACAGCCCGAGAAAACGCAGGAAATCCGGCTTGAGAAAGCTGATGCGTTCGAGAAAGCCCAGCTGGTCGGCGCTCAGGCTGAGTTCCGCCAGGCGCTCGAACTGGTAGCGGATCTCTGCCAGGTACGGCCGCAGGTCTTCGCTGTTACGGCAACGAAACTCCCATTCCACTTCCACGTTGGGGTAGTTGTGCAGCACCGCCTGCATCATGGTCAGTTTGTAGAAGTCGGTGTCGAGCAGGTTCTGCACGATGCGATCGGCAAACACACTCTCGCTCATAACGGGAATCTCCATGCTGGCCGCGACGGACAGCGGCGGCTTCAGCTCTTTCAATGAAGGCGCTAGTGGCGCATAGACGTCCTGCGCTTGACCAGCGATTTTTGCGGCGGGCCATTCTCCTGCCGTAGGAGCTGGCTTGCCAGCGAACGGCTCTTCAGCCTTGTGCAGGGCTCAAGGGCTCCATCGCCGGCCAGCCGGCGCCTACGGGAGGGGAACGTCGTTGTGTTCGAGCATCCAGCGCACGAAGTCGCGGACCTTGGGCACTTCCGCCGAGTGCTCGGGGTAGGCCAGGTAGTAGGCGTCCTGGCTGGGCATGGCGTACTTCCAGGCGATCACCAGCTTGCCCTCGGCCAGTTCCTCTTCCACCAGGAAGCGCGGCAGCAGGGCCACGCCACAACCGACCTGGGCGGCGCGGATGCACATGTAGAAGGTTTCGAAGCGCGGGCCGTGATAGCTGTGTTCGGTCTGGTAGCCCTGCTGTTCGAACCATTCGTGCCAACCCTGGGGCCGCGAGGCGTTCTGCAGCAGCACCAGTTCGGTCAGTTGCCGCGGGTCGGTCAAGGGTTCGGCGGGCAGGCTGTCCGGGGCGCAGACCGCCACCAGTTCCTCGCTGAACAGCTTCAGGCTTTCGGTGCCGGGGCGCGCGCCCTGGCCGAAGTAGAACGCCAGGTCGGCGTGGCCCTGGAGCAGTTCGTCCGGCTCCTGCTCGTTGCACAGGTCCAGGTGGATATGCGGGTGGCGCAGGCGCCAGCCCTTGAGGCGCGGCACCAGCCAGCGAGCGCCGAAGGTGTAGGGCGTGGACACCCGCAGCACTTCGGTTTCGCCGCCATAGGAGCGCAGGTAGTGGGTGGACATCTCCACCTGGGTGAGGATCTTGCGCACTTCCACCAGGTACAGATCGCCGGCCGGGGTCAGTTGCAGGCGCCGCCGCACCCGGCGGAACAGCAGGTGCTGCAGCAGCTCTTCCAGTTGCGCCACCTGTTTGCTCACCGCGCTCTGGGTCAGGTTGAGTTCCTCGGCGGCGCGGGTGAAGCTCAGGTGCCGGGTCACGGCCTCGAAACACTGCAGGGCGGTGATCGACGGCAGGTAGCGTTTGTTCAGCATGGGTGGTCCTTGTTCTTATCGGTGCTGGATACCGGCTCAGCATGAATAAACGGAATGATATCTCGCTTAAAGGTCGTTTGTTGGCAAGTCTCGGGCCAGCTACAACTACAGGCCTTGATGGCCGTCACGGCGGCCTGGATCTTTCGCGTTCATCTGTCAGGAGTAACCCCATGGTTGCCGCATTGCTTGATCGTCTGGGTGTCAACCCGGCCCTGTACCAATCGGGCTCCCAGCCTGTGCATTCGCCCATCGACGGCAGCAAGATCGCCGCGGTGAACTGGCAGGGCGCCGCCGAGGTGGAGCAGCAGGTCAGTCGTGCAGAGCATGCTTTCGCCCTGTGGCGCAACGTGCCGGCACCCCGTCGTGGCGAGCTGGTGCGGCAATTCGGTGAGGTGCTGCGCGAGTACAAGGCCGACCTGGGGGAACTGGTGTCCTGGGAAGCCGGCAAGATCACCCAGGAAGGCCTGGGGGAAGTGCAGGAGATGATCGATATCTGCGACTTCGCCGTCGGCCTGTCGCGCCAGCTCTACGGCCTGACCATCGCTTCCGAGCGCCCGGGCCACCACATGCGTGAAACCTGGCATCCCCTGGGCGTGGTCGGGGTGATCAGCGCCTTCAACTTCCCGGTGGCGGTCTGGGCCTGGAACACCGCCCTGGCGCTGGTCTGCGGCAACCCGGTGATCTGGAAGCCTTCGGAGAAGACCCCGCTCACCGCCCTGGCGTGCCAGGCGTTGCTGGAGCGGGTGCTGAAGAACTTCCAGGACGCTCCCGAGTACCTGAGCCAGGTGATCATTGGCGGCCGCGACGCCGGCGCCGCCCTGGTGGACGATCCGCGCGTGGCCCTGATCAGCGCCACCGGCAGCACCCGCATGGGCCGCGAAGTGGCGCCGAAAGTCGCCGCGCGCTTTGCCCGCAGCATTCTTGAACTGGGCGGCAACAACGCCATGATCCTCGGCCCGAGCGCCGATCTGGACATGGCCGTGCGCGCCATCCTGTTCAGCGCCGTCGGCACCGCCGGCCAGCGCTGCACCACCTTGCGCCGGTTGATTGCCCACGAGTCGGTGAAAGAAGACATCGTCACCCGGCTCAAGGCGGCCTACTCCAAAGTGCGCATCGGTCACCCCCTGCAGGGCAACCTGATCGGCCCGCTGATCGACAAGCACAGCTTCGATGCCATGCAGGACGCCCTGGAACAGGCCCTGAGCGAAGGCGGCCGGGTCTTTGGCGGTCAGCGCCAGTTGCAGGAGCAGTTCCCCAATGCCTACTACGTATCGCCGGCGATTGTCGAAATGCCGGAGCAGAGCGATGTGGTGTGCAGCGAAACCTTCGCCCCGATCCTCTATGTGATCGGCTACAACGACTTCGAGGAAGCCCTGCGCCTGAACAATGCCGTGCCTCAGGGCCTGTCGTCCTGCATCTTCACCACCGACGTGCGTGAAGCCGAGCGGTTCATGTCGGCGGTGGGCAGCGACTGCGGGATTGCCAACGTCAACATCGGCCCGAGCGGCGCGGAAATCGGCGGCGCCTTCGGTGGCGAGAAGGAAACCGGCGGTGGTCGTGAGTCCGGCTCCGACGCCTGGCGCGGCTACATGCGACGCCAGACCAACACCGTCAACTACTCCCGGGAACTGCCGCTGGCCCAGGGCATTACCTTCGATTGAGTCTTTTCGCGAGCAAGCTCGCTCCTACGGGGAGGTTTGTAGGAGCCAGCTTGCTGGCGAACAGCGGTCAATGCGTTTCAGCGTCTGTGGTTCGTTGATTTCGGAGTCTGGCAATGGCGCTACAAGAACAATGTCTATGGGAAAAACTGACCCCGCAGCGGCCTGACAACGCCCCGCTCAAGGGCGAGCTGACGGCGGATGTGTGCATCATCGGCGCCGGTTTCACCGGCCTGTCGGCGGCGGTGCATCTGCTGGAGCAGGGCAAGCGGGTCTGCGTGGTCGAGGCTCATCGCGCGGGGCAGGGCGGGTCGGGGCGCAACGTCGGGCTGGTCAACGCCGGTATGTGGATCCCGCCGGACGAGATCGAGGCCGGTTTCGGCGAGCAGGTGGGCAGCCAGCTCAACCGCATGCTCGGCGCCGCGCCGTCCCTGGTGTTCAGCCTGGTGGACAAGTACCAGATCGATTGCCAGTTGCGCCGCGAAGGCACCTTGCACATGGCCCATAACGCCCGTGGCGAGGCCGACCTGCGCAGTCGCGAAGAACAATGGAAGCGCCGTGGCGCCCCGGTGGAGCTGTTGACCGGCGCGGCCTGCGAGCAGGCCACCGGCACCCGCAAGATCGCCGCCGCGCTGCTCGACCGGCGTGCTGGCACCCTCAATCCGATGGCCTACACCACCGGGCTGGCCAAGGCCGCGGTCAAGCTCGGCGGCCAGCTGTTCGACCATTCCCCGGTGACCCGCCTGGAGCGCCAGGGCCAGCGCTGGTCGGTGCAGAGCGAGCAGGGTTCGGTGCTGGCCGAGCAGGTGGTGATCGCCTCCAACGCCTACACCGAAGGCGACTGGACCGAGCTGCGGCGCAATTTCTTCCCCGGCTACTACTACCAGGTGGCTTCCGCGCCGCTCACCGAAGAGGCGGCCCGGCAGATCCTGCCCGGTGGCCAGGGCTCCTGGGATACCCGGCAGGTGCTGAGCAGTATCCGCCGGGATGCCGATGGGCGCTTGCTGCTGGGCAGCCTGGGCAATGGCAACCAGAAGCCTCTGTGGTTCCTCAAGGCCTGGGCCGACCGGGTGCAGCAGCACTACTTCCCTTACCTCAAGCCGGTGCAGTGGGAATGCACCTGGACCGGCTGCATCGCCTTCACCCCCGATCACCTGATGCGCCTGTTCGAACCGGCCCCCGGCCTGGTGGCCGTCACCGGTTACAACGGCCGTGGGGTGACCACCGGCACCGTGGTCGGCAAGGCCTTCGCCGACTACCTGTGCAACGGCGATCCCCAGGCACTGCCGATTCCCTTCGCACCCATGCAACCCCTGGCCGGCGTGGGCCTGCGCAGTTGCCTGTACGAAGCCGGTTTTTCCCTCTATCACGCGGGCCAGTGCCTGCGGATCGTGATCTGAACAAGGAAATAAATAGCCGCAGACGACGCTTTTCGATGCAGCGACTAGCCTGTAATGGTGCGGCTCGTAGCAGTCCCGCACCAGCAGTGTGCAGTTCGGTGACGCGGGCTGTTACAGCAAGGTTGCACGTTGAATTGTGTCGCGGTTGCAATGATGGCACGCATGGGTTGCGCCCATTAAAAAGCAGGGTTTCACCTTCCGCGGTTTAGACGGTTGCACGCCCAATAAAAAAGGGCTCGAAACAGTCGAAATAACAATAAGACAGCGACTTTTTTCAGAATAAAAAACCACTGGCACGGCGCTTGCTCTGAGCAACCTTAGTGAAGTCGCAGTGCCAACTAAAAAAACCTTGGAGCACCACCTCATGTCCCAGACGTTTTACAAGAAAGGCTTTCTGGCCCTCGCAGTGGCAACTGCGCTGGGTGTTTCTGCGTTTGCTCAAGCCGACCTGAAGATCGGTGTAGCGGGTCCCATGACAGGCGCCAATGCGGCATTTGGCGAGCAGTACATGAAGGGTGCACAGGCAGCGGCTGACGAGATCAACGCCAAGGGCGGGGTCAACGGCGAGAAGATCGTGCTGGTCAAGGGCGACGACGCCTGCGAACCGAAGCAGGCGGTGGCGGTGGCCAACCGTCTGGTGGACCAGGACAAGGTCGCTGGCGTGGTCGGGCACTTCTGCTCCTCGTCGACCATTCCGGCTTCCGAGGTGTACAGCGACGCCGGCGTGATTGCCATCACCCCGGGCTCCACCAACCCGCAAGTCACCGAGCGCGGCCTGTCCGCGATGTTCCGTATGTGCGGGCGTGACGACCAGCAGGGCATCGTCGCCGGCGACTACATCGTCGACGTGCTCAAGGGCAAGAAAGTCGTGGTGCTGCACGACAAGGACACCTACGGCCAGGGCCTGGCGGACGCCACCAAGGCACAGCTGACCAAGCGCGGCGTGACCCCGGTGCTGTACGAGGGCCTGACCCGTGGCGAGAAAGACTTCAGCGCCGTGGTGACCAAGATCCGCGCTGCTGGCGCCGACGTGGTGTACTTCGGCGGCCTGCACCCGGAAGCCGGTCCGCTGGTCCGCCAGCTGCGCGAGCAGGGCCTGAAGGACGTCAAGTTCATGTCCGACGACGGCATCGTGACCGACGAGCTGGTGACCACCGCCGGTGGCCCGCAATACGTTGACGGCGTGTACATGACCTTCGGCGCCGACCCACGCCTGCTGCCCGACAGCAAGGCGGTGGTGGATGCTTTCCGCAAGGCCGGCACCGAGCCTGAAGGCTACACCCTGTACGCCTATGCCTCGGTCCAGGCCCTGGCCGCCGGCTTCAACGGCGCCAAATCCAACAAGGGCGAAGACGCCGCCAAATGGCTCAAGGCCAATCCGGTGAAAACCGTGATGGGCGAGAAGTCCTGGGACGCCAAGGGCGACCTGAAGATCTCCGACTACGTGGTCTATCAGTGGGACAAGGACGGCAAGTACCACCAGCTGGAAAAACAGAAGTGACCTGAGTCCGAGCGAACCGGTACTACCCCCTGGTGCCGGTTCGTGTTCGTGCAGTACTTGCCTTTTCTCGTAGAGCTGCACAACGGACGTGTTGCGCGGGCCGGTGATCCCTGCCCGTCGCTGACGCCCTGTGCCGTCTCTCAAGTCCGTGAGATTGCGTTATGGATGGTATTTTCCTGCAGCAACTGATCAATGGACTGACCCTCGGGTCTGTCTATGGTCTGATCGCCATCGGCTACACAATGGTCTATGGCATCATCGGCATGATCAACTTCGCCCACGGCGAGGTTTACATGATTTCCGCTTACCTCGCGGCAATCAGTCTGGCTCTGCTGGCCTACTTCGGCATCGAATCCTTCCCGCTACTCATTCTCGGCACCCTGATCTTCACCGTGGTGGTGACAGGGATTTACGGCTGGGTCATCGAGCGTGTGGCCTACAAACCCCTGCGCAACTCCACCCGCCTGGCACCGCTGATCAGCGCCATCGGCATCTCGCTGATCCTGCAGAACTACGCGCAGATCAGTCAGGGCGCCAAGCAGCAAGGGGTTCCGACCCTGCTGGCCGGGGCCTGGAAAGTCGACATCGGCACCGGCTTCGTGCAACTCACCTACACCAAGATCTTCATCCTGGTGGCGGCGTTCGCCGGCATGGCGCTGCTGACCTACATCATCAAGTACACCAAGCTGGGGCGCATGTGCCGGGCCACCCAGCAAGACCGCAAGATGGCCTCGATCCTCGGCATCAACACCGACCGGGTGATCTCCTATGTGTTCGTCATCGGCGCGGCCATGGCGGCCCTGGCCGGGGTGCTGATCACCATGAACTACGGCACCTTCGACTTCTATGCCGGCTTCGTGATCGGCATCAAGGCGTTCACCGCGGCGGTGCTCGGCGGCATCGGTTCGCTGCCCGGAGCGATGCTTGGCGGGATCATCCTCGGGATCTCCGAGTCGCTGTTCTCCGGCTTGATCAACTCCGACTACAAAGACGTGTTCAGTTTCTCGCTGCTGGTGCTGATCCTGATCTTCCGTCCCCAAGGCCTGCTGGGTCGCCCACTCGTGGCGAAGGTGTAAGTATGTCTGCTGCCAATAAACCGATTGATATCAAAAAGAGCGTCATCGACGCCGTGCTCGCCGGGCTGATCTCGCTGATCGTCTTCGGCCCCATCGTGGGCGTGGTGCTCGACGGCTACAGCTTCAACCTGCAACCGACTCGCGTGGCGTGGCTGGTGGCGATCGTCATGGCCGGCCGCCTGGCCCTGAGCCTGTTCCTGCAAACCCCCAAGGGCCTGAAGATTCTCCAGGGCTTCGAGACCACCGGTTCCGGGGTGCATGTGCTGGCGCCGGACTACAAGTCGCGGCTGCGCTGGATCATCCCGGCGCTGATCGTGATCGCCATCGTGTTCCCGTTCTTCGCCAACAAGTACCTGCTGACCGTGGTCATCCTCGGCCTGATCTATGTGCTGCTGGGCCTGGGACTGAACATCGTGGTGGGCCTGGCGGGGCTGCTGGACCTGGGCTACGTGGCGTTCTATGCCATTGGCGCCTACGGCCTGGCCCTGGGTTACCAGTACCTGGGCCTGGGCTTCTGGACCGTGCTGCCCCTGGCGGCGATTGCCGCGGCGCTGGCGGGGTGCATATTGGGCTTCCCGGTGCTGCGAATGCACGGCGACTACCTGGCCATCGTGACCCTGGGCTTTGGCGAGATCATCCGCCTGGTGCTCAACAACTGGCTGTCCTTCACTGGCGGCCCCAATGGCATGCCGGTGCCTTCGCCGACCTTCATGGGCCTGGAGTTCGGGCGCAAGGCCAAGGACGGCGGTGTGCCGTTCCACGAGTTCTTCGGCCTGGAATACAACCCCAACCTGAAGTTCCTGTTCATCTACATCGTGCTGTTCATCGTTGTGCTGCTGGTGCTCTACATCAAGCACCGGCTGACCCGCATGCCGGTGGGCCGGGCCTGGGAAGCCCTGCGCGAGGATGAGATCGCCTGCCGCGCCATGGGCCTGAACCATGTGCTGGTGAAACTCTCGGCCTTCACCATCGGCGCTTCCACCGCCGGTCTGGCCGGGGTGTTCTTTGCCAGCTACCAGGGCTTCGTCAACCCGTCCTCCTTCACCTTCTTCGAGTCGGCGCTGATCCTCGCCATCGTGGTCCTGGGGGGCATGGGCTCCACGGTGGGCGTGGTGATCGCGGCCTTCGTCCTGACCGTGGCCCCGGAGCTGCTGCGCAGCTTCTCCGAGTACCGGGTGCTGCTGTTCGGCATTCTCATGGTGTTGATGATGATCTGGCGACCGCGAGGGCTGATCCGCATCAGCCGTACCGGGGTCACTCCACGCAAAGGTGCTCTGACTGAGGGGAACGCGCCATGAGCGAATACATTCTTTCGGTCGAGAATTTGATGATGCACTTCGGCGGCATCAAGGCCCTGAGCGACGTCAGCCTGAAGGTCAAGCGCAACTCGATCTTCGCCCTGATCGGCCCCAACGGCGCCGGCAAGACCACGGTGTTCAACTGCCTGACCGGCTTCTACAAGGCCTCCGGCGGGCGCATCGAGCTCAATACCCGGGGCCAGCAGACCAACGTCATCAAGCTCTTGGGCGAGCCGTTTCGCGCCAGCGACTTCGTGTCGCCGAAAAGCTTCGCCAGCCGCCTGTACTACAAGATGTTCGGCGGCACCCACCTGGTGAACCGGGCCGGGCTGGCGCGGACTTTCCAGAACATTCGCCTGTTCAAGGAAATGTCCGTGGTGGAGAACCTGCTGGTGGCCCAGCACATGTGGGTCAACCGCAACCTGCTGTCGGGCATCCTCAACACCAAGGGTTACCGCAAGGCCGAAAGCGCCGCCCTGGACCACGCCTTCTACTGGCTGGAAGTGGTGGACCTGGTGGACTGCGCCAACCGTCTGGCCGGCGAGCTGTCCTACGGCCAGCAACGGCGCCTGGAGATCGCCCGGGCCATGTGCACCCGGCCGCAGATCATCTGCCTCGACGAACCGGCCGCCGGCCTCAACCCTCAGGAAACCGAAGCGCTGAGCGCGATGATCCGGCTGCTGCGCGACGAGCACGATCTGACCGTGGTGCTGATTGAACACGACATGGGCATGGTGATGAGTATTTCCGACCACATCGTGGTGCTCGACCACGGCAACGTGATCGCCGAGGGCGGACCGGAGGCGATCCGCAACGATCCGAAGGTGATCGCCGCCTACCTGGGTGCCGACGAAGAGGAGCTGGTATGAGTCAACCTATCCTCGAACTCAAGGACCTGGACGTGTACTACGGCCCGATCCAGGCCCTGAAGAAAGTCTCGCTGCACATCAACGAAGGGGAAACCGTGAGCCTGATCGGCTCCAACGGCGCCGGCAAATCGACCCTGCTGATGTCGATTTTCGGCCAGCCCCGGGCGGAGTCCGGGCAGATCCTCTATCGCGGTGTGGACATCACCCACAAGTCGTCCCACTACATCGCCTCCAACGGCATCGCCCAGTCCCCGGAAGGGCGCCGGGTGTTCCCCGACATGACCGTGGAAGAGAACCTGCTGATGGGCACCATTCCCATTGGCGACAAGTACGCCAATGAGGACATGCAGCGCATGTTCGAGCTGTTTCCGCGGCTCAAGGAACGGCGTACCCAGCGGGCCATGACCATGTCCGGCGGCGAGCAGCAGATGCTGGCCATTGCCCGGGCGCTGATGAGCCGGCCCAAGTTGCTGTTGCTGGATGAACCGAGCCTGGGGCTGGCGCCGATCGTGGTGAAACAGATCTTCGCCACCCTGCGCGAGCTGGCGGCCACCGGCATGACCATCTTCCTGGTGGAGCAGAACGCCAACCACGCGCTGAAGCTCTCTGATCGCGCCTACGTGATGGTCAACGGCGAGATCCGCCTCAGCGGCACTGGCAAGGAGCTGCTGGTCAACGAGGAGGTGCGCAACGCTTACCTGGGCGGTCACTGACGGCCCGCTGTGTGGATAAAAATGCCCCGCCGGCTCCCGCCGCCGGGGCATTTTTTATCCACAGCGGCGACCCGTCTTGCAGGCGCTGGCCGGCCAGCGCAACGACCCGCGCCGATGGCCGCTATCCAGCGGCGGCTGTGGGTTCGAGGTGCGTCGGCAAGCCGGCTGCTGCGCGCTTGGGCAGAGTGCGTTCGGACAAGGGCCACTCACGTAGGACAATTGTGGACAACATTATTCGCAAGCTGGTAAAGCGCGGCATAAAGACGCTGCAAACAGTTGTTTTTCCACCGTTTTGACTTGTCCCCGTTTGCTGTGGAGCGGGCTGTGGGTAACGTGGGAGTAGCTGGCTGAAGGCCTTTATTTACGTGGCTTGCAGGCGATTGTGTGTTTTTTGACCAGGGCTTTTGGAGTGGCTCGTGGACGCAATTGTCAACCTTTTTATTGTCGCAGCCAGACCCTGCCAAAGGCTTGGATAAGCCTGTGGATAAGTCTGTGACTAAACTCTGGAAAGACCGCGCTGAGCAGCGTGGTTGCTGGCCTCTGGCCTTATGCACTTTGACCGCGCGGTCATCTTTGCCGGCGGCGGGTGCACGGACGACTGCTGCGGGTCAAGCAAAAAACTTCTCGTGATCGGCTACAGGCCTTGTGCACAGTGGCTTTGCGGGATCTGCACTTGCCCCCAAAGACTGTGGACCGGCCTGTGGATAAGGTGCGCGCAGCTGGCTGCAGGCCGCGTCTGCTGTGCCTTTCAGGGCGGTGAGCGTTTTTTGTACAGTCGCCCGGGGGATCCGGCGCTTCTGTTGCCGCCCGGAGCCGGGCCGGGCATGCTGCGAAACGCTTTTTTATCGACACGGCGGCTCGCCACCCAGCAAGGAGAACACCATGACTTCCACACTGTTCATTACGGGCGCGACATCCGGTTTTGGCGAAGCCTGCGCCCGGCGTTTTGCCGCGGCCGGTTGGTCGCTGGTGCTCACCGGTCGTCGCCAAGAGCGCCTCGACGCGCTGTGCGCAGAGCTTTCCAAGCAGACCGAAGTGCACGGCCTGGTGCTCGATGTGCGCGACCGCAAGGCCATGGAGAACGCCATCGCCAATCTGCCGGCGTCCTTCGGCAAGCTGCGTGGCCTGATCAACAATGCCGGCCTGGCCCTGGGGGTCGACCCGGCGCCCAAATGCGACCTGGATGACTGGGACACCATGGTCGACACCAACATCAAGGGCCTGATGTACAGCACCCGCCTGCTGCTGCCGCGGCTGATCGCCCATGGCCGGGGCGCCGGGATCGTCAACCTGGGCTCCATCGCCGGCAACTACCCGTACCCGGGCAGCCACGTCTATGGCGCGAGCAAGGCCTTCGTCAAACAGTTCTCCCTGAACCTGCGCTGCGACCTGCAGGGCACCGGGGTACGAGTGACCAACATCGAGCCGGGCCTGTGCGAAAGCGAGTTCTCCCTGGTGCGTTTCGCCGGTGACCAGGCGCGCTATGACGCCACCTATGCCGGCGCCGAGCCGATCCAGCCCGAGGACATCGCCGACACCATCTTCTGGGTGCTCAACACGCCGGCCCACGTCAACATCAACAGTCTGGAGCTGATGCCGGTAAGCCAGACCTGGGCCGGTTTCGCCATTGAACGCAAGGTGTAGCCGCTGCCGCAGGCTGCGACAGGGCCGCCAGGCCCTCCGGTGGTTGCAGGCCCTCGGCGACCGCAGCCTCGCCATGGCTCGGCAGCGACTACAGTTGTACTCGGAAACACATAAGCTGATTCGTTTCAGCTAAAGGTCAGCCCTGGCAAGGTAGAATTCCGCCCCGAAATTTCGCTGCCGCCTCACTGGAGGCGGTGTTTTTGAAGTTCGATAGGAGGAATCGTGAGTAACCGAGGTGAGCAGGTTCTGCTCAAACAATCGACCGTACTGATGTTCGCCGTGGCGATCGCCGGTATCGTCACGGGTTTTGTTTCTGGCGCCCAATCCATTTTGTTCGATGGTTTCTTTTCCCTGATCGCGACCTTCATCAAGGTCCTGATGCTGATCACCGCCCGGTTGATCGCCAAGGAAAGCAACCATCGTTTCCAGTTCGGCTTCTGGCATCTGGAGCCGATGGTGCTGCTGATCGAAGGCAGCTTCCTGCTGCTGATTGCCATCTATGCCTTCCTCAACGGTGTGTTCGGCATCATCAACGGTGGCCGAGAAGTCGAGTTGGGGCTGGTGATCTTTTATGCCGCCTTCTTCGCCGTGGCGGAGTTCGCCTACTTCTTCTATGTGCGCCGGCGTAACCGCACGCTCAAATCGTCGCTGATCCAGTTCGACAACATCAGCTGGCTGGTGGACGCCATGCTCTCGGTGGGGCTGCTGGTGAGCTTTGTCACGGCCTTGCTGCTCAAGCAGTACGGGCATGACCGCTGGGCGGTGTATGTCGACCCGGCGATCCTGATCCTGCTGGCCATCAGCATGTTGCCACCGGCCTTGAAGATCCTGCGGCCGGCGTTGCGGGATGTGCTGGGCATCGCTCCGGACCAGCTGGATGAGAAGGTGCGCAGCGTGATGGAGGAGGCCGTGGTCGCCTATGGCTTCCAGGAATACATTTCCTACGTGCAGAAGCACGGCCGGGCGCGTTTCATCGAGATCCACATCGTCCTGCCGGCGGACTATCCGCTGCAGAACGTGGCGACGCTGGACCAGGTGCGCGAGGAGCTTTCCAGTCAGCTGGGCGAGGCCGATGCCGCGCGTTGGCTGACCATCAGCTTTACCGGGGATCGCAAGTGGATCGTCTGATCGGCGTTGCCTGCTGCGCGGGCACGCCCATCCCTAAGGGCGCAAGGCTTCAGGCGAAATAGTCCGCCAGCCCGCGATAGCAGGTGGCCAGGTGGTATGGCGTGGTCGACGGCATGTCCCGCCGGCTGACCGCGCCCTGGCTGTCCAGGCATTCATTCCAGCCCCGGGCATGCAGGAAATGCGCGTGCAGCGCCTGGAGCTGGCGTAGCAGGGTGGCCTGGCTGTGCGGGCGCAAGGTCAGGGCGCGCAGGTATTCGGCCTGGGCCCAGATGCGCTGGGTGGCGTCCTTGACGCTGGCCTGGGGCGGCAGTTCGAGCATGGCGCAGACGGCGCCGCTGTCCGGCTCGACGCCCAACTGCTCGGTGAAGGCGAACGCCCGCTCCAGCGACTGATGCAGCGCGCTGCCACGCAGCAGGGGTGACGAGGCCAGGAGGAAATACCACTCGAACTGGTGCCCGGGCTCGAACCAGTTATCCACAGCCCCCAGCGGTTTTTCCATCATCACCCCGTGCTGTGGCTCGATGAAGTGCTGCTGCATGGCCTGGCACAGGGTCAGTAGCGCGTCTTGCACCGCCTGGTCGTCACGCACCGCCAGGGTGGCGAGGAAGGCTTCGGCCAGGTGCATCAGCGGATTCTGCAGCGGGCCGCCGCCCAGCGGTGACCAATCCTGATCGAGGCTGGCTTCATAGAGGCCGTCGCCCCGGGCAAAACGCAGGGCCACTACTTCCAGGGCGGCATTGAGCACCGACTCCACCAGCGGCTCGCGGACCCTGGCCCAGTAGTGGGCGCAGGCGAAGAGGATAAAGGCGTGGGTGTAGAGATCCTTGCGCCGATCCAGCGGCGCGCCGTCGGCATCGATGCTGTAGAACCAGCCACCGTGCTCGGCATCGTGGAAGTGCCGCTGCAACGAGCGGAACAACGCGGCGGCCCGCTCCTGGGCAAAGGGCGCGGCGGCATCGCCGATCAATTGGGAGAACAGATACAACTGGCGGGCGCAGGCCATGGCCCGGTAGCGCTGCGGCGGCAGCGGCCGCTGCTCGGCATCCAGCGCCTCGAACGGCAGAGCCAGTTGCGGATTCCAGCCCGGGCCTTGCCACAGCGGCACTATCACCTGGTGGAAATGCTGCTGTACGGCGTTGAACAGCGCGTGCGATTCAGGCGAGGAGGCAGAGCGGGATACATCGGGCATTGGCTGGCGTCGTCACGGCAGGTTTGAGTGCGCGACATGTTATCAGAGAAGCCCCGCAAGGCGGCTTGCCAGCGAGCCTGTAGGAGCTGGCTTGCCAGCGAAGGCGGCCGAAAACTCACCTCAGCCTTGCAGGAGCTGGCTTGCCAGCGAACGAGGCCCGCAAGACCGCCTTCGCCGGCAAGCCGGCTCCTACAGAAGAGGGCAGGGATCAGCCTGCCAGCAACCACACGCCTGTGGCGGCCGAGGCCGCGCCGGCCAGGCGCACCAGCGGCGCCGCCGCCTGCGGCAGTACCCGCACCACGGCATAACCGGCGGCATGCAGGGCCGCAGTGGCCGCGACAAAACCGGCGGCATAGGCCCAAGGGCTGGACATGTCCGGCAGCTCCAGGCCGTGGGCCACGCCGTGGAACAGGGCAAACAGCGCGGTGGCGGCAAGCGCCAGGCTCAGCGGCGGACGCACCGCCAGGGCCACGGCCAGGCCCAGGGCCAGTACCGACGCGGCAATGCCGCTTTCCAGGGCCGGCAGGTGCAGCCCTTCGAAGCCCAGCAGGCCGCCGATCAGCATGGTGCCGACAAAGGTGCAGGGCAGGGCCCAGCGCGCCGCGCCTTGCTGCTGGGCCGCCCACAGGCCGACCGCAACCATGGCCAGCAAGTGGTCGAGGCCGCCGATGGGATGGCTGATGCCGGCCATCAGGCCGTTGTCGCCGTGGCCCGGATGGGCGAAGGCCAGGGCCGGGGTCAGCAGCAGGGCCAGGGCGCCGAAGAGTGATTTCAGTGTCATGAGTGGCTTCCTTGTTGAGCGTTTTTCAGGTTCGGTTTCAGGCCGCGGTCAGCAGGCCCTGGCGTTCGATGAAGGCGATGATGTCCTGCAGGCCCTGGCCGGTCTTCTGGTTGCTGAAGACGAACGGCTTGCCGCCGCGCATGCGCTGGGTGTCGCTGTTCATCATTTCCAGAGAGGCGCCCACCAGCGGCGCCAGGTCGATCTTGTTGATCACCAGCAGGTCGGACTTGCAGATCCCCGGGCCGCCCTTGCGCGGCAGCTTGTCGCCAGCGGAAACGTCGATCACGTAGATGGTCAGGTCCGACAGTTCAGGGCTGAAGGTGGCCGAGAGGTTGTCGCCGCCGGACTCCACCAGGATCAGGTCGAGCCCGGGGAAGCGCCGGTTCAACTGGTCCACCGCCTCCAGGTTGATCGAGGCGTCTTCGCGGATCGCGGTGTGCGGGCAGCCACCGGTTTCCACGCCGATGATCCGCTCCGGGGCCAGGGCCTCATTGCGCACCAGGAAGTCGGCGTCTTCGCGGGTGTAGATGTCGTTGGTCACCACCGCCAGGTTGTAGCGTTCGCGCAGGGCCAGGCACAGGGCCAGGGTCAGGGCGGTTTTGCCGGAGCCCACCGGGCCGCCGATGCCGACCCGCAGAGGTTGTGCGTTCATGAGTTTCTCCTAGGAACGAAACAGGCGGCTGTATTGGCGCTCGTGGGCCATGCTCGCCAGGGACAGGCCGAAAGCGGCGCTGCCAAGGTGGTTGGGGTCAAGGTTCGCGGCCTGCCGTTGGGCCTGCTGCAACTGCGGCAGCAGCTCGCTGGTCAGGCGCTGGGCGGCTTGCTGGCCCAGGGGCAGGGTCTTCATCAGCACTGCCAGCTGGTTTTCCAGCCAGCTCCAGAGCCAGGCGGCCAGGGCATCGGCGGGGCTGATGTTCCAGGCGCGGGCGGCCAGGGCCCAGCCCAGGGCCAGGTGCGGTTCGTCCTGGCGCGCCAGCAGCTCCCGGGCGCCGCTGTCCAGCTCCGGCAGGCCTTCCAGCAATTGCTTAAGGGAATAGCCCATCTGCCGGCTTTCCTGATACAGCTCGCGGGTTTCGCGGCTGGCCCGGTGGGCTTCGCACAAGTGCTGCAAGCGCCCCCAGTCCTGGTCGGCGGCGGCTTGGCAGTGGGCCAGCAACAGCGGTGCTTCGAAGCGCGCCAGGTTGAGCAGCAGCTGGTCGCCGATCCAGCGGCGGGCGCTGTCCGGGTCATGCACGCGCTGCTGTTCCACGGCCATCTCCAGGCCCTGGGAATAGCTGTAGCCGCCAATCGGCAACTGCGGGCTGGCCAGGCGCAACAAGGCCCAGGCCGGGTTCATGGACGGACGCCGAACTGGTGCAGGCGCGGCGGGTAGTTGAAGTCTTCATCGCCGTGGCGCGAATGATGGTGGCCGCCGCCATAGGCGCCATGCTCGGGCTGGAACGGCGCTTCGATGGTGTCGGTGCTGGCGCCCAGCTGTTCGAGCATGGCCTTGAGCACGTAGTCATCGAGCAGGCGCAGCCAGCCATCGCCCACTTGCAGGGCCACGTGGCGGTTGCCCAGGTGATAGGCGGCGCGGGTCAGTTCGAAGGCATTGCGGCAGGTGACGTGCAGCAGGGTTTCCGGGCGGGCGCAGACCTTGACGATGCGCCCGTCCTCGGCTTCCAGAAACTCGCCGTCGTGCAGCGGCGGCTGGCCTCGTTCGAGAAACAGGCCGACGTCCTCGCCCTCGGCACTGAAACAGCGCAGGCGGCTTTTGCTGCGCGCCTCGTACGTCAGGTGCAGCTCGGCGGACCAGGCGGTTTGGGGAGCGGTTCTGCGGTGGATCACCAGCATCGGGGGAGCTTCCAGCTATGAGCGATGCACAAGCCAGAGCAAGGGCCTTGCCAATCGCTCGGAGGAGAGGAAAACCCCTTTGCCGACACCGGAACTGCGCCTGAAAAAGGGGCAAAACCTTGTTTTATCTTGTTACAAAATGGCGCGCTGTGCTGATTTATAGCACCGAGTTGGTGCGCTGGAAATATTTTTGCCGCAATCCGGTGCCAGGTCGGCGCCCAGGCGCAAACCCGCACCCTTGAGCGGGGCGCGCAGAACCATAGCGGAAGCGGAGCGGCGGGTTACTCGGTGCTGCCCAGGCCTTGCCAGTGTTTCAGGCCGATGAAGATGAAGCGCAGTTGCTGGGTGATCTTGGCCTGGGGCGTGAGGTGCTCGGGCAGGGCCTGAGCCGGCGGATCGATGATGTCCGGCAGGGTGGCGAACACGCTCTTGACGATCAGGTCGGCCATCACCCCGAGGTCGGCGGCGTTGAGGTGCTGCAGCTTGGGCATCAGGGTCAGGTCGGCCGCCAGGTCGGAGCTGATGTTCTCCCGCAGGCTGGCGATGGCCTGGCGCACCGGCAGCGAGCCGCCGTATTGCTCACGGGCGAGAAACAGGAATTGCGCGCGCTTGGCTTCCACCACGTCGAGGAAGATCCGCACCGAGGCGTCGATGATGCCGCCCATGACGAATTCGTTGTGGCGCACCAGGCGGATGGTTTCGCGAAAGGTCTGGCCGACCTCGCTGACCAGTTCCAGGCCCAGCTGGTCCATGTCGCTGAAGTGCCGGTAGAAACCGGTGGGCACGATGCCGGCGGCTTTGGCCACTTCTCGCAGGCTCAGGCTGCCGAAACCACGACCACACTCCATCAGATGCCGGGCGGCATCCATCAAGGCATTGCGGGTCTGTTGCTTCTGTTCGGCGCGGGGCAGCATCGGAGGGGTGTTCTTTGCTCAAGAGGAGCGGCGCACTCTAGCAAATCAACTTTGCCGGAGTCGAACCCGTGTCAGGCGAGGGCGGGGTGGGCAAGGCTCAACAACCGGGCTCCATAAAAGCCAAAGCCCGATCCAGGGATCGGGCTTTTTTCAGGGCCAGCATGGCCTCAGCTCGCTGCTTGATGACGTTCGGCCAGGCGATCGGCACCGCCTTCGGCAACGGTCTGGCCTTGAGGCGTGCGTTCCACCAGGCCTTTCTCTTCCAGGCGATCACGGCCGCCTTCAGCTACGTTTTGACCTTGTGGGGTGCGATCGTAGCCATCTTCAGCGACGTTCTGACCCTGTGGAGTACGGTTGTAACCATCTTCGGCAACGTTCTGGCCCTGAGGGGTGCGATCATAGCCGTCCTCGGCAATGCTCTGGCCTTGGGGAGTGCGGTCATAACCGTCGGCAGCGACTTTGTTGCGTTCGATCAGGCGATCCGAACCGCCTTCAGCCAGGGTTTGACTGAACACGCTGTGGCTGGCCTTGACCTGCGGAGTGGCTTGTTCGGCGGCAGGCAGGGCGAAGGCGTTGGCGGCCAGGATGGACAGGGTCAGGCTCAGTAAGATGTGGCGTTTCATGATGGGTGGCTCCTTGGCAGGGCGATAAATTGGGTACGGAGCTAATGTTACCGCCGCTAATTCGATATAAAAGTTCATAACCACAATGGTAATAATCAACGAAATTGATTGTTTGCCTGCAAGGCTCTAGCCCGGGCCTTTGCGCCGATGGCGTTTGCACCGCAGTGGGTATTTTCGACTCACTCATGCTTCGCAACAGGGCAGGGCGAGGTAACACCGGGTTGTCCGATCGATCAGGAAATCGGTTTTTTTCGCCTGAGCCGGCGCCCGGATTAAACCTGTGTGGGCTTTATCAGTCGTAGTTTTCATGGCCGGGGATTCTCCGCCGGCATTTCACCGATGCGTCGTGATCTGGCGCTCAGCTGTCTTCAGGAGCCTCGTGCAATGACGCGCACCCGTAAAATTCTTGCCTGGACCCTCTCCGGTCTGATCCTGCTACTGGCCGTGCTGGTACTGGTGATTGCCTTCTTCGATTGGAACCGGATCAAACCCACCCTCAACGCCAAGGTGTCCGAGGAACTGCACCGGCCCTTCGCGATCAATGGCGACTTGTCGGTGGCCTGGCAGCGCGAGCCTGAGGAGGGCGGCTGGCGCGCCTGGGTGCCCTGGCCCCACGTGGTGGCCCAGGACCTGACCCTGGGCAATCCGGACTGGTCCAAGGCGCCGCAGATGGTCAGCCTCAAGCGGGTCGAGCTGCGCATCTCGCCCCTGGCCCTGCTGCTGCGGCGGGTCAGCATTCCGCGTATCGATCTCACCGAGCCCGACGCCGCCCTGCAGCGGCTGGCAGACGGTCGCGCCAACTGGACCTTCAAGTTCGACCCGAAGGACCCTGACGCCGAGCCCTCCAGCTGGACGCTGGATATCGGCGCCATCGGTTTCGACAAGGGCCACGTGACCCTGGATGACCAGACCCTGAACACCCAGCTCGACCTGCAAGTGGAGTTGCTCGGCAAGCCCATCCCCTTCAGCGACATCGTCGGCGAAAGCGAAGCGCAGAAAGTCGCCGAGAAAGGCGCTCAAGCCCAGGCCTATGCCTTCGCGCTCAAGGTCAAGGGCCAGTACCACGGGCAGAAGCTCGCCGGCACCGGCAAGATCGGCGGGCTGTTGGCCCTGCAGGACGGCCGCCAGCCGTTTCCGTTGCAGGCCCAGGCGCAGATCGGCGCCACCCAGGTCGAGTTGCGTGGCAGCTTGACCGACCCGCTGAACCTCGGTGCCCTGGACCTGCGCCTGAAACTGGCGGGCTCCAGCCTGGGCAATCTCTATCCGCTGACCGGCGTGACCCTGCCGGATTCGCCGCCCTATGCCACCGATGGCCGCCTGACCGCCAAGCTGCGCGACCCGGCGGGCGCGACCTTCAGCTACCAGGATTTCAACGGCAAGATCGGCGACAGCGACATCCACGGCAACCTGACCTACGTCGCCAGCCAGCCGCGACCCAAGCTCAGCGGTGCGCTGGTTTCCAACCAGTTGCTGATGAGCGACCTGGCGCCGCTGATCGGTGCCGACTCCAACGCCAAGCAGAAGGCCCGGGGCGGCGAGAGCAAGCAGCCGGCGGACAAGGTGCTGCCGGTGGAAGAGTTTCGTACCGAGCGCTGGCGCGATATGGATGCCGATGTGGAGTTCACCGGCAAGCGCATCGTCCACAGCGCTGATCTGCCGTTCACCGATCTCTACACCCACCTGGTGCTCAATGACGGCCAGCTCAGCCTGGAGCCCCTGCGCTTCGGCGTGGCCGGCGGCAAGCTGGATGCCCAGGTGCGCCTCAACGGGCAGGCCACACCGCTGGAAGGCCGGGCCAGGCTGACCGCGCGCAACTTCAAGCTCAAGCAGCTGTTCCCGGGGTTCGAACCGATGAAGACCAGCTTCGGCGAGCTCAATGGCGATGCCGACATCGCCGGGCGCGGCAACTCGGTGGCGGCCTTGCTGGGCAGCGCCAACGGTGACCTGAAGATGCTGATCAACGACGGCGCCATCAGCCGCAGCCTGATGGAAATCGCCGGACTCAACGTCGGCAACTATGTGGTCGGCAAGATGTTTGGCGACAAGGAAGTGAAGATCAATTGCGCCGCCGCCGACTTCGGCATCAAGAGTGGCCTGGCGACCTCGCGACTGTTCGTCTTCGACACCGAGAACGCCATCATCTACATCGACGGCACCGCCAACATGGCCAGCGAGCAACTGGACCTGACCATCACCCCGGAATCCAAGGGGCTGCGCCTGTTCTCCCTGCGCTCACCGCTGTATGTGCAGGGCAAGTTCAGCAAGCCCAACGCCGGGGTCAAGGCGGTGCCGCTGGTGCTGCGCGGGGCCGGGATGGTGGCGCTGGGGGTGATCGCCGGGCCGGCGGCGGGACTGCTGGCGCTGGTGGCGCCCAGCGGCGACGAACCCAATCAGTGCGCGCCGTTGCTGCAGCAGATGCGCTCGGGCAAGGCTCCGGTGACGGTGAAGCCGGGCAAGTAAGCGGCAGGGGAGCTTCGCGGGCGAGCCCGCGCCTGCGGTAGGCAGGAGCGGGCTTGGGGGAGGGCGCTACAGGTCGTTGAGGATGTCGGCCATGTCGTCGGCGTGTTCTTCTTCCTGGGCCAGGATCTCTTCGAACAGGCGGCGGGTGGTCGGGTCCTTGTCGCCGATGTACTGGATGATCTCGCGGTAGCTGTCGATGGCGATCCGTTCGGCCACCAGGTCCTCGTAGACCATTTCCTTCAGGGTGTTGCCGGCCACGTACTGGGCGTGGGAGTGCTTGGACAGCAGGTCCGGATTGAATTCCGGTTCGCCGCCGAGCTGGACGATGCGCTCGGCCAGCTTGTCGGCGTGCTCGGCTTCCTGGGTCGCGTGTTCGAGAAACTCGTCGGCCGCCACGCTGGCCTTGAGGCCGTTGGCCATGAAGTAGTGGCGCTTGTAGCGCAGGACGCACACCAGCTCGGTGGCCAGCGACGCGTTAAGCAGGCGCAGCACCTCCTCGCGGTCGGCGTTGTAGCCTTCGGTCACGGCGCCGTTTTCCACGTGTTGGCGGGCCCGCTGCCGCAGGCTTTGCACATCAGATAAATGCTTGTCGCTCATGTCGATCTCCTGGGGGCTAATCCGTTTGGCGTCAGGCTCTGCCGACCTGATCGCTACAGGGGTGTGAGTCCCGGACGCGGCAAAAAGTTTTATCCGATAGGCCGGCACCTTCAGTCCGCGCTGTTTGACCGGCCTGGGGCGCCGCCGCGCGCCAGGGGCGGATGCCCGTCCAGCAGCGATTCCTCTTGCAGCCACTGGAGGAAGGCCTTCACCGGCGGATGGCGTTCACGGCCCGGCACGCACAGGGCGCTGTAGCCGGCACCGTCCACCTGGACCTGCGGGCGATAGGGTTGCAGCAGGCCGCTCGCCACGCTCTGGGACACCAGGATATTGCTCGCCAGCACCAGGCCCTGGCCGGCAATCGCGGCTTGCAGGGCGTATTGCTCTTCGTCGTAGGAGCGGATCAGCGCCGGGTCGTCGAGCCACGGTTCTCCGGCCAGGGTGCACCAGGCCTGCCAGCCGTCGGCGTAAAGCCGTGAGTTGCGCCAATGCACGCTGATCAGCGGCGGTCGCTGCTGGTGCGCGAGGGCCACTTGCTGGGGCGCGCCATAGACCGCGAAACGCTCATCGAACAGGCACAGGCCGTGGAGGTCCGGGTAGTCATCCTGGCTATAGCGGATCGCCACATCGATGCTGGCGTCCTGCTGCAGGTCCACCACTTCGCAACGGGTGTCCAGGCGCAGGCTGATGCGCGGGTGCCGGGTGTAAAACCGTCCCAGCCGCGGCACCAGCCACAGGGCGGCAAAGGCCGCGGTGGTGGAAACCGTCAACTGCGCAGCGCTGGGGCTGGGGCGCAGGCTATCGACACTCTGGGTCACATCCAGCAGGGCGCCATGCAGGCTGTGGAACAACCGTTCGCCGGACTCGGTCAGGCGTACCTGGCGTGGCAGGCGCTGGAACAGGGGCACTCCCAGCCAGTGCTCCAGGCTGCGGATCTGGTGGGACACCGCGGTGGGCGTCACCGACAGGTCCTCGGCGGCGGCCTTGAAACTCAGCAGGCGCGCGGCGGATTCGAAGGTACGCAGGGCGGTCAGGGGCAGGTGGGCGAACATGACGGGCTCCATGGATGAATTGAGTTCATCCAAGTGAATGTTTACTCATTTGTGGGTGAGTCGCGGTAGCTCTAGCTTTAACGCGGAACATGGCCGGTTTCAAGGCCGCTACAGTCAATCCGTACACGAGAAAGCAGATGAGCACAATTCTTGCGATTCACGGCAGCCCCCGAGGCGAGCGCTCCCACAGTCGGCGTCTGACCGATGACTTTCTACAAGCCTGGCAACAGGCCAATCCCGGGGCAAGCCTGACCCGGCGCGAAGTCGGGCGGGGTTCCTTGCCCCATGTCAGCGAAGCCTTTATCGCCGCGGCGTTTTATCCACAGCCCGAAGCGCGGCCGCTGTCGATGCAGGCGGACCTGGCCTTGAGTGACGAGCTGGTCGGTGAGTTGCTCGGCCACCAGCGCCTGGTGATCTCGGCGCCGATGCACAACTTCAGCGTGCCCAGCGGGATCAAGGCCTGGGTCGATCACATCGTGCGCCTGGGGCTGACCTTCAACACCCAGCTGGAAAACGGCGTGGCCCAGTACCAGCCCTTGGTGCAGGGCAAGAAGGTACTGATCGTCACCAGTCGTGGCGGTGGCGGCTTCGGTCCCGGGGGCGAGCATGAAGCGCTGAACCACGCCGACAGCTGGTTGCGTACGGCCCTGGGATTCATCGGTATCGAGGAGGTGACGGTGGTCGCGGCAGAAGGCGAGGAGTCGCTGCCCGAGCGTTTCCAACAGTCCTGTGCCGAGGCGCAGCAGCGTCTGCTGGCCCTGGCGCGCACGTTCTGAGGTGGCGCCATGGCCTGGATATGCCTGCTGCTGGCGGCGGCCTTTGAAGTCACGTTCGCCATGGGCATGAAGTATGCCGAAGGCTTTACCCGGCCCTGGCCATCGCTGCTGACGGTGGTCGCGGCGGTGGGTGGCATCTACTTTCTGACCCTGGCCATGCGCGAGTTGCCGGTGAGCGTGGCCTACCCGATCTGGACCGCCATCGGCTCCCTGGGCACGGTTTTGCTGGGGTTCGTGCTGCTCGGGGAAAGCCTGACGCCGGTCAAGCTGCTGTCGGTAGGGCTGATCGTGGCCGGGGTGGTGGGGCTGAAGTAGCAACTCGGGGCCGGGTTGTCATCGGTTTGTCGCCAAAGCGTCATAGGGGCTGACGATGGCCTTGGTTATGGTCTAGCTTTCAGCCAGCCCCGCCGCCTTCGCA
The DNA here is from genome assembly GCF_029237275.1 of Pseudomonas sp. 3MA1. Lineage (NCBI taxonomy): Bacteria > Pseudomonadati > Pseudomonadota > Gammaproteobacteria > Pseudomonadales > Pseudomonadaceae > Pseudomonas > Pseudomonas sp. 3MA1. Next base: position 122,024 of record NZ_JAACFX010000004.1, on the reverse strand, counting down.
CAAGGATGTCCCCGCATGTCCCAAGAGCTTGCCACGCGTTACCCCCTGGTACTGGTGCCCGGCATGCTCGGTTTTGTCCGCCTGCTGCTGTATCCCTACTGGTACGGCATCATTCCGGCCTTGCGCCAAGGTGGCGCTCAGGTGTTTGCGATACAGGTGTCGCCGCTCAACTCCAGCGAGGTGCGCGGCGAACAGCTGCTGGCCCAGGTCCAGCGGATCATGGCCGAGACCGGCGCTGCCCGGGTCAACCTGATCGGCCACAGCCAGGGCGCGCTGACCGCCCGCTACGCGGCGGCCAAACGCCCGGACTGGATTGCCTCGGTGACTTCGGTGGCGGGCCCCAACCACGGTTCCGAACTGGCGGATTACCTGGCGCGGGATTCCCCGGCCCACAGCTTCAAGGGGCGCATTCTGAGTGCCATATTGCGGGGGATCGCGGCCCTGATGACGCTGCTGGAAACCGGCTATCGCGGGCCGAAACTGCCGGTGGATATCCACGCCTCGCACCAGTCGCTGACCACCGAGGGCGTGGCCCTGTTCAACCGCCAGTACCCCCAGGGGTTGCCGACGAGCTGGGGCGGCCAGGGGCCGGAACAGGTCGACGGCGTGCGCTACTACTCCTGGTCCGGCACCTTGCAGCCGGGCAAGACCAATCGCGGACGCAACCTGTTCGACGGCACCAGCCGCAGCTGCCGCCTGTTCGCCCGGACCTTCGTCCGCGAGGCCGGCCAGTGCGACGGCATGGTGGGGCGCTACAGCTCCCATCTGGGGCAGGTCATCGGCGACGATTACCCCCTGGATCACTTCGATATCGTCAACCAATCCCTGGGCCTGGTGGGCAAGGGCGCGGAGCCGATCCGCCTGTTTGTCGAACATGCCCAGCGCCTCAAGGCCGCCGGCCTCTGACCTTCAGCCTTGACCCGGAGCCGGCTTGCCGGCGAACGGCCGCAGCACGGTGGTCCAGCGCTCCGACAGGACCACCCCGGCCAAGGTCAGCACGCCACCCACCAGATGGAACCAGGCCAGCTGTTCATGCAGCACCACCGCGGCGATCAGCGCGGTGATCAACGGCAGCAGGTTGAAGAACAGCGTGGTCCGGCTCGGCCCCAGGCGCACCACCGCCTGCATCCAGGCCAGGGGCGCGAGCATCGAGGCCAGCAGGCAGGCGTAGAGCACCAGGGGAATGTTCTGCAAGGTCGGCCCGACCTTCGGCGAGGCCAGGAACAACGGCAGCAGCACCACCACCGCCACCAGTATTTGCAGATACAGCAGCACCAACGGCGGCAGGCGCAGCTGCCATTTCTTCAGCAGGGTGCTGTAGACCGCATAGGCCAGGGTGGCCACCAGCATCATCGCGTCCCCCAGGTTGACCCCGTGCTGCAGCAGCGCGCTCAGGCTGCCGGAGGACACCACCACCAGCACCCCGGCAAACGACAGCACCGCGCCCACCAGGGCCCCGGCGCTCAGGCGCTGGCCCAGGGCGGCGATGGCCATGGCCAGGGACATCAAGGGCATCAGCGACAGGATGATGCCCATGTTGGTGGCCGAGGTCAGGCTGGCGGCGAAGTAGGCCAGGCTCTGATACACCGCCATGCCCAGCACGCCGAGCACGGCGATGCGCCACAGGTTGGGGCGGATCAACGACCAGTGGCCGATCACCGGCTTGAGCATGAAGGGGGTGAACAGCAGGCCGGCCAGCAACCAGCGATAGAAGCCGATCTCCGCGGGGAAGATCGCGCCCACGGCGAGTTTGTTGACCACGGTATTGCCGGCCCAGATAAAGATGGCCAGCAGGGGATAAGCGTATTGCATGCAAACAACCAGAGAATGTGTGAGGGCCGATTATCCGCCTGTCCGGATCAATGCCTATACTGCGAACCGGACAACCCGCCCCGACATCCGGACAGCATGAGCAAAAAACACATCGACCTTCTGGATTTCCACGGCCTGCCGGCGCCGGTGTACTTCCGCTATGCCGATTTCGCCGCCCACAGCCACGCCCTGGAACACCGTCATCCCTGGGGCTGCCTGGAGTATTCGGCCCACGGCGTGATGCACATGGAGATCGCCGGGCAACGTTTCATGTCGCCGCCGCAATACGCGGTCTGGGTGCCGCCGCAGACGCCCCACAGCTTCTACACCTCGCAGCCGATCAACTACCGGGCGGTGCTGCTGGCGCCGGAACTGTGCACAGAGCTGCCACGGCAGGGCAGCACCCTGGCCATCAGCGAGATCCTCAAGGCGATCCTCAAGGACTTCGCCGCCCGGGACGTGCAGATCCCCGAGGGCGAGGCCGACCAGCGCCTGGCCCAGGTGGCGCTGGACCAACTGCGCCAGGCCCCGGTGCACACCTGTTACCTGCCTTACCCCAGCAGCCCCGAGCTGCTGCGGGTGCTCCAGGCGCTGCAGGCCGAGCCGGGCAACCAACTGCCCCTGGCGCACTGGGCACGGCAGGCCCATGTCAGCGAACGGACCCTGGCCCGGCAGTTCGTGCGCGAGCTGGGCATGAGCTTTGGCGAATGGCGCCAGCGCCAGCGCTTCCTGGCCTCCATCGAGGCCCTGGACAGCTCGCGCAGCATCCAGGAAATCGCCTTCGACATGGGCTACAGCAGCGCCTCGGCGTTTATCGCGATGTTCCAGCGCCAGGCCGGCTGCACCCCCGAGCAATATCGCCGGGCCGGCCTGCAGAACGGATGAAGGTGTAACAGGCTTTGTCTACACTGCGCAGGAGGCCGTGCCCGTCGGCGCGGTGACAAGGAGAAAACTCCATGAAGATGTTGCGTATTCCGTTGTTGATGGTGGGCCTGTTGCTGTGCTCCCAGGGGTTTGCCGCCACTGCCCAGCAGAACAAGATGACCAGCTGTAACGCCGAAGCCACCGCCAAGAGCCTCAAGGGCGACGAGCGCAAGGCCTTCATGAGCACCTGCCTCAAGGCCGCCCCGGCCGCTGCCGCGACCCCTTCCACGCCTCAGGAAAGAATGAAGAGCTGCAACGCCGACGCCACCGCCAAGGCCCTCAAGGGCGATGCGCGCAAGGCGTTCATGAGTGATTGCCTGAAGAAGAAATAAACCCCGGTCGATACTGTCATTGCGCCTCCCCGTCATGCCTTGGGGAGGCTCATCTGCCGCGCGTCTCGTTGCTCATGGCGGTTTTTTCTCAGCCGCATTCCGTCATTGTGTTTATGATCCTTGGCGCTTCGTCCGAAGCGAGGGGGCGGATGTTCGACGCCTTGATGGAGGGTCAGCGCCTGGAGCTGGCCAGCAATTGCATAGGGAAGTGACGGTGAAAAGAGTTCTGTGGGTTTTGCTGTGTTGTGTTCTTGCCGGGTGTGCCTCTGCTCCCCGTCAAAAAAGCCAGGACGAGGTCTTCTCTGACGTGGCGTCAGCTATACAACAGGGCCGCGATGGCTCCCCGCAATTCCAGGATGCCTTGCCGCTCGCCGTTACCCGGATCAACAGTCACGGCGTGCTTCCCGATCGCCTGATGATCGTGGCGGGGGGAGGCATGGAGCGCTTTGGCATGCGCGACATGTTCCGCATGGTGTCTGCAGAGCTGAACAGAAAGCTGGTGATATTCGGCGCCAACCCGGCATTGGACAAGGCGATTGTCGGCGGCGCGCTGAGTGATCAGCAGTTTCCTCGGGTCTGGGTGTTCTTTGTCGGCGAGCCGGCGCAGGAGCAGGAAATGCGGGCCATCGTCGAGGCGGCGGGGAGCAAGTATTCGTTTATCAGCAAATATCAGGAATGAGCCTGATGACTCTGGCCATGAGCATGCGCCGCGCTATCGAGCGCGCACTGGCAGGCGGACTTCTGCTGATCATCAGCGGTTGCATGACGCCCCCTCTGGTCTACGAAAATGATCGCTTGGACAGCCGGATGCTGTGCACGGAAAGCGCGAAGCGGATCACTCTGATGCAGCGTTACTCCTTCGACCTGCCCGGGCCTTATCGGCATGCGCAGTGCGGAACCATCACTGGCGGGTTCACCTATGAAAAGGGCCGTGATGCGCTGTCGGTCGGCACCTCGGGATCTTTCTCCTATGGGGACATTCAGGTGACGGCTTCCGGGCTCTACATGCGGGTCAACAGCTTTCTCGATGGCTGGGGGGATGGTCTGCTCTATCCGCAGCAGGCCTTTCTTGAGGATCTGCTGGCCAGGCAGGCGCTGCCATCCCATACCGGTGTCAAGCCCAGCAGTCTCGACTGGGTGAGCATGCAGGGCTATCAATGCCTGCGCTCCTATGAGCGCTGGGAAGGGACCGCGGTGGGCATTCTCGAAGACAAGGTCAAGTACTGGTGCTGGGAACAGGAAAGCGGCCTGCAACAGCCTTTCTATGTCCATGCCGGCCAGCGCCTGCCCCTGGGGAGCAAGGGCTATGACCTGGATCAGGTGTTCATCGTGCCGTTCTTCCAGAGTCTGAAGATCAACCCCTTGCCGGCGCCGGTGCTGGCCAAGGCTCGAACCGATATTCAAAAGGCTTGTGCCCACATCAAGTCGCGCTATGACCAGAACCTGAGATGGGGCGATGACTACCCGGACAAGCGCCTGACGTTGACCCGCCTGCACTACTGCGGCTACGACGTGCCGCTGCCCGACCTTTCAGCCCCGGTGCCTCAGGCCAAAAGCGACTGAACCTTCGTCTGTCACAACACTCCAGTACCCTGTAAGCCCGCGTCCTTACGGCGCCTGCCACTATTCCTCGGGGGTGAAGGCTGGCAGACTGCCGGTCTTTTCCCGCTGTTTGTCTTGAGGCTATATGCCAGCGTTTTCACAGCGTCATCTGTTGTTCATCAGTTGGATCATCATCTTCGGTGGCCTGTTGCTGGCCTTGCCCTTGCGTCTGCTGCCCAGCCTGCTGGCGGGTCTCTTGGTGTTCGAGCTGGTCAACATGCTCACCCCGCAATTGCAGCGGCTGATCGAAGGCCGGCGCGCGCGCTGGCTGGCGGTGGCGCTGCTGGGCACGCTGGTGGTCAGTCTGCTGACCCTGCTGTTCGCCGGGGCCATCAGTTTCCTGTTGCATGAAGCGGAGAACCCCGGCGCCTCGCTGGGCAAGTTCATGGTGGTGGTGGACAAGGCCCGGGGCCAGTTGCCGCCGTTCCTCGATTCCTACCTGCCGGCCAGTGCCGCGGAGTTCCAGGCGGCCATCGGCGCCTGGGCCAGCAAGCACTTGAGCGAGTTGCAGCTGGTGGGCAAGGACGCGGCGCACATGTTCGTGACCCTGCTGATCGGCATGGTCCTGGGGGCGATCATCGCCTTGCAGCGCATCCCCGACCTGACCAAGCGCAAGCCCCTGGCGGCGGCGCTGTTCGATCGCCTGCACCTGCTGGTCCAGGCGTTTCGCAACATCGTCTTCGCGCAGATCAAGATCTCCCTGCTCAACACCTTCTTCACCGGGATCTTCCTGGCGCTGATCCTGCCGCTGTTCGGGGTCAAGCTGCCGCTGACCAAGACCCTGATCGTGCTGACCTTCCTGCTGGGCCTGTTGCCGGTGATCGGCAACCTGATCTCCAACACCCTGATCACCATCGTCGGGTTGTCGCTGTCGATCTGGGTGGCGGTGGCGGCGCTGGGCTACCTGATCTTTATCCACAAGCTGGAATACTTCCTCAACGCGCGGATCGTCGGCGGGCAGATCAGTGCCAAGTCCTGGGAGCTACTGCTGGCGATGCTGGTGTTCGAGGCCGCCTTCGGCCTGCCCGGCGTGGTGGCAGGGCCGATCTACTACGCCTACCTGAAAAGCGAATTGAAACTGGCAGGCTTGGTGTAACAGCAGCGGCAAGCTTGCAGCTTCAAGCCGCAAGCTAAAGCCGACTGCGCTCTTGCCTTTACTTGTGGCTTGCCGCTTGAAGCTTGCCGTTGCCTTTATCCGTAGCGCTTCTTGGCCTCGATCGCCAGACCGCTGCCGATGCTGCCGAAGATATTGCCTTCCACATGCCGGGCATTGGGCAGCATGGCCGCCACGCTCTGGCGCAGCGCCGGAATGCCGCTGGAACCGCCGGTGAAGAACACCGTGTCGACCTGGGCCACACCGACGTTGGCGTCGCTCAGCAACTGGGTGACGCTGGTGCGGATGCGCTCCAGCAGGCCGTCGATGGAGGATTCGAACAGGGCACGGCTCAGGTCGACGCTGAGGTCGCGCTCGATGCGGTCCAGGGCCACCAGGCGGTTTTCGGCGTGGGTCAGCTGGATCTTGGTTTCTTCCACTTCCATGGCCAGCCAGTGCCCGGCGCGCTGTTCGATCAGCTTGAACAGGCGGTCGATGCCGCCGGTGTCTTCGATGTCGTAGCGCATGCTGCCCAGGGCCAGCTGGGACTTTTGCGAGTACACCGAGTTGATGGTGTGCCAGGTCGCCAGGTTCATGTGGTGGCTGGTGGGCATGTAGGCGCCGCTCTTCATCCGGCTGCCGTAGCCGAACAGCGGCATCACGCCCTGCAAGCTCAGTTGCTTGTCGAAGTCGGTACCGCCGACGTGCACGCCGCCGGTGGCGAGGATGTCGTCGTGGCGGTTATCGACGCCACGGCGCTCGGGGGACAGGCGCACCAGGGAGAAGTCAGAGGTACCACCGCCGATGTCGACGATCAGCACCAGCTCTTCGCGCTCGATGGTGGATTCGTAGTCGAAGGCCGCGGCGATGGGTTCGTACTGGAAGGACACGTGCTTGAAGCCGATCTTGCGGGCCACTTCCACCAGGGTATCTTCGGCTTCCTGGTCGGCGGCGGCGTCGTCATCGACGAAGAACACCGGGCGCCCCAGCACCACTTCTTCGAATTCCCGACCGGCGGCGGCTTCGGCGCGGCTTTTCAGTTGGCCGATGAACAGCCCCAACAGGTCCTTGAACGGCATCGCAGTGCCCAGCACGCTGGTGTCGTGCTTGATCAGCTTGGAACCCAGCAGGCTTTTCAGCGAGCGCATCAGCCGGCCTTCGTAGCCTTCCAGGTATTCGTGCAGCGCCAGGCGGCCGTACACCGGACGGCGTTCCTCGATATTGAAGAACACCACCGAAGGCAGGGTGATCTTGTCGTCCTCCAGGGTGATCAGCGTCTCCTCGCCGGGGCGCAGCCAGCCGACGGTGGAGTTGGAGGTACCGAAGTCAATGCCGCAGGCACGGGCCGGGGTGGCGTTGTTCATGTCTTTGGATCCGGTGAAAAAAACGGCCGCGCAGCGTACGCCAGTCCTCGCGCCTTGCAAAGGCCGACTATCTGCTAAATCACCCCCTGTCGTGCCTTGAAAGACTATCCTTTACCCCCAAACTTGCAGGCATGGGCCGCGCAGCCACCCGGGATCACAAGATCCGCCCGAGGCTGCCGATAAACTTCTGATGCGCCGTTCAGTCAGAGAATTGAGATTGATCAATTCTCATGCTGCCAGACCGAGCATGCTGTGCTGCACGCCGCGCGACTTTGATAACGGATGGTGATTCCCTCGATGGACTTCAAAGACTATTACAAGATTCTCGGCGTGGAGCCGACAGCGGACGACAAGGCGATCAAGGCCGCCTATCGCAAGCTGGCGCGCAAGTACCACCCCGACGTCAGTAAGGAAAAGGATGCCGAGGCCAAGTTCAAGGACGCCTCGGAAGCCTATGAAGCGCTGAAAAGCGCCGACAAGCGCGCCGAGTACGATGACCTGCGCAAGTACGGCCAGCATGGCCAGCCCTTCCAGGGCCCGCCGGGCTGGCAGAGCCGTGGCGGTTTTGGCGGCGGCGAGGACGGTGGCGATTTCTCGGACTTCTTCAGTTCGATCTTTGGTAACCGGGGGCCAGGATTCGGCGGCCCGGAGCAGCGCCGCAGCAGCGGTCGTCGTGGACAGGATGTGGAAATGGAACTGCCGATCTTTCTTGAAGAAACCCTGTCCACCGAGTCGAAGAAGATCAGCTTCCAGGTGCCGCAGTACAACGCCAATGGCCAACACGTCAGCAACACCAGCAAGAGCCTGAACGTGAAGATTCCGGCAGGTGTCACCGACGGCGAGCGCATCCGCCTCAAGGGCCAGGGCGCGCCGGGCGTGGGCGGCGGCGCGAATGGCGACCTGTACCTGACCATTCGCTTCGCGCCGCATCCCAAGTTCGATGTCGAAGGCGAGAACCTGATCATCACCTTGCCACTGGCCCCCTGGGAGCTGGCGCTGGGGACCGAGGTCGCGGTACCGACCCTGACCGGCAAGATCAACCTCAAGGTTCCGGCCGGCAGCCAGAATGGCCAGCGCATGCGCGCCAAGGGCCATGGCCTGCTGAACAAGGCCGGCCAGCGCGGCTACCTGTTCGTGCAACTCAAGGCGGTCATGCCCAAGCAGGCGGGCGACGACGTCAAGGCCTTGTGGCAGGAGCTGGCGAAGAAGGCAGCGTTCGACCCCCGGGAAAATTTCTGATTCGACACTAGGAGGCGCTGATCATGAGCACCCTGATCGTTCAGCTGGACATGGAAGAGTTCTGTGAAGTGGCCGACCTGTCGGCGGCCTACGTGATCGAAATCGTCGAGCACGGCATCCTCGAACCTCAGGGCCGGGCCCCCAAGGACTGGCGCTTCAACGACTATGAGCTGTCCCTGGCCAAGCGCGCGGCGAAGTTGCGCCGCGACCTGGACCTGGAATGGGAAGGCGTGGCCCTGGCCCTGGACCTGCTGGACGAAGTGCGGCAACTGCGCGCCGAGAACCAGATGCTCAAACAGCGCCTGGGCCGCCTGCTGGTGGACTGAGGGTGTGTAGGCCTGTAGCCGCTGCCGAGCGCTAGCGAGGCTGCGACCGGGCGCGCAGCGGCCGCAAAACCGGGCGACTGCGGTGTGTCAGGAAAAAGCGCGTTGCGAGGACTGCGTCCTCGTTCGCAGCTTCGCTGGCGCTCAGCAGCGGCTACAAAACGATACAAACGGCACAAACGATACAAACGCACCAGCGGTTACAAAGCGCCTCAGGCACTGGCGCGGGAGACGCGCGGCAGGACCACGGTGAAGGTGGTGCCATCGCTGGCGTTGGAGCTGACTTCGATGCTGCCCTGGTGGGCAACCACCACTTCCTTGACGATGAACAGCCCCAGGCCAAGGCTGGTGCTGGGGTTGCCCAGTTCTTCGTCGACGCTGCGCACCAACGGGTCGAACAGGGTGCCCAGGGCCTCCGGGGGGATCGGCGTGCCGTAGTTGTGCACGGTCAACAGCACCTGTTCCGCGCCACCGGTGATGGTCACGGTCACGGTGCGGCGGTTGTTGCCGTGCTGCAGGGCGTTGCCGATCAGGTTCTGCAGCATCTGCTCGATGCGCCCGCGGTCCCAGATGCCATGGCTGTCGCCCTCGAAGCTCATCAGCGGGGTGCAATCGGGCTGCCCGGCGCAGGCTTCGTCCATGGCCGCCTTGGCCGCGCTGGCCAGGTCCATGGGCGCAGGTTCGATGGGCAGGCTGCTGCCCAGGCGGCTGCGCACGAACTCCAGCAGGTCGCTGACCATGGCGCCCATGTGCCGGGTGCCGCTCTTGATACGTGAAACGAAGGCCTGGGCGTCGCCGTCCAGGGCGACTTTGCGTGCCAGCATTTCAGTGGACATGCTCACTGCCTGCAACGGCGCCCGCAGGTCGTGGCCAAGAATTGCCAGGAAGATATCCCGCGAGCGGCTGACCTGTTCGGCATAGGCCGCGGTGGACTCGGCCAGGGCTTCATCAATGGCTTCGTTGAAACGGATCATGTCCTGCAGGTAGGCCAGGTCCGGTGTCTGCAGGCTGGCCACCCACAGGCGGATCACGCAGGCTCGCAGGTGGCGGAATTCCGAGGTCATCTGCACCAGGTCGAACCCCACGTGATGGCGCAGCTCGCCATGGCTGGCGGCCGCGGCATCCAGGCTGGGGGTTTTTTCCGGGCCTTCGCCCTTGGCCTTGGCCCGTTGTTCCCCGGGGCTCTGGGCGGTGCACATATCCCGGGCGGCGGCCAGCAGGATGGAGCGCGCGTGGTCACGCAGGTCCGTGCGGGTCAGGGAGTCCTGGGCGAGGCTCCTGGCAAATTGTTCCCATTCATCAACGATTCGATCAACGTGCTGCACGATAAAATCGGACAGGCGCATAGCCGGGCACCTTAGTGGGCAGTGAGTGGAAAACCGAGACGCATCTTAGCGCCTAATCGAACATTTCAGCAGCCACTCTGCCCAGTGGTGGGCCGGCCCTAGAACAGGAAGTAGCGCTGGGCCATGGGCAGCACGTCCGCCGGTTCGCACCACAGCAGGACGCCATCAGCCTTGACCTGATAGGTCTGCGGGTCGACTTCGATATCCGGCAGGTAGTCGTTGTGGATCAGGTCGGTTTTCTGCACGTTGCGACAGCCCTTGACCACGGCGATGCGTTTTTTCAGCCCCAACTGCTCCGGCACGCCGGCCTCCAGTGCCGCCTGGCTGATGAAGGTCAGGCTGGTGGCATGACGGCTGCCGCCGAAGCTGGCGAACATCGGCCGGTAGTGCACCGGCTGCGGGGTCGGGATCGAGGCGTTGGCGTCGCCCATCAGGCTGGCGGCAATGGCCCCGCCCTTGAGGATCAGGGTCGGCTTGACCCCGAAGAACGCCGGGCGCCAGAGCACCAGGTCGGCCCACTTGCCCACTTCGACGGAGCCCACCTCATGGCTGATGCCGTGGGTGATCGCCGGGTTGATGGTGTACTTGGCAATGTAGCGCTTGACCCGGAAGTTGCTGTTGCCCGGGCCATCCCCCGGCAGCGGGCCGCGCTGCTTGTGCATCTTGTCGGCGGTCTGCCAAGTGCGGGTCACCACTTCGCCGACCCGGCCCATGGCCTGGCTGTCGGAGCTGATCATGGAGAAGGCCCCGAGGTCGTGGAGGATGTCCTCGGCGGCAATGGTCTCCCGGCGGATGCGGCTTTCGGCGAAGGCCACGTCCTCGGCGATGCTCGGGTCCAGGTGATGGCAGACCATCAGCATGTCCAGGTGTTCGTCGATGGTGTTGCGGGTGAAGGGCCGGGTCGGGTTGGTGGAGCTGGGCAGCACGTTGGCCAGGCCGCAGGCCTTGATGATGTCCGGGGCATGGCCGCCGCCGGCGCCTTCGGTGTGGTAGGTATGGATGGTGCGGCCCTTGAAGGCGCCCAGGGTGGTTTCGACGAAGCCCGATTCATTGAGGGTGTCGGTGTGGATCGCCACCTGCACGTCGTACTCATCGGCCACGCTCAGGCAGTTGTCGATGCTGGCCGGGGTGCTGCCCCAGTCCTCGTGCAGCTTGAGGCCGATGGCCCCGGCCTTGACCTGTTCGATCAGCGGCTCGGGCAGGCTGGCGTTGCCCTTGCCGGTAAAGCCGATGTTCATGGCGAAGGCGTCCGCCGCCTGGAGCATGCGCGCCATGTGCCAGGGCCCGGAGGTGCAGGTGGTGGCGTTGGTCCCGGTGGCAGGTCCCGTGCCGCCACCGATCATGGTGGTGACGCCGCTCATCAGCGCCTCTTCGATCTGCTGCGGGCAGATGAAGTGGATATGGGTATCGATGCCGCCGGCGGTGAGGATCATGCCCTCACCGGCGATGACCTCGGTGCTGGCGCCGATGGCGATGTTCACGTCGGGCTGGATGTCCGGATTGCCGGCCTTGCCTATGGCGGCGATGCGCCCGTCCTTGAGGCCGACGTCGGCCTTGACGATGCCCCAGTGGTCGATGATCAGGGCGTTGGTGATCAGGGTGTCCACCACCTCGGCGGCCAGCAACTGGCTCTGGCCCATACCGTCACGGATCACCTTGCCGCCGCCGAACTTCACTTCTTCACCGTAGGTGGTGAAATCCTTCTCCACTTCGATCCACAGCTCGGTGTCGGCCAGCCGCACCTTGTCGCCCACGGTGGGGCCGAACATGTCCGCGTAGGCTTCACGGGAAATCTTCATCGCAGCTCCTTACAAAAACAGGTCTTGCAGGAGCCGGCTTGCCGGCGAAGGGGCCCGAAAGACCGCATTCGCCGGCAAGCTGGCTCCTACGTGCGTAGGGTCGAGGGATCAGAGGTCGCCCATGATCCGCCCGGCGAAGCCGAATACCCGGCGCTTGCCGGCCAGTTCCACCAGTTCCACTTCCCGGGTCTGGCCCGGTTCGAAGCGCACCGCGGTGCCGGCGGCGATGTTCAGGCGCATGCCGCGGCTGGCGGCTCGGTCGAAGGTCAAGGCGTCGTTGGTTTCGAAGAAGTGGTAGTGGGAGCCGACCTGGATTGGCCGGTCGCCGCTGTTGGATACGTTCAGGCGCAGGGTGCGGCGCCCGGCGTTGAGTTCGATCTCGCCGGGCTGGATCTGGTATTGGCCAGGAATCATAGGGGTTGTCCCAGGGTCTTGAAGTAGATGGCGGTGGCGGTATAGGTGCCGTCCGGGCTCTGGCAGTAGTTGGGCAGTTCGCCGACCCGGGTATAGCCCAGGGCGCGGTAGAACTCTTCCGCCGCGGAGCCGGCCTCCGTGTCCAGGTACAGCAGCCCGCGCTTGTGCTGGCGGGCGGCCTGTTCCAGGGCATTCATCAACTGCTGGCCCAGGCCGCGGCGGCGGGCGCTGTGCAGGACCTGGAGTTTCTGCACCTCGGCGCGGTTGCGCCCGTTGGCCTTCATGCACAGGGCCAGTTGCACGCTGGCCAGGACTTTCTCGTCGCGTACCACCACCCACAACAGCAGGCTGCCGTCCTCGACCCCGGCCTGCACGCTGCTGAGGTAGCTGCGGGCCTGGCTGTCGTCGAGATCGGCCATGAAGCCGATGGACGCACCATGCTGCACCGAGTCCAGCAGCAACTCGATCAGTCCCTGACGGTAATGGGCAAAGCTTTCTCCATGGACAAGGCGCAGTTGGGCGGCATTCATCGAGATTTCACTCCTTGTGCGGGGCGGGCGGTTGCGCCCCGGGGTTGAGAATCAGCTGCATGAAGGTCAGGTCCAGCCAGCGCCCGAACTTGGTGCCCACCTGGGGCATCTGCCCGGTGCTGATGAACCCCAGGCGCTCATGCAGACGGACCGAGGCGCTGTTGCCGCTCTCGATGGCGGCCACCATCACGTGCTTGCCACAGCCCCGGGCGCGCTCCAGCAGCACCGCCATCAACTGCGGGCCCAGGCCGTTGCCGCGCTGGTCGCTGCGCACATAGACCGAATGTTCCACGGTGTGGCGGAAGCCGTCGAAAGGCCGCCAGTCGCCGAAGGAAGCGTAGCCGAGCACCTGCTCCTCGGCGTTGATGATCACCAGGATCGGATAGCCCTGGGCCTGGCGTGCACTGAACCAGGCCTGGCGGTTGCCCAGGTCTACCGGTTGCTCGTTCCAGATCGCCGTGGTGTTGAGCACGGCGTCGTTGTAGATGTCGCGGATCGCCGGCAGGTCGGCATGCAGGGCATCGCGGATGCGATAGGTCATGGCACGGCCTCAGGCGATGGGTTGGTGAACGGTGACCAGCTTGGTGCCGTCGGGAAAGGTGGCTTCCACCTGGATGTCCGGGATCATCTCCGGGATGCCTTCCATCACCTGCTCGCGGCTGAGCAGGGTGGTGCCGTAGTGCATCAGTTCGGCCACGGTCTGCCCGTCCCGGGCGCCTTCGAGCAGCGCCGCGGAGATATAGGCCATGGTTTCCGGGTAGTTGAGCTTGAGGCCGCGGGCCAGTCGCCGCTCGGCCACCAGGCCGGCGGTGAAGATCAGCAGCTTGTCTTTTTCGCGTGGGGTCAGATCCATCGTGGTCAATCCGTTGTCAGGCAGTAGAAAAAGGTGCAGTGGAAAAGGGCATGCGGGTCAGGTGTTCCAGATTCTGGGTGGCCTGGCTTCGCGGCCCAGCAGCGCCGGGCGCAGCAGGCGCCACAGCTCGATCAGCCAGGCCCGGGCCTGCAGAGCTTCGCTGGCCAGGCAGCGGGCCACCAGCAGGCCCGGCAGTTGGCTCAGGTCGCCGCGTACCGGGTGTGCCAGGGCGCGACAGCGTTCCAGCAGTTCGCTGTCGATTTCACCGGTCACCAGCAAGGTGGCGAACACCGGCTGGCCATCCAGGCCGATGGGGGAATCCAGCAGGCCGTCGCCACCGCCGATGCGCTGGCGTTCATGCCACAGCGGCCGGCCGTCGCGGTACAGGTCCAGGTGGGCCTGGAAATGGCCCTGCTCGAACCGCTCGCCACTGGCCGGGCGCCCCAGGGCAATGATGTCCCAGTAGAACAGCCGGGCATCGCCCTGCAATTCGATGCGGGTCGTGAGCTCGGCCTGGGCAGCGCTGAAGACGATGGTTTCCTGGGGCAGCCACTCCAGGGTCGCGCCCGGCGCTACCTGCAGGTTCAGGGCCTGGCTGGCCGGGCCGGTGGCGCGATACCACTTGGCCGCCCCGGGGCTGGTCAACTGGGCCCAGGCACCGCTGTCGACCCGGGCGCTGATGGCCAGCCGATCACCGCCGGCAATGCCGCCGGGCGGGTGGACGATGATGTGCTGGCAAACCTCGGGGCCTTCGGCATACAGGTGCTTCTGCACCCGCAGCGGGCCCAGGTGGCGGCGCAGCACCGGGCGCGTGGTGGCGCCGCAACGGGCATAGGCCAGCTCCAGTTCGGCGTGCCAGCTGGGAGTGAACAGGGCGGTGGCGGCAGGTAGGTTCATGCTGGGTCGTTATCGTTAGGAGGCTACAGATTAGATCGTAACCAGGCCGCGTACACCCTCGGCCTGCATATTTTCGCCGCGGCCCTGCTGGATGATTTCCCCCCGGGACATCACCAGGTACTGGTCGGCCAGTTCGGCGGCAAAGTCGTAGAACTGCTCCACCAGCAGGATCGCCATGTCGCCCCGGGCCGCGAGCTTGCTGATCACCGCGCCGATCTCCTTGATCACCGAGGGCTGGATGCCTTCGGTGGGCTCATCGAGGATCAGCAGGCGCGGGCGGCTGGCCAGGGCCCGGCCGATGGCCAGTTGTTGCTGCTGGCCGCCGGAGAGATCGCCGCCACGGCGCTGCTTCATCTGCAACAGCACCGGGAACAGTTCGTAGATGAAGGCCGGCACTTCCTTGGCCTGGGAGCCGGGGAAGCGGGACAGGCCCATCAGCAGGTTTTCCTCCACGGTCAGGCGGCCGAAGATTTCCCGGCCCTGGGGCACGTAGGCGATCCCGGCGTGGACGCGCTGATGGGGCTTGTAGCCGGTGATGCCCCGGCCCTCCCAGTTGACCGCGCCCTCCTTGGCCGGCAGCAGGCCCATCAGGCATTTGAGCAGGGTGGTCTTGCCCACGCCGTTGCGCCCCAGCAGGCAGGTGACTTCGCCAATCCGGGCTTCGAAGCTCAGGCCGCGCAGGATGTGGCTACCGCCGTAGTATTGGTGCAGCTTGTCGACTTGGAGCATGGTCGGGTACTCGAGTTTTGTGGGGATTGCGGGGCGGTCTTCGCTGGCCAGCCGGCTCCTGCGGGAGGGGTAGGAGCCGGCTTGCCGGCGAACGGCGGTTGCGCTAACGGCCGAGGTAAACCTCGATCACCCGTTCGTTTTCCTGCACCTGTTCCAGGGAGCCTTCGGCCAGCACGCTGCCTTGGTGCAGCACGGTGACGTGGTCGGCAATCGAGCCGACAAAGCCCATGTCGTGTTCCACCACCATCAGCGAGTGCTTGCCCGCCAGGGTCTTGAACAGCTCGGCGGTAAATTCGGTCTCGGCGTCGGTCATGCCCGCCACCGGTTCGTCCAGCAACAGCAGTTGCGGGTCCTGCATCAGCAGCATGCCGATCTCCAGAAACTGCTTCTGGCCGTGGGACAGCAGGCCCGCCTGGCGTTGAGCCGAAGGGCTCAGGCGAATGGTCTCCAGCACCTGGGCGATGCGGTCCTGCTGTTCTGTGCTCAAGCGGGCCCCGAGGCTGGCCCACACCGACTTGTCGGTCTTCTGCGCCAGCTCCAGGTTCTCGAACACGCTCAGGGCCTCGAACACCGTGGGTTTCTGGAACTTGCGGCCGATCCCGGCCTGGGCGATCTGCACTTCGCTCATCAGGGTCAGGTCCAGGGTTTCGCCGAACCAGGCCTTGCCCCGGGAGGGGCGGGTCTTGCCGGTGATCACGTCCATCAGGGTGGTCTTGCCGGCGCCGTTGGGGCCGATGATGCAGCGCAACTCGCCGACACCGATGTACAGGTTGAGGTCGTTGAGCGCCTTGAAACCATCGAAGCTGACGCTGATGTCCTCCAGGGTCAGGATGGTGCCGTGGCGGGTGTTGAGGCCCTTGCCGGCGGCGTGGCCAAGGCCGATGGCGTCGCGGCTGGTGCCGGCGTCCTTGTTGGTGTCGAGAATGGGTTCGAGCATGAAGTCCGCCGTTGCTGTGACTCTCATTGTTCACCTCGTTTGTTCAGCAGGCCGATCACGCCCTTGGGCAGGTACAGGGTCACGACGATGAACAGCGCACCGAGGAAGAACAGCCAGTATTCGGGAAAGGCCACGGTGAACCAGCTCTTCATGCCGTTGACCACACCGGCTCCCAGCAGCGGGCCGATCAGCGTGCCGCGCCCGCCCAGGGCGACCCACACGGCGGCCTCGATGGAGTTGGTGGGGGACATTTCGCTGGGGTTGATGATGCCCACCTGGGGCACGTACAGGGCCCCGGCCAAGCCACAGAGCACCGCGCTCAAGACCCAGACGAACAGCTTGAAGCCACGGGGGTCGTAGCCGCAGAACATCAGGCGGTTTTCGGCGTCGCGCAGGGCCGTCAGCACCCGGCCGAACTTGCTCCGGGCCAGGCGCCAGCCCAGGTACAGGCTGCCCACCAGCAGCGCCACCGTGGCCAGGAACAGCACCGCCCGAGTGCCCGGTTCGGTGATGCCGAAGCCCAGGATGCTGCGGAAGTTGGTAAAGCCGTTGTTGCCGCCAAAGCCGGTCTCGTTGCGAAAGAACAGCAGCATCCCGGCGAAGGTCAGGGCCTGGGTCATGATCGAGAAGTACACGCCCTTGATCCGCGAGCGGAAGGCGAAGAAGCCGAACACCAGGGCCAGCAGCCCCGGGGCCAGCACCACCAGGCACAAGGCCCAGAGGAAATGCTCGGTGCCGGCCCAGTACCAGGGCAGTTCGCTCCAGGAAAGGAAGGTCATGAAGGCCGGCAGGCCATCCCCGGCGGCCTGGCGCATCAGGTACATGCCCATGGCGTAGCCGCCCAGGGCGAAGAACAGGCCGTGGCCCAGGGACAGCAGCCCGGCGTAGCCCCAGACCAGGTCCAGGGCCAGGGCGACGATGGCGTAGCAGAGGATCTTGCCCACCAGGGTCAGGGTGTAGGCCGAGACCTGCAGCGGGTTGTCCGCCGGTAGCAGCGACAGCAGCGGCAGGGCCAGCAGCACCAGGAGCAGCAACGCCCCGACGGTGATCGTGACCCTGGGCCCGGCTTTCTGGCTGGCGGTAATGAGCAGTGGTTGATTCATCAGTCGATCACCCGTCCTTTCAGTGCGAAGAGTCCCTGCGGGCGTTTCTGGATAAACAGAATGATCAGCGCAAGGATCAGGATCTTGCCGAGCACGGCGCCGATCTGCGGTTCGAGGATCTTGTTCGCCACCCCCAGGCCGAAGGCCGCCAGCACGCTGCCGGCCAGTTGCCCGACCCCGCCGAGTACCACCACCAGGAACGAGTCGATGATGTAGCTCTGGCCCAGGTCCGGGCCGACGTTGCCGATCTGGCTCAGGGCCACGCCGCCCAGGCCCGCAATGCCCGAGCCGAGGCCGAAGGCGAGCATGTCCACGCGCCCGGTGGGCACGCCGCAGCAGGCGGCCATGTTGCGGTTCTGGGTCACCGCGCGCACGTTCAGGCCCAGGCGGGTCTTGTTCAGCAGCAGCCAGGTGAGCACCACGACAAACAGCGCGAAGGCGATGATCACGATGCGGTTGTAGGGCAGTACCAGGTTGGGCAGCACCTGGATGCCGCCGGACAGCCAGGCCGGGTTCGCCACTTCGACGTTCTGCGCGCCGAACAGCAGGCGCACCAGCTGGATCAGCATCAGGCTGATGCCCCAGGTGGCCAGCAGGGTTTCCAGGGGCCGGCCGTAGAGGTGGCGGATCACCGTGCGCTCCAGGGCCATGCCGATCCCGGCGGTGACGAAGAACGCCACCGGCAGCGCCAGCAGCGGGTAGTACTCGATGGCCTGCGGGGCGTAGCGCTGGAACAGCAACTGCACCACATAGGTGGCGTAGGCGCCGAGCATCAGCATCTCGCCGTGGGCCATGTTGATCACCCCCAGCAGGCCGAAGGTGATGGCCAGCCCCAGGGCCGCCAGCAGCAGGATCGAACCCAGGGACAGGCCGCTGAAGGCCTGGCCCAGCACTTCGCCCACCAGCAGCTTGCGCTTGACCTGGGCCAGGCTGGTTTCGGCCGCGGTGCGTACCGCGGCATCGGCTTCGACCCCGGGTTCGAGCAGGCCTTCGAGGCGGGTACGGGCCAGCGGGTCGCCGGTTTCCCCCAGCAGGCGCACGGCGGCCAGGCGCACCGCCGGGTCGCTGTCCACCAGTTGCAGGTTGGCCAGGGCCAGGCTCAGGGCATCGTGCACGTCCGGGGCTTGCTCGGCGGCCAGTCGGGCAGCGAGGAATTTCAGTTGCGCCGGCTTGGCGCTTTTCTGCAGTTGGCGGGCGGCGGCCAGACGGCTGTTGGCGTCGCTGGCGAGCAACTGGTGGCTGGCCAGGGCGCTGTCGATCAGGCCCCGCAGACGGTTGTTCAGGCGCAGGGTTCTGCTTTCGCCGGCGATGTTCAACTGGCCCTGCTGCAGGGCGTTGAGCAGTTCCAGGCGCGCCGGGTCGGGCTGCGCGGCCCAGGTTTCCAGGAGCCGGGCCTGCTCGCCGGAGTTGCCGGCGACGAAGTCTTCGGCATCCCCGGCCTGGGCCGTCCATGGCAGTAACAGCAGGCCGGCGAGGATCAAACGGTAGAGGGCAGTGGGCATATCGGTGTCCTTGAAAGCGCCCGGATAACCTGTAGGAGCGAGCTCGCTCGCGATCCGCGCAGCGGCCAGCCGGGCGGTTTTCGTTGGAGGTCCTGCGGACCTCGTCGCGAGCAAGCTCGCTCCTACGGGGAAGGCGTCAGGTTCGGATCAGTTGCTCTTGACCGCGTAGTCCGGCTTCTTGTCGTTGCCCGGGATGAACGGGCTCCAGGGCTGGGCACGGATCGGGCCTTCGGTCTGCCAGACCACGTTGAACTGACCGTCGGGCTGGATCTCGCCGATCATCACCGGCTTGTGCAGATGGTGATTGGTCTTGTCCATGGTCAGGGTGTAGCCCGAAGGGGCGGCGAAGGTCTGCCCGGCCAGGGCCTCGCGAACCTTGTCGACATCGGTGGACTTGGCTTTCTCCACCGCCTGGGCCCACATGTGGATGCCGACGTAGGTGGCTTCCATCGGGTCGTTGGTCACCGCCTTGTCCGCCCCCGGCAGGTTCTTGGCCTTGGCGTAGGCCTTCCAGGCGGCGACGAACTTCTGGTTCACCGGGTTATCCACCGACTCGAAGTAGTTCCACGCCGCCAGGTTGCCCACCAGCGGCTTGGTGTCGATGCCGCGCAGTTCTTCCTCGCCCACCGAGAACGCCACCACCGGCACGTCGGTGGCCTTCAGGCCCTGGTTGGCCAGCTCCTTGTAGAAGGGCACGTTGGAGTCGCCGTTGACCGTGGAGATCACCGCGGTCTTGCCGCCAGCGGAGAACTTCTTGATGTTGGCGACGATGGTTTGATAGTCGCTGTGGCCGAACGGGGTGTAGACCTCTTCGATGTCCTTGTCGGCCACGCCCTTGGAATGCAGGAACGAACGCAGGATCTTGTTGGTGGTGCGCGGGTAGACGTAGTCGGTGCCCAGCAGGAAGAAGCGCTTGGCGCTGCCGCCGTCTTCGCTCATCAGGTATTCCACCGCCGGGATCGCCTGCTGGTTCGGCGCAGCGCCGGTGTAGAAGACGTTGGGCGACATTTCTTCGCCTTCGTACTGCACCGGGTAGAACAGCAGGCCGTTGAGTTCTTCGAACACCGGCAGCACCGACTTGCGCGACACCGAAGTCCAGCAGCCGAACACCACCGCCACCTTGTCCTGGGTCAGCAACTGGCGGCCCTTCTCGGCGAACAGCGGCCAGTTCGAGGCCGGGTCCACCACCACCGGCTCCAAGAGCTTGCCGTTGACCCCGCCCTTGGCGTTGATCTCGTCGATGGTCATCAGCGCCATGTCTTTGAGCGAGGTTTCAGAGATCGCCATGGTCCCCGACAGGGAATGCAGGATACCGACCTTGATGGTCTCGGCGGCCTGGACGGTCCAGGTCATGCCCATCGCGGCAATGCTTGCCGAGAGAGTGAAAGCCTTGAGCAAACTACGACGCTTCATTGTGCGATCTCCATGAACTTTTGATTTTTTCAGGTGGTAGATGCGGACTGCTGAAGGGCTGTTTTGCAAGGGGTGTGCCGAGTCGCCGCAGGGCATGAAAACGTCGTCTTGGCGGCGGTGACCGGGTCGGCGTTGCCCCAAGACGAGGCTTGGCGCAGAGGATGGTGCGCAGGGATGCGTCATTGTGGTGCTGCCGCGCAGCGGCAGCCGGGATCAGCCTGGGGCTTCAGTTGACCCCTGGGAAGGAGTCGACGTACTGGATGGTGAAATCGGGAAAGGAGTCGACGATCTGGATCTTGTAATCGGCAAAGCTGTTGACGATCTTCCACTTGCCCGGCGAGTCGGCGAAGGAGTTGACCTGCTTGACCTTCAGATCGGGAAAGGAGTTCACCACCTTGACCTTGTAGTCGGGGAAGCTGTTGACGATCTGGATGTTGCCGTAGATTTTCGAGACGTCGACCGAGGTGCCGGCCTGGGCGCCAAGGGCGGTGCCGAGCAGCAAGGCCAAGAATGCGGTTCTGAACATGAGACTCATCCTGAGAGATCCAAGCGCGCGATCTTAAAGCAAGGGCGACGATTGTAGGAGCTGGCTGGCCAGCGAAGAGGCCCTCGAACCGGGCACAAGGCTCACGGGCGCCTTCGCCGGCAAGCCGGCTCCGACAACGGCGGGTGGATCAGCGACGGCGCATCAGGCCGATGAAGAACAGCCCGCCAATGGCCGCCGTGGCCACGCCGATCGGCAGGTCCTCGGGGGCGATCAGGGTGCGGGCGGCGACGTCGACCCAGACCAGGAACAGACTGCCCAGCAGCACGCACACCGGCAGCAAGCGGCGATGTTCGGCGCCCACCAGGCGCCGGGCGATGTGCGGCACCATCAGCCCGACAAAGCCGATGGAGCCGCTGATGGACACCAGCACCCCGGTCATCAGCGAGGCGATCAGGAACACCTTCAGGCGCACGTTGCGCGCATTCAGGCCCAGGGTCACGGCGGTCTGCTCGCCGGCCATCAGGGCATTCAGCGGCCGCGCCATGCCCAGCAGCAACCCCAGCCCCAGCAGCACGCTGACCGCGGGAATCGCCAGCAGCTCCCAACGCGCCAGGCCCAGGCCGCCGAGCATCCAGAACATCACCGCCGAGCTGGCCCGGTGATCGCCCATGAACAGCAGCAGGTTGGCCACCGCCATCATCACGAAGGACACCGCCACCCCGCACAGCAGCAGGCGGTCGCTGTCCAGGCGGCCGTTGCGCGCGGCGATGCCCAGCACCAGGAGCATGCTCGCCAGGGCGCCGATAAAGGCCGCCAGCGGCAGGGTCAAGAGGCCAATGACCTGGCCCAGGTGCAGCACCACGATCACCGCGCCGAGGGTGGCGCCGGAGGTCACCCCCAGCAGGTGCGGGTCGGCCAGGGGATTGCGGGTCACCGCTTGCAGCACCGCGCCGATCAGCGCTAGCCCGGCACCGACCAGCGCGCCGAGGAGCATGCGCGGGACGCGGATCAGCCAGACGATATGCTCCTGGCCCGGGCTCCAGTCCACCGTGCCCAGGCCCAGGGCCTTGTGCAGGAGAATCCGCCAGACCACCTCCGCCGGCACCCGCGCCGGGCCAAACCCCAGGGACAGCACGCAGGACGCCAGCAGCAGGGCGCCGAGGCTCAGCAACAGCCAGGCATAGCGACCCTTGATCATTGGCCGTGGAAACCCTTGGCCAGGGTTTCCACGGCCAGCACGTTGTCGATACCCGGGGTGGCCTGCACATAGGGAATGACGATGAAGCGCTGGTTCTTGATCGCGTCGACCCCTTGCAGGGCCGGGTTGTTCAGCAGGAACTGCTGCTTCTGCTCGGCCGTGACTTCGCTGTAGTCGACGATGACGATCACCTGCGGGTTGCGCTCGACCACGGTTTCCCAGTTGATCCGGGTCCAGCTGGCTTCGACGTCATCGAGAATGTTGCGCCCGCCAGCGGCATCGATCAGGGCCTGGGGCATGCCCAGGCGGCCCGAGGTCATGGCCCGGTCTTCGCCGCTGTCGTAGAGGAACACTCGCGGCTTGTCCTGGGGCAGGTCCTTCTGTACCTCGGCGACCTGCTCCTGCATCTGCGCGATCAGCGCGTTGGCCCGGTCCTGCACGTCGAAGATCCGCCCCAGGTTGCGCAGGTCGTTGTAGGTGTCATCGAGGCTGGCCGCCGGGCGTTTCATGACAAAGGCACAGGACTCGGTCAGCTCGTAGACGTTGATCCCCAGTGGCGCCAGGGTCTGCGGCGTGAGGTCGCCGCCGACGCGCATGCCGTAGTCCCAGCCGGCGAACAGGAAATCGACGTTGGCGTTGAGCAGGGTTTCCACCGACGGGTACCTGGCCGCCAGCTCCGGCAGACCGTCCAGCAGGCTGCTCATTTGCGGGGTCACGGCCTTCCAGCCACTGACTCCGCTGTAGCCCACCATGCGCGACTTGAGGCCCAGGGCGAGCATCATCTGGGTCATGTTGATGTCATGGCTGAGAGCGTGTTGCGGCGCTTGCTTGAAGGTCACTTGGCGGTTGCAGCTGTTGATGGTCAGCGGGTAGTGGGTGGCTTCGGCGAAGGCCTGGGCGGTGCCCAGTGACAGGGCCAGAAACAGACTGCGGCGGAGCAGGGAGCGCAAGGTCATGGTTGGGTGATCCAGGTGATTCGTGGGTAGCCGGACAGGGGATGGGCGTCGATCAGCGCCTCGACGCCGAATACGTTGCGCAGCAGCTCGACGGTGAGCACCTCGCGGGGCGTGCCGCTGGCGACAATGCGCCCGTGGTCGAGGACATACAGGCGGTCGCAGAAGGCTGCGGCCAGGTTCAGGTCATGGATGCTCGCCAGGGTGCCGATACCCAGGCGCTTGACCCGTTGCAACAGCTCCAGCTGGTAGCGCGGGTCCAGGTGGTTGGTCGGTTCATCGAGGATCAGCAGTTGCGGGCGCTGGGCCAGGGCCCGGGCCAGGATCACCCGCTGTTTCTCACCGCCGGACAAGGTGGCGAACCCGTGCTCCTCGAAGCCCAGCAGGCCCACCGATTCCAGGGCCTCGCGGGCGATGCGCCGGTCTTCCTCGGTATCACCGTCGAACAGGCCCTTGTGCGGCGTGCGGCCCATGGCGACCACTTCTTCCACGGTCAGGCCGAAGGCGTCGGGAAACTCCTGAAGCACCACGGCAATGCGTTGCGCGCACCAGCGCGGCGACTGCTTCCAGACGTTGTGCTGGGCCAGTTGCACCTCGCCCTGCTGCGGCTTGCTGAAGCGATAGGCGCAGCGCAGCAGGCTGGTCTTGCCGCTGCCGTTGGGGCCGATCAGGCCGACGAACTCGCCGGCCGCCACGTGCAGGCTGGCCTCACGCAGTTGGAACTGGTGATGGCAGTGGCCCTGGCCCAGGGGTGTCCAGGCCAGGTGGGTGAGGTTCAGCGAGGTCATGCGGTGTCCGTGTGGTCCAGCCGGGGCGGTTAAAAGGTGTAGTCAGCGGTGACGAACAACGAGCGCGGCTCGCCGAGTATCCATTGCTGGCCGTCATTGTATTGGCTTTGTGCGTACTGGCGGTCAAACAGGTTGTTCAATTGCAGGCCCAGGGTGGTATTGGCCAGGGCTTTCCACGACAGGTTGGCATCGACCACGGTGTAGCTGGGCAGCTCGTTGCGGTTGGCAAGGTCGGCGTAGCGCGCATCCACGTAGCGCACTCCGGCGCCGGCCCGCAGGTCATCGTTGAGGACCTTGCTCAGCCACAGGTTGGCGGTGCGCCGCGGCACGTCCACCGGGCGCTTGCCATCGCGGGAGACTTGCACGCCGTTGACGTCCTGCTTGAAGTCGTCGTACTGGGCGCGAACGAGGGCGGCGTTGGCTTGCAGTTGCCAGGCGTGGGGCAGTTGCAGGTCCAGGCTGGCTTCCAGGCCGTTGGAGGATTGCTGGCCCACCTGCTGTTTCTGGCTCGGCTCGCCGGGCACATCGGTCAGCAGCTTCTTCTTGACGATGTGGTAGGCGGCCAGGGTCCATTCACCGCGCTGGTCCCAGAACGCTTGCTTGAGGCCGATCTCGGTCTGTTTGGCGCTGGACAGGTCGAACTGCTGCTGGCCCTTGCTCAGGGAGATCAGCCCGCCGACGCCGTCGGTGCTGGTGGAGTACTGGCCGTACACGGACGTATCCGGAGTGACGGCGAACACCAGCCCGGCTTTCCAGTTGTTGCCGGTCAGGGTCTTGTCGCTCTGGCTGTCGTCCTTCAAGTCATCCCGATCAATGTGCGCGTAGTCGCGGCGCACACCGCTCACCAGGGACCAGCGCTCGCTCAGTTGCAGGCGGTTTTCGGCGAACACCGACATCTGCCGGGTGGTGGTCTTGAACTGGTCGCGGTAAGGGCTGGCGCTGGCGAACTCGCCTGGAGCCGGGTGGTACGGGTCTACCACTTGGCCATTGGCCAAGGCGTCGGTGAAGGGTGAATTGCTTTTCAGGTGGAAGCGGATGCGGTTGTAGTCCATGCCGGCCAGGGTCTGGCTGTCGAGGCCGAACAAGCTGTGCTTGAAGGTGAAGGTCTGGCGGTCGCCGAGCTGTTCCTGCTGGTGGCCGATCCCGTAGTAACCGCTGCGGCTCAGTTGGCCGGTGCTCGGGTTGAAGTTGTAGTTCTCGGCGTTCTGCCAGCGGCGTTGGGCCTTGAGGTAATACAGCTCGTTGCTGGCACTGACCTGGTCGGAAATCTGCCATTCGCTGGTCAGGCGGGTCCACTGGTCGTTGTAGTGCTGCTGGTCATTGCGCACGTTGTAGTTCTTGTCCCGCAGGCGCTTGTGCAAACGCCCGTCGAGCAGCGGCGTGCCGAAGTAGTTCATCGGCTGCTGGTCGCCGTAGTCGTGGGCCAGGGTGAAGGCCAGGTCGTCACGTGCCTGCCAGCGCAGGGCGGCGCTGACGAAATCGGCAGAGGAGTCGCCGTGGTCGATCCAGCCGTTGCTGCGCTCGCGGTTGAGGTTGAGCCGGTAGCTCAAGGTGTCGCTCAGGGAGCCGCCGCTGTCCAGGGCCTGTTGCTGGCGATCGAAGGAGCCGTAGCCCAGGCGCAGGTGGTTTTCGATTGCGCCGCTGAAGGGCTTTTTCGGAATGCTGTTGATCACCGCGCCGGTGGCGCCTTCGCCATACAGTACCGAGGCCGGGCCGCGCAGCACGTCGACCCGCTCCACCGCCCAGGTGTCCACCGGGAAGGTCACGGTGCCCATGCCGGTGTACAGGCGATTGCCGTCATACAACTGCATCACCGAGCTCTGCCCGGTAAAGCCCCGTGCCGACAGCGAGGTGCCGCCGTCGCCCGGGGTGCCGGTGCGGCTGATGCCGGTGCTGCGCGATACCGCGTCCTGGATGCTGCGATCACCCCGGGCACGAATCCGTTCGCCGCTCAGGCTGTCGGTGCTGGCCGGGGTTTCCAGGGCGCTCAGGTTCAGACGCGAACCGGCGCTGGTGGGGGTGTTCAGGTTGACGCTGTCGTCGGCCTCGCTGGCCGCCGCCGAAATGGTGCCGGTGGGCAGGGTCAGGGTCGAGGCAGATGGGGCCGCCTGGGCCAGGCAGGGCAGGGCGATCAGGCAAAGGCTGGGCAGCAGGTAGTTGTTCATCGGGACGGTGAATCACTTCTTCGAGGGGGTGCCCGCAGCGGATGGGCTGCGGGCCGGGATCTTACACGCTGGCGTTATAAAGTAACATTATAACTGTGCGTGGCTAGGCCGCCGGGATTCTACAGAGCCCTCTGGAATGCGCATCTCGGCTGATTCATGTTGAAGATGAAGCCGATTCAGGGCCGCGGTTGAAGCGTGAAAGCAGCAGGCGATCGAGCAGCCACACGGCAACCAGCGAGGCCCCCACCAGCGGAAAGGCCAGGGCCAGCAGCGCCATGATCAGGGTCGCGGTTTTCCACTTCGGCAGGTCGTGGCGCAGCGGCGGCACGCCGAGTCGACCCTGGGGGCGACGCTTCCACCAGATGACGACGCCACTCACGGCGCTGAGCAGGATCATCAGGCACACCACCAGCACCACGATCTGGTTGAAGCGGCCGAACATCTTGCCCTCGTGCAGCATTACCCCAAGCTCGGTGGCCCGGGCCACGTTGCTGTACTGCTGCCAGCGCACGTCGGCCAGGACCTTGCCGCTGTATTGGTCGACATGCAGGGTGGCGTCGTTGCGCGGGTCGTCGGCGAACACGGCGATGGTGAACACGCCGGTGGCCGTCTTCGGCAAGGTGATGCTGTAGCCCGCTTCGACCTGGTGCTCGCGGGCGATGTCCTGCACCGCTTGCAGGCTCACGGTCGGAGCCGCCGGAGCGCTGTCGCCGCCGTTGTGGGCCATGTGTTCGGCGTGGTCGCCGGACATCGGCAGCGGGGTGTTTTCCAGCGCCCAGGGCACGGTCTGGCGCGTCGCGCTGTTGAGTGTGCGGGCCTGCTGATCGGAGGTCGGCACATCGTTCCACATGGCTGCCGGGAAGCGGTTCCACAGGTCGGCGTACTGCTTGCCCCAGAAGCCGGTCCAGGTCATGCCGCTGAGCAGCATCAGCAGCAGGAATGCCGCGCCCCAGAAGCCCAGCACGCTGTGCAGGTCACGCCAGAACAGGCGGCCGCGGGCACTGAAGCGCGGCCATAGCACGCCGGCCGACGACTTGCCCCGTGGCCACCACAGGTACAGGCCGGACACCACCAGGACGATGCCCCAGCCGGCGGCCAGTTCCACCAACCGGTCGCCGACGGTGCCGATCATCAGCTCACCGTGAATGGCCCGGGCCACGGCCTGCAGGTTGCGCTTGGCATCCTGTTCGCCGAGCACGTCGCCGTGGTAGGGGTCGATGAAGACATTCAGCTCCCGGGCCTTGTCCTGCACCACGAACTGCGCGCTGCGCTCGGCATCGATGGGTGGCAGGTACTGCTTGATATGGCCCTGGGGATAGGCCGCTTGCACCCGTTGCAGCAAGTCGTCGGCACTCAGCAGGTGATGACCGGCGGGCACCTTGAGCAGGCTGGGGTACATCAGCGGGTCCAGTTGCGGCTTGAACAGGTAGACGATGCCGGTCAGGGCCAGCATCACCATGAAAGGAGCCACGAACAGCCCGGCGTAGAAATGCCAGCGCCAGGCCAGGTTGTAGAAAGACACTTTGGGTCGGTTCATCGGGGAAGGCTCCGCAAGGCCGTGGATTATTGTTTATTGGGTCTGTCCGCCGGCAAGCCGGCTCCCGCGAGGAGGGGCTGGCTTGCTGGTGAAGGGCTGTCAGAAACTCAGGTCGACCTTGGTCCAGAGGGTGCGCCCTGGTTCGTTGATGGCCTGAGGATCATTGGCCGGGTAGCCGAAGCCGGCGTTGCCCGCCAGGTTCAGGTGTTCGGCGTAGGCCTTGCCGAACAGGTTGTCGACCCCGGTGCTGAGCTTGAGGTTCTTGGTCACCCGGTAGGCGCCGTTGAGGGAGAACACGCCGAAGCCACCGCTCTTGCCGAAGTCCTTGCCGACCACGTTGCCCTTGTTCAGGTCGACGCGGTTCTGCGCCGCCACCACTCGCCACAAGGCACCGGCGCTCCAATCGTCCTCGCTGTAGGTCAGGCCGAAGCGCGCGTCCAGCGGCGGCATCTGCGGCAGGGCCTTGCCATCGCTGCTGTTCTTGCCCCAGGCGTAGGCCAGGGTCGCGTCGGCTTTCCAGTTGGAGGTCAGCTTGTAGGCCGCGCCCAGTTCGCCGCCCATGATCCGCGCGTCGATGTTCTCGGCCCGTGAGGTGCTCATGCCCATCATGCGGGTGTTGTAGTCGAAGAGGATGTAGTCGCGCACCTGGCCGATGTAGCCCGAGGCCCAGGCTTCCAGGTCTTCGCTCTGGTATTGCAGGCCGAAGTCGAGCTGGGTGGTTTTTTCCGGCTTGATCGAATCGAAGGCGTTCACTGAGCCGGCCGGGCCCATTTTCGGCGAGAACAGCTCCCAGTAGTCGGGGAAGCGCTGGGTGTGGCCAAGGCCGACGTAGAGCGTGGTCGGGCTGTCGTCCAGATCATGCTCGTAGCGCACAAAACCGCTGGGCAGGGTGTCGGCGCGGGTGTCGCCGGCGGTGGGGTTGGCGCCGCTCATCATCCCCGAGCCGATGCGCTCGCGATAATCCTTGGCCGAGGCGCGGTCCAGGCGGGCGCCTGTGATCAGGCGGTCGCGCTCGGCGGCGTACCAGGTCAGCTCGCCGAAGGCGCCGTAGTTGTGGAAGTCGGCGTCCTTGGTGCGCGGCAGTTGCTTGTAGGTGTCGACGCCGCTGCTGGACCGGGCGCGGTGTTCGTTGGTCTGGGCGTCCAGGCCGCCGATCAGTTGCAGGTCGGCCCAGCGCCAGGTGGCCTTGATCCGCGCGCCGAGGGTGCGACGGTCGACGTTGGAGGCCATGGGGCCGGCCATCATCCCGGTGCCGGACGGGGTGCGCAGGCTGTAGTTGTCCATCACGTGGTCTGCGTAGTTGTAGTAGACCTGGGCCTCGACCTTGTCCAGCACCTCGCCGAGGTTGGATTTCTCGAAGCGCAGGCCCAGGCTTTCGCGCTTGAACTGCGAGCCGTCCATGCCGCGTCCGGCGGAGCGGGCTTCACCGTCGCCCTTGCCGGCGGTGAGCTCCAGCAGGGTGTCGGCGTCCGGGGTCCAGCCCAGGGCCACGTCGCCATTCCACTTTTCGTAGCGCGAGGGCACGGTGTCGTTGTTGCCGTCCTTGTAGTCGTCGGAGTGGGCGGTGTTGCCGATCACCCGCACGTAGCCCAGGGGACCGCCGGCGGCCGCGTCCAGGGTCTTGTCGAAACGGCCGTTGGAGCCGGCCAGCAGGCTGGCGTTGACCCGGGTGCCGAGTTCGCCGAAGTGTTCCGGTTCACGTTCGAACAGCACCGTGCCGGCCGAGGCGCCCGGGCCCCAGAGCACGGTTTGCGGGCCCTTGATCACGGTCAGGCGGTCGTAGGTTTCCGGGGAAATGTAGGAGGTTGGTGCATCCATGCGGCCAGGGCAGGCGCCGAGCATCATGCCGCCGTTGGTGAGGATGTTCAGCCGCGAGCCGAACATGCCGCGCAGCACCGGGTCGCCATTGGTGCCGCCGTTGCGCACCAGGGCAAAGCCGGGAATGGTCTTCAGGTAGTCGCCGCCATCGCTGGCCGGCACCGGCTGACGCGGGTCCTTGGGGTTGGTGACCACGGTCAGCGGCGAGCTCGGGGCGACGGCGGTGATCACCGTCGGGCTCAGTTCGGTGCCGTGCTGGGCGTGCTCCTGTGGCGCATCGTCGGCCAGGGCCAGGGGCGTCAGCAGGACGCCGCAGAGAACCGCGAGGGCACGGTTGAAGGACTGGCGGGCAGGGTTCAAGGCGAAGGGCTTGGATGGCTGGGCAACGCCCAGGCGAGAGTCAGCAGAAAACATAGATGTTCCATCGATCAGTCTTGAATGACACGGCCGCAGGTACGCGCCTGTCGCGCTGACAGCCGGCCGTGTGAGATGAGCAGGGGACTCAGGCGAGGATCGGTGGGGCGCGGGTCAGGGCGCCGGGGAACACGGTCTGCCGGGCGTGGCCCAGGCGCGTGGCGGGGATCAGGAAATCAGCTGTGGGCGTGCTCGCCAGTGCGGCGAACGACAGGCCCGAAGGCAACGCCGGGCAGTTGAACAGCAGGCTGCAATAGCCGCACTTTTCCCAGAGCACATGCTGCTCGCCCTGGGGCTTTCCCTGTTGGGCGTGATGCGGGCTTTCACCGTGACAGCCGGGCGCGCCGTCGCCCATGTCCATCGTCGCGGACATGTTCATCGGCGTGCTGTGATCCATCGGCATCGACTGGGAAATCAGCGGGCCGATAAAGATCATCAACATGGCGAACAGGCTGATCCAGCTGCCGCGTCGAACTCGCCGGGAGTTGCGACGCGGCACGGACCGCCCGCGGCTAGGCGCGTGCGGGGCGTTCACGGTAAGGGCCGGTCAGGGATTACTGGTCGTGCATGTGCCCTTGCATGGCGTCGGGAGCCTGCTTCTGCACGGCGACCTCAACCGTGACATTGCCCGACTTTTCGAAGTGCAGGGTCAGGGGGAAGCGCTTGCCGTCGCTGAGCAGGCTGCGATCCTTGAGCTCCATCAACATCACGTGGTAGCCCATGGGCGCGAAGGTCACCTCGCCACCGGCGGGAACCGCGACCTTGGGCACCTGCTGCATCTTCATCATGTCGCCCTGCTTGACGTGCTCATGCAGCTCGGCCCGACCGGCGATCGGCGAGTCGACACTGAGCAGGGTGTCGGCGTTCTTGCCCGGGTTGTGCACCACGAAGTAGGCGGCCACGGTCGGCGCGTTCGGCGGCAGTTCCTGGGACCAGGGATGGGCGATCTGCAATTCGCCGGCCTTGTAGTCATGGGCGTTGGCGAAGCAGGCAGGCAGCAGCAGTGCGGCCAGGAGCAGGGATTGCTTGACCAGGGATGGTTGAGACATGGCAGTTCTCCAGAACGATTCAAAGACGCAGATCACTTGCGAAACGGAATCATGCCAGAGGCGGTGCACCGGGGTTCAGGCTGGGCCATTGCTGGCGCAGGGTGAGCATTTCGATCTGTGGCTGCGGCGCGCCCGGCCGGGCGGCGAAGCGAATGAAGTACAGCTGGGGGACGTGCCCCGGGAGGGCCACCAGGGGCGGCGAACCGGAGCAGCACCAGCAGTGCTGCATGGTCGAGTGATCGTCATTCTGCGGGGCCTGCTGGTCGAGCTTGCCGAGGGATATGGCCACCAGCTTGGTGCCGGTGGACGAGCAGAAGCTGCCCCACAGCAGTTGTTCGTTCAGCCCCGGATCGTTGCGCTGCATGGCCCCGGAAAGCGGCATGGCAAGCATGTTGAACAGCACTGCGAAGCAGGCGATCCAGGCAAATGCGAGCCGTTGTCGGGACATGGGGACGATCCGTCGGTTGAGCGATCAGGCGGGTATTTAGCCTGATCGCTGTGGATAAGTAAAAAAGCAGCGTATGCGGTGTGGTGTCGCAGTGCCCGTTCAGGCCGGGCTGACGTGGAGCTTGAGCCCGAGCGCCTTCATGACCTTGATGATAGTCGCGAACTCGGGATTGCCCTGGCTGCCCAGGGCCTTGTACAGGCTCTCACGGCCCAGGCCGGTGTCGCGGGCGACCTGGGTCATGCCGCGGGCGCGAGCGATGTCGTTGAGCGCGGCGCGGATCAGCTTGCCGTCGCCGGCGTCTTCCTCGAAGCAGGCGTCGAGGTAGGCGACCATGTCTTCAGGGGTCTTGAGGTACTCCGCCGCGTCGAAGCGGGTGACTGGGGTGTGCATGTTTCAACCCTCGCTCTTGAGGTCGTGGGCCAGTTGCCTGGCCTGTTGGATATCGCGTTTCTGGGTACTCTTGTCGCCGCCGATCAGCAACAGGTAGATCCGATTGCCCCGGCGCGAAAAGTACACCCGGTAGCCGGGGCCACGGTGGATGCGCATTTCATAGACTCCATCGCCCACGGGTTCGCAGTCGCCGAACCGGCCCAGTTGCGCGGCCCTGATCCGCGCCAGCACGCGGGTTTTTCCCTGGGGATCTTTAAGGCGTAGCAGCCAGTGGGTGAACGCCTGAGTCTGCTCAAAGATGAACATGGCGACTGTATTCCTTGGGATACGAGCTGGCAAGTCATTTGCCAGACTGAAATCGATTGCCGCGACGACCGGGCCACTGTTGAGCCGGTCGACACTGCATCGTTGCAAGGAGGCTAAAGCAGAGTCTTAGCGATCGCTGCCAGGGGAATCCCAAGAGGTTGTGGGGTTTGGCGTCTTTGTCTGTCAGGCGCGAGACAGCTGCCCCAGGGCGCCGAGCAACTCGGCCACGCTGGCAAAGTGGCGGTCGGCCGCGGGCAGCTCGGGGCGCTTGAGCACCAGCACCGGTATGCCCCGCTCACGTGCCACTTGCAGCTTGGGTTCGGTGGCGCCGCTGCCGCTGTTCTTGCTGATCAGCACGTCGATGTTGCGCCGGGCGAACAGTTGGCGCTCGTCTTCGATCAGGAAAGGCCCACGGGCGCCGATGACTTCGCAACGCTCATTGCCGGGGCAGGTTTCCAGGGCGCGCAGGGTCCAGAACTGCCCCGGAGGAATTTCATCCAGATGCTGCAACGGCTCGCGGCCCAGGGTGAACAGCGGGCGCTTGAACGGTCGCAGGGCTTGCATCAGTGGCTCCCAACCGGCGATCTCGCGCCAATCGTCACCCGCTTGCGGCTGCCAGGCCGAGCGCCGCAACGCCCAGCAGGGCACGGCTGCGAGAGCGGCGGCAGCCACTGCGTTGGCGCTGATCTGCGCCGCGTAGGGATGGGTGACGTCCAGCAGCAGGCCGATGCCTTGCTCGCGGATAAAGCCTGCCAGTCCTGAGGCGCCGCCGTAGCCGCCGACCTTGACCTGGCAGTTCAGGTCCGTGGGCACCCGGCCCACCCCGGCCAGGCTGTAGATATGTTCAGGGCCCAGGGTACGGGCGATGGCCAGGGCCTCGGTGACCCCGCCCAGCAGCAGAATACGGGTCATGACAAGACTCCGGCATGGCCAACGATGCCGCCCAGGCGATCGATGGCGAAGACTTCCACCTGAACCTGGGCCGGCACCACGCTGCGGGCGAAGTCCAGGGCGTGTCGGCACACCGCGTCGCCCAGGGCGATCCCGGCGGCGCTGGCCATGGCCAGGGCCTGCTGGCTGGTATTGGCCTCGCGGATGGCCTGTTGCAGGTCCGCACCTGCACCCACCGCGGCGGCCCATTGCGCCAGTTGCGGCAGGTCGATGCTGGAGTGGCGGCTGTGCAGGTCCATGTGGCCGGCGGCCAGTTTGCTGATCTTGCCGAAGCCGCCGCACAGGCTGAGTTTATCCACAGGCACTTTGCGCAGGTGCTTGAGCACCGCGCCGACAAAGTCGCCCATTTCGATCAGGGCGATTTCCGGCAGGTTGTAGACCCGGCGCATGGTGTCCTCGCTGGCGTTGCCGGTGCAGGCGGCAATGTGCAGGTAGCCGTTGGTCTTGGCCACGTCGATGCCCTGGTGGATCGAGGCGATGTAGGCCGCGCAGGAGAAGGGCCGGACAATGCCGCTGGTGCCCAGGATCGACAGTCCGCCGAGAATCCCCAGGCGCGGGTTCATGGTTTTCAGGGCCAGCTCGGCGCCGCCCTCGACATTCACCGTGACTTCGAAACCGCCGCTGTAGGCGTGCTCCTCGGCAAGCCGTTGCAGGTGCTCGCTGATCATCCGGCGCGGCACCGGGTTGATCGCCGGTTCGCCCACCGCCAGCACCAGGCCGGGGCGGGTCACAGTGCCCACGCCCTGGCCGGCGACAAAGCGGATTCCCGGCTCGCGGGTCAGGCGCACCTGGGAGTAGAGCAGGGCGCCGTGGGTCACATCCGGGTCGTCGCCGGCATCCTTGAGGGTCCCGGCTTCGGCGCCCTCGGCGGTGCGGCGGCAGAACTCCAGGCGCATCTGCACCTGCTTGCCCTTGGGCAGGACGATCTCCACCGCGTCCGCATTGACGCCCCCCAGCAACAGGCGCGCGGCGGCCAGGCTGGTGGCGGTGGCGCAACTGCCGGTGGTCAGGCCGCTGCGCAGGGGCGCGGGCTGCTCGGCCGTCTCCTCACGCATGCCCTTGCCCCCGTAGGAGCGAGCTGGCTCGCGAAGGGCGCGCGACGGTCTTTGGGGGGAACGCTTTCGCGGCCCCGCCTGTTTCTACAAAGCTCATGGCAGGTCCAGGGGTTTGTGCAGGTCCAGCAGGGTGATCGGCAGGGCCTGGCGCCAGGTGTCGAATTCCCCCAGGGGCTGGGCCTGGGCGATATGGATGCGGGTCAGCTCACCGCCGTGCGCTTGGCGCCAGTGCATCAGGGTCATTTCACTTTGCAGGGTCACGGCGTTGGCCACCAGGCGTCCGCCGGGCTTGAGCCGTTCCCAGCAGGTTTGCAGCACGCCTTCGCGGGTCACCCCGCCGCCGATGAACACCGCATCGGGGCGCTCCAGCCCGGCCAGGGCCTGGGGCGCGCTGCCGCGAATCAGTTGCAGCCCGGGCACCCCGAGCACGTCACGGTTGTATTCGATCAACTGCTGGCGGCCGTCGTCGGCTTCGATGGCCAGTGCCCGACAACTGGGGTGGGCACGCATCCATTCGATGCCGATGGAGCCGCTGCCGGCGCCCACATCCCAGAGCAGTTCGCCGGGCACCGGGGCCAGGCGGGCCAGGGTGATGGCGCGCACGTCACGCTTGGTCAACTGGCCGTCATGGCGGAAGGCCGAGTCCGGCAGGCCGGCCAGTCGGGACAGTTGCGGCGTATCGGCCGCGGCCCGGCATTCGATGGCCAGCAGATTGAGGTCGGCGAGCGCGGGATCGCTCCAGTCGTCGGCCGTGCTGTCCAGGCGCCGTTCCAGGGGGCCGCCCAGGTGCTCCAGCACCGTCAGGCGACTCGGGCCGAAACCGCGTTCACGCAGCAGTCCGGCAATCGCCGCCGGGCTGTGGCGGTCATTGCTCAGCACCAGCAGGCGCACGCCGCTGGACAGTTGGGCATTGAGCGCGGCAATCGGCCGTGCCACCACCGACAGCGTGACCACGTCCTGCAGGGCCCAGCCCAGGCGAGCGGCGGCCAGGGAATAGGAAGAGGGGAAGGACACGACCTGCAGCTCGTCGGCCGGCAGTTGCCGGGCCAGGCTGGCGCCCACGCCGAACAGCATCGGATCGCCGCTGGCCAGCACGCAGACCGGCGTTCCGCGCAGGCTCAGCAGGGGTTCCAGGGAAAATGGGCTGGGCCACAACTGGCGTTCGCCGCGGATGCATGCCGGCAGCAGATCCAGCTGGCGCTGGCCGCCGACGATCCGCGAAGCGCTCAGCAGGGCGTGGCGGGCATTCCTGCCCAGGCCCTTGAAGCCGTCTTCACCGATTCCCACTACTGTCAGCCAGGGCGACATCTATATTCCTCAAACCTAAGGTTCCGACCGGCAGGCTTTTCATGCCTTCGGACAAAGCAGGCATAATACCGCGCCTTCACTGACGAAGCGCTTTTCCCACACTGCCGGTTGCCCCTTTGAACGAACGCCCTATGTCCACCGCCATCCGCCCCTCGGCCTGCCCGGGGTTGCTGCGCATCGTCCCGGCGCTGGACGGCGGCATCTGTCGGATCAAGCTGGCGGGCGGGGTCATCAGTGCCGCCCAGGCCCGGGCGGTGGCCGGCGCGGCGCAGACCTATGCCGGCGGTGTGATCGAGGCCACCAACCGCGCCAACCTGCAGATCCGCGGGATCGGCGCCGAGCATCGGGCCTTGATCGATGCGCTGCTAGCGGCCGGCCTGGGACCGACCACCGCCGCCGGCGACGATGTGCGCAACCTGATGCTCAGCCCCAGCGCCGGCATCGACCGGCAATTGCTGATGGACACCCGGCCCCTGGCCGGGCAGATCCTTGACACCCTGCAGCGTCACCCGCGCTTCCATGAACTGTCGGCCAAGTTCGCCGTGCAGCTCGATGGCGGCGAAGCCCTGGCCATGCTCGAACATCACCACGACCTGTGGTTGGCGGCACTGGCGCGTGAAGGGCAGTTGCTGCTGGCCTTCGGTCTGGCCGGCAGCCCTGTGGATAAACCCCTGGCGGCGGTGCCCGAGGCCCAGGGCCATGAACTGCTGGTGGCGGTGCTGGAGCTGTTTCTCGATCTGGCCACCCCCGAGCAGACGCGGATGCGCCACCTGTTGGCGCAGATGCCGGTGGCGGATTTTCTCGCCCGACTGAACCTGCGCCTGAGCAGCCCCTTGCTGAACATCGATGGCTGGCAGCGTCCAGCTGCGGTTGCAGGGCTGCACCTGGGAACTTATCCACAGCGCGAGGGCGACCGGGTCTATGTCGGTGCGGTCGCGCCACTGGGGCGCCTGGACCCGGCCATGCTGCGGGGCGCCGCACAACTGGCCGAGCAGTACGGCGACGCCAGCCTGCGTTTCACGCCCTGGCAGAGCCTGCTGCTGCCGGGCATTGCCCCGGCGGATGCGGCCACGGTCACCGCCGGCCTGGGGCAGTTGGGCTTGCTGTGCAGTGCTCAACAACCCCTGGCCCAGCTGATCGCCTGCACCGGCTCCAGTGGCTGCGGCAAGGCCCAGGCCGACACCAAGGGGGATGCCCTTGAACTGGCGCAACTGCTGCAGCGCCACGGCCGGCAGACGGCCGTGCACCTGTCGGGCTGTTCCCGTTCCTGCGCCGCCGCCCATGTGGCGCCGGCCACCCTGCTGGCGACGGCCCCAGGGCGCTACGACTTGTATCTACGCGATGCTGCGCAGCCGGGTTTCGGCACGCTGCACGCACGCAACCTTTCTATTGAAGCGGCAGAGGCTCTGCTTGATGCCCGCCCACGGAGTCACCTTGATGATTGATTACATCCGCGACGGTCAGGAGATCTATCGCAACTCCTTCGCGATCATCCGCGAAGAAGCCAAGCTGGATCGCATTCCCGCCGACCTGGAAAAACTCGCGGTACGGGTGATCCACGCCTGCGGCATGGTGGAAGCCATCGACGGCCTGCAATTCTCCGGCGGTGCCGGCAAGGCCGGGCGTGAGGCCCTGGCCGCCGGTGCGCCGATCCTCTGCGATGCGCACATGGTGGCCGAGGGCATTACCCGGGCGCGCCTGCCGGCCAACAACCCGGTGATCTGCACCCTGCGTGACGAGCGCGTACCGGCGCTGGCCCGAGAGCTGGGCAACACCCGTTCGGCGGCGGCCCTGGAGCTGTGGCGCCCGCACCTGGAAGGCAGCGTGGTGGTGATCGGCAACGCCCCCACCGCACTCTTCTACCTGCTGGAGATGCTCGACGCCGGCGCGCCGAAACCGGCGCTGATCCTCGGTTTCCCGGTGGGCTTCGTCGGTGCCGCCGAATCCAAGGCGATGCTCGCCGCCGACAGCCGCGGCGTGCCTTTCGTGATCATGCAGGGGCGCCTGGGCGGTAGCGCCATGGCCGCCGCGGCCGTCAATGCCCTGGCCACGGAGGTCGAATGATGGTGCAACCTGGACGTTTGATCGGCCTTGGCGTGGGTCCCGGTGATCCGGAACTGATTACCGTCAAAGCCCTGCGCCTGCTGCGCGAATCACCGGTGGTGGCCTACTTCGTGGCCAAGGGCAAGAAAGGCAACGCCTTCGGCATCATCGAAGGGCACCTGCAACAGG
Organism: Pseudomonas sp. 3MA1; assembly: GCF_029237275.1. Classification (NCBI taxonomy): domain Bacteria; kingdom Pseudomonadati; phylum Pseudomonadota; class Gammaproteobacteria; order Pseudomonadales; family Pseudomonadaceae; genus Pseudomonas; species Pseudomonas sp. 3MA1. Next base: position 84,713 of record NZ_JAACFX010000004.1, on the reverse strand, counting down.
CCCAGACCCTGCTGCCGCTGGTGTACCCAGTGACCACCGAAGTGCTGCCGGCGCCGCTGTCCTACGAGCAAGTGATCAGCGACTTCTACGACAGCGCCAGCGAAGAGCTGGCGCAGCATCTGGATGTTGGCCGCGATGTGGCGGTGATCTGCGAAGGCGACCCGTTCTTCTATGGCTCCTACATGTACCTGCACGATCGTCTGGCCGAGCGTTACCAGGCCGAAGTGGTGCCGGGGGTGTGCTCGATGCTGGGCGGCGCTTCGGTGCTGGGCGCGCCCCTGGTGTATCGCAACCAGAGCCTGTCGGTGCTCTCGGGCGTGCTGCCCCATGACGAACTCAAGCGCCGCCTGGCGGACGCCGATGCGGCGGTGGTGATGAAGCTGGGGCGCAACTTCCCCAAGGTGCGCCAGGTCCTGGAGGAACTGGGGCTGGCGCAGCGTGCGCTGTACGTCGAGCGCGCCACCATGGCCAACCAGAAGATCGTGCCGCTGGATGACGTGGAGCCGATGTCCTCGCCGTATTTCTCGCTGATCATCGTGCCCGGCGAAAGGTGGCAAGGGTGATGGCTCGTTCAATTCCGGCCATCGTCATCCTGGGCCAAGGCAGCCTCGACACCGCGCGACAGATCCAGCGGCTGTACCCCGACTCGTTGATCCACGGTCTGGCGGAACGGGTCGAAGGCGCCGATCGGATCTACCACGAATTTGGTGCCACCCTGCGCCAGCTCTATCAACAGGACACGCCGATCATCGCCCTGTGCGCGGCCGGGATCGTGATCCGCACTCTGGCGCCGCTGCTGCTGGAAAAAGGCGCCGAACCGCCGGTGCTGGCAGTGGCCGAAGACGGCAGCGCCGTGGTGCCGCTGTTGGGCGGCTTGGGCGGGGTCAATGTCATAGCCCGGGAAATTGCCGCGGGCCTTGGAGTGGCTGCGGCCATTACTACTAGCGGTGAACTGCGTTTTGGCACCTGCCTGCTCAACCCGCCCAGCGGTTATGCCCTGGGCGACCTGGAGCTGGGCAAGCGTTTCGTCTCCGACCTGCTGGGGGGCGAGAGCGTGCGCATCGAGGGCGCCGCGCCCTGGCTGGCTGCAGCGAAGCTGCCCGAGGACGAGCAGGCGCGCCTGACCATCCGCGTCGGCTCTGCCGAGCGCGAGCCTGCGGCCAACGAACTGCTGATTTACCCCCGCAGCGTCCTGGTCGCCTGCCGTAGGAGCCAGCTGGCTGGCGAAAGCGATACCTGCCTTGCCACGCAAATCCGAGAGGCCCTGCATCAGGCGCGCATCGCCGTGCAGTCCGTCGCCTGCCTGCTGGCGGCCGACAGCGACATGGCCGACCGCGTCCTGCACCAGGCGGCCGCCGAACTGGGTGTGCCGCTGCGCTTTCTGCCAGCCACCGACAGCGTCGCCGAACTGGCGCAACAGGCCGTGCCGCAACTGCTGCCGCCGCTGAAAGTGGGTGACGACATCGCCATCGCCGTTGCCAGCGAGCCCCTGGATCCAGAGCGGATCGGTCGGCCCCGTGGGCGCCTGGCAGTCATCGGCCTTGGTCCTGGTGCGGCCGAGCTCATGGTGCCGGCGGTCAAGGCCGAACTGGCCCGAGCCAACGACATCCTGGGTTATGAAACCTACGTGCGCATGGCCGGTCCGTTCCGCGCCGATCAGGTGATGCACTGCACCGACAACCGTGAAGAAATGCAGCGCGCCCGCCACGCGTTCGAGCTGGCGGCCCAAGGCCGTTCGGTGGTGGTGGTGTCGTCCGGTGATCCCGGAGTATTCGCCATGGCCGCGGCGGTGCTCGAAGCCCTGCATGAATCCAGCGACCCGGCGTGGCAGCGGGTCGACCTGGAAATCCTCCCCGGGGTTTCCGCGTCCCTGGCCACTGCGGCCCAGGCCGGCGCGCCGCTGGGGCATGACTTCTGCGTGCTGTCGCTGTCGGACAACCTCAAGCCCTGGGACATCATCGAGAAGCGCCTGGACCTGGCTTCCCAGGCCGATCTGGCCCTGGCCTTCTACAACCCGATCTCCCGTTCGCGACCCTGGCAACTGGGCCGGGCCCTGGAGATCGTGCGCCAGCACCGCACGCCGCACACCCCGGTGGTGCTGGGGCGCGACATTGGCCGTCCGGGCCAGACCTTGCGGGTGATCACCCTCGGCGAGCTGACCCCGGAGCAGGTGGACATGCGCACCATGGTGCTGGTGGGCTCTTCCACCACCTGCGTCTTCCCCCGGGCCGAGGGCGGCGAGTGGGTCTACACCCCGCGCTGGTACGGCCATAAACCCTTGTAGGAGCCGGCTTGCCGGCGAAGGCGCTCGCAAGATCGCCATCGCCGGCAGCGGCTTCTAGCGCGCAGGGTCCTCATCCTCATCCATGTCCGTGGCGGTCAGCAGCCAGGTGATGAATTCGAAGAAGCTGGCCCATCTGGCCGGGATCCGTCCGGCGACGAAAGCTTCCCGGTCGCCCAGGTCGAAATCCCAGACGCCACCGCTGTCCTTGTCCAGCAAGTAGCCGCCTTGACCTTGCAGTGAGGTGAAGGCGATGAAGTTCTTGGGCAACTCCCAGACTTCATGAATGAACTCGGTGCACATCAGGATTTCATCACTGGGCCCGTCGATGTTCATCAGCACTCCGTAGCTCACTCGGTCCAAGAAGTTGGCGGGGTGACAGGTCAGGTAGATCTGCGCGAACTCGCTGTCCAGGGCAATCCCCAATGTTGCCAGCGCTCGGGTGACCTCGGCGGTGTCGGGGGGCGCGCAGTAGCGGGGCTGGGCTTCGATCAGGGCGATCAACTGCGGGGGAATCATGGGTGCTCCTTGCTGATGTGTGGCCACTTGTCCAAGGGCAGGCGGCCCTGCTGCTGGGCAAAGTGTTCCCGGGCCTGGCCCAGGGTTTGGTGGTTGGGCCCGCTCAGCACGTCCAGCGCCTGGCTGCCGTCGTCTTCCCAATGGCACAGGTCGCAGATCTGGTATTCGCCCCGCGCCGAGAGGGTTCGATAACCGCAGCAGGGGCAGGCCTCCAGGTACTCGATGTCCGCGCTGACGGCGTAGTCGCCAAGCCCGGCTTCACGTAGGCAGCGCCTCAAATAGCGGTGGGTCACGCCGCGGTATTCGGCGCGCAGGGCGATCAGCAGCAGGGCGTCGTAGCGCGGGTCTCGCGTATCGTCCGGGGGCTCCGATTGCGAGATGAGCTGTTGCTGCAGGTCGGGTGGCAGTGTCGCGAATTCAAGGTTGTCGCTGTCCATCCCCCACCAGTTCAGGAGCAGGGAAGCCCGAGCGGCGAGGTCGAGGCCGGGCAGCCTGTGTGTGCTCAGGAGGTCGATGGCGGCGGTGGCGTTCAGTTTTTTCATCGGGCTCGGTGTGGGCGGGCGGTTCATGGCCAGATCAGGGTCAACTGATCGGGGCGCTCGACAGGGACCCGCACGGTGACGCCGGAGGTCGACTCGGCATGGATCTGCTGGTCGTGGATCGCGACCCGGCAGAAGGGATTGGTTTCGCTGAGGACAAGCAGCCAGATCAGTGCATCCGTGTCCTTTTCCAGCAAGGCCAGGAAGCCGTCGCCGCCGTGCCCGGCGGTCTCACCGCACTGGGCATGAAAGGACTGCGGGCCTTCGGCGGCAAACCCCAGGGCGGTGATGAAATCAGGATCATCCCTGCCTGGGAAGTCCAGGGCCGGCATCCAGACTTTGTTGCTCAGCCGGGGATGTTCGCAGGGCAGGTCGAACAGGCAGTAAAACCCGCTGTGGAGGACCAGGGTGTTTTCCCGGGGGAAGCACCCGGCTTGCCATTGTTCCTGGATAAAGGCCGCGTCGGCGCTGTAGGGCATGGTGCGGTTCCTGCTACTGCTGGGAAGGTTTCCTACAGGTTCGAGACCAGGCGGACCTAAGGGACCAGGTAACCCCTTACCCCGGTAAAGATGATCTGCGCCGCCAGGGCACAGACGAACAGTCCCATCAGCCGGCTGACGATCTGCAAGCCCTGGTCGCCGAGGATGCGTTCGATGCGGTTGGACAGGTACAGCACCACGCCCACGGTGAGGCTGGCCAGGGCGATGCTGAGGATCGCGGTGAGCTTGTCGTCCCAGTGCGGCTGGCTGACGCCCATGACCAGCAGGGCGCCGATGGTGCCCGGGCCCACGGTCAGGGGGATGGTCAGCGGCACTATGGTCACGTCCTGCTGCACGTTGTCGGTCTGCACCGCCGACTTGCCCTGGGCCATGCCCAGGGCGGAAATGAACAGCACGCTGCCGGCGCCGATGCGGAAGGCGTCCACGGTGATGCCGAACACGCTGAAGATCACTCGTCCGAACAGGTACAGCAAGACGCTGGAAACCAGGGTGGCCAGGGCGACTTTCCAGGCCAGGCGCCGGCGCTCCTTGGAGGAGTAGCCGCGGGTCAGGCTGATGAAGCACGAGAGAACGAAGAACGGGCTATAGAGCACCAGCATCTTCAGGTAAACGCTGAACAGCACGTGGAGCATGGTGGAAGCTCACGACTAGGGAGGGCGAGCGAGAGTTTAACAGGCGCCGCAGAGGCTGTCGGCTCAACTGGTGTGTGCGGCGCTGCGTTCGCGCAGATCGCGCTGGGTGACCCAGTGTTCCACCAGCTCGCGCAGTTGCGAGAGCTCTACCGGCTTGGCCATGTGCCCGTCCATCCCGGCCTGGCGCGCGCGCTCCTTGTGCTCGGCGAGGATGTGCGCGGTCAGCGCCACCACCGGGGTGCGCACCCGCTGGTTGCCCACTTCCCAGGCGCGCAACTGCTGGGTGGCGGAGAAGCCGTCGAGTACCGGCATCTCGCAGTCCATCAGCACCAGGTCATAGCGCTTGGCCTTCATTGCCTGCAGCGCTTCCTCGCCATTGCTGGCGGTGTCGGGCTGCAGGTTGAGCTTGCCGAGCATGCCGCGAATGACCTTGGTGGAGATGCTGTTGTCCTCGGCCACCAGGATGCTGAAGTCGCTGGGCACGGTGATCTGCGCGGGGCTTGGCGCCGGGGTCGAGGGCATGTTGTAGGGGGCGGCGGGGGCTTTGTCGCGCTGATTGAGTTCGTCGGCCAGGGTGGTCTTGAGGGTGTAGCCGGCCACGGGCTTGGCGAGGATGCGCTTGATCCCGGCATTGCGCGCAATCACCTTGCTCGGCGCGTTGCTGATGCCGGTGAGCATGATCAGCAGGATGTCGTGGTTCAGGCTCGGGTCTTCCTTGATCTTCGCCGCCAGTTGCATGCCGGTCATGCCTGGCATGTTCTGGTCCAGCAGCACCACGTCGAAATAGTCCCGCAGGTGCGCCTTGGTCCGCAGCAGGGCCAGGGCTTCCTTGCCCGACGGCACGGCGCTGACGTTCAGGCCCCAGGCGCTGCATTGCTGCACCAGCACCTTGCGGCAGGTGTCGTTGTCGTCCACCACCAGTACCCGCGCGCCCTGCAGGGGGCCGTCGAGGTCGGCGGTCGGGTGCTCCAGGCGCTCGGCGTCCAGGGGCAGGGTCAGCCACAGGGTGCTGCCCTGGTTGCTGCCGCTCTTGATGCCGAACTCGCCGTGCATCAGCAGGATCAGCTGGCGGGCGATCACCAGGCCCAGGTTGCCGCCCAGGCGGGTGCTGGCGAGGAAGTTCTTGCTGTGCAGTTCGGTGTGCAGCAGGGCCTCGCGTTCTTCGGCGTCCATGGGCTGGCCGCTGTCCTGCACGGCGATGCGCAGGCGCGGCTTGCTGCTGCGCTCGTCGATGGCGACGACGATCAGCACCTCGCCCTCGTCGGTCTTCTTCAGGGCGTTTTCCAGCAGGCTGAGCAGGGCCTGGCGCAGGCGCGTCGGGTCGCCGCTGATGACGCGCGGCACCTGGGGCTGGATAAAGCTGATCAGCTCGACATTCTGCTGTTCGGCCTTGGCCCGGAAGATGCTCAGGCAATCCTCGATCAGGGCGTTGAGGTCGAACTGTACGTCGTCCAGTTCGATCTGCCCGGACTCCAGCTTGGAGATGTCGAGGATCTCGTTGATCAGGGTCAGCAGCTCGTTGCCGGCGCTGTGGATGGTTTGCACGTAGTCGCGCTGCTTGACCGACAGCGGCGTGCCCAGCAGCAGCTCGGTCATGCCCAGCACGCCGTTCATCGGGGTGCGGATCTCGTGGCTGATCTTGGCCAGGAACTCGGCCTTGGCATTGACCTCGGCGGTGCTGGCGGCCAGGTCGCGGCTGACGCTGAAGCGGTTCTCGGTGATGTTGCGCTGGCGTTCGCCCAGGGCAATGCTCATCAGCAGGCCGGCGACGCAGACCACGCTGAGCAGGGTGACGATCAGCCCTTGCGGGGCCACCAGGGTCAGGCCCAGCAGGGCGGGGAGAATCACCAGGGTGCCGAGGTTGAAGATCACCATGGCGGTGACGAACAGCCGCGCCGGGCGGTAGCCCTGGTGCCAGTGATAGCCGCCGACGAACAACATGCTCAGGCCGGCCAGGGCCACCAGGCCGTAGGTGATGATGTTCAGCGGCAGGGTGTTGACGAACAGCAGCAACAGGCCGAACAGGCTGATCAGCAGGATATTGCCCAGCAGCAAGCGGTTCAGCGGGTGCGGGCCCAGCGGGGCGAAGAAGCGGTAGGCGAACATCATCCCGCAGGGCGCAGTCAGCAGCAGCGCCAGGTAGGCGCCCGGGGTCTGCAAGGCCTGCCAGTCCGGCAGCCACGGGCCGAACAGGTTCAGCAGCATCAGCAGGCTGAGGGTCAACAGGCCCTCGCAGGCCGCCAGCCACAGGCTGCTGCGCGAACGGGTGTAGGCGAAGCGCGTGAGGTTATGCAGGATCAGCATCGCCAGGCAGCCGAACAACAGGCCGTAGATCAGGGTCTGGCTCTGGTCGGCGGCGCTCATCACCGCCGATTGCAGGGTGATGTAGGGGCGCAGTTCGTGTTCGGACACCAGCCGCAGGTAGACCTCCAGCGGCTTGGCGCTTTGCGGCAGCGGCAGCATGAAGTCGCTGCTGGGCAGGGGCTTTTCCGTCTGTGGCTGGCTGGAGCCGGTGTTCACTTGCTCGATCAGCTTGTCGCCGTCGAGCACGTAGAGATTCAGGTGGGACAGGTCGGGGGCGAAGATCCGCAGGATCTGTTCGTGGGGCCCGGGCTGCAGCTTGAAGCGCAGCCACAGCGCGCCATCGGGCTCGGCGGCGGTCAGCTTGTCCAGCTCGATGGGGCTGAACTGGTTGGTGTAGCGCGGGGAGCGGATGTCACTGAGCTGCAGATCGGCCTGTTCGTCGAGCAGAACCGCCCAGCCACTGCCTTGAGCGGCCAGGGCCGGATTCAAGCAGAGCAGGGTCAGCAATGTGACGGTGAAGCCTAGGGCGATCCTGAGCCAGCGCACGGCGAAATCCCTTCATTGGTTGATGCCTGATTATAACTATGCGCGGCGTCATGAGCGCACGGCAAGGGCGCCGGGCCCTTGCCGGGGGCAGGGGCCGCCTTACTCCTGACCGCGCTCACGGGCAATGGCACGGTAGCCGATGTCCTTGCGGTAGAAGCAGCCTTGCCAGTCGATCTTGGCCGCCAGGCGGTAGGCTTGTTGCTGGGCCGCGTCGACGCTGTCGCCCATGGCGGTGGCGCAGAGCACCCGGCCGCCGGAGGTCACGACCTGACCGTCCTTGAGCGCGGTGCCGGCGTGGAACACCTTGCCTTCCAGGGCCGCAGCCGCATCCAGGCCGGTGATGGCCGCGCCCTTGGCGTAGTCACCAGGATAGCCGCCGGCCGCCAGGACGATGCCCAGGCTCGGGCGTGGATCCCACTGCGCTTCGACCTTGTCCAGGGCCTGGGCCAGGGCGGCTTCGACCAACAGCACCAGGCTCGACTGCAGGCGCAGCATCACCGGCTGGGTTTCCGGATCGCCGAAGCGGCAGTTGAACTCGATGACTTTCGGGTTGCCGGCCTTGTCGATCATCAAGCCCGCATAGAGGAAGCCGGTGTAGACATTGCCTTCCTCGGCCATGCCGCGCACGGTGGGCCAGATCACCTGATCCATCACCCGCTGGTGCACCTCGGCGGTGACCACCGGTGCTGGCGAGTAAGCGCCCATGCCACCGGTATTGGGGCCAGTGTCGCCGTCGCCGACGCGCTTGTGGTCCTGGCTGGTGGCCATCGGCAGCACGTTCTTGCCGTCGACCATGACGATGAAGCTGGCTTCCTCGCCGTCGAGGAACTCCTCGATCACCACGCGGGAACCGGCTTCACCGAAGGCGTTGCCGGCGAGCATGTCGCGCACGGCTTCTTCGGCTTCGGCCAGGGTCATGGCGACGATCACGCCTTTACCGGCGGCCAGGCCGTCGGCCTTGATCACGATTGGAGCGCCTTTTTCACGCAGATAAGCCAGGGCCGGCTCGATCTCGGTGAAGTTCTGGTAGTCGGCGGTCGGGATCTTGTGGCGCGCCAGGAAATCCTTGGTGAAGGCCTTCGAGCCTTCCAGCTGCGCGGCGCCGGCGGTCGGACCGAAGCAGTCCAGGCCACGGGAGCGGAACAGGTCGACCACACCGGCCACCAGCGGCACTTCCGGACCGACGATGGTCAGGGACACATTCTGCTCGGCGAAATCGGCCAACTGCTCCAGGGCCAGGACGTCGATGGCGACGTTCTCGCACTTGGCTTCGATGGCGGTGCCGGCGTTGCCGGGGGCGACGAATACTTTTTCGACCCGTGGGTCCTGAGCGACTTTCCAGGCCAGGGCGTGTTCGCGACCGCCGCTACCAATGATCAAAACGTTCAAGTCAGACTCCTTCGGAGGAAGCTACAAGCCGCAAGCTGCAAGTGAGGAGCAATCCGGATTGCTCTGAAGTGCGGCGTGCGGCTTTGAATAAGAAAGGCTGCAAGTGCAAGCAAGGGCGACGGCTGTCGGCTCTGGCTTGTCGCTTGCAGCTTGTGGCTGCTGTTAGTGACGGAAGTGGCGCATGCCGGTGAACACCATGGCAATGCCGGCCTCGTCGGCCGCGGCGATCACTTCGTTGTCACGCATCGAGCCGCCTGGCTGGATCACCGCGGTGATGCCGACCTTGGCCGCGTTGTCGATACCGTCACGGAACGGGAAGAAGGCGTCGGACGCCATGACCGCGCCCTGTACCTGCAGGCCGGCGTGTTCGGCTTTGATCGCGGCGATTCGCGCCGAGTTCACGCGGCTCATCTGGCCGGCGCCAACGCCGATGGTCTGGCGGTTCTTGGCGTAGACGATGGCGTTGGACTTGACGAACTTGGCCACTTTCCAGGCGAAGATCAGGTCGTGGATCTCTTGCTCGGTCGGAGCGCGCTTGGTCACCACTTTCAGGTCGTCGGCACCGATCATGCCGATGTCGCGGCTCTGCACCAGCAGGCCACCGTTGACGCGCTTGTAGTCCCAGGCCGGAACCCGGTCGGCGGACCATTGACCGCAGGCCAGCAGGCGCACATTGGCCTTGGCGGCGACGATGGCGCGGGCTTCCTCGCTGACGCTCGGGGCAATGATCACTTCGACGAACTGACGCTCGACGATGGCTTTGGCGGTTTCGGCGTCCAGCTCGCGGTTGAAGGCGATGATGCCGCCGAAGGCCGATTCGGTGTCGGTGGCGTAGGCCAGTTCGTAGGCCTGGCGGATGCCGCCTTCAGCGTCCGGGCTCACTGCCACGCCGCACGGGTTGGCGTGCTTGACGATGACGCAGGCCGGCTTGACGAAGCTCTTCACGCATTCCAGGGCGGCGTCGGTGTCGGCGACGTTGTTGTAGGACAACTCCTTGCCTTGCAGCTGGGTGGCGGTGGCGATGCCGACTTCGGCAGGCTTGGCTTCCACGTAGAACGCCGCGCTCTGGTGCGGGTTCTCGCCGTAGCGCATTTCCTGGGCCTTGATGAACTGGCTGTTGAAGGTGCGCGGGAATTCGCTGCGGCCGGATGTCGAGAGGGTCTCGGCGGCCTGGTTCACGGTACCCATGTAGTTGGCGATCATGCCGTCGTAGGCGGCGGTGTGTTCGAAGGCCTTGAGCATCAGGTCAAAGCGCTGGGCGTAGGTCAGGCCACCGGCCTTGAGGCTTTGCAGGACGCCGGCGTAGTCGCTGGCGTTGACCACGATGGCCACGTCCTTATGGTTCTTGGCCGCCGAGCGGACCATGGTCGGGCCGCCGATGTCGATGTTCTCGATGGCGGTCGGCAGGTCGCAGCCGGGCTTGGAAATGGTGGCTTCGAAGGGGTAGAGGTTGACCGCCACCAGATCGATCGGCTTGATGCCGTGCTCGTTCATGATGGCGTCGTCGATGCCGCGACGACCGAGGATACCGCCGTGGATTTTCGGGTGCAGGGTCTTGACCCGGCCGTCCATCATTTCCGCGAAACCGGTGTAATCCGCCACTTCCACTGCGGACACGCCGTTGTCCTGCAGCAGCTTGAAGGTCCCGCCGGTGGAGAGGATCTCCACGCCAAGGGCTTCCAGTTCCTTGGCGAATTCAAGGATCCCGGTCTTGTCGGAAACACTGATCAAGGCGCGGCGGATCGGCAGGCGGGTAGTCTGGTCGGTCATCTCAATTTCCATCAAAAGCAAAGGAGTCAGCAAAAAAGGCGACCGTTTTTTACGCGGGCGCCTTTCTGGTTTGAGTGCATGCTTACAACAAATCGTACTGCTTGAGTTTCTTGCGCAGGGTGCCGCGGTTCAGACCCAGGAGTTCGCTGGCCTTGGTCTGGTTGCCCTTGACGTAGTTCATCACGCTTTCGAGCAACGGAGCCTCGACTTCGGAGAGCACCAGGTTGTACACGTCCGTGACGGCAGCGCCCTCAAGGTGGGCGAAATAATTGTGCAGCGCCTTCTCGACACTCCCGCGAAGGGTCTGGCCTTCTTCGCTGGGGGTATTGAGGTGCTGTTTCAAATTCACGTTGTCGCTCACGGGTGTTGTTCCACTCACTAAAGTCTCGGTCATCATCGTCATGCGGCCACCCCTTCTCCGTCCCCTGTTTCCAGGCTCTTGTAACGTCCGGCAAAGAACTCACGAACGTTGGCGCATTGTGCTTCCGTATCTTCCAAACGATTGAAGTGGGCGCGAAACTCCCTGGCGCCCGGCAGGGTTGCGAGATACCAGCCCACATGCTTGCGTGCGATGCGGACGCCCATGACTTCTCCATAGAAGGCATGCAGCGCGGCCAGGTGCTCTAGCAGAATACGTTCCACTTCGAACAGCTCCGGTGCCGGGAGGGTTTCACCGGTACGCAGGAAGTGCTCGATCTCACGAAAAATCCATGGCCGCCCCTGGGCGGCCCGGCCAATCAACAACCCGTCGGCGCCGGTGGCATGCAACACCTGCCGGGCTTTTTCGGGTGAGTCGATATCGCCGTTGGCAAAGACCGGAATCGACACCGCCTGCTTGATCGCGGCGATGGTGTCGTACTCGGCTTCACCGGTGTACAGGTCGGCCCGGGTCCGACCATGGACCGCCAGTGCCGAGATGCCTGCCTGTTCGGCGATCTTCGCCACCGTCAGGCCGTTCTTGTTCTGCCGGTCCCAGCCGGTGCGGATCTTCAGGGTGACCGGTACATCCACCGCGGCCACCACCGCCTGGAGAATCTCGTTGACCAGGGCTTCGTCTTTCAGCAACGCGGAGCCGGCGGCCTTGTTGCAGACCTTCTTCGCCGGACAACCCATGTTGATATCAATAATCTGTGCGCCCAACTCGACGTTGGCGCGGGCGGCATCCGCCAGCATCTGTGCATCGCCACCGGCAATCTGCACCGAGCGTGGCTCGGGATCGCCTTCGTGGATCATGCGCAACCGCGATTTGCGGCTGTTCCACAAGCTCATGTCGCTGGTGACCATTTCCGAGACTACAAGGCCCGCGCCCAACTGCTTGCAAAGCTGACGAAAGGGCTGGTCGGTGACCCCCGCCATCGGGGCGAGAATCAAGCCGTTGTGCAATGTATATGGGCCGATGCGTACCGCCGACATAGGACTTCCCTGTTGTGGGGCCGGATCATGAGAGTTCGAAAAAGGGTTGGCATGATACCCGCTCTCGATGACCGGATAAAGGCTGAATTGGATAAAATCTGAACAGTTATTCCGTTATCGCTCTGGGATCAATCTGAGCGGCGCAGTCATAAATCTGTCTTCAATTCAGAGTTGTTCGCCAGCTCGTTCAGCCGATTCACTCGGGCGAGTGGAAACTGAGACTGTAGTTCACGGCTTTCGGCCCGGGGTCGAGAATATCCAGGGCGATGTGAATCGGCGTCTGCGGCGGCATTTCCGCCACATCCTGCATTTCACCGCCCAGGTACTCGCCGGGTTTGAAGCTGCGGCTGGCAATCAGGTGGCCGTTGAGGTCGGCGAAGCGCAGCTCCAGCAGCGGGAAGGGTTGGGAGAACGACGCGCGGTTGTAGATGATGGCGTCCACCACCAGGGCTCCGCTGAATTCCGGGTGGCTGCGCACTACCAGGTTGCTGCTCTTGATCCGGGCGATATCCACTCGGGACGGCACTGTACAGCCGAATTCCGGGCACAGTTGCTGGAACCAGGGGCGGTACTGGTCCTGGCGCGCCAGTTCGTCGAAATGGTAGGCGATGTACTGGCCCGCCAGGCCGCCGGCGGCCAGCAGGATCAGCAGCAGCCAGAGCAGGCGCCGACCCCAGGGGGAGCGGCGTTTCTGCCAGTCGAGGTGGAGCGGATCGTCCACCAGGTCCAGCAAGACGTCCTCCGGCACTGCGGGTTCGCTGCGTTCGCGGCGCTTCTTGCCGTGGGACGTGTCTGCTGCGTCGTCCTGCTCGGCGCTGTCTGCCGAGATCCGGGCGTCGAAAGGTTCCAGGTCGTCGTCCAGGCGCAGCTTGGGCGCTTTCGGTTCGTCTTCCAGGTCCGCCAGGTTGAAGGACAGCGACGGTTCGGTGCGGCTCTGCCGGGCCGGCTCGGGGCTGGGCTCGTCCGTCTGTGCCTGGGCCTTGAGGGTCGCGGGCGGCGGCTCGTCGTGTTCAGCGGCGCTGCCAAACAGGCCGTCGGGCCAGTGGGCATCATCGGCGTCCTGTGGGTCGCGGCGGGCGCTGAGGCTGCCTTCCTTATGCTCCCGTTCCTGGCCAAAGGCCTTGGCTGGCTGGATTTCCCGCTGTTCGAGCTTGGCCAGCTCCTCGTCGAGGTCCAGGTGATCCAGGTCCATTTCGGCAGCCGACCATTGTTTCTGGCTGATGGCGCGCTGCACGGGCGCCGCCGCTGGCGCGGGGGCTGCAGCTGCAGCCGGCTCTGCTGGCGGCTCGACAGGAGCTGCTGGCGCGGGGGCGGGCGCCGGTTTCGCCACCGGCCTGGACGCTGCGCTTTCCTTGGCGGCGCGCTGCTCCAGCAACTGCCGCGCGGCGTTGAACACCTGCAGGCAGGAGCCACAGCGCACCACCCCGCGAGCCACGCTCAGTTGAGCGTGGCTGACACGGAACCTGGTTTGGCAATGTGGGCATTGGGTGACGAAACTGTCGGTCATGCGGCCATCCGGATTATGCAGGCGGCCATTCTAGCGCCGACGGCCGGTGATGCGCACCCAGCCATCGAGGGTGGCTATCGGATCCAGATCGAAGTCCTGGGCATAGGCCGCGGCCACTTCTTCACCTTGCTCGGCGAGGATGCCGGAGAGCGCCAGGCGCCCGCCGGACTTGACCAGGCCCGACAGTTGCGGCGCCAGTGCCACCAGCGGGCCGGCCAGGATGTTGGCCACCAGCACGTCGGCCTGGACCTGCGGCAATTGCTCGGGCAGGTACAGCGGGAACAGTTCGTCGGCAATCCCGTTGCGCCCGGCGTTGTCCCGGGAGGCTTCCAGGGCCTGCACGTCGATGTCGGTGCCGACCGCTTGCTTGGCGCCCAGCAACAGGGCGGCGATGGCGAGGATTCCCGAGCCGCAGCCGAAGTCCAGCACGTTGCAGTCCTTGAGGTCCTGGCTGTCCAGCCACTCCAGGCACAGGGCGGTGGTCGGGTGGGTGCCGGTGCCGAACGCCAGGCCCGGGTCGAGCAGCAGGTTGACCGCATCCGGCTCCGGCGCGGCGTGCCAGCTGGGGACGATCCACAGGCGCTGGCCGAAGCGCATCGGCTGGAAGTTGTCCATCCAGCTGCGCTCCCAGTCCTGGTCTTCGATGACTTCGCTGTGATGCTCGGGCAACGGGCTGCCGGTCAGCAGTTCCAGGTGAGCGAGCACGCTGGCGGCTTCGGTGCCGCCTTCGAACAGGGCCAGCAGGTGGGTGTGGGACCACAATGGGGTGGTGTTCAGTTCGGGTTCGAAGATCGGCTGATCCTCGGCGTCCATGAAGGTGACCGAAACGGCACCGACTTCAAGAAAAGCGTCTTCATAGGTTTCGGCTTGTTCTGGGCTGATGGCGAGACGGACTTGCAGCCAAGGCATGGCGGGCACCTTTGAAAATATGTGATGTGCAGCCTAGCGGGCCGCGAGAAGCGCGCAAGTTTACGCGAGACGCCCCGCAGGAGCGAGGGGGACGCCGGGTTCTTGGTCGCGATGGCGGTTGATCGGGCAATGGCCGCTGCGCGGTTCGCGAGCAAGCTCGCTCCTACAGGGTGGAGGAGGGAACGACAGATACGACAAGGCCGCTCGAAAGCGGCCTTGTCGGTGTGGCGGGTGCCGATCAGTGTTGCTCGGCCAGCTTGTGCTCGAGGTAGTGAATGTTCACGCCCCCTTTGCAGAAGCCTTCGTCACGGGTCAGGTCGCGGTGCAGCGGGATGTTGGTCTTGATCCCGTCGACGACGATTTCGTCCAGCGCATTGCGCATGCGCGCCATGGCTTCGTCACGGGTGGTCCCGTAGGTGATCAGCTTGCCGATCAACGAATCGTAGTTCGGTGGAACCGCGTAACCGCTGTACAGGTGCGAGTCGACGCGCACGCCGTTGCCGCCCGGGGCATGGAAATGCTTGACCGTGCCTGGGCTTGGCATGAAGGTTTTCGGGTCTTCGGCGTTGATCCGGCATTCCAGCGCGTGACCGCGGATGACCACGTCATCCTGGGTGAACGACAGCTTATTGCCGGCGGCGATGCTGAGCATCTCCTTGACGATGTCGATACCGGTGACCATTTCCGATACCGGGTGCTCTACCTGCACGCGAGTGTTCATCTCGATGAAGTAGAAACGACCGTTCTCGTACAGGAACTCGAACGTACCGGCACCACGGTAGCCGATGTCGATACAGGCCTTGACGCAGCGGGCGAAGACTTCCTGGCGCGCGGTCTCGTCGATGCCCGGTGCCGGCGCTTCTTCGAGGACCTTCTGGTGCCGGCGCTGCAGCGAGCAGTCGCGGTCGCCCAGGTGGATGGCGTTGCCCTGGCCGTCGGACAGTACCTGGACTTCCACGTGACGTGGGTTGGTCAGGAACTTCTCCAGGTAGACCATCGGGTTGCCAAACGCCGCGCCGGCTTCGGAGCGGGTCAGCTTGGCCGAGGCGATCAGGTCTTCTTCCTTGTGCACCACGCGCATGCCGCGACCACCGCCGCCGCCAGCGGCCTTGATGATCACCGGGTAGCCGACTTCACGGCCAATGCGCAGGGCGGTTTCCTCGTCTTCCGGCAGTGGGCCGTCGGAACCTGGAACCGTCGGAACACCGGCCGCGATCATGGCGTGCTTGGCGGAAACCTTGTCGCCCATCAGGCGGATGGTTTCGGCTTTCGGGCCGATGAAGGCGAAGCCGGAGTTTTCCACCTGTTCGGCGAAGTCGGCGTTTTCCGCCAGGAAGCCGTAGCCAGGGTGGATCGCCGTAGCGCCAGTGACTTCAGCGGCCGCGATGATGGCCGGGATGTGCAGGTAGGACTGCGCGGCTTGCGCAGGCCCGATGCAAACGGATTCGTCCGCCAGGCCCAGGTGCATCAGCTCCTTGTCGGCCTTGGAGTAGACGGCGACGGTCTTGATCCCCATTTCCTTGCAGGCACGCAGGATCCGCAGGGCGATTTCGCCGCGGTTGGCGATCAGGACTTTTTCCAACTTCGCAGGCTTCAACATCAAAGACTCTCCGCGGTTCAAACGATGGTGAACAGCGGTTGGTCGTACTCAACCGGCTGGCCGTCTTCGACAAGAATGGATTCGATCACACCGCTGGTTTCAGCTTCGATGTGGTTCATCATCTTCATCGCTTCGACGATGCACAGGGTGTCGCCTTTCTTCACGCTCTGGCCGACTTCAACGAAGGCTGGCGAGGTAGGCGAAGATTTGCGGTAGAAAGTACCGACCATTGGCGAACGGGCCACGGTGCCGTTCAGCGCCGGTGCGGCGGGGGCGGCAGGAGCAGCGGCGGCGGCCGGTGCGGCAGCGGCAGGAGCAGCTACTGGAGCGGCAACCGGAGCCGGTGCGTAGTACTGCTGGGCTGGAGTCTTGCTGTGGCGGCTGATGCGCACGGACTCTTCGCCTTCCTTGATCTCCAGCTCATCGATGCCGGACTCTTCCAGCAGTTCGATCAGTTTCTTAACTTTACGGATATCCATGAATCATCAACTCCCAAGGGTCGGTCAGGGGCGTTTATCGCTTGTCGTTCAAGCTTTTGCCTGGCGTTCAAGCTGTTCTAGGGCGGCCTCCAGGGCCAGTCGGTAACCGCTGGCGCCAAGGCCGCAGATCACTCCCACCGCAACATCGGAGAAGTAGGAGTGATGGCGGAAAGGTTCGCGTTTGTACACGTTGGACAAATGCACTTCGATGAATGGGATGCTCACCGCCAGCAGCGCGTCACGTAATGCGACGCTTGTATGCGTAAAAGCTGCTGGATTGATCAAAATGAAGTCCACGCCTTCATCGCGGGCGGCATGGATGCGCTCGATCAATTCGTACTCGGCATTGCTCTGCAGGTACTGCAGATGGTGCCCGGCATCACGGGCCCGCTGCTCCAGATCCTGATTGATCTGGGCCAGGGTGGTTGCACCGTAGACCCCGGGTTCACGGGTGCCGAGCAGGTTCAGGTTGGGGCCGTGAAGCACCAGTAGGGTGGCCATCGGTCGTTCCTTGTTATCGGGGGGCTGTTGTCAGAACCCGGCGACTATGCCGGAAAGACTTTATGACTGTCCAGTTCTCGGCAATAGCCAGCACGATGACCGATGTTTGCGCAAAATATGTGACCGACTGATTAAATCCGGTCATTTGCCCGCAACCAGGGAGCACTGATGTGCCTGGCGTCGATTTCGCCGCTGTTGCGCTGAAAAGGGCTGCCGGTCGCTGCGGTTTTGCGCCCTGCGGCGCGGCGATCCCCTGGGCAGGGCCGAGCGGACTTGCCCCGATGGGCTGCGACGCTGGGCGGCCAGGCGGCCTCAGACGCGGAAGGCCTGCACCGCGGTATGCAATTGCCCGCCCAGGTCCAGCAGGTTCTCGCCCTGGGCCCGGCCTTCGCCGATGCGCAGCAGGTTGTCGCCGCCCAGTTGGTGAATGCGTTCGCTGTGGTCGCGAATCTCGCTGACCGCGCCGCTTTGTTGAGCGGTGACATCGGCGATGCGCACTGCGGTGTCGGCGATGGTCTGGATCGCCCCGACGATTTCATCCAGCGCGCCGTCGGCGGCCTGGGCCTGACTGGCGGTGGCTTCAGCGTGTTCCACCTGGGCACGCATGCCTTGAACCGATTGCTGCGCGGCGCTTTGCAGGCCTGCGATCAGGGTCTGGATCTCCGCCGTGGCGCCGGCGGTGCGCAGGGCCAGGGAGCGCACTTCCTCGGCGACCACGGCAAAGCCGCGGCCCATTTCCCCGGCGCGGGCGGCTTCGATAGCGGCGTTGAGGGCCAGCAGGTTGGTCTGGTCGGCGATGGAACGGATCACCGTCAGCACGCCGCCGATGGTGGCCGATTCCTGGGCCAGGTGTTCGATCATCTGCGCGTTGCCCTGGACTTCCCCTACTAGCGCATGCAGCCCGGTCAGGCTCAGGCCGATGACTTTCTGCCCTTGCTGCACCGCCAGCCCGGCACTGCTGCTGGCATCGGCGGCCTGGCTGGCATCGCCGGCGACCTGCTGGATGGTGGCTTCCAATTCGCCCAAGGCATCGCGAATCTGCGCGGTGTCGCCGGCCTGGCGTTCGGCCCCGCTGTGCAGGCCGCTGCTGAGGTCGGCCAGGGCGCGGCTGCTGCCCACCACTTGCTCGGCGTTCTGGCGAATGGTGCCCACCAGGTCCACCAGATAGGCGCGCAGACGGTTCAGGGACTCTTCGATGGCGTGCAGTTCGTGGTTGGTCTTGCCCAGTTGGATCGGCTGGCTGAAATCGCCTTCGGCCCAGGTCGACAGCGCCGGGGCGAGGTTGGTCAGGACCCGGGCCAGCTTGCGCTGCAAGGTGTCGATGACCAGGGCGATCAGCAGGATCAAGCCGATCATCAGCCCCTGCATCAGGCGCACTTCGCCCTGGATCTGCCCGTGCTGGGCCCGTACCGCCGGTTCCAGCTCGGCAATGGCCTGGCGCACGGCGGTGATTTTCAGCAGGGTGGCGGCGGCGAGGTCGGCGCGTTGCTGGATCTGCTCGCGGGTGCGCTTGAGTTCCGCCGGGTAGCGGTTGAGCAGGCTGTTGAGTTCGCGCTTGAGGCTGATACCGGCGTCTTCGGTGGCGGCTTTCTGAGTGTTTTCCAGGCCCATCATGGCGGCGAAATCATCGGTGCCGGACTCACTGCTGGCAGCCACGCCCAATAAAGGCAGGGCTTCAAGCTGATCGGCCTGGGCGCGGATGTTGTTCAGTTCGCGTTCGACATCAGCGGCCAGTTCACTGCGGCCGCTGCTCACCAGCTTGTCGCGGGCCAGGGACAGTTTGCCCAGGTGCTGCGAGGCGGTGAGCAATAGCGGCAGGTAAGGGGCCGCGTCCGGGTTCCTGGTTCCGCTGGCGTACTGGCTGAGCTGCTCCAGGTTGGCGCCCAGTTCGCGCTCGGCCTGCAACAGCAGCGCCTGGGGGTCGCCTGCCAGCTTGCCGGCTGCCAGCAGGTCGCTCTTGCTGAAGGCGTCGAGGCTGGCCAGGCTCGGGCGCAGGCTTTGTGCCAGCGCCGGCGGCAGTTCGCCGAGCTCGCCTTGCAGGGTTTCCAGGGCCTGGGTCGCGCTGCTCAGGCGCAGGGCATCGCCGCTGGCCAGATAGTCTTCGACATTGCGCGCCACTTGATTCTGAAACTGCTGGGACAGCCCCAAGTAACGCTCCATCAATAGATAGGGGCGTTCCAGGGCGCGTTGCGACCACCACAGCGTTGCCCCCAGGGCGAGGCAAACGGCAACCAGCAGCAAGGTATTGAGATTGGTCAGCAGCTTCAGGCGCATCGGGGCTCTACCAACGGCGAAAATGGTAAGCGCCTGAATTTATTGCGTTTGTATTACAAGGTTATGACCGAATCGGTGGATTCGGATGAAAAGGTGGCACTTTGACTTGATTGGCGCGCGGCCTGTACCCGGTTGCGGCCGCCATGCTTGGCGCGGTACAGGGCTTCGTCTGCCTGGCTGGCCATCATCAGGCTGTCGGAGTCTTCCTGCATTTCCACCACCCCGGCGCTGAAGGTGCACCACAGGTCCTGGGGCTGGGCCGGGTAGTGGATCTCGGCGAAGCGCTGGCGGATTTCGTCCAGCACCTTGCACGCCGATTCCTGGTCGGTGTCGGGCATGACAATGGCAAATTCTTCGCCACCGTAGCGGCCGATGAAGTCGGTCTTGCGCAGGCGCTGCTTGAGAAACAGCGCCAGGCTCTTGATCACCCGGTCGCCCATGGGGTGGCCGTGGCTGTCGTTGACCCGCTTGAAGTGGTCGATGTCGAGCATGGCGAAACTCAGCGGCTTGCCCTCGCGGCGGGCGCGGAAGCTGCAGTCTTCCAGCAATTGCAGGATATGGGTGTGGTTGTACAGGCCGGTGAGGCTGTCGCGGACCATCCGCGCCTTGAGGTTGCGCGCCCGTGCCGCGCGGTTGCGCACGGTGGTGATCAGGTGCCGCGGCTTGATCGGCTTGGTCAGGAAGTCGTCGCCGCCTTCGCTCATGGCGTCCAGCTGCTTGTCCAGGTCGTCCTCGGCGGACAGGTAGATGATCGGCACGCTGACGTAGCGGTCGTTGTGGCGGATCACCTTGGCCAGCTCGGTGCCGGTGCAGGCCGGCATGTACATGTCGAGGATGATCAGGTCCGGCTGGAAGTCCGCCAGCTCGGCCATGGCCTGGATCGGCTCGATCAGGGTGCGGGTGACGATCCCGGCGCTGTTGAGCAGGCGCTCGGTGTGCAGCGCCTGGGCCCGGGAGTCGTCGATGATCAGCACTTTATAGGGCTCGTACTGGGCGACGCAGGTCAGCACCTCGATCTTTTCCAGCAGGCTGGAGGCTTCCAGGGTGCCGGTGAGGAACTCCTGGCCACCGGCGCGCACGGCGGCCAGGCGGGTCGGGGTATCGGTTTCATGCAGGCTGAAGAACAGCAGCGGCAGTTTCTGCTCCAGGCCGACCTGGGCCTCGGCGGCCAGGGTCAGGCCCATGCCGGGGCCGCAGAAGTCGACGTCTATGACGATGGCCGCCGGCAGGCGCTCGACCATGGACGAGCGAAAGGCCGCAATGCTGTCCAGGGACTGGGCGCTGAGGCCGAAGAATTCCAGCTGCTTGGCCAGGCGTTCGGCGCGGTCGTGGTCCTGCAGCATCACGTAGATCGGCTTGCGCAAGGGCGGCAGGAAGGTCTGTTCCAGTTGGTCGCCGTGACGCAGGCCGGTGCGCGACAGGCGCTGCATCAGGCGGTTGAGATCGGTGATCAGGGTGCTGCTCAGGCGCCCGCGATTGGCATCCACCGCCTCCAGGGACTGGCTGATGCTGCGGGCCAGCTGAGTGTGTTCGGGTTGTTCGAAACGTTCGGCGAAGCGCAGCAGGCGCAGGTTGGCCTCGCACAATTCGGACATGTCGCTGGTGGACCATTCGCTGCGTTGCAGACGCTGCCATATCTCAAGAATCTGACGTGCCTGATGAA
This sequence comes from Pseudomonas sp. 3MA1, assembly GCF_029237275.1. NCBI lineage: Bacteria > Pseudomonadati > Pseudomonadota > Gammaproteobacteria > Pseudomonadales > Pseudomonadaceae > Pseudomonas > Pseudomonas sp. 3MA1. Next base: position 63,887 of record NZ_JAACFX010000004.1, on the reverse strand, counting down.
TTACCCGCTGGGCAAAGTGGTGCTTGAGGCGCTCACGGCTGGGGTCTTCTGGCTCGGTCATATCCTGACTACTAGTTAGGGTGCATGCTGAGATCGACTGGTGGCTCTATGCTAGCACCACTTTTGCGTCCCATGAGTGTCGTGCGTCAATAATGTGCAAGGCGACGCAATTCAGTTCCTGACCGACTGGTCGCATAGGTTCTGGCCGGTGCTTCATTTATAGTGATCGCCCGATTCGCAATCATTGCGCGACGCGCATTTGCCGGAAGATTTATCCCGTCAAGGCAAGGCACGATGGAGTAGGGTTGTGGTCGAACCGATGAACCCAAGTGATTGAAAGGACATAGCCATGCTGGATTGGAAGAATCGCGCAGGCAGCGCGCCGGATCGTGCTGCCCAACCCAAGTCGGCGACACGCAGCTATTTTGGTGGCCTGCTGTTCAGTCGCGCCCTGGCCACCTTGCTGGGCCTGTACTTGCTGGTGACCGGTGGCCTGGGTTGGTACTGGAGCCAGGAACCGGCGCTGTTTCCGGTCCAGCAGAACGCCCAGATCGCCGCCGAGAAAGAAGGCCGGCAGATGGTGGTGGGCTACACCACCGTGGAAACCCTGAAGACCGTGGCCAGCACCTTGCTCGACAAACCGGGTGGCTATATCTCCAACGACCGTTTTCCACCGGGTCTGTGGATGGACAACATGCCGAGCTGGGAATACGGCGTGCTGGTCCAGGTCCGCGACCTGACCCGCGCACTGCGCAAGGACTTCGCCCGTTCCCAGTCCCAGTCCGCTGAAGACGCTGACCTGGCCAAGGCCGAGCCGCGCTTTAACTTCGACAACAAGAGCTGGATCCTGCCCTCCAGCGAGTCGGAGTACCAGGAAGGCATCAACTCCCTGAGCCGCTACCAGGCGCGTCTGTCCGATCCGAACCAGAAGACCGCACAGTTCTATGCCCGTGCCGACAACTTGAACAACTGGCTGGGTGATGTCGGCACGCGCCTGGGTTCGCTGTCTCAGCGCCTGTCGGCCAGTGTTGGCCGGGTCAAACTCAACACCGCGTTGAAAACCGAAGTGCTCGCCCCCGGCCAGGTGCCGCAAGTGGACGAAGAGCTGGAGGAAACGCCGTGGATGCAGATCGACAACGTGTTCTACGAAGCCCGTGGCCAGGCCTGGGCCCTGTCCCACCTGCTGCGCGCCATCGAAGTGGACTTTGCCGACGTGCTGGCGAAGAAGAACGCCACCGTCAGCGTGCGCCAGATCATCCGTGAACTGGAGGCCTCCCAGGAGCCGGTCTGGAGCCCGATGATCCTCAACGGCAGCGGCTTTGGCATTCTGGCCAACCACTCGCTGGTGATGGCCAACTATATTTCCCGGGCCAACGCGGCGGTCATCGACTTGCGTCAACTGCTCAATCAAGGCTGATCCATGGTCGCAACCGACAAAGAGGCCGCGCACCGCGCAGCCTCCGATGCTGAAGAAATTGCCTGGGTCGATGGCGAAGACCAGCTGCTGGGTGCCATGGTCCGTTCCGAGCTGCGCGAGCGTGGCCTGATTGGCCGTGGCACTTACATCATGCTGTTCAACTCCGCCGGTGAGCTGTGCGTGCACCGGCGCACCCTGAGCAAGGCCATCTACCCGGGTTATTGGGATGTCGCCGCCGGCGGCATGGTCCTGGCGACGGAAAGCTACGCCGAGTCCGCCGCCCGAGAACTGGAAGAGGAACTGGGGGTAAGCGGGGTCGAGTTGACCGCCCACGATCACTTTTTCTTCGAAGACACCGGCAACCGTCTCTGGTGTTCGGCCTTCTCCGCAGTCTGGGACGGTCCGCTGCGCCTGCAGCCCGAAGAAGTCCTCGAAGCGCGCTTCATTCCCCTGGACCAGGTACTGCGGGAAATCCATGAAAAGCCCTATTGCCCGGACTCCCTGGCCGCCTTGCAACGCTATCTGGCGCGACGTCGTTAAAGTTGCATAAATTGACGCTGATTGGCTCTTAGCAACCGGGCTTTTTGCCGTTACACTGCGCGACTTTTCAAGCTGAACCGGCGGCGCTTGTTGCAAGCGCGCCGGCCCAGTAGCGCTGCCCCTGCCTGAGTGGGGCTTCGCGGTCGATGGCACCGCCATGTGCTTCGACCAGTCTTTGTCCTCCCAAGAGGATTGCCGGTGGCCAAAAAAGCCGCATCCTTCGCCGCCCTTGGTGGCCTCGTGTTTTCCACCGACGCAGGTCGACATTGCCCGGACTGTAGCCAGCCGGTGGCCGCCTGTATCTGCAAACAAACCGTGATTCCGGCCGGCGACGGCATTGCTCGCGTGCGTCGCGAAAGCAAGGGCCGTGGCGGCAAGACGGTGACCACCATCACCGGCGTGCCCCTGGCCGAAGACGCCCTCAAGGAACTTGCCACCACGTTGAAGAAGCGCTGTGGCACCGGTGGCGCGCTGAAAGACGGCGTCATTGAAATCCAGGGCGACCATGTCGAGCTACTCTTGGCCGAACTGGTCAAGCACGGTTTCAAGGCGAAGAAGTCCGGCGGCTAGCAGCCTCTGTGAAAACCACCTCTGACTCGACCCTGTCTTGATTGGCTCAGGACGCGGCGCCGTCTCCCATGGTTTTCACAGAGCCTGTTCATGAACGGTTTCTAAACTCAGCACGGCAGGCGCGGTCTATTGCGCTTGCAGGCTAATCGTCATTTTCATTCTTTAGACTGCGCCGACCCCGGATTGGGGCGGCGCTCTATGACTTCTTTATAGGGGACTTCGATGTCCGTACGACGCACACGTAAAGACGATGGCAGCCAATGGACCGTTGCGGACAGCCGCAGTGTCTACGGGATTCGCCATTGGGGGGCCGGGTATTTCGCGATCAATGACGCCGGTCGCGTCGAAGTTCGCCCGAACGGCCCGAGCAGTTTGCCCATCGATCTGTTCGAGCAGGTCGAGGAGCTGCGCAAGAGCGGTTTGTCTTTGCCGTTGCTGGTGCGTTTTCCGGACATTCTCCAGGACCGCGTGCGTCAGCTGACCGGCGCTTTCGACGCCAACATCGCGCGCCTGGAATACCAGAGCAAGTACACCGCGCTGTACCCGATCAAGGTCAACCAGCAGGAAGCGGTGATCGAGAACATCATCGCCACCCAGAACGTCTCCATCGGCCTGGAAGCCGGCTCCAAGCCGGAGCTGCTGGCAGTCCTGGCCCTGGCGCCCAAAGGCGGCACCATCGTCTGCAACGGCTACAAGGACCGTGAGTTCATCCGCCTGGCGCTGATGGGCCAGAAGCTCGGCCACAACGTGTTCATCGTCATCGAGAAAGAGTCCGAAGTGGGCCTGGTGATCGAGGAAGCGGCCTCCCTCAAGGTCAAGCCACAGGTCGGCCTGCGGGTGCGCCTGTCGTCCCTGGCGTCGAGCAAGTGGGCCGACACCGGTGGCGAGAAGTCCAAGTTCGGCCTGTCGGCGGCGCAGCTGCTCTCGGTGGTGGAGCGTTTCCGCGCTGCCGGCCTGGACCAGGGCATCCGCCTGCTGCACTTCCACATGGGCTCGCAGATCGCCAACCTGGCGGACTACCAGCACGGCTTCAAGGAAGCCATCCGCTACTACGGCGAACTGCGCAACCTCGGCCTGCCGGTGGATCACATCGACGTCGGCGGCGGCCTGGGCGTGGACTACGACGGCACCCACTCGCGCAACGCCAGTTCGATCAACTACGACATGGACGACTACGCCGGCGTGGTGGTGGGCATGCTCAAGGAGTTCTGCGACGCGCAGAACCTGCCGCACCCGCACATCTTCTCCGAGAGCGGCCGTTCCCTGACCGCCCACCACGCCATGCTGGTGGTGCAGGTCACCGACGTCGAGAAGCACAACGACGACGTGCCGAAGATCGACAACAAGGAAGAGCTGCCGGAAACCGTGCAATGGCTGGTGGACCTGCTGGGTCCGACCGACATCGAGATGGTCACCGAAACCTACTGGCGCGCCACGCACTACATGAGTGACGTCGCCGCCCAGTACGCCGACGGCAAGCTGACCCTGGCCGAAAAAGCCCTGGCCGAGCAGTGCTACTTCGCCGTGTGCCGTCGCCTGCACAACTCGCTCAAGGCGCGCCAGCGTTCCCACCGCCAGGTGCTGGACGAACTCAACGACAAGTTGGCGGACAAGTACATCTGCAACTTCTCGGTGTTCCAGAGCCTGCCGGACACCTGGGCCATCGGCCAGGTGCTGCCGATCCTGCCGCTGCACCGTCTGGATGAAGAGCCGCTGCGTCGCGCGGTGCTGCAGGACCTGACCTGCGACTCCGACGGTAAGATCAAGCAGTACGTCGACGAGCAGAGCATCGAGACCAGCTTGCCGGTGCACGGCCTCAACGAGGGCGAGGACTACCTGCTGGGGATCTTCCTGGTGGGCGCCTACCAGGAAATCCTCGGCGACATGCACAACCTGTTCGGCGATACCGACTCGGTGAATATCTACCAGCGGCCTAACGGCAGCGTGTACCACGCAGGGATCGAGACTCACGACACCATCGAAGACATGCTGCGCTACGTGCACTTGTCGCCGGAGGAGTTGATGACTCACTACCGCGACAAGGTGGCCAGCGCCAAGATCAGCAGCGCCGAGCGCACCCAGTTCCTCGACGCATTGCGCCTGGGCCTGACCCGTTCGTCCTACCTGTCGTCCTGACGCTCGGCGCAAGCCTTGAAAACCCACCGCATGCGGTGGGTTTTTTTTGTCCCCGCTACAGCCTTTGCAGCTAGCCTGAACACAGCTGTGCAAAGCGCAAGGCAGACGGGAGGAGCGATGAGCAATGCAATACGCGGCACCTGGCGGCTGTTGTTCGGCGGGTTGTTGATCAGCGTGCTGGCGGCCTGTTCGCCGCTCAAGCTGCTCAACTCCCTGACCCCCGGCAGCACCTTCATCAAGACCCCGGACATTGCCTACGGCAGCGATCCGCGGCAGAAGCTCGATGTCTATCAGCCGCGGCAGGCGGCTGCGGGGGCTCCGGTGGTGGTGTTCTTCTACGGTGGCAGTTGGAACAGTGGCTCGCGCGCGGACTACGACTTTGTCGGCGAGGCCCTGGCCTCCCGGGGCATGGTGGTGGTGCTGGCGGACTACCGGCTTTATCCACAGGTGCGTTACCCGGCCTTTCTGGAGGACGCGGCCCGCGCCGTGGCCTGGACCCATGAGCACATCGGCGGCTTTGGCGCCGATCCTCAGCGCCTGTTCCTGATGGGGCACAGCTCCGGGGCCTACAACGCCGCGATGTTGGCGCTGGATCCGCGCTTTCTGGGAGAGGTCGGGCTGACGCCGCAAATCATCAAGGGCTGGATCGGCCTGGCCGGGCCCTATGACTTTCTTCCCATTCGCAACCTGGAGGTGCGTCCGGTGTTTTTCTACCCCGATTCGCCGCCGGATTCGCAGCCGATCAATCACGTCAGCCAGGGCGCGCCGCCAGCGCTGTTGATCGCTTCCAACCAGGATTCGCTGGTCAACCCGCAGCGCAATACCGGTGGCCTGGCCAACAAACTGCGCGCGGCGGGTGTGCCGGTGCAGGAGTTTTATTTTTCCCGCACCAATCACGCCACCCTGGTGGCCGCCCTGTCCCGCCCCCTGCGCGGGCTGGCGCCGGTACTGGATCGGGTCAGCGGCTTTGTCGAGTCGACTCAGTGAGCCCCGGAAAACCAGGCGTCGCGCCGCTCCAGCTGCCAGGCGAAGGCGCCCAGGGTCAGGCTGCGCAAGAGCATGAACAATAAGAAACTCAGCCACAGGCCGTGGTTGCCAAAGCCTTGCAGGGCCCAGGCAAAGGGCAGCAGCAGGAGCACGGTGAGGAGCATGCCGTTGCGCATTTCCCGGGCCCGGGTGGCGCCGATGAACAAGCCATCGAGCAGGTAGCTCCAGACCGCGATCAGGGGCAGTACGGCAAGGTAGGGCAGGTAGGTGAAGGCGGTCTGGCGGACTTCGGCAATGTCGGTCTGCATCTCGATGAACAGGTGACCAGCTAGCAAGAACATCAGCGCGAATCCCAAGCTGGCCAGCAATGACCAGCCACCGGCCACCACCAGCGAACGACGCAGGGCCCGGCGGTCATGGGCGCCGATGGCGTGGCCGCACAGGGCCTCCACCGCGTGGGCCAGACCGTCCAGGGCGTGTGCGGTGAGCAATAGGCCATTGAGCAGCAGGGCATTGGCCGCCACCGTGGCATCCCCGAGGCGCGCGCCTTGTACGGTGATCAGGAAAAACACCGATTGCAGGGCCAGGCTGCGAATGAAGATGTCGCGGTTCACCGCCAGCAGCGGGCGCCAGCTTCGCCAGCGGCGCAATGCGGCCCAGGCAATCTGTCCCGGGTAGGCGCGCAGGGCCGGCCGGGTCATGGCCAGGCCGATCAGGGCGCCGGTCCATTCGGCGATCACCGAGGCCCGCGCCGAACCCACCACGCCCCAGTCCAGACCGAGGACGAACCACAGGTTGAGGGCGATGTTCACCAGGTTGGTGCTCAGCAGGATGGCCAACGGCGCCCGGGCATTCTGGGTGCCGAGGAACCAGCCCACCAGGGCGAAGCTGGCCAGGGCCGCGGGCAGGCCCAGCAGGCGGGTGTGGAAAAATGCCCGGGTCATCTGGTCCAGGCCCGCCGAGGGTTGCATCAGGTGCAGGGCCGCGCCGCTCAGCGGCACGCCGATCGCTCCCAGCAGCAGTGCCAGGCCCAGGGCCAGCAGCAGCCCCTGGAGCAGGATCTGGCGCAGGGCTGCGCCGTCGCCGCGGCCGGCGGCCTGGGCGGCGAACCCCGTGGCCCCCATGCGCAAGAAGCCCATGGCCCAGGCCAGGAAGGTGTAGAGGCTGGCGCCGACTGCCACCGCCCCCAGTTGATGGGCATGGGGCAGGTGGCCGATCACGGCGCTGTCCACCAGGGCCACCAGGGGCACGGAAATATTCGACAGGATCATCGGCGCGGCCAGGGCCCAGACGCGGCGATGGGTGGGGCGATGACGCCAATCGGTGATCAGGGGGGACATGCGGGCTCCTTGCGAGAGCCGGCATTGTAGCCCCGGCGCCAGGATGCGCCGAGGTTTTAGCGCGGCCTCAGTGGATGATCCAGCTCAGCAGCCACAGGCCCAGCACCAGCCAGATGATGCCGAGGAGGATCGAGGCGCGCATGAAGGCGCGGATCGCCCAGTAGAGAAACATCAGGCCGATGATCAGGCCGATGATGCTGACGATCGAAGTGTCCATGCCCAGGGCCCGGGCCAGGCCATCGACGAAATTGCCGCCGGCGTGGGTCAGGCTGCCGAACAACCCGCTGAGCAGGTCGACGATGAAGCGGATGACCGAACCTATGGCCTGGCCAAGCCATTCGAAGAAACTTTCTACCTGCATGGATGCGTCCTGATCAAAGAAGGGGCCTGAGCTGAGCCTTGGGCCATGGATGCCCGTGGCGAGTTCCCTGCCAAGCATAGAAGCTGCCAGGGCGGGCACATTCTGTAGGAGCCGACCGGCCGGCGAAAGCGCTCTTGCGTCCCACGCCCATCCCCCGGAAGCTATACGCCTTCAGGAGACCCCGATGAACCTAGAGCAACTGACCCAACGCCTGCACGCCATCCGTGACCGCAACGACTGGCGGCAATTTCACAGCCCGAAGAACCTGGCCATGGCCGCCAGCGTCGAAATGGCCGAACTGGTGGAAATCTTCCAGTGGCTGACCGAGGACCAGTCGCGGCAACTGCCGGCGGACAAGCTGGCCCATGCCGGTCAGGAAGTGGGCGACATCGTCCTCTACCTGCTGTTGTTGTGCAGCGAATTGGGGCTGGACATGGACCAGGTGGTGCGCAGCAAGCTGGCGGACAGCGAACGGCGGTTCTGCTCATGAGCGACCGGCATTTCGACCAGCTGGCGACCCGTTTCGCCGAGAAGATCTATGGCGGCGCCAAGGGCGCGATCCGCCTCGCGGTGCTCCAGGCCGACCTCAAGGAAAGCCTGCCCGAGCTGCCGCTGCGGGTGCTGGATATCGGCGCGGGCCTGGGACACATGTCCTTGTGGCTGGCCCAGCACGGGCATCAGGTGACCCTGGCCGAGCCCGCCGCACCGATGCTCGAAGGCGCCCGCCAGCGCTTTGCCGAGGCCGGGCAGCAGGCGACCTTCATCCAGGCGCCCTGGCAGGAACTGCTGGGCCAACTGACCGAACCCTACGACCTGGTGCTCTGCCATGCGGTGCTCGAATGGCTGGCCGAGCCCCACGCGATCCTGCCGGTGCTGCACCAGTTGACCCGCGTCGATGGCTGGTTGTCCCTGGCCTTCTACAACCGCGATGCGCTGGTCTATCGCAACCTGCTCAAGGGCCATTTCCGCAAGATGCGCAAGAACGACATGGCCGGCGAAAAGCAGAGCCTGACCCCGCAACAACCGCTTGATCCGCGCGAGCTGGCGGCGCAACTTGATGGCTTGTGGCGAGTCGAAACCCAGAGCGGAGTGCGGGTTTTCCACGATTACATGCCGGTGGAGTTCCAGGCTCGGGCCGAGCTGACGGACCTGTTGGAAATGGAACTGGCTCACCGCCGACACCCAAGTTTCGCCGGCCTTGGGCGTTATCTGCATTGGCTGTGCCGGCCGGTCTAACGGAGTGCGCAATGAAACGCCGCCTGGGTCTGATCTTCCTGTGTTCGGGGCTTGCCGCCTGTCAGGGCAGCAACCCCTACGTCGCCAGCAGCAACCCTATGCCGCCGGCGCCGCCGCAAGCGGCCAACACCTTCGATCGCAGCGCCTACCCGGCGCCGCAGCGCGATTACGGACGCTACCGCAACTGGGCCTGGCTCAATGGGCGCCTGCCCAACGGCTCGGCCTGGGCCGATTCGGCGCAGATTGCCGAGGCGGTGAGCAACGCTCTGGATCAGCGGGGTTTGCGCCCCGTGCTGGACCAGCGCCCGGCGGACCTGTGGGTCAGTGCCGACCTGCACCTGGAGAAGCGCTTGCGCCAGGTCCAAGACGACTACGGTTATGGCGGCTACGGCGGTTATAACCGTTATGGCCCGGGCTACGGCATGTACGGCAGCGTGCCGGTGGTGCGCACCTACGAGGTCGAAGTGGTGGTGGTTCGGGTCAATCTGTATGACGGCGCCAGCGGCCAGCCGGTCTGGAGCGCCAGCGCCGAAACCAGCAGCCGCGGCAGCCTCAGCGAGCGGGCCGATGCCTTGCGTGAGGCGGTGCAAAAGGCAATGGCGGCCTATCCTCCCAGTTAGGACCGCCGGTGGTTGTTCTTGAATCGGAGAAACAGCATGTTCCATCGAATCGCGTTACTGGTATGCGCCGCCTTGCTCAGTGCCTGCGCCGCCAACCAGGTCAACCATGATTTCGACGCCAGCCGGGACTTTGGCGCCTACCGCAGCTGGAGCTGGAAAGAACCCGCCCTGCAATACCGCCCCGATGATCCACGGATCAAGAGCGACCTGACCGAGCAGCGCATCCGCCAGGCCGTGGCCGAGCAACTGGACCAGCGTGGCCTGCGCCCGGTACAGGGCGCAGCCCCGGCCGATCTCAAGGTCCAGGCGTACCTGATCGTCGAGGACCGTCAGCAACAGGTCACCACCAATTACGGCGGTGGTTGGGGTGGCCCGTGGAATGGCTACTGGGGCGGGCCGATGTACAACGAGACTCGCAACATCACCTACAAGGTGGCGACCATCCAGATCGACCTGCTGGACGGCAAGGACGGCAAGCTGGTGTGGCGCGGCAGCGACGAGCAACTGCTCAGCAACTCGCCGAGCCCGGTGGATCGCAACGCCGCGGTGCGTAATACGGTGATGCGCATCCTGCAGAACTACCCGCCGCACTAAGGCCTTCAGCCCCGCGCGGCACCGGCCGCGACAGTGACGGGCGGCGCGCCCTGGCGCCGCCAGTCAGGCGAGCTGGCACCTTGCCAGCGACGGCCCGGCCTTTGACTACACTGCTGTGCATCGATGGAGTGCGCGCTCGGCTGCGAGCCGGGAAAGGAGTGCCCCGATGTCTCCCCTGAAGCGTTTTACCGCTCCGCGCCGCCAGCGCGGAGCCATTGGTCTGATGGCCGCCGTGACCCTGGGGCTGGCGCTGTTGCTGATGGTCGTGGTGGTGGACAGCGGCCGACTGTACATGGAGCAGCGCAAGTTGCAGCGGGTCGCCGACAACGCCGCGCTGGAAGCCGTGAGCCGGGGCGGCAACTGCCAGGCCGGCCTCAGCGCCGCGGCCTATGCCGGGCAGAGCGCGACCCGCAATGGTTTTACCGTCGACGCCGGCAGCACCCTGACCACCGCGTGCGGCGCGTTGACCACCGGGGCCAACAGCCTGCGTACCTTCAATACCGACCCGACGCAATCGGCGGCGGTGCGGGTCGTGGCGACCCACACGGTGCCCATCAGCGTGGCGGCGGGAATCGGGGCACTGTTCAGCCCGGGGCCGATCAACCTCACCACTCAGTTAACTGCCACGGCGGTGGCCGCCGCGCCCACCCCACCGCGGGCGCAACTGAGCATCCGCAGCACCCTGGCCACCGTCAACAGCGCCAATTCACCGCTGCTCAATACCCTGGTGGGCGACATGCTGGGCGGCAGCCTCAACATCAGCGCCGTGGGCTGGAATGGCTTGCTCAACAGCGACATCAACCTGCTGCGCTACCTCGACCAACTGGCCATCGATCTGGGGGTTGCCGCGGGCAACTACAGCCAGTTGCTCAACACTCAGGCCAGCCTGACCCGGCTGATCCAGACCGCCGCCACCGTGGTCCAGGCCAATGGCGCCACGGCCGATGTGCTGGCGGCCCTGGGCGCCCTGCAAGTGGCGGTGAGCAGCCAGATCCCGCAGCTCACGCTGGGGGACATCCTCAAGCTGCAGAGCGGTGCGGCAAGCACCGCCCTGGATGCCAACCTGCAACTCTTTCAGTTGATGCAGGCGATGATCCAGCTGGCCAACAGCAAGAGCGCGGTGGCGGCGGTGGTGCCGGCCAACCTGTTGGGCCTGGCCAACGTCACCATCAGGGTCAAGGTCATCGAGCCGCCGCAGTTCTCGGCGGTCGGCGATCCGCGGCTGGCCATCCTCGATCCGCTGGGCGCCAACCGCATCTATGTCCGCACGGCCCAGGTGCGCACCCTGGTGTCGGTCAACCTGACCGGGTTGGCCGGGATCAGCGGCCTGGCCAACGCCCTGCTGGGTCTGGTGGGCTCGCTGACGCCGACCCTCAACAGCGTCCTGAGCCTGAACCTGGCGGCCACCATCAACTCCGTCGCTTGCCTGCTGGGCGCCGGCTGCCAGCAAGTCGATCCCGAGGTGCTGCCCACGGCGCGCATCGATATCAACCTGGAACTGGGGGGCGCCAAGGCCTACGTCACCAACTACAGCTGCCCGACGGACAACGCCGGCAGCAAAAGCCTCACGGTGCACAGCGAGTCGTCACTGGCCGATATCAAGATCGGCCAGATCGATCCCAGTACCGCCTTCTCCTCGTCGGCAGAACCGGTGGTCACGCCGGTGCCGATCGTCGACCTGGGCATCTGGACCTGCCACAAGATCCTCGGCATCGGCAGTTGCGGCCCGGCGCGGACGGCATTCGCCGCCGGCGGCATCGGGCTCAAGGTCGACAGTGCGCTGGGGCTCAGCCAGACCGGGCCCAATGTCGGGCGCGACCTGCTGTACGCCAGCAGCGCGCCGCCGTTTCCCACGCCGCCCAACGTCAATCAGGCGCCGAGCTACCAGAACGCGGCGCCGACCAACAACCTGGTCAACAGCCTGTCGGGCACTATTGCCGGGATCAGCCTGGAGGTTTACCAGCCGGTCAATGCCAATCTGCTGGGCTCGGTGGTGGCGGGGGCGGGGGGCCTGATCAATGGGGTGACCAGCCTGATCATGCCGCTGATCAGCAACCTCTTGAGCCCCTTGCTCGATCCGCTGCTGAACAGCCTGCTGGCGACCCTCGGCATCAACCTGATGGATGTGGAGGTCGGCGCCAACCTCACCTGCGGGCAGACCGGCCGGGCCTACCTGGTGATCTGATCCGCCGGGGCAATCGGCAGCTCGATGCAAAAGCGCGCGCCGTCCACTCCGTTGCTGACGCTCAGGCGCCCGCCCATGTTTTCCACTATGCCGTAGCTCACCGACAGCCCGAGCCCGGTGCCGATACCCGCAGGCTTGGTGGTGAAGAAGGGTTCGAAGATCCGCTCCAGCAGGCGTGGGTCGATGCCGCCGCCATTGTCCTCGACCCACAGGCGTACCCGCTGTTCGTCGCGCTGGCCATGCACGGCAATCCAGGGCTTGAAGGCTTGCCGCGGCGGTTGGCTCAGCAGCGCGTCCCGGGCATTGACCATGAGGTTGATCAGCACCTGCTCCAGCTGGTCGACGAAGCCCAGCACCTGCACCTCGAACCCCAGCTCACTGATGCGCAGTTCGATCCCTTTGCCGCGCATGCCTTCGGCCAGCAGGGACAGGGTGCCCTCGATGGCCAGGGCCGGATTGAAGGGTTGCTGCTCCACCTCCGAACGTCGGCCGAACACCCGCATGTGATCCACCACCCGGGCGGCTCGCTGCACCTGGGTGTCGAGACGATGCAGTTTGTCGGTGAGGTAGTCGACCTGGATCTCACCGCTGTTCAGGCGCTTGAGCACATTGACGATGGCCATGCGCATCACGTTCAGCGGTTGATTGATTTCGTGGGCCAGGCCGGTGGCCATTTCCCCCAGGGTGGCCATTTTCGCGCTCTGCATGAGCTGCTGCTGGGCACGTCGGACTTCGGTGTTGTCACGGCCCACGGCCTGGATCTCCAGCAACTGTCCCTGCTCATCGAAGACCCCGCGATCGGACCAGACCCACCAGGCGTGTTCACGCCCCGGCAACTGCAGGCAGATCTCGGCGGTGCTGACTGGAAACTCCGGGCTCAGCCGCTGGATCCGTCGCTCGAAACCTTCGCGCTGTTCGGCGGACAGCCATTGCCCAAGGTGGCTACCCGGCAGCTCCTCGGCGGGGCATTCCAGGTAAGTTGCCAGCGGCCGGTTGCCGAAGGTCAGGGTCAGGTCCGGGCGGTAGCGACAGATCATCGCCGGTGAGTCTTCCACCAGAATCCGGTAGCGCTCCTCGCTCTGGCGCATCTGCTCGGCGGCCAGGGTTGCCTCGGTGACGTCCAGCCACAGGCCGACGGCCTCCACCGGCAGGCCCAGGTCGTCGCGCAGCAGCTTGGCTTCATCCATGACCCAGTGGTAAGCCCCGTGGCGGTCGCGCAGGCGGTAGCGGGCGTGGACGCTGCCTTCGCGCAACAACTGGCGGCAGCGCTGGAAATACAGGTCGTGGTCCTCGGGGTGCACCCAGTCCGCCAGGCCGGCCGTGGTGCAGTCCTCCAGGCTCCAGCCCAGTAGCGGTTGCAGGCTGGCGCTGAAAAAGCTCGGTTGCAGGGCGCCTTCCAGGTAGCGCTGGACATAGATCACCGCCGGCGAGCTGGCAATCAGATTGTCCAGGCGCGCGTGGGCCGCAGCCGCCTGTTGCTGCTGGTTCTTGATATCGCTGATGTCCAGCATGAAGCCCAGGAACCGCTGTTGTTCCCCTCGTCCCAGGGACTGGCCCTGCAAGCGGTACCAGCGTGGCGGCAGGCTCGGGTCCGGCTCGGACAGGCGCGCGCAGACCAGCAGTGGCTTGCCCAGGGTCAGGGCGTGCAGGCGGCTGGCCAGTTCGCTGCGGTCGGCGGGGTGAATCAGTTCCAGCCAGTCCTGGACCGCCAGCCTGCTGCGCGCGTCGGGCAACTGCAGACTGGCGGCCAGCTGGCTGGCCAGTTGGATCTCGGCAGTCTCCGGACACAATTCCCACCAGCCGGCGCCCAACAGACCCTGCAGGGCTTCCAGGCGTTCCAGGTGCAGGTGATCGCGTTGTTCGCGCAGGCGGCCGAGCAAGGGCTCGGCCAGGGCGGCGGTGAGCATCAGCCAGTCGCGCTCCAGCAGGTGCGGTGCCTGCTGCTGCACGGCATAGCTGCCGCACAGCAACCAGGCGGCGACGCCGTGCGCGTCCCGATAGGGCACCAGGAAACCTTCGCGATGACCGAAGATCCCTTGCAGGCGCGGGTGCTCGTTCAGGCCCTGGATATGATTCAGGTGCAGCGGAGCATTGCCGCTCAAGCTGTCCAGGCCGCTGCCCAGAACCTGGCCGTCCTGCCACAGCCGGGGAGCGTCGTGGGCGCTGTAGCCACTGTGCAGCACCCAGGTTTGTTCCTCGTCGTCGAGCAAGGCCAGGCCCACGCAAGGGATGTGGCAGTAGCGGGCCAGGTCGGCGAGCTGGTCGTGCAGCACCTCCGCCAGCCGGCTCAGGGTGCACAGGCGGATCTGCTCGTTGATCAGCGTGGCGAAGATCTGGCATTGCTCGCGGCTCAGGGCCTGCTGGCGCTGTTGGATCAGGTCGCCGATGTCCAGCAGTTGCAGCAGCCACTGGCTGCCACAGCTCTGGACCCAGCCGCGCAGGTGCAGGGTCGTGCCGCCCAGCCCGCGCAGGTCCAGATCCAGCACCTGCGCGCTCCAGTCGGCGGGGTGCCCCTCCAGGGCCAGGGCGCAGCCGGGCAGGGCGTAGTCCAGCAGATGGTGGGGCTCGGGCGAGGGTGGCAACTGCGCCAGCGCATGGCGCAGCGGTCCGCTGCTGGTGAGGATCCGCCCCTTCGGGTCCAGCACCAGTTGCAAGCCGACTGCCTGGGCCGGCAATTGGGCCTGGGCTTCGTCGGCCGGTGCTGGCTGGCGGCCCAGCAGGCGCCCGAACAGCTTGTCGCTGGCGTTCAAAATTGCACGCTCGAAAGGGCGGACAGGGTCGTGGGCAAGTTGGGGATCGGGCCGACCACCGGCAACACCAGGCGGGGGAGCACCTGGGTGAGCTTCGAGGTGGGGTAGTCGATCCGCACGGTGAGCACGCCATTGGCGTACACCGAGCTGTAGTCGGTGGCGGCGAAGTTGAAGAGCGACGGAATCCACAGGGTCTGGGCCTGCACCACGCTGTTGGCCAGGTTCTGCACCGTGGTGGCGTAGTTGGCGCTGTTGGGATCGACCGCCACGGCCCGGCGTACGGCCTCGGCGGTGGCCTGGTTGAAGGACTGCATCATCAACAGCGGCAGGCTGTAGCTGACCAGGCCGTAAAACACCGCGAAGAAGATCACGAACACCGCCGCGAACTCGATCGCTGCAGCGCCCTTTTGCTTGCTGGGGTGCTTGCTGGGGAGGCCCGGTTTCATGAGTGCGTCTACCCTGACAGTCACTATGTCCATTGAGCATAGAATCAATCCGCTAAAAGGAATTTTTTAGCTCATGCATTTCTGGGTTTTGTGGATCTGGCTGGTGCTGTGCGCGGTGCAGGATCTGCGTCAACGGCATATTGCCAACACCTTGACGCTGGGCGCCGCGCTGCTGGCGAGCGGCTATCTGCTGTGGACCGGCAGTACCTGGCTGGGCGCTGCGGCTGCCCAGGGCGCCTGGGCCCTGTTGCTGGCCCTGCTGCTCACGCTACCCGGGTACGCCATGGGGCGGATGGGGGCGGGGGACGTCAAATTGATGGCCGCCCTGGGGCTGGCCTCCGATCCCGAACATCTGCTGGGGGCGTTCATTGGCGCCGGGTTCTGCAGCCTGCTGTGGCTGCTGATCGTCCCCAGGCTCCTTTCTGCGCCGAGACAGGGGCTTGCACCACAAGGCGAGGCGCAAGCCATGGGCCTGTCAAAAAAATACCCGTTCGCTCCCTTTGTCCTGGCTGGAATGGTCTTAACTGTGAGCGTGATCCACTAGTCGCCGAGCCGATTAATGCTATGTACATAGTCGGAAAGTAGGTCTAGGTTTTAAGTCGTGGCTGCCCGGAACCTGCGGGCGGGGCAGGAGTGGTCAATCGGCGATTGGCTCGCACGGAGTTGCACGTGAACAAGCTCACCTCCCAGATGAAAGTGCTCGTGGTTGATGATCAGCCGCTGATTGTCGAAGAACTTTGCGAGTTTCTTGAAAACAGCGGTTACCGTTGTGTCCCTTGCGAGTCCGCCCGCCAGGCGGTGGACTGCTTCAACAGGGACCCGGACATTGCCCTGGTGCTCTGCGATCTGCACATGCCCGATATGGACGGGATCCAACTGGTGCAGGAGCTGCAGCGTCTGGCCGGCAAGCAGCGGGTATTCGAAGCCATCCTGCTCACCGGGCAGTCCGACAAGCAGGACGTGATCAAGGCCATGCGTGCCGGCATTGCCGACTACTATCAGAAACCCATCGACCTGGATGAACTCCTCGAAGGCCTGCAACGTCAGGAAGTCGCCTTGCAGGAACGGCAGAAGAACCTGCACCTGGGGCACCTGAACCAGAAGCTGCAGTTTCTCTCCGAGTCCATCGATGACCTGTACCAGGATCTGGACAAGGTCCGGCGCACGCCAGCGGCCAGTCGCAGCGAGGAGTCCGCGGAGGACGGCAGCGGCGACGCCGACCCGTTCGAGGTGCCGGCGATCTTCAACCAGCTGTCGCCACGGCAGCTGGATGTGGCGCGACTGGTGGGCAAGGGGCAGACCAACTACCAGATCGCCTGTGAACTGGGCATCACCGAAAACACCGTCAAGCTCTACGTGTCCCAGGTCCTGCGCCTGACCCACATGCATAACCGCACGCAACTGGCCCTGGCCTTGTCGCCGAGCAACTCGGGACTGCGCCAGCGAGTCACCGCCCACTGATGCTGTCGGCATCCCGGCGGCGAGCCACTCGCCGCCGGCCGCGACACTCCTGTCCTGTTTTAGTAGGCAAAGGCCCGGGCAATGGCGGTGAAGCCGGGCCCGGCCAGCACGATCAACAGCGCGGGGAACAGAAACAGCATCATCACCACCGACATCTTCGCCGACATTTTCGAGATGTATTCCTGCAGGCGGGTCAGGCGCCGGTCGTCCAGCAATTGCTTGAGGGCCTGCAGGGATTTCATCGCGCCGCCGCCCTGCAGGATCAGTTGCTGGAGAATCACGCAGGTGTCGGTGAACTCGTCCACCGCCAGCAGGGTCGCGGTCTGATGCAGTTCCTGGCCCAGTTCCAGGCCTGAATCCACCCGCGCCAGGATCAGGCGCAATTCATGGGTCAGTTCCGGCAGCAGTTTCCCGGCTTCGTTGCTCAGGACCCGCAGCGCCTGCTCCACCGCCATGCCCGACTCGAACAGGATGCGCAGCAAGGGAATGAAGGTGGAGATCTCCAGGGCGATGTGTTTTTGCCGGCGTTGGGCGGCGTAGGCCAACACCCGCTTGGGCAGCAGGTAGCCGGCGCCGGCGGCGAGCAGGGGCGTCAGCCAGTGGCTCTGGGCTTGGGGAAACGCCACCTCCTCAATGAAGATCACCAGGCACACCGCCAGCACCGGGGTGCCGATCTGGCAGGCCGCGAACAGCGAACGCTGGGTGGAGCGACGCCAGCCCAGGCGGTTGAGCAGGGTCTGGGTTTCGCTGTCCATGTTCACCGCGCGTTGGCCGAAACGACTGTCGCCCAGCAGTCGCAGCCAACTGCCCAGGCGGTTGTCGCGGGTCATGTGGCCGTGCAGCCGCTGGGCAATCTGGCGCTCGCGCCGGCGTTGCGTCAGCAGGCTGTTGCTGAGCAGCAGCAAGGCCCCGAGAAACAACAGCGCAGCAGCCAGCAGAAGCATTTCAGATACTCCTCAACATGCGCCACAGGGCCAGGCAACCGAAGATCTGCAGGCACACCGCGGTGATCAGCATGGCCTGGCCGGAAGGGTCGTGCCACATGCCCAGCATGTAGCCCGGATTGGTGAGCATGAAGTAGCTCACCAGCAGCAGCGGCAGGCTGCCCAGGACCCAGGCGGTCATGCGGGTTTCCCCGGTCATTGCGCGCAACTGCCGGGCCCCTTGCTCGCGCTCGCGGATCAGCTTGATCAGGTTCTCCAGCAACTCGCTGGCGTTGCCGCCGTAACGGTGATTGACCTTCAGGCCCAGGGCGAACATGCGCAGCTCATCCTGTTGGTAGAACTCGGCAAAGTCACTGACCGCGTCCGGCAGGTTGACCCCCAACTGCACGTTGCGCTGGACGCGTCCCATGGCTTGCTTGAGCGGGTCGTTGCTGGCTTCGATGGCGCCCAGCACGGCATCGGCCAGGGTGCGTCCGGATTTCAGGCTGCGCACGCTGTGATCCAGCAGCGCGGGCAGTTGTTCGATCATGCGCTTGAGCCGGCGCTGATACAGCCAGGCAATGGACAGGCGCAACAACAGCGGCGGCACCAACACGCCAGCCAGCAGGCCAAGCCAGTCTCCCAACAGGTAACCCAGCAGTGTCAGTGCCGCCCACGCCGTCAGCCACAGGCCCAGGCGTTCATTGGGCTGGCCCAGGCCGGCGCGGGCGAAGGCCTGTTCCAGGCCGGTCCAGGCATGGCGCGGCGGGTTCAGCTCGGGTTGTCCCTGAGCCAGCCGGTTGAGCACCCGCTCGCGTTCGGTCTTGCGCACGCCGTGGTAGAACAGCCAACCGGAAAGCCCCAGTAGCAGCAGGCAGATCAAGGTAAGCAGCAGGCCGATCATGGGCCACCTCGGCGGTTCAGTTGATGCCCAGTCCGCTCTCGCGGCGCAGTTTGTCGCCCGCCGGGTTCAGCGCCTCGCGCTCAAAACCCAGGCCGTTGCGGCGGTTCAGGCGAAACAGCGTATTGGTGACGTAGATGTCGTCGCGGATGCCCACCACCTCCACCACTTCACTGACGCAGCGGCGGCCGTCGGGCAGGCGGGTCAGTTGGATCACCACATCCAGGGCCGCGCAGATCATCTGCCGCAGGGTGCGCTCGGCCACCTGGCGCCCGGTCAGGCCCACCAGGGTTTCCAGGCGCAGCAGGGCGTCCTGGGCGTTGTTGGCGTGCACCGTGCTCATGGAACCGTCGTGGCCGGTGTTCATGGCGGTCAGAACATCCAGCACTTCGACGCCGCGGATCTCGCCGAGGATGATCCGGTCCGGGCGCATCCGCAGGGCGTTGCGGATCAGGTCGCTGGCCTTGACCTCGCCGTGCCCTTCGGCATTGGGCGGACGGGTTTCCAGGCGCACCACGTGGGGATGCCCCAGTTGCAGCTCGGCCACGTCTTCGATGGTGACCAGGCGCTCATAGGGGTTGATCAACTGGCTGAGAATATTCAGCAGGGTGGTCTTGCCGGTGCCGGTGCCGCCGCTGATGAGAATGTTGCAGCGCTTGCCCACGGCGTCCTGGAGGAACTCGAAGATCGCCAGGTCGATGGTCTGCATGGCGATCAGGTCGCTGCTCTTGAGCATGTCCTTGCGAAACTTGCGAATCGACAGGCAGGGGCCGTCCAGGGCGATGGGCGGAATGATCGCGTTGACCCGGCTGCCGTCGGGCAGGCGCGCATCGACCATCGGCGAGGACTCGTCGAGGCGCCGGCCCAGGGGCGCCAGAATCCGTTGCATGACCCGCTCCACATGGTGCGCGTCGATAAAGCGCAAGTCGCTCTGGTGCAGCACGCCTTCGCGTTCGACGAACACCCGGTGCGGGCCGTTGACCAGAATCTCGGTGACGGCCTGATCGCGCAGCAAGACTTCCAGGGGGCCGAAGCCGGTGAGTTCATCGACGATTTCCTCGGCCAGGCGCTCCATTTCATAGCGGGAAATCGCCAGGTGCATGCGCGCGATGTACTCCGCCACCTTGTCGGTGACGAACTGCGAGAGGTTCTGCCGGGAGCTTTCCAGCAGGTTTTTCCCCGACTCTTCGATGGCATCGATGATGTAGCGATGCAGCACCAGTTTCAGGCCTTCGTGGTCGCTGTTGCCCGGCACCGTGCGGGTCGAGGCGCCGAAGAGTTTTTCTCCGCTCATTTGCCCCCCATGATTCGGTTGAGCCAGCCGCCCTTGGGTCGGGCCAGTCCTTCGGAGCGCTTGGCCAGGCGCTCGCCGAGGGTTTTCAGGCTTTGCGTCAGGGCTTCGCGGGGGGCCATTTCAAACAGGGTGACGCCCTGGTTCTTGGCATTCAGGCGCACCTCCGGGCTGTAGGCCAGCACCGCGATCACTTCCAGGCCGAAGGTTTTGCCCAGGGTTTCGGAGTCCGGCGCGACGGCTTTCAGGTAGCGGTCCACCAGCAGGCGTGCGTGATCGAGTTTCAGGCCCTTTTCGCGCCAGTGGTTGAGCACCGCCAGGTTGCGCCGGCAGTCGAGGACGTTCTGGTCGGTGCACCAGATCAGCTTGTCGCAATGGCTGACAAAGGTGCGCAGCGCCTCGCTGTCCGACTGCCCCACCAGGTTCACCACGATGTGCTGGAAGTGCTGGCGCAGGGCACTGAGCAACATGTACAGCTCGGCGGCGCTGGTGTGCTCCAGAGGCTCGTCGTGGGGGGCGTAGGCGAGAATCCGCAAGCCGGCCTCGGCACTGGTGAAGGCGCTGTCGATCAGGGTCGCATCCAGACGCCGCAGGTGACGCAGGGCGTCGCCGAAGTGGAAGGAACTCTCCAGCCCGAGCAAGGCCAGGCTGTCGCCACGGGGCAGGCCCAGGTCCAGCAGCAGGGTCTGCTGGCCGCTCTTTTGCACCACCAGGGCCATGTGCCCGGCCAGCAGTGCGCCGTCACCGTCGCCCTGGACCCCGTAGAGCACCGTCAGGCCCCCCAGCTGGGTGTTGGGTGTGACCGCCGGCAGGCGCTTGCTCAAGCGCCGGACCAGCCCGGCGACTTCGCTGGAGCGCGAGCCGTAGGCGACGAAATCCCGAGCCCCGGCGCGCATCGCGTTGAGTACCAGCTGATTGTCCATGCCATCGCCGAGGGCGACGATCGCCAGCATCGGCTTGGCTTCCAGGGCGCCTTCGATCAGCGCGGCCTGGGCCACCACGTGCTCGCGGTCGAGGCCGACGAACACCAGGTTGGCGAAGGTCACGTCCACCAGCGCCAGCAGTTCGTCGAGGCTGCCATCGGCGCCCACCACCTGGCCCAAGGGCGCGAGGGCGCCTTGCAGCCACTCCAGATCGGTGCTGTTGCGGGTGATGGCAAGAAAGGTCTGGTTCAGGCTTTGACTCATGGTGATAGCCCGCTGCGCATGTCGTGAACCCTCGCCTGATCAGGGCGTTTGTTGAGTGATCTGGTTGCCACGAATCACCTCCACCGCCGGGCGCGGCGCGCCGTTTTGCTGGGCGACCTGATTGCGTGGGGCATTGCCAAGCGCCAACTGGGTGAACTGAAACAGATTGCTGTTGGCCACATTGAGATGGCTGGCCGCGCTCTTGTCGCCAGCCCAGTACTGGGCCAGGCGCTGTTCCTCCCTGCTGCGAACCGCCAGGCGCAGCACACCGACCTGGGTCGCGAGCATCAGGCGGCTCAGGAGTTGTTCGGGCACGGCCAGGACCACGGTGCGGGCGGCGATCCGACGCTGGTCCTGCTTGAGCTTTTCTTCGTTGCTCAGCGCGGGGCTGGCGGGCTGTCCGTCGTTGGTCAGGCCCAACTGTTCACCGACCGCCAGCACCCGCATGGCGGGGACCGCGATCTGCGCCGATTGCTGCAGATTGGTGGTGTCCTGGCGCAGGAACAGCAGCACGTCGACGTAGTCCCCCGGGCTCAGTTGCCCGGCGGCGCCGATCACTTCATCCACGGCCACCGCCAGCGCGCGCTCGTCAGGGTGAATCATCCGCGCCAGGGCCCCGCCGCTGTCGAAGCTCTGGGCATTGAGCCAGGTCCCGGCACTCAGTTGCCGCCAGGGTATGCGCCCCACCGCCTGATCGATCGCACTGAGGCTGCCAGCCGGTGCGGTGCGCAGTTTTTCCAGCGCCAGATCGGCGGCGCTGAGGGGCACGAAAGGAGGCACATCGCGCACCAGCACCACCACTGGTTGGCGGGTCTGGTCTTCGGCGCTGGCGGTGGTTTTTTCAACAACGCTCGGGGCTGCCGGCGCAGGGGTGGTGGCGGGCGCGGGCGGGCGGCTGAGTACCAGCCCCCAGTAACCGAAAAACACCGCACCTAGCAGCAGAAGTCCAGCCAGACCCATGGTGACGCGGCTGTTCATAAAGGCTCTCCCTATCCTGCTGCATCACCAGTCGGCGCTTGCAAACGAGTCAACTTCGCAACTAGGCAGCTATGAACATGCAACTATTTCGCTATGTGAAGGTAGTAGAGCTAGGACGAAATGCCATTAACTCGCGGAAAAATTGCACACAACAGTAGGCGGCTCTCAGTTGGGGGTGAGCTTTCGGCGTCAAGCATTCAATTAATACTTAGTGATTAATCCGTTCTTACAGTTGCTGGTCGCTGCTTTGTTGACAATGCTCAAGTTGCACCGGGGAACTCTGTTCCGGTGTGCTTGCATCGGCGCCGTCTGGCGCACAGGAGAACTAGGATGATCCTTCAATATTTGTGGCTCAGGGCACGCCTGTTTTTTGACCGTACCGAGGGCGCTTCGGCGATCGAGTACGCGATTGTGGTGGCCATGGTTGCGGTTGTGGTGGTGGCGTTCGTGACCCCTCTGGGCAATCGGGTACTGGCCATCTTCAACAACGTTCTGGTGGCCCTGGGAGGCGCGACGGTCACTCGTCCAGTGCCTTGATCCGACGCATGAGTGCTTCGTCGGCTGTGGTTGCGATCGATACATCGGAGGTGCTTCATGCTGCTGGACTACCTGCTGCTTCGCGCGCGTCTGTTCCTGGCCAGAACTCACGGTGCCTCGGCCATCGAGTATGCGATCGTGGTGGCCATGGTTGCCGTGGTCGTGGTGGTGTTCGTGACGCCGATGGGTGATCGGGTCCTGGCCATCTTCAACAACATCCTGGTTGCCATGGGAGGTGCCACGGTGACTCGTCCCGTGCCTTGAGAGCGGCGATTGCTCTTGCTGTGAAGGCGTCGGACAGTCAGCCCAAGGTCATGTCGATGAATAGTGCTTCCCCCCAACGCCAGCAACTGCTTCTGGTCGACGATGAAGAAGACGCACTGCTGGAACTTGCCGAATGGCTGGAAGGTGAGGGCTTCTGTTGCTTCACCGCAACCTCGGTGAAGCAGGCCCTGGAGCACCTCACCCACCATCCGGACATTGCGCTGGTCATCACCGACCTGCGCATGCCGGAGGAGAGCGGCCTGTCATTGATCAAGCGCCTGCGTGAACACACCTCGCGCCAGCATCTGCCGGTCATCGTCATGTCCGGTCATGCCGATATGGACGACGTCAGCGATCTGCTGCGCCTGCAGGTGCTGGACCTGTTCCGCAAGCCGATCTATCACGAGCGCCTGTTGGAAACCCTCAACAATCTGTTTCCCGAACCCCGGCTGCATATAGTCGGCCCCTGAACGCCAACGGCGGTCCCGGTTCAAGCCCTTCGGCTTGCCGGGGCGCTGGCGGCGCCTGTTGCAACCCCCCCTCAAACCCCTGCGTCCTGAGCCCTTTGACTGATGCGTCGTGCGGGCAGAAAAAGGCCTGCGATAGCAGGCCTTGGTGGTACAGGGCTCAGAGTTGGTAGCTGAAGCTCAGGGTGTAGCGCGGTCGGCGGTTGTAGGTGTCCAGGGCTTCATCGGACATCGGCTTGGCCGCCTCCAGGGCGATGTTGTAGTGCTTGGCATCGCCGAAACGCACCCCCACCGCGGCCGACGACAGATCGCTGCCCTTGACCTGCAACTGGTTGAACCAGGTCTTGGAGCGGTCCAGTACCACGTAGGGCTGCAGCACCCGCACCCAGGGGCCCTCGCGGTTGAAGCTGTAGTTCACCTCGTAGGCGACGCCCCAGCCCTTGTCGCCAGTGGCCTGGTCATCAGGGTAACCGCGGGCAAAGTTCTGGCCGCCGAAGCTGGCTCGTTCACTGTCGGGCAGGTTGTCCGCGCTCCAGTACAAGGCACCGGAAAGCACCCCTTGCCAGTTGTCGAAGAAGCGGTCGCTTTGTACCCCCGCCAGGCGCAGACGGAAGAAGTCCAGGTCATAGAGTTCGTTGTTGGTCTTGGCCCCCATGCTGTCCAGGCCACGGTACAGGCCGGCGCTGAGAATCCGCAGTTGCCGTGGATCGGATTTGCTCCAGTCGCCTTCCAGCGCCAGGGCGCGGATATCGGTTTTTTCTTCCAGGGTCAGCGGGCTGTTGCTGACCCGGTAGCGGGTCTTGTCGTTGACCGCGTACAGGCGCGTACCGACGGTGAGCATCTCATTGGGCGAGGCCAGCAAGGGATGGCTGACGCCGATGGAAAAGCGGTCGTTCTCGCGATGGGGTTCAAGCTCCAGGCCGTTGCTCAATTGCACATTGCTTCGCGGATCACTGCGGTAGCGTGCGCCGTAGAGATTCAGTTGCGTGCCTTCCGAGCCCAGCAACTGGCTGTAGTCCAGGCGGTAGTAGTGCTCCTTGTCCTTGCCCGGCGGGAACAGGCCGCTGAGGCTGAGCTGTTCGCCCCAGGCGGTTTGCGAGTTGCTGACGATGCCCACCAGGGCCTGCAGACCGTTGCGGTTGTCATCGGTGCTGTTGAGGGTGGTGGTGATGGATTTGCGACTGGCCACCGCCACCAGCCGGGTCGCGCCGTCAGTGGTTCCGGGCGGCGGCACCACCGCTTGCAGGGTCACCCCGGGTACCCGGCTCATCAGGGTGGTGTAGCGCTCGAAGGTCTTGCGGGTCAGTGGGCGCTCGGCCTTGAGCTTGCTCACCAGTTTGTCCAGGTAGGCCGACACCGGGCCGATATCGCCCTGCAACTGGTAGTCCTTGATATAGCCTTCGACCAGCACCACCCGCAGCACGCCCTGATCGAAGTTCTGTTGCGGCATGAAGGCGTAGGACAGCAGGTAGCCGTCGTTCTGGTAGCGCCGGGTGATGTTGCGAGTGGCTTCGATCAATTGACTGAAGCTGGTTTCGTGACCGATCAGCGGTTGGTAGATGGCCGCCAGTTCTTCCAGGGGATAGATGCTGCCGCCCTCGATCTGCACCTGGCGCACCGTGACCTTGGTGCCCATCATCAGGGGCTGCTGCCCCTGGGGCGCGGCGGGTTGCTCGGGCATCTGCAACTGCGGAGTGGCCGGACGATAGGCGTCCACCGGCAAGTTGGGCTGGGGCAGGTTATTGATGCTGTCGTTGCTGTTGAGAAAGCGGGGAAGGGTGTCGGCGTAAGCGGAGGTGCAGCATCCAATCAACAACAAACTGGCCAATGTGCGCATAGGACACTCCATGGTCAAACTGCGGTGGCGCTAATAGTCCTCATACCCGGCGTTGTTCAGGGTCTTGGCCTTGAATCGGACGCCGGGATGCCATGCGGTGGATAAAAAAAGCGAGAGATTCTTCTGAATCCCTCGCTCTCAACCAAGCGTAGGCGCTGTAGGTAAGGCCGTCGAATCGGCCAGGTGCAATTTATTTCCGGGTGCCGCCCAGGGCACCGGTCAGGCCGCCCAATACACCACCCAGGCTGCCGTTGACACTGGTTCCGGCCGAAGCGCTGCCGCTGGCACTGGCTCCGACATTCAGGCCACCGAGCAGGCCGCCGCTGGGGGCGGTACCGCCGTTGACCAGGCCACCGACCGAGGCCACGGTTCCGCCCAGGGCGCCAAGTGTGCCGCCCAGGGCAGTGCCTACCTGGTTGCCTGTGCTGTTGCCGGCAAGGGTGCTGCCCACGTTGCTGACCGCGCCTCCCACTTGACCCAGCAGGCTGCCGGCTTGAGTACCCAGTCCGGTGGCTGCGCCGACCTGCTGAGTCAGGCCGGTGACCGAGCTGGTGACCGGGTTCAGCGCCGAGCCCAGGCTCACTCCGACACTGGCCAGCGGGGCGGTGACCACCAGATTGGGTGTGCCGCTGCCGCCCAGGGCACCGCCTACCGAGGCGATCAGGCCGCCAACCGCGCCGCCGGTGACAGCGCCCGCACTGACCGTGCCGTTGCTGTTTCCTGTATTCACACCGTTGCTCAGGTTGGCCACGGCACCGCCGACGGTTTCCAGCAGGCCGTTGTTGCCGACGCTTCCTCCAGTACCGGAACCGCTGCCTGAGGCGCCCAGGTAGCCACCGGCCTTGCCCACGGCGTTGCTGGTATTGCTCAGGGCATTGCCCAGCAGGTCGGTCACGGGGTTGCCATCGCCGGAGTCGCTGACCGCGTTGCCGGAGCTGTCCACCGCCTGGGCCACGCCGTTGAGCAGGCCTTTGACCGGGGCGCCGAGCCCTGTCGCGCTGCCGACTTTGCCCGTCGCCCCTTCCGCCAGGCTGACCACGGGCACCAGCACCTTGTCGCCCACGCCGTCGGTCAGGGTGCCCACCGGGCCGTTGCTGGTGACTGTGCTCAAGGTATTGCCGAGCATGGTCACTCGGGCGCCGACGCCACCGACCACCGGCGCCACCCGAGTCACCACGCCTCCTACCAGTGGAACACTCTGGGTCGTGGCGGCCAGTTTGCCGCTGAGGTCGGTGACCCCGGTGCCGACATCGCCGACGACGTTGCCCACGGTAGCGGTGGTTTTACTCAGGGCCTTGGGATCGCTGCCCAGCTTGCCGAGGCCGCCGGTCAAACCCTGGCCTACGGTATCCACCACGTTGCCCGCGGTGCTGACCGCGCTTTGTGCGACGCCACCGACCAAGGGAACGGCTGCCAGGGAGGTCCCAAGCGTGCTGACATCCGTACCGACGCCACTGACGGTGGTGCCCAGGTCGGAGACGAGGCTGCTGGTCGTCAGGGTCCCGGTAGTGCCGCCGGTGCCACCTGTACCACCTGTGCCGCCGGTTCCGCCTCCAGTACCGCCAGTGCCACCTCCGCTACTGCCGCTGGTGCTGCTGGGAGATGAGCTGCTGCTACCTCCGCTCTTGTGACCGCCACCGCCGCTGCAGCCTGTCAGGCCGAGGGTCAGGATCAAGGCCAGTGCGGTACATGCTTTCCATCCAATCTGAGTGTTCATGATAGTTATCCCTGCACCTGTTACAACGTTCGTTGTCTTCGATAGTTCTCCAGTTCTTGTGCTGGAGATACTTTCGTCCGTTGCGTACATAAGAGGCGCAAGAAGAAACTTGAACAATTATGAACTTGGTATTAATGACTTGTATTTCGCTGTTTTTCTCCTGATAAGTAGTTAGTCTTAAAGTATGGGGTGCAGGGATTTGTTGTTTGAAAAAATGTTTTTAATCAAGGGTTTGTAATTTTCGGTTGAGTGTTTTTGTCGGGCGTTAAACTAAAGTTATATATATACAATTAATGGGTTTTATTTGAGCTGACGGCCAGGGGGCTGCAGTTTTTTTGCTGCTTAGTTGGCTTGGCAGACTTCCAGTTTGAGCCTGGCCTATAATGCGCGGCCGACATTTCCTTGGAGTCTGTGATGCCTGGTCCAGTCTGGTGGTTGCTGTGCCTGCCGTTCTTTGCCGGAGCCTTTCTGGCCCTGCAAGCCGGGATCAACGGTCAGTTGGCCAAGCAGGTCGGCGGGGTGCTGGGGGTGTTCTTCATCACCACCGCCGCATTTGCCGGGCCGCGGATCGGTGCCTTGCTGTTCATGGCACTGGTGCTGGCCGGCCAGTTGAGCATGGCCCTGGCCCTGGATCATTTTGGTTGGGTGGGGTTTCGCGAGGCACCGATCAGCCTCGGCAAGCTCGCCGGACTGCTGCTGATCGTCATTGGCGTGGTGCTGATTCGTCGAGGCTGAGCGCGCCTCAGGCGATCGGTTGCCAGCCGCCCTGCATGTGCAGCAGATCGCCGTTGCCCAGTAGTTGCAGCTCACCGCTGGAGCCCGCCGCGCTGGCCAGCAAGCGCACTTCACCGGGCAGCAGCAACGGTTTGCTGAATTGCACCGTCACCTCGATGTTGGCGGCCGGCAAGGTGTCGCTCAGGGCCGCCAGGGTTCGCGCCTTGTTCCACAGGCCATGGGCGATGGCTCTGGGGAAGCCGAACAGGCGGGCGCTCCAGGCGCTGAGATGAATCGGGTTGTAGTCGCCGCAAACCCGGGCGTAGCGCCGGCCGATATCGCTCTCGGCTCGCCAGCGGCTGACTTCGTTCAGGCCCACCCCGGAAATCGATGGCGGGACGCCGGGCTCGCCCGGCACGTGCGCGCCGCGACAGAGCATGCGGCTCTCGGCTTCCCAGAGGGGCCCCAGCTGATCGTCGACCGTGGTCACAAGATCGAACACCGCGCCCTTGGCGTGAGGTTGCAGGTTGCCCACCCGGACGGCGACTCGCACGCGGCTGACATTGCCCATGGGACGCAGAATGCGGATCCGGTTGGCCAGGTGAATCAGCCCCAAGAGGGGGAAAGGAAACGCCGGGTCGGTGAGCAACTGCATCTGCAACGGGAAGGCCAGCACATGGGGATAAGTGGCGGGCAGCAGACCGTTGTCGAGGTAACCGCACACCTGGCGGTAGGCCTCCAGCCGGCGCGGCTCCAGGCTGATCCAGCAGCGCAGGCCCTGCTCGGGCAACGGCGTGTTCTTGATCCCGCGTCGCAGGGCGGCCTTGAGAAACAGCGGCGCCAGGGAGGCGGGCAGGTTCAGTTCGTGCCAGTGGTTGCTCATCTTCAGGCTCCCAGGACGCTTTGGCCGCAGACCCGCAAGGCTTGTCCGCTGATCGCGCCACTGCCCGGCTGGGCCAGCCAGGCCACCGCCTCGGCGACATCCTGGGGCAGGCCGCCCTGGCCCAGGGAGCTCATGCGCCGCCCGGCCTCGCGCAGGGCGAAGGGCACCCTGGCGGTCATCTGCGTCTCGATGAAGCCCGGGGCCACGGCATTGATGCTGATGTCCCGCGGTTGCAGCGATGGCGCCCAGGACTGGGCCAGGCCGATCAGCCCGGCCTTGCTGGCGGCGTAGTTGGTCTGTCCGCGGTTGCCGGCAATGCCGCTGATGGAGGCCAGCAGGATCACCCGGCCGTGGTCGTGCAGGCGGCCGCTGTCGAGCAAGGCCTGGGTCAGCACCTGCGGGGCGTGGAGATTCACCGCCAGCACCGCATCCCAGAATTCCGCGGTCATGTTGGCCAGGGTCTTGTCCCGGGTGATGCCGGCGTTGTGCACCAGGATGTCGAGGCCGTCCGGCAGTTGTTCGAGCAACTGCGCCGGGGCGTCCGCGGCACAGATATCCAGGGTGATGGCCTGCCCGCCAAGTCGCGCGGCCAGGGCTTCCAGGTCGCTCTTGGCCTGGGGCACATCCAGCAGCAGCACCTGGGCGCCGTCACGGGCCAGGGTTTCGGCGATGGCCGCGCCAATGCCCCGGGCCGCGCCGGTGACCAGGGCCCTGCGCCCGGCCAGCGGGCGGCTCCAGTCCTGGACCTGGACGGCGCAGGGCTGCAAGCGCAGGACCTGTCCGCAAACGAACGCGCTCTTGGGCGACAGAAAGAAGCGCAGCGCCCCCTCCAACTGTTCCTCGGCACCCTGGCCGACATACAGCAATTGCAGGGTGGCGCCGTTGCGCAGCTCCTTGGCCAGGGAGCGGCTGAAACCCTCCAGGGCCCGCTGGGCGCTGGCGGCGAAGGGCGTATCGAGGGTTTCCGGGGCTCGTCCGAGGATCAGCAGGTGGGCGCAGGGCTCGAGGCTTCTCAGCAGCGGCTGGAAGAACTCCCGCAGTTGCTTGAGCTGATCGGTATGGCGCACTTCGCTGGCATCGAACACCACCGCCTTGAGCCGGGGGCCATGGCCGGGAATCCACGGCGTGGCCAGGGCCGGATCGCAGCCGTAGCTGTAGATCGAATCGGTCAGGCGCGGGGCCAGGCGGCTCACCTGCTGCGCCAGGGGACCGCCGCCTACCAGCAAGGCGCCCTCGATGGGGCGCAGGCGTCCGGCCTGCCAGCGTTCCAGGCGGACCGGCGACGGCAGGCCAAGGGCGCCCACCAGGCGATGGCCGATGGATGAATTGGCGAAGTCGATATAACGGTCGGACATGGAACGCACTCCATTGGCTGGGGTTCAAAGTGTGGACCATGAATGGCTCCGAGTCGTTCGATCAGCCAGAAGCCTCCTACGCTAGAGGCGGACCTACTCAGCGCAGTCGCACTTACAGCACAGGGGGCTTTCCATGACACAACGGCATCGCGTGGCGATTATCGGCGGTAACCGCATCCCCTTTGCCCGTTCCAACGGGCCCTATGCCACGGCCAGCAACCAGGCCATGCTCACCGCCGCCCTCGAAGGCCTGATCGAGCGCTACAACCTGCACGGCCTGCGTATCGGCGAAGTGGCGGCCGGGGCCGTGCTCAAGCACTCCCGGGATTTCAACCTGACCCGCGAATGCGTGCTGGGCTCGCGGCTGGCGCCCACCACCCCGGCCTACGACATCCAGCAAGCCTGTGGCACCGGTCTGGAAGCGGCGTTGCTGGTGGCCAACAAGATTGCCCTGGGGCAGATCGACTGCGGCATCGCCGGTGGCGTCGACACCACTTCGGACGCTCCGATCGGGGTCAACGAGGGGTTGCGGCAGATCCTGCTGCAAGCCAATCGGGCCAGGAGCCTCGGCGACAAGCTGAAGAGCCTCCTGCAACTGCGACCCCATCACCTCAAGCCGGAACTGCCGCGCAATGGCGAACCGCGCACCGGCCTGTCCATGGGCGAGCACTGCGAACAGATGGCCAAGACCTGGAGCATCGGCCGTGGCGAGCAGGACCAGCTGGCCCTGGAAAGCCACCAGAAAATGGCCGCGGCCTATGCCGAAGGCTGGCATGACGATCTGCTCACCCCCTTTCTCGGCCTGACCCGGGACAACAACCTGCGCCCGGACCTGAGCCTGGAAAAACTCGCCAGCCTCAAGCCGGCCTTCGACCACAGCGGCCAGGGCACCCTCACCGCCGGCAACTCCACGCCGCTGACCGATGGCGCCTCCCTGGTGCTGCTGGGCAGTGAGCAATGGGCCCAGGAGCGCGGCCTGCCGATCCTGGCCTACCTGCGCGACGGCGAGGCGGCGGCGGTGGACTTCGTCCAGGGCGCCGAAGGGCTGTTGATGGCGCCGGTGTACGCCGTGCCGCGCTTGCTGGCGCGCAACGGCCTGAGCCTGCAGGACTTCGATTACTACGAGATCCACGAAGCCTTTGCCGCTCAGGTGCTGTGCACCCTCAAGGCCTGGGAAGACCCGCAGTACTGCAAGACCCGCCTGGGCCTGGAGGCGCCCCTGGGGCCCATCGATCGCGCCCGGCTCAACCTCAAAGGCAGCTCCCTGGCGGCGGGGCACCCGTTTGCCGCCACTGGCGGGCGCATTGTCGCCAACCTGGCGAAGTTGCTGAGTGTGGCGGGGCGGGGCCGCGGCTTGATTTCCATCTGCGCGGCGGGTGGGCAGGGCGTGACGGCGATCATCGAACGCTGAAGTTCGTGGCATTCGCCGGCAAGCCGGCTCCTACAGAGAAATACCTCCAAACCGTAGGAGCCGGCTTGCCGGCGAAAGGGCCCTCAAGTCTTGAAGCGGCGCACCAGGGCGTCCAGCTCATTGGACAACCCCGCCAGGCTCTGGGAATCCAGGCGCGCCGAGTTGGCCAATTCGGCCACCAACTGCGCATCGCCATGGATCTGGCTGATGTGCCGGTTGATGTCCTCCGCCACCTGATGCTGTTCTTCGGCGGCGGTGGCGATCTGGGTGTTCATGTCGCGGATCACGTCCACCGATTCGCGGATCTGCCCGAAGCTGTTGCGCGCCAGGCCGATGCGGTTCACCGACTGCTGGGACACTTCCAGGCTGGCGTGCATCTGTTGGGTCACGGCGCTGGTGCGCTTGGCCAGGTTGCCCAGCAGCCCGTCGATCTCGGCGGTGGAGTCGGCGGTGCGCTTGGCCAGGGCCCGTACTTCATCGGCCACCACGGCAAAGCCGCGACCCTGCTCGCCGGCCCGGGCGGCTTCGATGGCGGCGTTGAGGGCCAGCAGGTTGGTCTGCTCGGCGATCGAGCGGATGGTGCCGAGGATCGACTGGATATCGGTGCTGTCGCGTTCCAGCTGTTGCATCGATTGCGCCGACTGTTCGATCTCCTGGCTCAGGCGGTCGACGCTGTGCACCGCGTCGTCGATCTGTTGCTGGCCTTCCCGGGCCTGGCGCTGGCCACTGTCCGCCGACTCGGCGGCCTGGCTGCAGGAACGGGCCACTTCGTTGGCCGTGGCGACCATTTCGTGGAACGCGGTGGACACCATGTCCACGGCTTCGCGCTGGCGTCCGGCGGCTTCGGCCATGTCGCTGGAGACCCGGGTCGAGGACTGGGAGGTGGCGAGAATCTTCTGCGCCGCCTGGCCAATGTGCTGGATCAGGCTGCGGATCGCCGACAGGAACTGGTTGAACCAGTTGGCCAGCTGCGCGGTTTCGTCGTTGCCGCGGATGTTCAGGTTCTGGGTCAGGTCGCCTTCGCCCTGGGCAATGCCTTCCAGGCCGCTGGCCACGCCGCGGATCGGGCGCACGATGAGGCTGGCGAAGCTGGCGCCGAACACCGCGAACAGCACGGCCAGGACCCCGGCGATCACGGCGATGATCCAGGTCAGCTGGGTCGCCGAGCCCATGACTTCGCTCTGCTTGATCAGGCCGATGAAGGTCCAGCCCAGTTGCTCGGAAGGCCAGACGTTGGCCATGTAGTGCTCGCCGCCCAGCTCCACTTGCACCAGGCCCTTGCCGGTCTTGGCCAGTTGCTCGTATCCGCCGCCGAGGCTGGCCAGGGCCTTGAAGTTGTGCTCCGGCTGCTTGGGATCGACCAGCACCGTGCCGTTGTTTTCCATCAGCATCAGGTAGCCGGATTCGCCCAGCTTGATCTGCTTGACGATCTCGGTGAGCTGCTTGAGCGAAACGTCGACCGCGACCACGCCGCCCTGTGGGCCCAACTGGTTGGCCAGGGAGCGCACGGTGCTGACCAGCACCGCATCGTCCGGGGCCCAGTAGTAGGCATCGGTGCGCAGGGTCTTGCCCGGGCTGGCCAGCGCGGCTTTGTACCAGGGGCGCACGCGGGGGTCGTAGTTGGCCAGCTTCAGGTCGGCGGGCCAGGAGACGTAGCCGCCGTTGCTCACGCCATAGGACACATAGGCATAGGCCGGGTGGCTGGCGGCCATGGCGGCGAACAGGTCGAAGATGCGTTTGTCCTGCTCGCCTTCCGGAACCTTGGCGGCATCGGCGCTCATCCAGGTCTTGAGGTTGTCACCGGCCTGGGTCAGCAACGGTTGCGCCGCCAGGTAATCGATGTTCTGGCTGATGCCTTCGAAGAACAGCTGCATGGCGTTGGCCACTTGGCGGATCTCGCGGCCGCTGCCGTCGACGAAAGTGTGTTGCGCTTCGCTGCGCAGGTTGATCACCACCAGCGTGGCTACCAGCACCACGGGCAGGCAGGCAATGACGGCGAAGGCCCAGGTCAGTTTCTGTTTGATATTCATCCGCGCTCCAGTTTCTTGTATGACCACGATGTGCAGGCGACTCGCGGACTATTGGCAGCTTGTGAGGTGGCGCTGATTGTCGTCCCTGTGGCTGATGTCGAACCGCGGGCAATCGAACCTTGGCCGGCGGCTGACGTCTTTATTGGATTGTCGGACAAACTCCCTGTCTCTCTGAGGGCTTCGGCTGGCGCCGAGCAATATTGAGTCGACGACGGAAAAAAACTTGTCGTGGCGCACCGGCGGCGAGGGTGGGCCAAGACGCGGGTTCAATGCCGCTGCCGGACGCTGGCCGCTGCAGTCTTGGCTATGATCGTTGGCGGCGTCGCTGGATTGATCTGGCACATTGAGTGCATTGCTGTCGCTCGGTGCTCGGCGGCCCTTTCCCGTGGTGGGAGGATTGCCGTATAACGAGTGACTTTCGCGTGTTTGGTAACAAGGGACCCACAATAAAAGCTGATGAAGACTCCAAAACGCATTGAACCCCTGATCGAAGACGGTCTGGTAGACGAGGTGCTGCGCCCACTCATGAGTGGTAAAGAGGCAGCTGTGTATGTGGTGCGCTGCGGCAACGAGCTACGTTGCGCCAAGGTCTACAAGGAGGCGAATAAACGCAGTTTCCGTCAGGCGGCGGAGTATCAGGAAGGGCGCAAGGTGCGCAACAGCCGTCAGGCTCGGGCCATGGCCAAGGGCTCGAAGTTCGGGCGCAAGGAGACCGAAGACGCTTGGCAGAACGCCGAAGTGGCGGCGCTGTTCCGCCTGGCCAACGCCGGGGTGCGGGTGCCCAAGCCGTTCGACTTTCTCGAAGGCGTGCTGCTGATGGAGCTGGTGGCCGACGAGTACGGCGATGCGGCGCCGCGGCTCAACGATGTGGTGCTGGAACCGGACCAGGCCCGTGAATATCACGCCTTCCTGATTTCCCAGATCGTGCTGATGTTGTGTACCGGGCTGGTGCACGGTGACCTGTCCGAGTTCAACGTGCTGCTGACGCCGGATGGTCCGGTGATCATCGACCTGCCCCAGGCGGTGGACGCGGCGGGCAACAACCACGCGTTCAGCATGCTGGAGCGGGACGTGGGCAACATGGCGTCCTACTTCGGGCGTTTCGCCCCGGAACTCAAGCGCACCCGTTATGCCAAGGAAATGTGGGCCTTGTACGAGGCCGGCACCTTGCACCCGGGCAGTGTGCTGACCGGCGAGTTCGACGACCCCGAGGAGCTGGCGGATGTCGGCAGTGTGATCCGCGAGATCGAAGCGGCACGTCTCGACGAAGAGCGCCGCCAGGCCGTGCGGGCGGCGGATGATGCGCCGCCCGGCCAATCCGCAGAACCACCGCCTCCGCCCTGGATGCAGTGATGGAATAAAAAATCCGGCCATGGCCGGATTTTTTATTCCTGCAAACTACCTGGCACCTTGTAGCCGCTGCCGCAGGCTGCGCACGGCCCGAAGGGACGCGAGGATCTTGAGGGCGCCGAGGCTTTGCAAGGGATCGCCAAGCAAGGCCCTGCGGGCCTTTTCGCAGCCTCGCCAGGGCTCGGCAGCGGCTACAGAGATCGCTTCTTGCAAATACTCAGGACCCGCAACAACTGCCCGAAGCCAGCTCCTTGAGGATCGGACAGTCCGGACGCTGGTCGCCGTGACAGTGCTCCACCAGGTCCTGCAGGGTGTCGCGCAACCCCGCCAGCTCGCGGATCTTGCGGTTCAGCTCATCGATATGCTGGCGCGCCAGGGCCTTTACATCGGCGCTGGCCCGCTGCCGGTCCTGCCACAGGGTCAGCAGCTTGCCCACTTCCTCCAGGGAAAAGCCCAGGTCGCGAGAGCGCTTGATGAAGGCCAGGCTGTGCAGGTCTTCCTCGCCATACAGGCGATAGCCGCTGTCACTGCGGTGGGCCGGCTTGAGCAGGCCGATGGACTCGTAGTAACGGATCATCTTGGCGCTCAGGCCGCTCTTGCGCGCCGCTTGGCCGATGTTCATTCGGCGTTCTCCAGGTCTTTGGGTTTCCAGGTTTTCAACAGTAGCGCATTGCTCACCACGCTGACGCTGGACAGGGCCATGGCCGCCCCGGCCAGCACCGGGTTGAGCAGGCCGAAGGCGGCCAGCGGGATGCCGATCAGGTTGTAGACGAAGGCCCAGAACAGGTTCTGGCGGATCTTTGCGTAGGTCTTGCGGCTGATCTCCAGGGCCGCCGGGATCAAGCGCGGATCGCCGCGCATCAGGGTGATGCCCGCCGCGTGCATGGCCACGTCGGTGCCGCCGCCCATGGCAATGCCGATGTCGGCCGCGGCCAGGGCCGGGGCGTCGTTGATGCCGTCGCCGACCATGGCCACCACGCCGGTCTTTTTCAGCGCCGTCACCGTGGCGGCCTTGTCCGCCGGCAGCACTTCGGCGTGCACATCGTCGATGCCCAGGGCATCGGCGACGACCTTGGCGCTGCCACGGTTGTCGCCGGTCAGCAGGTGGCTGCTGATCTGCCGCGCGCGCAGTTGCTGTACCGCCTGCAAGGCGCCGGGCTTGAGGGTGTCGCCAAAGGCGAACAGGCCCAGCACCCGGGCTTGCGGGCGCTGTTCGATCAGCCAGGACAGGGTCCGGCCCTGATGCTCCCAGTCCTTGGCCACCTGGGCCAGGCCGCCCGGGTTCAGGCCGCATTCTTCCAGCAGGCGGCGGTTACCCAGGGCCAGTTGGCGGCCGTCCAGGGTGCCGGCGATGCCGCGCCCGGTCAGGGACTGGCTGGCGCTGACATCGGCCACCGGCAGTTGGCGTTCCTGGCACAGGTCCAGCACCGCCTTGGCCAGGGGATGTTCACTGCCGCGCTGCAGGGCGCCGGCCAGTTGCAGCAGGCTGTTGTCGTCGCCTTCCACCGCCTGCATATGGGCGATGCGTGGGGTGCCGGAAGTCAGGGTGCCGGTCTTGTCGAAGACCACCGCGCTGACCTCGTGGGCCCGCTCCAGGGCTTCGGCATCCTTGATCAGGATGCCGTGGCGGGCGGCCACGCCGGTGCCGGCCATGATCGCCGTGGGCGTGGCCAGGCCCAGGGCGCAAGGGCAGGCGATCACCAGCACCGCCACCGCATTGATCACCGCGGTTTCCAGGGGCGCGCCGTACAGCCACCAGCCCACCAGGGTGATCAGCGCCAGCACCAGCACGGTGGGCACGAACACCTGGCTGACCTTGTCCACCAGCTTCTGGATCGGCGCCTTGCCGGCCTGGGCGTCTTCAACCAGGCGAATGATCCGCGCCAGCACGGTTTCCGCGCCGAGGGCCAGGGTGCGCACCAGCAGGCGGCCTTCGCCGTTGATGGCGCCACCGGTGACCTTGTCCCCGGGCTGTTTGGGCACCGGCAGGCTTTCACCGCTGATCAGCGCTTCGTCGGCGTGGCTCTGGCCTTCGATGACTTCGCCGTCCACCGGGAAGCGCTCGCCGGGCTTGACCAGTACCAGGTCGCCCAGGCGCAGGGCGCTGATGGCCACTTCCTGCTCGCGCCCATCGATGACCTGGATCGCCCGCTCCGGACGCAGGGCCTCCAGGGCGCGGATGGCGCTGGCGGTCTGGCGCTTGGCGCGGCTCTCCAGGTACTTGCCCAGCAGCACCAGGGCGATCACCACCGCCGAGGCTTCGAAGTACAGGTGCGGCATGCTGCCCGCGGCGGCCGTGGCCCATTCATACAGGCTCAGGCCATAACCGGCGCTGGTGCCCAGGGCCACCAGCAGGTCCATGTTGCCGCTGCCGGCGCGCACGGCTTTCCAGGCGGCGACATAAAAGCGCGCGCCGAAGATGAACTGCACCGGGGTGGCCAGGGCGAACTGGGCCCAGGCCGGGAGCATCCAGTGCAGGCCGAAGGGTTGCACCAGCATCGGCAGCACCAGGGGCAGGGCCAGGAGGATCGCCAGCGCCAGGCTCCAGCGTTCGCGGCGCAGCGGCTGTTGTTGCTCGTCGCCCTGCTTCTGCTCGGCCTGCCACAGACTGGCGCAGTAGCCGGCCTGGGTCACGGCGTTGATCAGCAGCGCCGGGTCGACCTGGCCCAGCAGCTCGACGTGGGCGCGCTCGGTGGCCAGGTTGACGCTGGCGCTGCGCACCCCGGCAACCTTGTTCAAGGCGCGCTCGACGCGACCGGCGCAGGTCGCGCAGGTCATGCCGCCGATGGTCAATTCGACGGTGTGCACCGGCACGCTGTAACCGGCATTTTCCACCGCTTGCAGCAGCGCCGGCAGGCTGTCCCCGGGGGCCTCGACCCGGGCCTGTTCCGTGGCCAGGTTGACGCTCACCGCGCGGATACCGGCGACCTTGCCCAGGGCTCGCTCGACACGGCCGGCGCAGCTGGCGCAGGTCATGCCGGCAATCGGCAGGTCGAAGGTGGTTGATTCAGGCATGGCTGATACTCCCTGTAAATGTGCCCCACAGGATCAACCTTGCCATGCAGGCAAGGTCAAGCGGGCATTGCCAGGGTGCTTCATTTTGTCCCAGGGGGCGGTTGCAGCACGCCTTGCGCGGTCCGGCGCAAGGCATGGCGGGAGGCGGGGTGTCAGTATTCCAGGGCGGCGGGCTTGAGGTACATGCCCGAGGCATTGCTGGCGATGCGGAACTTCAGTACATCGCCGGCCCGCAGACTGATGTCCTGGGAACCCGGGGCCAGCATGCCGGGGTTGCAGCCCGGCGCCTGGCCCGGCAGCAGTTTCAGGCGCACCGACACCTTGCCCGGCGGCAGGTTGAAGGAGGCGCTCTGCTCCTGGAACAGCCGGCCGGCGAGCTGGTCCTGAAGGTACAGACCGATCTCGCAGGAGGTGGCGACTTCCAGCCGCTCCCGGGAAATGATCAGGACGCCGTAGTCTTCTCCGGCGGCCAGGGCCGGCGGCGCTGCCGCGAACAGACCAAGGAGGCCGACGAGGCTGAAAGTGGACCAGCGCATGGCTGAATCTCCTGCTGTGATGTCGTAAGACGTGCAGCTTGGCGGAGCGCGGCGCCGATTTCCAGCCCGGCAGATCAATCCGCAACTTGACCTTGCCACTGTGGCAAGGACAAGACTGCGTGCACCTCAACACAGGAGAAGCGTGATGCAAGTATTCAACGTTCAAGGCATGTCCTGCGGTCACTGCGTGCGGGCCATCACTCAGGCCTTGCAAAGCAAGGATCCGGCGGCCACGGTGCGGGTCGATCTGGCGGCCAAGGAAGTGGGGGTCGAGAGTCGCCTGTCCAACGAAGAGGTGATCAGCCTGATCAGTGAGGAAGGCTATGCGGTCCAGGTTGCCTGAGCCTTTTTAATAGTTAGCGACCTATCGGAATGTTCAAGGCGTCCAAGCGCGGCTAGACTGTGCGCCCGCTGACTTACGCTCGCCTGGATGCCATGAACCTGCGCACAATCCTGATTCTCGGTGCCTTGAGTGCCTTCGGCCCTCTGGCCATCGACTTCTATCTGCCGGCCTTCCCCTCGATGGCCCTGGCTTTCGGCACCGATGAAAAACACGTCCAACTGACCCTGGCGGCCTATTTCCTCGGCCTGTCCATCGGTCAGCTGGCCTATGGCCCGGTGGCCGACCGCTTTGGCCGGCGCCTGCCGTTGCTGGTCGGGGTTGGCCTGTTCACCCTGGCGTCGCTGGCCTGCGCCTATGCGCCGAACCTGGAATGGCTGATCGGCGCGCGCTTCGTCCAGGCCCTGGGCGGTTGCGCCGGGATGGTGATTTCCCGCGCGGTGGTCAGCGACAAATGTGACGCGGTGGGCTCGGCCAAGGTGTTCTCCCAACTGATGCTGGTGATGGGCCTGGCGCCGATTCTGGCGCCAATGCTCGGCGGCTTGCTGGTCAATCTGTACGGCTGGCAGTCGATCTTCATCATGCTCACGGTGTTCAGCGCCCTGTCGGGATTGGCGGTGGCCCTGGGCCTGCCGGAAAGCATGCCGGCCACGCGCCCGCGCCTGCCCTTGTCCGGAGCACTGCGCCAGTACGGCCTGCTGCTGGCGGACCGGGTCTTTCTCGGTCATGCCCTGACCGGCGGCATCGCCATTGCCGGGATGTTTTCCTACATCGCCGGTTCACCCTTTGTCTTTATCAAGCTCTACGGCGTGCCGGCGGAGCACTTTGGCTGGTTCTTCGGGATCAATGCCGGGGGCTTCATCCTGGTGGCGCAGGTCAATGCGCGGCTGCTGGCCAAGCGCGGCCCGGCCTTCCTGCTGGCCCGCACGGTATGGATCTACCTGGCCGCGGGCCTGACCCTGCTGGGCATCAGTGCCTTGCACACCAGCGCGCTCTGGCCGCTGCTACTGCCGTTGTTCGTGTGCATCGCCAGCCTGGGCTGCATCATTCCCAACGCCGCGGCCTGCGCCATGAACGGCCAGGGCGCGCGGGCCGGCAGCGCCTCGGCGATGCTCGGTTGCCTGCAGTTCAGCGTGGCGGCGGGCGCTGCCTATCTGGTGGGTGTGTTGCACGATGGCAGCGCCATGCCGATGGCCATGGTCATCTGCCTGTGCGGTGTTCTGGCGGTGAGCATGGCGGTCATGACCCGGCGTTTGCAGAATGCCCGGGCCTTGAAAGCCGCCGAGCTCTGAGTCAGCCGACGGCGCGCTGACTTTGGGGAATCTGGTGAGGGGCTTGCAAGCGGGCTTGCAGGGTCTGGGTAAACGCCCGGGCCTCGGCTTCACTGCGGAACGTCACCGCGTGCTGGTCGAGACGGACCTGCCATTGGGAGCCTTGAGGGTGTGCCAATTCTTTTATCAGGATCTTCATTGCTGACCTCCTAGCGCTAAAAGAGTGCGGTGCAAGGGTTGGCAGTGTAGACCCGAATACGGTCACAAATATGACCGAAATCAACTCTCGGACTGACGGCGGCCATCGGGCTTTTGTGCGCGATGGCCGCCGTGCGTTCAGCCCTTAGAAACCTTCCAGAACGATCTTGCCCTTGGCCGTGCCGCTTTCCAGCAAGGCATGGGCGCGGCGCAGGTTGGCCGCGTTGATCTGGCCGAAATGCTCGCCCAGCGTGGTCTTCAAGGTGCCAGCATCGATCAGCTCGGCGACCTTGTTGAGCAGTACGTGCTGCTCTTGCATGTCGGCGGTTTCGAACAGCGAGCGGGTGTACATGAACTCCCAGTGCAGCGACAGGCTCTTGCGCTTGAGCTTGGTCACGTCGAGGCTTTTCGGGTCGTCGATCAAGGCCAGCTTGCCCTGGGGCGCCAGGGCTTCCACCAACTCATCGAGGTGGGCGTCGGTCTGGGTCAGGCTGGCGACGTGGGTCACCTGATTGATGCCGATGCGCTTGAGCTCGGCGCTCAGGGGCTGGCTGTGATCCACCACCGCGTGGGCGCCCAGCTCGCGGACCCAGGCCTGGGTCTGTTCGCGCGAGGCACTGCCGATCACCTTGAGGCCGGTGAGTTGCCGGGCCAGTTGGGTGAGGATCGAACCGACCCCGCCGGCGGCGCCGACGATCAGCAGGCTCTGGCCCTTGTCAGCGGCTTCCTGGCTGATCTGCAGGCGTTCGAACAGCAGCTCCCAGGCGGTGATCGCGGTCAGTGGCAGGGCTGCGGCGGCGGCGAAATCCAGGCTCTTGGGCATATGGCCGACGATCCGTTCATCCACCGTGTGCAGTTCGCTGTTGCCCCCGGCCCGGGCGATGGAGCCGGCGTAGAACACCCGGTCGCCGACCTTGAACAGGCTGACCTCGCTGCCCACGGCCTTGACCACCCCGGCCACGTCCCAGCCCAGCACCTTGGCCGCGCCGCCTTCGGGCTGGACGTTCTGGCGGACCTTGGTGTCCACCGGGTTGACCGAGATGGCCTTGACCTGAACCAGCAGGTCGCGGGGGCCGGCGATCGGCTCCGGCAGTTCGATGTCTTGCAGGGACTTGGGGTCGTCGATGGGGAGGGATGCGTAGTAGGCGATGGCTTTCATGCTGAATTCCTGTTGAGTGCAGAGAGAGGGTCAGACGATCAGTTGCAGGCGCTTGAGTTCGAAGTGTTCGATCGCCTCGCGGGTCTGGGCGATGAAGTGCTGGAAATGCGCGGTGTTGTTGTGAAACTCCAGGGCGGCTTCATCGTCCCAGCGCTCCAGCACGTAGAAGGTGCCCGGCTGCGCGGCGTCCTCATGCAGCTGGTAGTACTGGCAGCCGGCTTCGGCGCGGCTGGGCAGGACCAGGGCGCTGAGTTCGCGCTTGAGAACGTCTTGCTGCTGGGGCTTGGCGATCAGCGTCGCAATCGCGGTAAAGGCTTGGGACATGGGGTTTACCTCAGGGGAGTCAGGCGACGGGGCAAATAATTGGCTATTTATCCTGAAGATAAAACCGGCTAAAAGAGCAGTCTCCTTCAATATTTTTTTGATAATCCGGAAATACACCCATGCTGCGATTCGATGACCTGCAGTTGTTCGTGCGTGCCGCCGATCTGGGCAGCCTGTCGGCGGCGGCCCGGGTCATGGACCTGTCGCCTGCGGTGGCCAGCGCCGCCCTCAAGCGCATTGAAGAACACCTGGGCGCGCGCCTGCTGGCCCGCTCGACCCGCAGCCTGCGCCTGACCGCCGAGGGCGAGGGCTTTCTGGAATACGCCCGCGCCGCCTTGAGCAATCTGGATGAAGGACGGCGCCTGTTGGCCAGCGGCCAGGATCAGGTCAGCGGGGTGTTGCAACTGTCGGCGCCTTCGGACTTTGGCCGCAACCTGCTGTTGCCCTGGCTCGACGAGTTTCAGCGCGCCTACCCCAAGCTCAGCGTGCGCCTGCTGCTGGGGGACCGCATCGCCGACCTGTTCCGCCAGCCGGTGGACATCGCCCTGCGTTACGGCGAGCCGGAAGATTCGAGCCTGGTGGCGCTGCCGATCGCCCCGGACAACTGCCGGGTGCTGTGCGCCGCTCCCAGCTACCTGGCCCGGCACGGCGAGCCGCGCCAGCTGGAACAACTGGCCCAGCACAACTGCCTGTTGTACATGCTCGACAGCCGGGCCCACGACCTCTGGAGCTTTTTTGACGGCAAGCGCGAGGTGAGCCTGACCGTCAGTGGCGACCGCTTGAGCGACGATGCCGATGTGGTGCGGCGCTGGGCCGTGGCCGGCGAGGGGATTGCCTACAAGTCCTGGCTGGACGTGGCCGGCGATGTGCTCGCCGGTCGCCTGCAGATCCTGCTGCCGGAGCTGCGCTGCGAAGGCGCGTCGCTGAACCTGCTGTGCACCC
Organism: Pseudomonas sp. 3MA1; assembly: GCF_029237275.1. Taxonomy (NCBI): domain Bacteria; kingdom Pseudomonadati; phylum Pseudomonadota; class Gammaproteobacteria; order Pseudomonadales; family Pseudomonadaceae; genus Pseudomonas; species Pseudomonas sp. 3MA1. Next base: position 21,614 of record NZ_JAACFX010000004.1, on the reverse strand, counting down.
ATCGCGCGCACCTGAGCAAACCGGTGAAACTGCTGCGCGATTTGCTGCAGGAGCGTTGTGCCCAGATCAGCGCCCGCCGCCCCTAGGCGCGGGCCTGCCTGCTGACCCCGGCGCCGCGCCTGCGGCGTCGCTGCCTGACGCGAACAGGTCGCCCTCAGCCATCCGTCCCGGCCTCGATCCCGCACACTCGGGCGGTCCAGCATTCAACCGGGGGAACGGGCATGGCCATACAGGGATACAGCGCCGCTGAGCGCCTGGAACGATTACCCATCAGCGGTTATCACCGCGTGATCTTCATCATCATCGCCCTGGCGTTTTTCTTCGACTCCATGGACCTGGCGATGATGACCTTCCTCCTCGGCTCGATCAAAACCGAGTTCGGCCTGAGTTCGGCCCAGGCAGGTCTTTTGGCCAGCTCCAGCTTCTTCGGCATGGTGCTCGGTGCTTCGCTGTCGGGCATGCTCGCCGACCGTTTCGGGCGCAAGCCGGTGTTCCAGTGGAGCATCGTGCTCTGGGGCGTGGCCAGCTACCTGTGTTCCACCGCCCAGAGCGTGGACAGCCTGACCCTGTTCCGGGTGTTGCTGGGGATCGGCATGGGCATGGAGTTTCCCATCGCCCAATCGATGCTTTCGGAGATGATTCCGGCGCAGCGCCGTGGGCGCTACATCGCCCTGATGGACGGCTTCTGGCCCCTGGGTTTCGTGGCGGCCGGGGTGCTGTCGTACTTTCTGTTGCCACTGATCGGCTGGCGCGACATCTTCCTGGTGCTGGCGATTCCGGCGGTGTTCGTGCTGGTGATCCGCTTCTTCATTCCCGAGTCGCCGCGCTGGCTGGAACAGGCCGGGCGGCATGCCGATGCCGACCGCGTGCTGGGTGAAATCGAGAACAAGGTGCGGGCTTCCCTGGGCGGTGCTGCGTTGCCGGAGCCGGTGCGCCTGCCACGCATCGACAGTGCGCCGGGGCATTTTTTCTCCGCGCTGAAACAGATCTGGTCGCCCCTGTACCGCCAGCGCACGATGATGATCTGGAGCCTGTGGTTCTTCGCCCTGCTGGGTTTCTACGGGCTGACTTCGTGGCTCAGCGCCTTGCTGCAAACATCCGGTTTTGCGGTGACCCAGTCGGTGTACTACACGGTGCTGATTTCCCTGGGTGGGATTCCCGGGTTCCTCATGGCCGCCTGGCTGGTGGAGCGCTGGGGACGCAAGCCGATGTGCATCGTGACCCTGCTTGGGGGCGGGATCATGGCGTTTTTCTACGGGCAGAGCGCGGTGTTTGGCGGCAACGTCGGGCTGCTGATCGGCACTGGCCTGCTGATGCAGTTCTTCCTGTTCGGCATGTGGGCGGTGCTCTACACCTATACACCCGAGCTGTACCCGACGTCGGCCCGAGCCACGGGTTCAGGCTTTGCTTCGGCCGTGGGCCGGATCGGTTCGCTGCTGGGGCCTTTGGTGACCGGGCTGGTGTTTCCCATCACCGGGCAGGGCGGGGTGTTTGCCTTGGGGGCGGCGTGCTTTGTGATGGCGGCGGGGGTGGTCTGGCTGTTCGGGATGGAGACCCGGGGCAAGACGCTGGAGGCCTTGAGCGAGGCGGGAGCTTGAGCTTCGCCGGCAAGCCGGCTCCTACACGCATCTGTAGGAGCCGGCTTGCCGGCGAAGGCCGTTACGGCTTGACCAGTCGCGCATCCAGGCTGTTCTGCGCCAGGCGCCGGGCCTGGTCCTGGGTCATGCCCAGGTCGGTGTACAGGGCGTGGAAGTTCTCGGTGACGTAGCCGCCGAAGTAGGCCGGGTCATCGGAGTTGACCGTGACCTTCACCCCGCGCTCAAGCATTTGCAGGATGTTGTGCTGGGACATGTGGTCGAACACGCAGAGCTTGGTGTTGGACAAGGGGCACACGGTCAGCGGGATCTGCTCGTCGATGATGCGCTGCATCAGCCGCTCGTCTTCGAAGGCGCGCACGCCGTGGTCGATGCGCTGGATCTTCAACAGGTCCAGGGCTTCCCAGATGTACTCCGGCGGGCCTTCTTCGCCGGCGTGGGCAACGGTGAGGAAGCCTTCGCTGCGGGCGCGGTCGAACACCCGCTGGAACTTGCTCGGCGGGTGGCCCATTTCCGAGCTGTCCAGGCCCACGGCGACGAAGGCATCGCGAAACGGCAGCGCCTGGTCGAGGGTCTTCTGCGCTTCTTCTTCGCTCAAGTGGCGCAAGAAGCTGAGGATCAGGCCGCTGGTGATGCCCAGTTGCTGTTCGCCGTCTTTCAGCGCGGCGGCGATGCCGTTGAGCACCACTTCGAACGGGATGCCACGGTCGGTGTGGGTCTGTGGATCGAAGAACGGCTCGGTGTGGATCACGTTCTGCTCTTTGCAGCGCAGCAGGTAGGCCCAGGTCAGGTCGTAGAAGTCCTGAGAGGTGCGCAGCACGTCCGCGCCCTGGTAATACAGGTCGAGAAATTCCTGCAGGTTGTTGAAGGCGTAGGCCTTGCGCAGGGTTTCGACATCGCTCCAGGGCAGGGCGATCTTGTTGCGTTCGGCCAGGGCGAACAGCAGTTCCGGTTCCAGGGAACCTTCCAGGTGCAGGTGCAACTCGGCCTTGGGCAAGGCGTTCAGCCAGTCATACATGGTGTTGTCTCATCAGGTGCAGGCGGGCGCTGCGAAGTGTGATGCGCTGCCGGGGCCGTGCCCTTCTCTGGGGAACTGGCGGCGGTTGTGGCGATCGCCAGGTTTTCACCGGGCCCGAAAAAGCCGCCATTCTACATCTGGCGGCGCCATTGTTCGGCAAAACCTGACCGAATGGGCGATCAGGCCTGTTCCAGCTCGCGGCGATAGGCGTAGGTATCGGCGAAGCGCGAGAGCAGGAATTGGGCGCAGGTGGTCACCGGGTACTTGGCTGGGTGCTCCGCGTCCTGGCAGCCGGGCAGGCATTCGATGCGGGTGTCCGGGTGCGGTTCGGCGAAAAACGGCATCGAGTAGCGGTCCACCCCCAGCGGGCTGATGACCCGGTGCGGAGTCGACATGTAACGGTCGTTGCTCCAGCGCGCCATCATGTCGCCGAGGTTGACCACGAAGCTGCCTTCAATGGGCGGCGCGTCGATCCATTGCCCCTGGACGTTGCGCACTTGCAAGCCACCGGCGGCGTCCTGGTAGAGCAGGGTGATGCAGCCATAGTCGGTATGGGCGCCGGCGCCTTGCTGTTCCGCGCTGCTGGCGGTGTGGCGTGGCGGGTAGTGGATCAGCCGCAGCACGCTGACCGGGTCGTGGAAGCGGCGGTCGAAGAAGTCGCGCTCGATGCCCAGGGCCAGGGTCATGGCCCGCAGCAGGGTCTGGGCCAGGGCCTGCATGTCCTGGTAGTGCTGCTCCATCAGGGCCTGCCAGCCGGGCAGGTCGGGGTGGCGGTTGGGGCCGCGCAGGGGCTTGTCCGCCAGCACCTCGGGATGCTCGGCGGGCAGGTGCAGGCCCATGTCGAAGGTTTCCTTGAGGTCGCTGGGCTTGCTCGGGTCCAGCTGCTCAGTGGCGATGGCGCCGTAGCCGCGATGGTGGCGGCTCTGGGTGATGTCGATCTTGAGTTTCTCGGCGCTGGGCAGGGCGAAGAAGTGCTTGGCCATGGCCAGCAATTGTTCGATGCGTTGCGCGCTGATCGGGTGGCCCTTGATGTAGAAGAAGCCCCACTCGCGACAGGCGCGGTCGATCTGCTGGGCGACGCTGTCCCAGCCTGGCTGCTCATCCTGATACAGCGGGCTGATGTCGATGATCGGCAGTTGGTTCATGAAAAGGCTCCCATCCGGTTGGCGGTCCGTCGTCGCTGGCGGATGCTCCGGCAGCGACGACCAGCTTATTTCGGGAGGTCCGCCCGCAGGCCTTCGACGTAGTAGTTCATCGAGGCCAGTTCGGCGTTGCTGGCGCTGACCCCCGCGGCGATTTTTTCGACCCCGGCCTGGTCCTTGATCGGGCCGGTGAACGGGTGGAACTCGCCGCTCTTGATGCTGGCGATGATCTGCTCGGCTTCGGTTTTCACCGGGGCCGGCAGCAGGTCGCTGAGGGGCAGCTCAACCGTACCCTCTTTCAGACCGCCCCAGTAGTCCTGGGATTTCCAGCTGTGGTCCAGCACCCCTTGGGTGGCCTGGATGTAGTGCGGGGCCCAGTTGTTGACGATGGAAGTCAGCACCGCCTTGGGGCCGAAGTGGGCCATGTCCGAGGCGTAGCCCACCGCATAGACGCCACGGCGTTCCGCGGCCTGGATCGGCGCCGGGCTGTCGGTGTGCTGGAAGATCACGTCGGCGCCCTGGTCGATCAGGGCATTGGCGGCGTCGGCTTCCTTGCCCGGATCAAACCAGGAGTTGACCCACACCACCTTGATCTCGGTGCCCGGGTTGTATTTGTTCAAGGCCAGCTGGATGGCGTTGATGTCGCGGATCACTTCCGGGATCGGGAACGAGGCGACGTAGCCGATCTTCTTGCTCTTGGTCATCTTCGCCGCGAGGAAGCCACCCACATAGCGCCCCTCGTAAGTGCGCGCCAGGTAGGTGCCGAGGTTCTTGTCCTGCTTGTAGCCGGTGGCGTGTTCGAAGGTCACCTTGGGGAACTGCCTGGCAACTTTCAGGGTGGGGTTCATGTAGCCGAAGGAGGTGGTGAAGATCAGGTCGTAGTTGTCCTTGGCCATGTTGCGAATCACCCGCTCGGCGTCGGCGCCCTCGGCCACGTTCTCGACGTAGTTGGTCTTGATCTGCTCGCCGAACTTGTCCGCCAGGGCCTTGCGTCCCTGTTCATGCTGATAGGTCCAGCCGTGATCACCAATGGGGCCGATGTAGACGAAGCCGACCTTCAGCGGATCGGCGGCACTGGCGGCGAGGCTGGCGCTCAGGCCGACGGCGGCGGCCAGGGCGCAGAGCAGCTTGTGCAACGGGCGTGTATGCATGAATTGAAGCTCCATCTTGTTGTCGGGGTTGGCTGGGTCGGCAAGCGCTGGAGGGCAATGCAAATAGCTGACCAAGAGGACAACAAAGATGCCGGTTGCGCCGGCGAGGCGGTTTCTACGGGGGCTTTGGGGCGCGTTGTTCGCGGGCAAGCCAGCGTCGACAGGCACGGGTGTAGGAGCCGGCTGGCCGGCGAAGGGCTGTTCAAGATCCATCCCGGTGCGCAGCGCCTGAGGCTGGTGCACTAACATGTAACGAAACGTTAGTGACTCGAAACAGTCTTTCACTCATCTCCTGTACTGGTTTTTATTCCCGTCAAAGGACTGCAATGCTCACTTCCCTCAAGCAAGAACAGTTTCTGCTGCTTGCGCTCTTGGCTGCCGTGGCCGCCTATCCCCTGGAACACCTGTTGCTCAATAGCGGCCAAGGCATCGCCCTGGGCGCCGGGTTGGTGCTGATCGGCTTTATCGTCATCGCCTCGATGCGCGTTGCCCATCACGCCGAACTGCTGGCGGAAAAGGTCGGCGACCCCTACGGCACCATGATCCTGACCCTGGCCGCGGTGCTGGTGGAGGTGGTGATCCTGGCCATCATGATGAGCAACGAAGCCTCGCCGACCCTGGTGCGCGACACCATCTATTCGGCGGTGATGCTGGACATCAACGGCATCCTCGGCCTGGCCGCGCTGATGGGCGGCATCAAGCATGGCGAGCAGCCCTATAACGACGACTCGGCGCGCACCTACAGCGTGATGATCCTCACCGCCATGGGCGTGTCGATGGTGGTGCCGGAGTTCATCCCCGAAGCCGATTGGAAGGTCTACTCGGCCTTCACCATCGGCGCCATGGTGGTGCTCTACACCCTGTTCCTGCGCATGCAGGTCGGGCCCCACAGCTACTTCTTCAGCTACAGCTACCCGGAAAAGCGCCGTAGCAAAGAGCCCCAGGAACAGCCCCACGCCGTCAACCTGGCCTGGAGCATCGGCATCCTGGTGTTCGGCGTGGTGGTGATCGGCGCCCTGGCCGAGGTGATGTCCAAGACCCTGGATCTGGGCCTGGAAGGCACGGGGGCGCCGCCGGTGATCACGGCGATCCTGGTGGCGGCCATCTCCGCCGCGCCGGAGATTCTCACCGCCCTGCGCGCGGCCCTGGCCAACCGCATGCAGTCGGTGGTCAACGTGGCCCTGGGCGCCTCCCTGTCGACGGTGATCCTCACGGTGCCGGTGATGGAAGCCATGGCCTTGTACACCGGCCAGCCGTTCCAGATGGCCATGACCCCGGTGCAGACGGTGATGGTGTTCATCACCTTGATCATCAGCGCGATCAATCTCAATGACGGTGAAACCAACGCCATCGAGGGCATGACTCACTTTGTGCTGTTTGCCACCTTCATCATGCTGTCGCTGCTCGGTCTTTAAAGCGGCCGGGCTGACTGGATGGCGCAACGAAAGCTGACACCAGGGGCATTCCAGGCCGCGAGTGCGCCCCAACGCCAACGGCGCACGGTGCTGGCCGAAGGAGAAAAGGTCGGGTCGTTGGCAAACTTGTTGTTGGCACCCCGTCGCGCCCGATAAATGCCTGTTTCAGGCCCTTGCGGGTTCTCCACGGGAGATTCGCGGTAGTAGTGTTTGTCGTACCAGTCGTTGACCCATTCGCTGGCATTGCCGGTGAGGTTGTAGAGGCCCAGCGGATTAGGCACAAACCTGTCCACGGCGAAGGTTTCGTTGTCGTCAGGCGCCGGAAAGTTGCGGCCGTAGTCCAGATTGCCGTTGTCGGTGGCGAACATCACCGGCTGGCCACGGTTGCGCGCCGCATATTCCCATTGGGCCTCGGTCGGAAGATCCACGGCATAGCCGCTGAGGTCTGCCAGCCAGCCACAATAATCCTTGGCCTCTTGCCATTTTCGAGACGCCGGGGCGGGCAGGTTTTCCTGGTAGAGGTGTTTCATGTCTTCGCGTTTGCGCAGTGCCGCGTCGAATTGCGGCCTGCCTTGGGCCAGGAAGAACAGATCGAAATCGCCCAAGGTGGTTTGCAGCGAGGACAGGTAGTAGCTGCTCAATTTGACCGGGTGAACGAAGTCGTCATCGATGTCGAGGCTGATCCGCTCCATGTTGGCCGGGTCCACGCCACAGGGCCATTGGCACAAGGCCTGTGGGTCGAAGCCACGGGGCCAGCCGAAATCGCCCATCTGGAATTCGCCCCCTTCGATCAACACCATGTTGTCCATCGAGCGCACGACGGTGTTGAGTACCGCGTCGCGGATTTGCGGGGACAGGTCCGGGTATCTGCGGCTGATGGTCGAAGCAATGTCGGCAACTTTTTCAGGTGAGAGCACTTTGCTGGCGGGGCCTACAACCTCCTGTTTCCCACAGCCCGAAATCAGTAGCGCGACGCAGAGCGCCAGTCCGTGCTTTTGTTTCACGTAATGTCCTTTTAACGGCTCGTTGGAGGGGGTGGGAAACTAACATGTTTCCTTGAGCCGATTGCGCTCAACGCGCAGGCGAGGGATGTGCTCCCTCGCCGTTGGAGTCAACGATCAGGTGCCGGCAATCAGTTGCCGGGCCGCCTGGCTGTGATCGGCGATCAGGTTTTTCAGGTCCAGCCCTTCGACCTGGCCATCAATCACCCGCCACTTGCCGCCGATCATGACCCGGTCCGCCCGATCCGCGCCGCACAACAGCAGCGCTGAAACCGGATCATGGCTGCCCGAGAAGCGCAGCTCATCGAGCTTGAACAACGCCAGATCCGCCTGCTTGCCCAGCGCCAGCTCACCGATGTCGGTGCGCCCCAACAGGCTCGCCGAACCCCGGGTGGCCCAGCCCAGGACCCGCTCCGGGGTGATCTTCTCGGCGCCGTAACGCAGGCGCTGGATGTACAGCGCCTGGCGCGCTTCGAGGATCATGTTCGACGCATCGTTGGACGCCGAACCGTCCACCCCCAAGCCCAGGGGCGCGCCCGCATCGGTCAGCTCGATGCTGGGGCAGATGCCGGACGCCAGGCGCATGTTCGAACTCGGGCAATGGCAGATGCCGGTGCCGGCCGCACCCAGGCGGGCGATTTCATCCGGGTTGAAGTGGATGCCGTGGGCCAGCCAGGTGCGTGGGCCGAGCCAGCCGACGCTGTCCAGGTAATCCACGGTGCGCAGGCCGAAACGCTGCAGGCAGAAGTCTTCTTCGTCGAGGGTCTCGGCGAGGTGCGTGTGCAGGCGCACATCGAGCCCGTTGGCCAGTTCGGCGCTGGCCGACATGATTTCCGGAGTCACCGAAAACGGCGAGCACGGTGCCAGGGCGATCTGGATCTGCGCGCCGTCGCCGCGCTCGTGGTACTGGTGAATCAGGCGCTGACTGTCGTCGAGAATCACCTGGCCTTCCTGCACGGTCTGTTGCGGTGGCAGGCCGCCGTCCTTTTCGCCAAGGCTCATGGAGCCGCGGGTGAGCATGGCGCGCATGCCCAGTTCACGTACGCTTTCGACCTGCACGTCGATGGCGTTTTCCAGGCCGTCGGGGAACAGGTAGTGATGGTCGGCGGCGGTGGTGCAACCCGACAGCAGCAATTCGGCCAGGGCCACTTTGGTGGCCAGGGCGAGTTTTTCCGGGGTCAGCCGCGCCCACACCGGGTACAGGGTCTTGAGCCAGGGGAACAGTGGCTGGTTGACCACCGGCGCCCAGGCGCGGGTCAGGGTTTGATAGAAGTGATGGTGGGTGTTGATCAGGCCCGGCAGCAGTACGTGCTCGCGGGCGTCGAAGACCAGTTGGCAAGGGCTTGCGGGCTGTTGGCCGAGGCCCAGGACTTCAACGATCAGACCTTCTTGCACGACCAGGCCGCCACGGGCGTCGAGGGCATTGCCGGTGAAGATGGCCAGGGGATTTTTTAACCAGGTACGGGTCGCAGGCATGGTGGCCGGCTCCTCTGAAAGTGGGTTCAGGTTAGCCAGCTCAGTGTTGCCCTGTCTGCTGATCCAGGGTCGCCGCCAGGGGCGAGGTGCGCAGTCTAGCGAAAGATTTGCCGGGGGACAAAACTTGCGGTTTGCCCCCCGTTGCAGAGCCTTGGCCGCGCGCTGCAAGCGCTGCCCGGGGCACTGGTTGCAGAGGTTGCGGGCTTACCAGGGGATGGTTTCGCCCTTGTAGTTGACGAAGTGATGCCCGCCCTTGCCGGTGTAGGCATTGACCTGGGCGATCAGCCCGCGGGTGCTGGTTTGCACGTCGATGTCGGCGCCTTCGCCGCCCATGTCGGTCTTCACCCAGCCCGGGTGCAGCGAGAGCACGGTCAGCTTCTGTTGCAGCTGGCTCACGAAGCTGTTGGTCATGGAGTTCAGCGCCGCCTTGCTGGCCTTGTACAGCGCCAGCTCTGGAGCGTCCGGCATGGTCACGCTGCCCAGCACCGAACTCATGAACGCCAGCACGCCGCTGTCCTTGCGGATCTGCCCGACAAAACGCTGGGCCAGGTTGATCGGCGCCACGGCGTTGGTGAAGAACAGCTGGCCGACTTCGGCCAGGGTCGCGTGGCCCGGCAGCTGGTTGTCCGGGCCCTTGACCCCGGCATTGACGAACAGCAGGTCGAACACCTGATCCTTGAGCTTGTGGCTGAGGGCGATCACCGCTTGCTGATCGTCCATGTCCAGCTGTTCGATCTGCACCTTGCCCAGGGCTTGCAGGGCTTCGGCCTTGTGCGGGTTGCGCACGGTGGCGGTGACCTGCCAGCCGTCTTCGAGCAGGCGCTGGACCAGGCCGAGGCCCAGGCCCCGGGAAGCGCCAATGATCAGAGCGGTTTTTGCCGTGGACATGAGGAGGTTCCTTGAGAAATGAGGATCACGGATTCGATGGACAGGCTTGTCCCAGCCGCAGTTGCAGCTCGCGGCGCAACTGGCCCGGTTCTCCGATGCGCATGCATGGGGCTCGAAAGGGCTTGACCCTGGAGCATACTCCAGGCTTTAGCCTGCGCGCTCCTTGAATCGATGGAGCGACATCTATGTGGACGACTGAGCAGTATCGGACCTTGGTCCGGGCCAGCGGCTGGTATGACTTGCTGGTAACCCTGGCCTTTGTCACCCCCTGGAGTTTCCTGGCTCTGCACGGGTTGCTGCAGGACACGGCCCAGGCCTTGCACCTGGCGGGCAGCCTGCCGCCTTTCGAGCCGACACACCTGTTGATGGCCAACCTGATGGGCTCGATTGTCTGCGTGTGGGCGGTGCTGCGGATTCGCGATCCGCAGCCGGCGTTTGGCCGTTATGATGCGGTGGCACGCATTCTTTTCGCCAGCTGGCAGTTTTATGCCCTGGTGCACGGCGCCACCGCGTTGATCGGGGTGATCCTGTTGTTCGAGCTGGCCTGGTGCGTGGCGCAGTTGCTGCCGCTCAAAGACGGCGTCGGCAAGTTGGCTCCGGCCGGGCGTGCGCCGCTCATTTAATGCCCCGCCTGCCATGGCTGGCCCAGGGACACCGGTGCGTACAGGCGCGTGCGCAAGGCGTCCCGGGACAGCAGCACCAGCACCAGGATGGTCGCGGCATAGGGCAGCATGGCCAGCAGGTTGGCCGGAATCGCCAGTCCCAGGCCCTGGGCCACCAGGTGCAGGATGCTGGCCAGGCCGAACAGGTAGGCGCCGAGCAACAGGCGCCACACGCGCCAGCTGGCGAACACCACCAGGGCCAGGGCGATCCAGCCACGCCCGGCGCTCATGTTCTCGGCCCACATCGGCGTATAGGCCAGTGACAGGTAGGCCCCGGCCAGCCCGGCCATGGCGCCGCCGAACAGCACCGCGAGCGTGCGCACCCGCAGCACCGGCAGGCCCATGGCACTGGCGGCGTCGGGGTTTTCGCCGACGGCCTGGATGATCAGGCCGACCCGGCTCTTGAGGATGACCCAGGCCACCAGGGCGAACAGGACGAAGGACAGGTACACCAGCGGATCCTGGGCGAACAGCATGCGGCCGATCAGCGGGATCTCGCTGAGCAACGGCAGTGCCAGAGGCTCGAATCCGACCAGGGGCTTGCCGACCCAGGCCGCGCCGACAAAGCTCGACAGGCCGACGCCGAAAATGCTCAGGGCCAGTCCGGTGGCCACCTGATTGGCGTTGAACACCAGGGCCACCAGGGCGAACAGCGCCGACAGCAGCATGCCCGCCGCCATCGCCAGCAGCACCCCGAGCCACAGTTGCCCGCTGTTGAGGGCGACGATAAACCCCACCACCGCGCCGAACAGCATCATGCCCTCCTGGCCGAGGTTGAGAACCCCGCTTTTTTCACAGATCAGTTCCCCCAGGGCCACCAGCAGCAGGGGCGTGCCGCAGCGGACCATGGCGTAGAGGATGTTGCTCAGCAGATCGATGTCCATTACATGGCTCCGGCGGTTGCGCTGAGGGGCGTGTCGCGGCGTGCCCAGCGCAGGTTCAGGCGCGGCCGGTAGAGGATCAGTACGTCGCAGGCCAGGAGGAAGAACAGCATCATGCCCTGGAACAGCTGGGTGATGGCCTGGGGCAGGTTGAGGGTCATCTGCGCGCTTTCGCCACCGATGTACAGCAGCGCCATGAGCAGGCTGGAGAACAGGATGCCGACCGGGTTCAGGCGCCCGAGGAAGGCCACGGTGATCGCCGCATAGCCATAGCCGGGGGAGACTTGCGGCACCAGCTGGCCGATGGGGCCGCTGACTTCGCAGACCCCGGCCAACCCGGCCAGGGCGCCGCTGATCAACAGCACCAGCCAGATCAGGCGCTTGTGGCGAAAACCGACGAAACCGGCGGCGCGCGCATCCAGGCCCAGCACCTTGATCTGGAAACCGACAAAGCTTTTCTGCAGCAGCACCCAGACCGCCACCAGGGCCAGCAGGGCGAAATACACCCCGGCGTGGACCCGGCCGTCTTCCATCAGCAGCGGCAGGCGGCTGGCGTCGCCGAACATCGCCGACTCGGGAAAGTTGAACCCGGCAGGGTCCTTCAACGGGCCGTGCACGCCATACAGCAAAAGGTTCAGGGCGATGTAGTTGAGCATGATGCTGGTGAGGATTTCATTGGCGTTGAAGCGCGTGCGCAACCAGGCGGTGAGCCCGGCCCAGGCGGCCCCGGCCAGGGTGCCGGTGAGCAGGATCAGCACCAGCGCCCAACGGCTGTGCAGCTCGATCAGGTTGACCGCCAGGGCACTGCCGGCCAGGGCCCCGAGCAGCAGTTGGCCTTCGGCGCCGATGTTCCAGATGCGGGCCCGGTAGGCCACGGCCAGGCCCAGGGCGCAGAGCAGGATCGGCAGTGCCTTGACCAGCCATTCGGAGAGCCCATACAGGTCGCTGATCGGGGCGATCAGCAAGGTGTGCAAGGTCAGTATCGGGTCCTGTCCCAGGGCCATGAACAGCAGGGCGCCACAGCCCAGGGTCAGCAGCGCGGCCAGCAGGGGCGAGCAGACAAGCATCAGGCGCGATTGCCGTCCGCGGGGTTCGAGTGAAAGCAGCATGGACGACTCCGTTACAGCGCCAAGGCGGGGGCGCAAGGGGATGGGGTGAAATCGCCGGCCATCCAGCCGCCGATTTCCACCAGTGAGGTGTCCGCGCAGTCCTTCAACACCGACAGACGACCGCCGCACAGGGCGCCGATCCGATCGCTGATCTGCAGCAGTTCATCCAGGTCTTCGGAGATCACCAGGATCGCCGCACCGGCGTCGCGCAGGGCGATCAGTGCCTGGTGAATGCTGGCCGCCGCGCCTACATCCACACCCCAGGTCGGGTGCGCGGCGATCAGCAGGCGTGGTTGCTGGAGGATTTCGCGGCCGAGGATGAATTTCTGCAGGTTGCCGCCGGACAGGCTGCGGGCCGGGCTTTGCGCGTCGCCGGTCTTGACCCCGAAGCGCTGGATGATCTGCTCGGCCAGGGCCCGGACCCTGGATCGTCGAATCAGGCCGTGGCGCACCAGTCCCTGCCCAAAGGCGCTGAGCAGGGCGTTGTCTTCCAGGCTCAGCTCCGGCACGGCACCGTGTCCCAGGCGTTCGGCGGGAACAAAGGCCAGGCCCTTCCGGCGCCGCGCATCCGGATACAGATGGCCCACGGCCTGGCCGGCAAAACTGATGCGTCGAGCCTCGCCGGGTGCCAGGCGCTGCTCGCCGCTGAGCAGGGCCAGCAGCTCGTCCTGGCCGTTGCCGGCGACCCCGGCGATGCCGACGATCTCGCCGCTGCGCAAGGTCAGGTCGATGGCCTGGAGGGAGCAGCCGAACGGGTCGGGGCTGTGCCAGCTGAGGTGGTCGATGCGCAGAAAATCATGGCCGCCGCGAGCTTTGCGGTGGTCGGTGATCATCGCCGCTGCGTCGCCCACCATCAGATGCGCCAGTTGCGGGTCCGAGCATTGCGCGGGAATGCAGTGCCCGGCCACCCGGCCTGCGCGCAGCACGGTGGCGCTGTGGCACAGGGCGCGCACCTCGGCGAGCTTGTGGCTGATGAACAGGATGCTGCAGCCTTCGGCGGCCAGCCGGCGCAGGGTCATGAACAGATCCTCGGCCTCCCGGGGCGTCAGGACCGAGGTCGGTTCGTCGAGGATCAGCAGACGGATGTCCTGCATCAGGCAGCGCACGATCTCCACCCGCTGGCGCTCGCCGATGGACAGGCTGTGCACCAGACGCTGGGGTTCCAGGGGCATGCCGTAGCGTTGGGAAACCTCGCGGATCCTGCCTTCCAGCTGGCTCGGCGTGCCTTCGCCGCGGCCCATGGCCAGGGCGATGTTCTGCGCCACGCTGAGGGTTTCGAACAAGGAGAAATGCTGGAACACCATGCCGATCCCCAGGCGGCGGGCCTGGGCCGGACTCGCGATGGACTGACGGCGCCCTTGCCAGAGCAGTTCCCCGGAATCGGCCTGGATCACCCCGTAGATGATCTTCATCAAGGTGCTTTTGCCGGCGCCGTTCTCCCCCAGCAAGGCATGGATTTCCCCGGGGGCGATGCTCAGGTCGATGGCGTCGTTGGCCAGGCAACCGGGGTAGCCTTTGCTGATCTGGCGCAGTTGCAGGCGCGGTGTGGGTCCAAGGGGCGCGGCGGAATTGGGCATGGCTGGCTCGACGGCTGGGCGGTGTGCCTGTGGATAAAGCAATTTCCTGGCCAGGGGGTCAGAAAAACCTGGAGGACGCCCAGGCGTGCACCTTGGGCGATAAGCCCAGCCCCTGGGCGAGCACCAGTTCGGGGCAAAGTGCTTGAAATGGCTCCTTTTTTGTCCGCTGGCGGGTGAGCGAAAAATGATCAGTTGCCTGCAGGCCCTGTGGCGTCAGGGGCTGGAGCAGCCTTGCACGGGTTATCCACAGCTTGCTCCACAGTAATTGTGTGCAAGCCGCCGGCTTGGGCATAAGCCGGGGACGGTTGTTTCCGAACCGCGATAAAGCGTTCTAAGCGGCTGTTTTAGCGTACAAAAAGCCTGGCTCCGGGACCTTTGGGCAAAAAATGAACAACGCCCGCAAAGCCACGTTGCAGAAGGGTTACAGCGCTATGTGCTCAGGTTATCCACAGTCGGGTGCACAGCAGATGTGGGCAACTGCATCCGGGGCGCCCAGGTTATGCACAAGGCGCTCGGGCCGGCGTGGTGCTTTCAGCGCTGCAAGAGGATGCGTCCGCGGCTGAGGTCGGCCAGTTGCTGTTGCAGGGTGTCGATCAGCGCTTCGCCCAGGGCCAGTTGCAGTTCCACGCCGTTGGCGGTGAACGCTTCATCCACCAGTAATCCGCCCAGTTCGGCGATGCGCAGTTTGACCAGGGCCAGCTCGCTGAAACTGCAGGCGCAGCGCAGTGGCACCCGGTTGACCAGGGCAATGCGCTCGGCGCCTTGCAGGCATTTGTTGGCGCCGCCGCCATAGGCTCGGGCCAGGCCGCCGGTGCCCAACTGGATGCCGCCGTACCAGCGGATCACCAGCACCGCCACCTGATCGCAGTCCTGGGCTTCGATGGCCGCGAGGATCGGTCGCCCGGCGGTGCCGCCGGGCTCGCCGTCGTCGTTGCTGCGGTACTGGTCGCCCAGTTTCCATGCCCAGCAGTTATGCGAGGCGTTGAGGTCACGGTGCTGCTGGATGAAGGCTTGGGCCTCGGCCGCGCTGCCGATGGGCGCGGCGAAGGTAATGAAGCGGCTTTTGCGAATCTCCTCGCGGTATTCGCACGGGCCGGCCAGGGTAAAGGGCATGGGCGTCAGTCTTTCTGGGCGGGCGTCAGGCCACAGCCTTTGAGAATGATGCGGATCAGGTTGTTGCCGGCCGCTTCGAAGTCCTGCTTGGTCAGGCGGCTGCGACCGGTGACGCGGCAGATCTGGGTGGCGAAGTCGGCGTAGTGCTGGGTGCTGCCCCAGAGCAGGAAGATCAGGTGCACCGGATCGACCGGGTCCATCTTGCCGGCGTCGATCCAGGCCTGGAACACCGCGGCGCGGCCCTGGAACCAGGCGCGGTAGTCCTGGCTGAAGTATTCGCTGAGGCATTCGCCGCCGCTGATGATCTCCATGGCGAAGATCCGCGAGGCCTGGGGCTGGCGACGGGAAAACTCCATCTTGGCGCGAATGTAGCGGGTCAGGGCCTCGGCCGGGTCGTCCTCGGCGGTGAGGGTGTTGAAGGTGCTGTCCCAGAGTTCGAGGATGTTGCTCAGCACCGCGATATACAGCCCCAGCTTGTTGGTGAAGTAGTAGTGCAGGTTGGCCTTGGGCAGCCCGGCGTTCTGCGCGATGGTGTTCATGCTGGTGCCTTTGAAGCCGTGACGGGCGAACTCGTCCTCGGCGGCCTGGATGATGGCCTCTTCATTCTTCTGCCGAATGCGGCTGGCGGGTTTGCCTGGGTGAGGAGTGCTGTGGGCGGGGACTTCAAAGGTCATGGGGGTTTCCGAGCCAGTCTGTGGGTGCAACCTGTGCGTTGATAGCGCACCCACGTGGATCAGACAAGCCTTGGCGCGACAAAAGCTTCAGTGGGCCTCCAGGCCGGGTTTTTCCGGCGCCGGATTTATGTCGTTCGGCAGGCTTTTGCCCTCCGGCAGCAGCAGGCACATGAGCAGGGCGGTGAGGCCGCCGCTGGTGATCGCCGAGTCGAACAGGGTCTGCACCACCTGGGGCAACTGGTGCAGCAGGTTAGGTTGTGCGGCGATGCCCAGGCCGACGCCGAAGGAGGTGGCGATGATCAGCATGCTGCGCCGGTCCAGGGGCGCCTGGGCGAGAATGCGCACCCCGGCGGCGGCGACACTGCCGAACATCACCAGGGTCGCGCCACCGAGCACCGGTTTGGGGATCTGTTGCAGCAATGCGCCGATCAGGGGGAACAGGCCCAGGCAAAACAGGATCAGGCCGATGTACAGGCCGACGAAGCGGCTGGCCACGCCGGTCAGCTGAATCACCTCGTTGTTCTGGGCGAAGGTGGTGTTGGGAAAGGCGCTGAAGCTGGCGGCGATCAGGCAACTGACGCCGTCCCCCAGGACCCCGCCCTTGAGCCGGCTTATATAGGAAGGGCCGCTGATAGGCTGGCGCGCCAGCATGCAGTTGGCGGTAAGGTCGCCGACGGTTTCCAGGGTGCTGATCAGGTAGATCAGGGCCACGGGGACAAAGGCGCTCCAGTCGAAACTGAAACCGTACTTGAAGGGTTGCGGCAGGCTGATCAACGGCAGGTCGGGCAGGGGCTGGGGCACCAGCTTGCCGCTGAGCCAGGCCACCAGGCTGCCCAGGGCCAGGCCGATGATGATGGCGCTGAGGCGGATCCACGGGGTGTCACTGCGGTTGAGCACAATGATGCTCAGCAGCACCAGCAGGCCCAGGCCGAGATTGCCCGGGGCGCCGAAGTCCGGCGCATTGAAGCCGCCTCCCAGATCGGTGATGCCGACCTTGATCAGGCTGATGCCGATCAGGGTGATGACGATGCCGGTGACCAGCGGGGTGATGACTCTGCGCAGTTGCCCGATAAAGCGGCTGAGGACGATCTGCACCAGGGCGCCGAAGAAGCACACACCGAAGATCATCGCCAGGATGTCTTCCGGGCTGCCGCCCCTTTGCTTGACCAGGAACCCCGCCGCCAACACCGCCCCCAGGAAGGCGAAACTGGTGCCTTGCAGGCAGATCATCCCGGCGCCGATGCCCCAGGGGCGACGCGCCTGGATAAAGGTGCCGACCCCGGACACCATCAGCGCCATGCTGATCAGGTAGGGCAGGTGGTTCGACAGGCCCAGGGCCGAGCCGATGATCAGTGGCGGGGTAATGATGCCGACAAAACTGGCCAGCACATGCTGCAGGGCGGCCAGCAGCGCGGCCAGGGGACGCGGGCGGTCGTTGAGGCCGTAGATCAGTTCAGTGGGGCGCGAAGGGGCGGACGACATGGCAGGGAACTCGGGCTGAGGGTTCTGGATACCCTGGCCTGTGCAAAAAGCTGTCCAAGTGATCAGTTTATTCTCGCGAATATTGCTCCGGGCCTTTTAACTCGGGGCTTTGCCAGGGCCTGACGGCTGTTCAGCGGGTCGCCGCCAGGCTCTCCAGAAAGCTCTCCAGCACCAAGTGGGGGCGCCGCCCCTTGCGCGTGACCGAAGACAGGCTCAGGTCATAGAAGCGCGACTTGGGCTTGAGGGCGCGCAAGCGGCCCTGTTGCACCCAGAGCGCGGCGTAGTGGTCGGGCAGGTAGCCGATGTAGCGTCCGGTGAGGATCAGGAAGGCCATGCCTTCGCGGTCGGAGGCGCTGGCGGTGCAGTTCAGCGCCTGATACTGGGCCTGGATCTCCGCTGGCAGGCGGAAGGTCGGGGCGATGGCGTCCTGGTCGTTGAGACGCTGATCGTCCAGTTGCTTGTCGTCGACATAGAACAGCGGGTGGCCCACCGCGCAGTACAGCAACGAGCGCTCGTCATACAGCGGTTGATACTCCAGTCCGGACAGGGCGCTGGCCTGGGGCACGACGCCGACGTGCAGGCGGCCGTCGAGTACCCCTTGCTCGACTTCGCTGGGGGCGATCATGCGGATCTGGATCTGCACATCCGGCCCGCGCTCCTTCAATTGCGCCAGGGCGTGGGTGATGCGCATGTGGGGCAGGGTCACCAGGTTGTCGGTGAGACCGATGATCAATTCGCCCCGCAGATGGTGGTGCAGGCCGTTGACCTCGGTGCGAAAGCTTTCCAGGGCGCTGAGCAGTTGCAGGGTCGACTGATAGACCTCGCGGCCTTCTTCGGTCAGGGAAAAACCGGCGCGTCCGCGTTGGCACAAGCGCAGGCCGACGCGCTGCTCCAGGTCGCTCATCTGTTGGCTGATGGCCGAGCGGCCGATGCCGAGTACGGTTTCCGCGGCCGAGAAGCCGCCGCATTCCACCACGCTGCGAAAGATCCGTAGCAGGCGGATATCAAAGTCGCTGACTTGTGCCAGCGGGTCGGCTCGACGGCTGCTCATAGTTTAGTGGGGGCCAGACTGAAGGTTATTAAAGTTGGATTTCACCGACTTTATAGCCGTGGCAACTTAGTCGCAACAACGCTTTTGTTCCTACGCCGCTTCATTGCCTTGCGAGGTTTTGCTCATGAACATGCCGGAAACCGCTCCTCAGTCCCTGGCCAGTCAGCTCAAGCTTGACGCTCACTGGATGCCCTACACCGCCAACCGCAACTTCCAACGCGACCCGCGCCTGATCGTCGGCGCCGAAGGCAGCTGGCTGGTGGATGACAAGGGCCGCAAGGTCTATGACTCGCTGTCTGGTCTGTGGACCTGCGGCGCTGGTCACTCGCGCAAGGAGATTCAGGAAGCGGTATCCAAGCAGCTGGGCACCCTGGATTACTCGCCAGGCTTCCAGTTCGGCCATCCGCTGTCGTTCAAGTTGGCGGAGAAGATCACTGACCTGACTCCGGGCAACCTGAACCACGTGTTTTTCACCGATTCCGGCTCCGAGTGCGCTGATACCGCGGTGAAGATGGTGCGTGCCTACTGGCGCCTGAAAGGCCAGGCGACCAAGACCAAGATGATCGGCCGTGCCCGTGGCTACCACGGGGTGAACATCGCTGGCACCAGCCTGGGCGGGGTCAACGGCAACCGTAAGCTGTTCGGTCAGGCGATGATGGATGTCGACCATCTGCCGCACACCCTGTTGGCCAGTAACGCGTTTTCCCGGGGCATGCCGGAGCAGGGCGGTATCGCCCTGGCCGACGAACTGCTGAAACTGATCGAATTGCACGACGCGTCCAACATTGCCGCGGTCTTCGTCGAGCCGATGGCCGGTTCCGCGGGCGTGCTGGTGCCTCCACAGGGCTACCTCAAGCGTCTGCGGGAAATCTGCGACCAGCACAATATCCTGCTGGTGTTCGACGAAGTGATCACCGGCTTTGGCCGTACCGGTTCGATGTTCGGTGCCGACAGCTTCGGCGTGACTCCGGACCTGATGTGCGTAGCCAAGCAGGTCACCAACGGCGCCATTCCGATGGGCGCGGTGATTGCCAGCTCCGAGATCTATCAGACCTTCATGAATCAGGCGACTCCCGAGTACGCGGTGGAATTCCCTCACGGCTACACCTACTCGGCGCACCCGGTGGCTTGTGCGGCGGGCCTGGCGGCACTGGATCTGCTGCAGAAGGAAAACCTGGTGCAGAGCGTGGCTGAAGTGGCTCCGCACTTCGAGAATGCGCTGCACGGCATCAAGGGCGCGAAGAACGTGATCGATATCCGTAACTACGGTCTGGCCGGCGCGATCCAGATTGCCCCGCGTGACGGCGACGCCATTGTGCGTCCGTTCGAGGCCGGAATGGCTTTGTGGAAAGCCGGTTTCTATGTGCGCTTCGGCGGCGACACCCTGCAGTTCGGCCCAACCTTCAACAGCAAGCCGCAAGACCTTGATCGTCTGTTCGATGCGGTCGGCGAAGTGCTGAACAAGCTCGACTGATTCGACCCTTCTTATATAGAAGCAGGCATGAAGCGTTTCGTGCCTGCGCCTTCCCCTTTTTCAGGAGTCCCCGCATGAGTTTGATTCAACACCTGATCCACGGCGAACTGGTCAGCGACAACGGCCGTAGCAGCGACGTGTTCAATCCGTCCACTGGCAAGGCGATTCATAAAGTGCCGTTGGCCAGCCGTGAAACCATCCAGCAAGCCATCGACTCTGCCAAGTCCGCCTTCCCGGCCTGGCGCAATACGCCACCGGCCAAGCGCGCCCAGGTGATGTTCCGCTTCAAGCAACTGTTGGAGCAGAACGAGGCACGCATTGCCCAACTGATCAGTGAAGAGCACGGCAAGACGCTGGAGGACGCGGCTGGTGAATTGAAGCGCGGTATCGAGAACGTCGAATATGCCTGTGCCGCGCCGGAAGTCCTCAAAGGCGAGTACAGCCGTAACGTGGGGCCGAACATCGATGCCTGGTCGGACTTTCAACCGCTGGGCGTGGTGGCGGGTATCACCCCGTTCAACTTCCCGGCCATGGTTCCGCTGTGGATGTACCCGCTGGCGATCGTTTGCGGTAACTGCTTTATCCTCAAGCCGTCCGAGCGCGATCCAAGTTCCACCCTGTTGATCGCCGAGCTGCTGCATGAAGCCGGTCTGCCCAAGGGCGTGTTGAACGTGGTGCACGGTGACAAGGCTGCAGTGGATGCGCTGATCGAGGCGCCGGAAGTCAAGGCGCTGAGTTTTGTCGGGTCGACGCCGATTGCCGAGTACATCTATGCCGAAGGCACCAAGCGCGGCAAACGCGTCCAGGCACTGGGCGGGGCGAAGAACCACGCGGTACTGATGCCCGATGCCGATCTGGATAACGCCGTCAGTGCTCTGATGGGCGCCGCCTACGGTTCCTGTGGCGAGCGTTGCATGGCGATCTCGGTGGCCGTGTGTGTGGGTGACCAGGTCGCTGACGCCCTGGTTGCCAAGCTGGTGCCACAGATCAAGGCGCTGAAGATTGGTGCCGGCACTTCCTGCGGCCTGGACATGGGGCCGCTGGTTACCGCGCAGGCGCGTGACAAGGTCAGTGGCTATGTCGAAGACGGTGTTGCTGCGGGCGCGCAACTGGTGGTGGACGGTCGTGGCCTGAGCGTGGCCGGTCACGAAGAGGGCTTCTTCCTCGGTGGCTGTCTGTTCGACCGTGTCACTCCAGAGATGCGCATCTATAAGGAAGAGATCTTTGGGCCGGTGCTGTGCATCGTCCGGGTCAACAGCCTGGAAGAGGCCATGCAACTGATCAACGATCATGAGTACGGCAACGGCACCTGCATCTTTACCCGTGACGGTGAAGCGGCGCGTCTGTTCTGCGACGAGATCGAAGTGGGCATGGTGGGCGTCAACGTGCCGCTGCCGGTGCCGGTGGCCTATCACAGCTTCGGCGGCTGGAAGCGTTCGCTGTTTGGTGACCTGCATGCTTATGGTCCTGATGGCGTGCGTTTTTACACGCGTCGCAAGGCCATTACTCAGCGCTGGCCGCAGCGCGCCAGTCATGAAGCGTCGCAGTTCGCTTTCCCTAGCTTGTAAGTAGTGAGGCAACAAAGGCCGGCCCTGATGGGCCGGCCTTTGCTTTTATGGGCTTTCTGACCGACATGACAGATTTATGAAAATAGGTGTTGACGGCGAATTATATGTCTCTATAATTCGCCCCACTTCCGGCGCAGTCGAAACGGAAAACTCCTTGAGATTCAACGAGTTACTAAGTTTTCGGCAGCGGTTACGCTTCAGTTCATCGAAGCCAGAAGCAGTTGATAAGGCAGTGTGTGGTCGCCTTGTTAACGATTCGATCGTCTCGGTCGAAAGCGGTTGAAAAGAGGTGTTGACAGCAGCGTGTAACGCTGTAGAATTCGCCTCCCGCTAACGA